>NZ_QUKK01000003.1:0-285278 GCF_003481085.1 Coprococcus sp. TF11-13 | reverse complement strand
TCCAACTGCTATCCCCCTGTATGAGGCAGGTTACCCACGCGTTACTCACCCGTCCGCCACTAAATCGGCCGGAGCAAGCTCCAGCTTCAATCGTTCGACTTGCATGTGTTAAGCACGCCGCCAGCGTTCATCCTGAGCCAGGATCAAACTCTCATTAAAAAGTTTGTAAATCCTATGTCAGAAATCATACTAGCTTGTATTTTTCCTAACCATCTTTACTGTTATTGGTTTGTTAGATCTTTGATATCATCTCTGATCCGACGTTCTTGAAATTCTTGTTTGGAATTTCAGGGTTGTCATGTTGTTAATTTTTCAAGGTTCTTATATAGCTCTGATACTAAGTATGTCTAACGGAGAAGGAGGGATTTGAACCCTCGCGCCGCTATTAACGGCCTACTCCCTTTCCAGGGGAGCCCCTTCAACCGCTTGGGTACTTCTCCAGTATCAAGCGCTTGAACTTTCATTATGTATGAAAGCCAGCGGAGAGAGAGGGATTCGAACCCTCGCGCCCTTTCGGACAAACGGTTTTCAAGACCGCCTCGTTATGACCGCTTCGATATCTCTCCAAGTTGTTTTTGTTTGTCGCCATCAACCGGCGACTTGTACATATTATCACTTTACCATCTTTGTGTCAACATCTTTTTTCAAAAAATTCGAAGCAATTTTTAAATCCTCAGGAGTGGTGATTTTCAGGTTCTCATACGCCCCCATTATCACCTTCGTTCTGACGCTGCTATAACGCTCCACTATCATTGTGTCATCCGTTATAACCTGACATTTGTCATGCGCCAGTCCATCATAACAGGTAAGCAGAAGTTCCCTGTTAAAACTCTGTGGAGTCTGAACCTGCCACAGCCTGGATCTATCAGGAGTATCCACTCCCATCTGATCCTCATCTACTATCTTGATGGTATCCTTCACGGGTACACCTACTGTACACGCAGAATATATCTTTACTGCATCTATGGAATCTGTGATGATTTTCTGGGTTATGCATGGTCTCGCACCATCATGGATGAGTACATACTTCGCACCATCCGCCGCAATAAGTCCATTATGTACGGAGTCATAGCGCTCTGCCCCACCGGTCACGATCTTCCTGACTTTGGTGATGTTGTACCTGTCTACTATGTCATTTCTGCAATATTCTACACAATCCTCACCTGTGACAAGAATTATGTCATCAACCGAACTGTCCTGAAAGGCCTTGAGCGAATAATACAGTACTGGATAATCCCCCAGCGTCATAAACTGCTTAGGTATATCGCTGTGCATCCTGCTGCCCTTTCCGGCTGCAAGGACTATTGCCGTGACCTTTACTTCATCCACTGTATCAAAGATTTCTATATTTGATTCCTTGTAATCAGCATTATCCGCATCGCCCATGTTCATCTTCTCCCTAGTAGTAGTCTGACACCATCACACACTTGACCAGGCTGGTTATCTCTCACCCAGCTTGAGGTTTGGTATGGCATTCAGATCCCATCCATGTCTTGTTCCATTTATGTATTCGTAGTATCCCGCCGCACCTATCATGGCCGCATTGTCCGTGCACAGTATCGGCGATGGATGATACAATGTAAGCCCAGCCTTCTCACAGGCCGCCTTCATGCTGGCTCTGAGAGCAGAATTGGACGCAACTCCGCCAGCTATGGCTATCTTATCCATATGGTATTCCTTTGCCGCAGCAACCGCATGCTCTGTGAGCACTTCCGTTACTGCTTTCTGGAATGATGCTGCCACATCGGCATCATTGATCTGCTCGTCTCTCATATGAGCCTGATTGATATAGTTGAGCACTGCGGACTTCAGGCCACTGAAGCTGAAGTCATAGGCTGATTCTGCCACCTTTGCCCTTGGAAATTCTATAGCGTCAGGGTTGCCCTCCTTCGCCTTACGATCTATCTTCGGTCCTCCCGGGTAACCCAGTCCTATAGCCCTTGCTACCTTGTCAAATGCCTCTCCTGCCGCATCATCCCTGGTTATTCCCAGTATCTCAAACTTGCCGTAATCGACTACCTTTACAAGATGTGTGTGACCTCCTGACACGACAAGGCACATGAACGGAGGCTCAAGCTCCTTGTTCTCTATATAGTTCGCTGCTATATGACCTTCTATATGATGCACACCAACAAGTGGTATATCTTTTGCAAATGCTATGGCCTTGGCTGCTCCCACGCCAACGAGAAGAGCACCAACAAGCCCCGGTCCATATGTGACTGCAACCGCATCTATGTCATCCAGTGTGCACTCTGCCTCTTTGAGCGCCTGTCTTATGACCTGTGTAATCTTCTCTATGTGCTTTCGCGAAGCTATCTCCGGCACAACGCCTCCATAAAGTGTATGGATATCTATCTGTGAATATATTATATTTGACAGTACGTTTCTTCCATTCACAACAACCGCTGCGGATGTCTCATCACATGAGGATTCTATAGCCAGTATCTTTACATCTTTCTCCATAATTCATCTCACCTTTGTCGATCTATTCTACTCCTCCGAAAACTTGAGCGTTGTTGTCGTCCTGTCCTTTGCTGCAATAGTTCTCGGGAATATCTCTCTTATCTCATCCATAAACACCGCCGGTTTTGCCATCGACGGACTGTAATGTGTAAGCCACATCTCCCCCACATCTGCCTTTGCCGCTATGGCCGCAGCCTCCTGCATCATCATATGCTTATGCTCTATGGCTTTTATCTCTTTCTCCTTTTCGCCGTACATACCCTCGCATATGAACAAATCTGATCCGGCTGCATACTTCTCTATAAGGGGGGTCGGTCTGGTATCTGTGCAGTATGTGAGCTTCAGACCCTTGCGGTCAGGACCAAGCACCATATCAGGAGTATATATGTGTCCATCCTCCTCGTATGTGTTGCCCTTCTGCAAGCCATTCCAGTATTTCATTGGAATCTCATTCTCTCTAGCTCTGTCCACGCTGAATTTTCCTGTTCTTGGAAGCGAAAGGGAATATCCATAACATGTCACATTGTGATTCACCCTGAATGCATCCACCCTGAGATCCTCCCACATAAAGCTCTCCTCAGCCTCCGAGAGCTCCTGGAACCTGATCTCAAACGGAAGCTCAGGCGCTATAACCCTTAGGGAATTGACTACCTTCTCAAGTCTCTTTGGGCCAACCATAAGAAGTGGCTCCGTTCTCTCGGCATTGCCTATCGTGAGCAGCAGCCCCGGCAATCCGCTTATATGATCTGCATGAAAATGTGTGAAGCAGATCACATCTATCTGCTTAAAGCCTATCATGCCCTGCTGACGCATTGAGGTCTGGGTTCCCTCTCCGCAGTCTATCAGCATCTCGTGTCCGTTATATCTGACCACGAGAGATGTAAGTGCCCTGTATGGCAGCGGCATCATCCCTCCGGTCCCCAAAAGACATACGTCTATCATCTTCTATCTCCATTTCTAAGGCAGAGTCTATATGCATACTCTATGCATACTCTGTCACATCATCTATCCTTGGAGGTATGACACATTCATTTACAAGTCTGTCGTAACAGTCCTCACACATCCTGAGTGTGTATTTTCTGCCATCCTTGCGCGAGAAATATCCCCACTCCTTCTGAATAAGGACGTAATCCTCCTTGTTATGCATATCTCCAAATACAATTATCCTTCCACACCTATTACATCTGATCTCACTCATATTTATCTCCTGTCCGACTGTATGCAGCCCTGTTATGAGTCTGATTATAAGCTAGATCCTTCACAGAATATACCGACAATGTTTTCCAGCCGTGCAAATGTGGTCTCCACGCACTGTATATTCTGCATATATCTATTACTACAACTGTTTTTGCATAACCAGACCATCCTCCACCGGTGAGTCGTAGTATTTTTTTCTTGTAGAAATTTTTATAAATCCAAACTGCTCATACATAGCTATCGCAGCAGCGTTGGATTCCCTGACTTCCAGAAA
The DNA here is from genome assembly GCF_003481085.1 of Coprococcus sp. TF11-13. Taxonomy (NCBI): domain Bacteria; kingdom Bacillati; phylum Bacillota; class Clostridia; order Lachnospirales; family Lachnospiraceae; genus Coprococcus; species Coprococcus sp. TF11-13. Next base: position 281,344 of record NZ_QUKK01000003.1, on the reverse strand, counting down.
TATGCTCTGCACATTCCTGTCCTTGCAGTCATCGATCATGGCTTCCATCAGCTTACAGCCGATGCCACGACGTCTTGATCCGGCATTCACTGCTACCCTGAGCAGATCTGCACTGTCACACACCGCCGAATATATGATATAGCCGGCGATTTCTCCTTCAGAAGTCTCAAGGATCTTGACATGATCGTATGTCCCCTGTATAGATGAGGACACCATCTCCTCATTCCACGGATGCGAAAACACCGCCATCTCAAGTGCAGCTATCCCGGCCAGGTCTTTCATATCTGCCAGTCTCGGGCGTACATGAAAAAAGCAACTATTCATGTCCATCATTCTCCAGTTTTGCCTTTTCAGCTCTCTCCCGCTCTGCCTGTGACTGTCTGAGATATTCAGGAGCAAATGTATCCCCCTCCTCATACTGTCCGGCTGCATATCTCACCTGGGCTGCGGCTGCCACCGAGCCAGCTCTCTGCTTATTCATGTGTGCCGGAGCAAACGCATAGTCTGCCGTCATCTTCTCTTTCAAAACATCAGCATACACATCTATTCCATCTCCCACAAATATAACCTTTTCCCCTCTCTCATTGAGCTGGTCTATAAGGTCGGCAATATCCATAGGAGTCTGATCCATTATCGTCTCAAGCCTGTCATCACTGTTAAAACTGTAAAGTCCCGTATACACCTGTTTTCTTCTCGCGTCCATGATAGGGCAGATAAGTCTGTCAGTTCCCCACACATTGTATGCAAGCCCCTCAAGTGTCGGCACCGCAATAACCGGTATATTCCATGCAAGTGCAAGTCCCTTGACCGTCGCTGAGCCTATCCTGAGTCCTGTAAATGATCCCGGTCCTGCAGCAACAGCCAACGCATCAAAGCTCTCTTTGTCCGTCTCTGTCATCTTCACGATCTCTTCCAGCATAGGAAGCAGTGTCTGGGAATGTGTCTTCTTGTAGTTGGTTGTATATTCAGCTATCAAATTATTGTTCTCGACTATGGCAACGCTCGCCACAAGTCCTGAGCTGTCAAATGCTAAGATCTTCATATCTGATCATGCCTCTCTTCTATCGTAATACGCCTGTAATCAAGGCCCTTTGAAAGGTCCTTCTCTATATCGATTCTGGTGTATGTGCCAGGTAATATCTCCTCAATGAGGTTAGCCCACTCTATAAGACATACTCCATCTCCATACACCATCTCATTGTAGCCTATCTCATCCATCTCGTCCACATCGCCGATCCTGTACACGTCAAAATGATACAGAGGCAATCTGCCCTCGTCATACTCCTTCACAATAGTGAAAGTAGGGCTGTTCACCACTTCAGTGATTCCAAGTCCAGCTGCCACCCCCTGGGATATTATCGTCTTGCCAACTCCCAGATCTCCATATATACAGTACACCTGGCCAGGAGCTGCATTCTGTCCAAGCTGCACTCCTGCATTGTAGGTTTCTTCCTTGCTATTACTCTCTATGACCATATTCTCTCCTGTCTGTCATACATATGTGTTCTTTCCGGTATTCCGGAACTATTCTGTTAACTCTAAAGATTGAGCGTGATCTTCCTGCCTTTTGCTTCAAATGGTCTGTATGCAACACCAGCCATGTCAAACATTTTCTTGGAGGCTATGGTGCTCTCTGTCATCGCATACTTGTCTGACATATACACTACTTCCTTTATACCGCACTGAATAATAGCTTTGGCACATTCATTGCACGGGAACAGAGTAGAATATATGATCGCATCCTTGAGATTGCCGCCTCTGTAATTAAGAATAGAGTTCAGCTCCGCGTGGCATACATAGAAATATTTGTTGTCAAGCGGGGCTCCAGACTTTCCCCACGGCATTGTGTCATCGTCGCATCCTGCCGGCATACCATTATATCCCATGGACAGAATTCTGTTGTTCTTGTCCACTATACACGCGCCAACCTGCGTTGACGGGTCTTTGCTTCTCTCTGCCGACATCATCGCAATGCCCATAAAATACTGATCCCACGATATGTAATCTGTTCTCTTCATACCCTGACTCCTTTCAACTTCTTTTATATCCCCCTTATCTACGGGTGCAGACGCATGAAAGGCGCTCCGCGCGGCGTCTGCTTCATCATAAGGAATCCCCCGCCTTAACGGCGGTTCCCCCTTATGATAATATAAGCCGGAGTTTCCCCCGGCGTATATTGTAAGGTCCTGCAGAACAGAACTTCATATGATTCTGTTAGAATTAACGATCGCCGAGTGCGAACTTGTCATGGATCGCGTTCATTGCACGCTCTGTATACTGCTCGTCGATGAGAACTGTAACTCTGATCTCTGATGTTGAGATCATTCTGATGTTGATATTCTCATCATAGAGAGCCTCGAACATCTTGGCTGCAACACCTGCATTTGACTGCATTCCTGCACCAACGATAGAAACCTTTGCAACATTCTTGTTGACATCTATGCTCTCAAACTTGCCTATGTTGTTCTTGATGATCTCCTCTGCTTTGTCTGCATTCTCATCACTACATGTGAATGTAATATCCTTTGTTCCATGTCTTCCTACTGACTGCAGTATCATATCTATATTGATGTCATTCTTTGCAAGCAGGTTGAAAAGCTTGAATGCAACACCCGGTGTGTCCTCTAATCCTACAACTGCCACTCTCGCTGAATCTGCATCCGCTGCAACTCCACTAACTAACATCTTCTCCATTCCAGTATCCTCCTTAACTATTGTACCCTCTGAAAAATTGAGACTTGAACGAACAACCAGCTGAACGCCGAACTTCTTTGCAAGCTCAACTGAACGGTTGTGCAGAACGCCTGCTCCAAGTGTAGCAAGCTCAAGCATCTCATCGTATGTTATCGTATCCAGCTTACGTGCGGTCTTTACCTTACGTGGATCTGCTGTATATACTCCATCCACATCTGTGTATATCTCACACGCATCAGCGTTAAGTGCCGCTGCAAGTGCAACAGCCGTTGTATCTGAACCACCACGACCAAGAGTTGTGTAATCGTCATACTTGTTAATTCCCTGGAATCCTGTGACAATAACTATCTTTCTCTGCTCCAGCTCATGTCTTATTCTCTCAACATCGATTCTCTTCAGACGCGCATTGCCATACACTGAAGTTGTATGCATTGCCACCTGGAATGCATTCAGAGAGATTGCAGGAACTTTAAGAGAATTCATAGCCATAGCCATAAGCGATACGGACATCTGTTCACCTATTGTAAAAAGCATATCCATCTCTCTCTTAGGTGGATTCTCATTTACCTGCTTAGCCATATCTATCAGCTCATCTGTGTATTTACCCATCGCAGACAGAACTACGACTACGTCGTTCCCCCTCTGCCAGTCCTCAATACATCTTTTGGCCACGTTAAAGATTCTTTCGGTATTTCCAACAGAAGTACCACCAAACTTCTTTACTATTAACATATTGTCCTCCTGATCGCTCATTTGAAAATTTGTATATTTAACTCTTCACCGGAGCGGTCCGGTAAAAAGAAATAAGCCTTTTGTAAAATACCGCAATTCGACTAGGATTGCAAGGTCATTGAATAATATTGTACTAATCCAGCACTCTAAGAGCACTCTTGACACCAATCTTATTGCAACATGCCTCAAATTCACCCTCTGTGATCACTGCTGTAACAAATGCCTTTTCATCGAGATCAGAATCGACATACTCAACATCACCAAATACCGCCTTGATGGCAGCCTCATCCTTCTCATCTGTTCTGACAAAGAATCTGCTCTCTGAGTCCGCAAATGTACCCATCTCAAGTTCTTCGTCCTCCCATATGATAGGAACATGTCTTCCCGCATTCTTCACTGCATCAATAACGTCTGATACAACCGCAGACGCTGTTGGAAGCTTTCCGGCGCCCTTGCCGTAGAACATTACGTCGTCAAGTGCATTACCATGTACAAGTATGCCATTGTATACATCATCTATCTTTGCCAGCGGATTGTCATGTGGAAGCATGACCGGGGCAACATATGAATATAGCTTGCCGTCTGTTTTTCTGGTTGTTCCGACAAGTTTTACAGAGTAACCCATCTTATCCGCATACTTGAAATCATCTGTTGTTATCCTGGTTATTCCCTCCATATGTATCCTGTTGTAATCCAGGTTCTTGCCATATACGAGAGATGTAAGTATAGCTATCTTTCTACACGCATCGCCACCCTCTACATCAGCCTCAGGATTGCGCTCCGCATATCCGAGCTCCTGTGCCTGCTTCAGCACTGTCGCATAGTCAGCCCCCTCTTTATCCATCTTGGTTAGGATGTAATTCGTTGTACCATTGAGTATTCCTGTGATCTCCGTAACATCATCCGCAGTTATGGATGTGTTAAGTGGTCTTATAACAGGAATTCCACCGCCTGCTGATGCTTCAAAGAAGAAATTGATATCGCCCTCTCTGGCAATCTTTATAAGCTCAGGTCCATGAACGGCCACAAGTTCCTTGTTGGAGGTTGCCACACTCTTGCCGGCAAGCAGACACTTCTTGACAAATGTATATGCAGGCTCAACACCTCCCATAACCTCCACAACGACGCTTATATCATCGTCGTTAAGTATATCTTCAAAATCATGGGTGAGAATGTTCTCGACAGGATCCCCAGGAAACTCCCTGAGATCAAGCACTCTCTTAACGTTTATCTCCTGTCCAGCTCTCTTGTTAACAATATCATGGTTGGTGTTAATCACTTCCACAACTCCTGAACCCACTGTACCATAACCTAATACTGCTATATTCACCATGTTTTTATCTCCTTCTTATCTCCTTTTTCTGCATAATAATGCAAGTTTAGTACGTCATTACTTTATCAGTATAAAGCGTCATTGTCAAAGACTAATTTCTTATCATCAAATGACTCTCATGTGCTGCTACACCTCAACCTTATTCACCCATTTGAGATAGGCTGTCATAAATCCATCAAGATCTCCATCGAGAACCGCCGATACATTTGAATTCTCATAGGATGTACGTTTATCCTTGACCATGGTATACGGTTGGAGCACATACGATCTTATCTGACTTCCAAAACCATTGTCAGTTACCTCTCCGCGGATGTCCGAAATCTTCTCCAGATTCTCCTGTTTCTTCAAAAGATAAAGTTTGGACTTCAGCATCTGCATAGCCTTATTCTTGTTCATGAGCTGTGATCTCTCATTCTGGCACTGAACAACTATACCGGTAGGATAATGTGTGATTCTTATGGCCGATGATGTCTTATTGATATGCTGACCACCTGCACCACTCGATCTGTAGGTATCTATTCTTATATCCTCATCCCTGATATCGACCTCAAGATCCTGCTCTATATCCGGTATGACATCACAGGATGCAAACGAAGTCATTCTCTTGCCCGCTGAATTAAACGGCGATATCCTGACAAGTCTGTGAACTCCCTTCTCTGACTTGAGGTATCCATATGCATGCTGTCCATTTATCTGAATGGTGACAGACTTTATACCAGCCTCATCTCCCTCAAGGAAATCGAGCACCTCAACACTCATGCCGTGCTTTTCTGCCCATCTGGTATACATTCTGTACAGCATACTCGCCCAGTCACAGGACTCTGTTCCGCCCTCTCCCGAATGAAGAGTGAGTACCGCATTACAGTCATCGAACTCGTCAGTGAAGAGAAGATTTATCCTGTACTCCTCAAATTCCTTCGTAAATATATCTATCTGCTCCCCTATCTCAGGCACAAGACTCGGATCATTCTCCTCCTCCGCCATCAGGATCAGTGTATCTATGTCCACATAGTCATTCTCAAGCTTCTTATAGTTGTCAACCAGATCCTGAAGTCCCTTCAGTTCCTTTGATACCTCACGGGATCTGTCGATATCATCCCAGAAATCTGGCTGTTCCATCTCATAATTAAGTTTTGCTATTCTGTCTGTTTTATTCTCAATATCCAGAGATGACTTGACCTCCTCCAAAGGCTCCCTGTAGGAGGCCATCGCCGCCCTGAACTCATCCAACTCTATCACTAAGCTTCTCCTGTATAACTTATTTATGCATTCTTGCCACAGCAGTTCTTATACTTCAGACCGCTTCCGCATGGACAGAGATCATTTCTTCCAATCTTCTTGGCTTTCTTTACAGGTCCCTTTGAAACGGTATCGTCCTTGTTGGTTCCTGTAACCTTGTTCACCTCTTCACGCTCGATCTTCTGCTCAACCTTTATTCTGAGAAGAAGCTTAACGGTATCCTCACGGATCGCTGCTGTCATGTCGTTGAACATATCATATCCTGCAAATTTGTATTCTACAACAGGATCTCTCTGTCCAAGGGATCTGAGTCCGATTCCCTGTCTCAGGTTATCCATGTCGTCGATATGGTCTGTCCACTTTCTATCTATAGTCTTGAGAAGGATAACTCGCTCGATCTCTCTCATCTGATCAGGATCGCCGATTTCTTTCTCCTTGGCAGCATAGAGTTCCAGAGCTTCATTGTACAGTCTGTCTTTAAGCTCGCTGATATCTGCCTTTCTGATTTCCTCTTCGGTAAGTGTAACCGGCTCAGCAAATGGAACTATGCCCCTTATCATGTCATCCAGCTCTACCTGATTCCAATCCTCAGGTGCTGTCTCTGATGAGCATACCTGATCTACTGCTGCATTTATATCATCCTTTATCATCTTAAGGATAACCTCGTGCATGTTCTCGCCGTCAAGAACTCGTCTACGCTCCTTGTAAATAATCTCTCTCTGCTCGTTGTTAACACGGTCATACTCAAGAAGATTCTTTCTTATGGCAAAGTTGTTACCCTCGATCTTCTTCTGTGCCTTCTCTACGAAGTTGGAAATAGTCTTATGCTCTATCTCCTCGCCCTCAGGTATCTTAAGGGTATCGTACACTGACATAACTCTCTCTGATCCGAAAAGTCTCATCAGATCATCTTCCAGTGACAGATAGAACTTTGACTCTCCCGGATCTCCCTGTCGTCCTGAACGTCCACGGAGCTGATTATCGATACGTCTGCTCTCGTGTCTCTCTGTACCGATGATTCTGAGTCCTCCGAGCTCTGCAACACCCTCGCCGAGCTTGATATCAGTACCACGTCCTGCCATGTTAGTCGCGATGGTTACCGCATTCTTCTGTCCAGCGTCTGCAACTATCTCAGCCTCAAGCTCGTGGAACTTGGCATTGAGCACCTTGTGAGGTATCTTTCTCTTGGACAGCATATGACTGAGTTCCTCTGATGCGTCGATATTGATCGTACCGACAAGCACCGGCTGGCCCTTTCTGTAACTTATATTAATCTGCTCAACAATCGCATTGAGCTTTTCTTTCTTAGTCTTAAATATAGAATCCGGCTGATCTATTCTCTGTATAGGTCTGTTCGTAGGAATGACAACAACGTCCATTCCATAGATCTCTCTGAACTCCTCTTCCTCTGTCTGGGCTGTACCTGTCATACCTGCCTTCTTGTCAAACATGTTGAAGAAGTTCTGGAATGTGATCGTTGCAAGAGTCTTGCTCTCTCTCTTGACCTTTACATTCTCCTTTGCCTCTATAGCCTGATGCAGACCATCTGAGAATCTACGTCCGGGCATGATACGTCCGGTAAACTCATCAACGATGAGTACCTCATCATCCTTCACCACATAATCTCTGTCTCTGAACATGAGGTTATGTGCACGGAGTGCCAGGATGATATTGTGCTGGATCTCCATGTTCTCAGGGTCTGAGAGGTTGTCAATATGGAAGAACTGCTCTACCATCTTCACACCATTTGCAGTGAGCATGACGTACTTGTCCTTCTCATTTACAAGGAAATCTCCATCCTCCTCTATCTCTGTCTTCATGAGCATATCCATCTTGGATATCTCTCCATCACCCTCACCTCGCTTCATCTGTCTCGCAAGGTAATCACACATCTTGTAGAGCTCTGTGGACTTGCCGCTCTGACCGGATATGATAAGAGGAGTACGTGCCTCATCGATAAGGACTGAATCCACCTCATCGATTACACAGTAGTGAAGATCTCTCAGAACAAGCTTCTCCTTGTAGATTACCATGTTATCTCTCAGGTAATCGAAACCGAGCTCGTTGTTGGTAACATATGTAATATCGCAGTTATACGCCTCACGTCTCTCGTCTGTTGTGGAACTGTTGAGTATGATTCCGACCTTAAGTCCGAGGAATTCATGCACCTGCCCCATCCATTCAGCATCTCGCTTTGCCAGGTAGTCGTTGACAGTTACAACATGGACACCCTTTCCTTCAAGGGCATTCAGATAAGCAGGAAGTGTTGATACAAGTGTCTTTCCTTCTCCCGTTCTCATCTCTGCGATTCTTCCCTGATGGAGAACTATTCCTCCTATGAGCTGTACCCTGTAATGCTTCATTCCAAGTACACGGTATGCAGCCTCTCTCACAACCGCAAATGCTTCTACCAATATATCGTCTAACGTCTCGCCGGCAGCAAGTCTGTCCTTAAACTCTTGTGTCTTGCCCCTCAGCTCTTCATCTGAAAGTGCCTGCATCTTCTCGTCGAGTGCCTCTATCGCATCAACTATAGGATTGATCTTTTTCAATTCCTTCTCGCTGTGCGTTCCAAATATTTTCTCAAACAAACCCATGTTGTTTTTGACCTCCTAGCTATCGTTATTCAGGGTACATTCTAACATCATATGACATTTATATCAAGCAAAAAGGAGACCTTCTATAACCGAAAGTCTCCTTTAAAATACTATATTCAATTATCATCGGCACTTATATTAACTGTGCCTTTGCCAATATCTGATCTTAATATTCAGGCTCGATGATTCCGTATGTGCCGCCCTTTCTCTTGTATACGACATTGACCTCATCTGACTCTGCATTCCTGAATACATAGAAATTATGTCCAAGCAGATCCATCTGGATACATGCATCCTCTGGATACATAGGTTTTACTTCGAACTTCTTAGTTCTCACGATCTTGATATCGTCATCATCCTCAACGTCCTCGTCGACAAATGCATCGTTCAGGTATGCTACATTCTGCTCCTTGTCAATGAGCTTCTTACGATGCTTGGTAACCTGTCTCTCAATAACCTCTACAACGAGATCGATCGAAACATACATGTCATCGCTCACCTGCTCGGCTCTGATGATATGTCCCTTCATAGGAATCGTTACCTCTATCTTCTGTCTATCTTTCTCAACGCTGAATGTGACCTGTGCGCCAGTATCAGCCGCAAAGTACTTCTCAAGCTTTGAGAGCTTGTCCTGTACTGCATTTCTAAGTCCTTCTGTAACTTCAATGTTCTTACCGCTGATTATGTAATTCATGATGCCCAACTCCTTCTTTTTTGGATATGATCCAAATTGATATGACCATTATACCACAACGAGTCTTTTTTTCAATATATTTGACGTATTTTTATGTGCATATTGACAACTTTATTTATTTTCGCTGTCATGTTTTCGCCATTTTACACAAAAAAGCGCACATGTATACCATGTGCGCTTCAATGTATTCATTATACCCTATTATATACAGCTTGTCTACTGTCCTATGATTCTGACTGCACAGAGCGGATCTCTGTAGAATGCAGAGGATATCTTGATACCGGTCTCCTCTGTGCTGGCATGTACTATCATTCCGTCTCCGATATATATAGCGCAGTGCTCTATAGAGCTGTCTCCATAGAAAAGTATGTCTCCAGGCTCAAGACTTGAAGTGTCTACTCTTGTTCCATACTGTGACTGTGCTCCCGCTGAGTGTGGAAGTGAATATCCAAACTGAGCGTATACAGCCATGACAAAGCCTGAACAGTCAGCTCCATCCGTAAGGCTCGATCCGCCATATACATATGGATTACCCACAAACTGTGTTGCAAAGTTCGCAAGGTCTATTCCTGTCTGGCCGCTCGGTGCCACTACATTGTTCTGTGAATCGTCTGAATCGCTGCTGTCAGATGATGTGTCGTCTGATGTATCCGATGACTGATCTGCAGAATCTGTATCCGGCTGATCTGGCGTGTAGGAATCATCCTCTGTGCTCTGGCTGTCATCTGATGCGTCCTCAGCTTCTGCCTCGTCTGCGCTCTCCTGTTCCTGTCTTGCCTGCTCCTCTGCCGCCTTTTCTTCCGCAGCCTTCGCATCAAGCTCTGCCTGGATCTGCTCCATGGACTTGGCAGTTGCAAATGCATATGTATCATCTACAAATTCAGTGCTGACATAACCATTCGTCTCGTCGTCAAGTGCTATCTGCACCCATTTGTCATCCTGTGATATGACATCAAAGCTCTGGCCTGATCCAACCTGTGTTATACAGTCGGAGTTCACATCAGCCTCTGTTCTTACGTTGAGTGTCTCTGTATTGACAGTTACCTGCTTCGGACAGTTCGCCTCGGCATAGGCTCCCGCATCATCTCCAAAAAGAAGCAGGTCATTCCTTATGTATCCTGTACAGTCACCTGATGTGACCTTGGTCCACTCCTTGCCCTTCTTCTCTATGGTTGCTATTCCATTGTTCCCTATGATACCAACTACATCTGAATCAGTTCCGGCTCCCGATCTTATATTCACATAATCCTCGGTGGCAACAAGACACTTATCCTTGAAATCAGGATATTTCACCTTGTTCTCTTCGCTTGTCTTGTCCTTCTTGGTCTCCGCAGCATTCTTTCCTGCGGATGCTGTAGTCTTCTGTGCATCTGTGGACGTTGCCGCCTTTGCAGCATCGCCTGCGTTTTTATCATTGCCCGCAAGGGTGTTAGCATATCTGTCAAATGCAGATGAAATACCTACAGTTGAATCGCTGTATATCTGTCCCGCGCTCACCGTTCCTATGGAAGTGGTGATCATCATTCCTGCCGCTGCAGCAACAACTATAGTCTTCTTAAATGACTTTGCTTTAGACATTATAAAAAACCTCCTGTGCTGATCTTAACGCAACAATTATTACATCTTTGTTACAAATCTATTGTAGTATAGCAATAATGATTACATTTGTCAACACAGGAGGCGTTGTTTTATACGTTTGTATTTATTTTTTGTTACATATTTGTTACATGTACTAGTTTGAAATTACAACTCCATCCTCGCCATTTACAGTAACTATAGAGCCCGACTTAAGGATCTTAGTTGCGTTCTGTGCGCCCAGGATAACAGGTATGTCACGGCTGAGTCCGACTATGGCAGCATGTGAATTGCCCCCGTTCTTCTCACACACGATCGCAGATGCAGTCTTGAGCTGATCCATGATCCTGTTGCTGGTCTCATTTATGACGATTATGTCTCCATCCTTATAGTTCTTGATGAGCTCATCCTCTGACTCGCATACACAGAGCGGTGCGGTTGCAGATCTCTCATTTATAGAGAAGCCCTTTACAAGGATATGTCCTACAACGTGTACCTTTATCAGGTTTGTCGTGCCGGTCACACCAAGTGGGACTCCGGCGGTGATTACAGTCACCTCACCGTCCTTAACATAGCCGTGCTTCTTTGCCGCATCAACAGCATGCTCGAAGAGATCGTCAGTGTTGTTCTCCTCACCTATAAGAAGAGGCTGAACTCCCCATGAAAGATTGATCTGTCTGGCAACCTTCTTAACAGGGGTACATCCGATGATCGGACATTTTGGTCTGTACTTTGAGAGCATTCTCGCTGTCTTTCCTGACTTGGTAACAGTGATGATGGCTGCCGCTGCAAGGTCTATGGCCGTTGTACATGTCGCATGTGATATAGCACTCGTTATATCAGGATTCTGCACCGCATCCCTGTTGAAGAATCTCTTGTTGTAATCTATGTCTCGCTCTGCTCTCTCTGCGATGGTCTTCATGGTGTGAAGAGCCTCAACCGGATACTTGCCCGCTGCGGTCTCTCCTGAGAGCATGATTGCACTTGTTCCGTCATATATGGCATTTGCAACATCTGTCGCCTCTGCTCTGGTAGGTCTTGGATGTACCATCATAGAGTCAAGCATCTGTGTAGCTGTTATGACCTGCTTGTCCGCATTGTATACCTTCTTGATGATCATCTTCTGGATGATAGGCACATCCTCAAGAGGTATCTCAACACCCATATCTCCTCTTGCGACCATGATTCCATCGGACACTCTGATTATGTCGTCTATATTGTCAACGCCCTGCATATTCTCAATCTTGGCGATGATATTGATATTGTCACACTCATACTCGTCAAGGATCTTCCTGATCTCAAGTATATCGTCGGCTGATCTTACAAATGATGCAGCGATGAAATCGAAATCATTCTCAATACCAAAGATTATATCCGCCCTGTCTACATCGCTTATGTATGGCATGGTGAGGTTAACTCTTGGAACATTTACACCCTTGTGGTTTGATACAGGTCCGCCATTCTCCACGCGGCACACGATATCTTTATCAGTAACCTTCTCTATCTTCATATTTATAAGGCCGTCATCGATGAGTATGGTATCTCCCGGCTTGACATCGTTCACAAGATTCTTGTATGTAATGGATACCTTTGCCTGGTCGCCCACCACATCCTCTGTCGTCAGTGTAAATGTCTGTCCTTCTACGAGTTCAACCTTGCCCTCCTTGAAGTCCCCAACCCTTATCTCCGGGCCCTTAGTATCAAGCAGTGTTGCAACCGGAAGTCCAAGCTCCTCACGAAGCTTCTCCACTCTGTCCTTGTTCTTCCTGTGCTGGGCATGATCACCATGAGAAAAATTGAATCTGGCAACATCCATACCCTCGATCATGAGCTTTCTGAGCACCTCATCATCGTCCGTCGCCGGTCCCAATGTACAAATTATCTTTGTCTTTCTCAAATTCATATGAATACTCCTCCTACTGTTTGTATATATTGTATTTGAATGTGTCTTCTTTAATTATTTACCTTTGCTCATACTGGGCAAATTCCTGTGCCAGATCATTCTGTTCCACCTGTGCCGGACCTTCCTGTGGATCGTCATCCGGGTTATTCTTATGATACTGCGATACAGCGGCAAATATGTATATCACAGATATGAAAAGCGCCAGCATCCCCATCGTTCTCTTCGCCGGCCATATGTATGTTGCAATGACCATCATGAGGAAATACCATAATAACCTTATATATATGGCAGATTTGTAAATAGTGCCAAATGATACCTCGATCTTCTTCATGGATGCCGCTATCAGTCCCGCCACCGTTATGAGCAGTGACCAGAACAACGTGAGCACAAATCCAACAATTATCTGAAATACCCATGCAAGCACAAGCACTGGTGTGTCGAGCTTATTTATGAGATTGATCACATCCTGCTTTGTAACAGCCTTGAATCCATATGTCTCATTCAGGGATTCATATATATCCTTACATCTTATGATCTGTGTTCTTCCTGAGTTATATGTGAGTATCTCATCCGCTGATATGATGAATATGGTACGATACCCGCCGTCTGCAGCAAGGTCTCTTGCAACAGCTTCATCCACTTTCGTCTTCGATGTGTCGATCTTTATGTAGGACATGTTCTCATCATCCGACCAGTCGAATGTCCCATCGTAGTAAAAACCATCTCCGGTCAGTGAAAAATCCTCCATATTCCGGTCTATCCTGTCCGCAAGCCTTCCGCCGCCAAACAACTGGTTATATGGAATAAAGAATATCACCAGATAAGTCAGTGTGCTCATGATAAATGTTATCAGCATCGCCGATGACATCCGTCCAAATCGTCCATTTCTGTAATAAGCTTCCGGTTTTGCGACACCTACGAACATGTTCTTCAGCGCGCCTAAAAATCCAACTCTTTTTTTATCATCCAACAGTTATTGTCCTCCAAATTTCATATGCCTGCTAATTATAACATAGACTTTATGTATTTAATATGAAAAACATCAACCTTTACCGACTTTTTTCTTGTTTTTCATTCAGGCTTTATGTTTTAGCTGGATTTTAATAAGCATTTTGTAATATATTCGTAACAAATCAGCGTAGTTTTATTGACTTTTCATAGCGTACATTATATTATGTAAACTGTGCTAAAAACTTTTTACAAAACGGGAGGAATTCATGATTATCAGAAAATTTACCAGGATAATTCTGGGCGCTGCTCTGGGTATAAGTGTATTCGCATTTGCCGGCAACGTGCCCGAAACAGCCTATGCCGCAGACATGTCCGACATAAGCGTTACATCGACGAGGGAGGATGTACAGCAGGTGGTGGACGATGGAAACTTCCACTACACAGAGCTGGACGGTACAGAGATCGATCACATATACGAGTTGTATAATAATGATCCCGAAACCATCAAACAGCTCCAGCGTCAATCCGATTACAACGCCACCGGCGATATAGCTACGCTGAGTGCCAGATATACCCACTCTTCCATGTTTGATGGCTACAAAGTCATCAAGGGCATAGACGTATCCGAGTGGAACGGCGACAACATCAACTGGAAAAAGGTTAAAGCCGCAGGAATATCCTACGCATTCATACGTGTGGGCGGACGCTACTACGGTTCAGGAAAATATTTCATCGATTCTACATACAAGGATAATATCAAAAATGCACTGAATGCAGGTGTTGACGTGGGTGTGTACTTCTACTCACAGGCCATCAGCACATCGGAGGCCAAGACAGAAGCCAAATACACTACCGACCTGATCTCAGGCTACAACATAACTTATCCCGTTGTCATGGATTATGAATACGCATGGGAAGATGGAGGTCTGAGCGGTCGTCTGTACAACGCCCACCTTTCCAAGAGCGCAGCTACAAATGTCATAAAAGCATTCTGTGCGGCAGTTGAATCAAAGGGCTACGTAGGCATGATCTACGCCAGCAAGACTGTCATCACAGACGACATGAACGCATCTTCGATCGCACAGTCATATCCTATATGGAATGCCCAGTACAACGACACGGACACTCTCACAGTGAAACATTCATACTGGCAGTACAGCGACGTCGGCAAGGTGTCAGGAATCAGCAATGCAACTGATATGAATTTCAGATATGTCAAATCTCCTGCCGCGCCTTCATCTCTGACACAGTCAGCGTGCACAGACTCCACTATCACACTGACATGGACGAAGATCCCTGAGGTCTATGCTTACCAGATCGTGCGTTACGACAGCTCCGAAGATAAATACGTCTCCGTAGGAACTGCCAAGGGTGCCGGAACGACTACATTTACAGATAAGAATCTTCAGGACGGTAAAAAGTATACATACAAGGTACGCGGATATTACAAATTGAGCTCAGGAGCCATCTACGGAACCTACTCAGCAGAGTGTACCGGTATTACAATAGCTGATACCATAGAGAACTTTGCGGCTACAGTTACAGCGCCTACATCTGTAAAACTTTCATGGTCACCTATCCCTGCAGCAACAGGATACAGAGTATACAGAAGCAACGGTTCATCAGGCAGCTACGAGACGATTGCCACGACCAATTCTCCTGACGACTGCGACGTTACCGACAGCCAGCTCAATCCTGGCACAAAATATAACTACAAGGTACGCGCATACACAACAACCGATACCAACACCATCTGGCACGTTCTGTCAGATGCCAAGACCATAACCACCGACCCAGGCGAGGTTACAGGGCTCAAGATCACTTCAGCCTACACAAGCTCACTTACACTGAAGTGGAATAAGCAGGAAAATGTTGACGGATATATCGTATATGTATGGGAGCCATCCAATGCTACTTGGACAAGGCTTGCAAAGATCTCTTCCAAGTCTACTGACACATACACACACAAGGGACTTCCTCATTCAACTGAGTACAGCTACACGGTATGTGCATATTACAAGAAAAATGGAACATACCACTACACAGAGACAGCCAGCGCAGCGAGCGGATTTACCGGACCTGCTGTTCCTTCCCAGATTGCAACCGCATCAAGGACAGCCAATTCCGTGACCATAAGATGGACACAGATATCTGATGCCACAGGCTACACGGTATACAAATATAATACGTCCAGCAAGTCATTTGAGCAGGTGGCACGTATCAGCGGAAGCAGCAACAGAACATATACATTTACAGGACTTAAAGCCGGAACAGAATACAAATTTGGAGTGAGAGCATACACAGAGCGGAATGGATTCACAGGCTTCAGTGACCGCAAGGATTTCAGCTCCTGCACTCTCCCGGCAACCTTTACATCATCCTTCAAATACACACCACTTGGATCGCAGAGATTCCTCCAGTGGTCAAAGCTGTCATACGCTGACGGCTACATCGTATACAAGTATGATCAGAAGGCAAACAAATACACAAGAGTTAAGAAGATAACATCCAACAAGACAAATTTCTGTTTTGTTCCTAACCTCAGAAGAGGCTACGGTTACCGTGTTCTCGCTTACATGAAGTACAACGGCAAGATATACTACGGTGCACTTTCAAAAGCACCGATCAAGAATACATCTCTTACCGGAACGATCACTGACAGCAGCGTAAACCTCCGTGCAAAAGCCGGAACAAACAGCAGAGTAGTCAGAACGCTTGCAAGGGGTTCAAAAGTCAAGATCTCCGGCTATGCAAAGTCTGGAAGATATATCTGGTATAAGGTCACATACACCAGAGGCTCCAGAAAATATACCGGCTATATAAGATCTGATCTCATACGTGTCAAGTAATTCTTATACTTATACAATTAAAATAGGGAAAAGCATGCATACTTTGTATCTCCTGCTTTCCCCTATTTTTTTATATTTTTCTCACGCAGGCCTTTTATTAATAATATTTTAATAATCTTTTTGTAATATAATTGTAACATTTATATTAGGAGGCTTACATGAGAATAAAACGATTATCTAAACAACTTTTTATTATTTCCCTTGGAATATTTATACTGACTGCGGCAGATAATATCTTCCACTCTGCCACAGTATACGCGGCTGACACCTCCACCATCTCAACATCATCGACCAGATCTGAGATTCAAGAGGTTGTGGATGAAGGTAACTTTGACTACACTCAGTTGACCGATGCCGAGATCGACCACATATATAGTATTTACGGCAACGATCCTGAGACGATAAGGCAGTTGCAAAAGCAGTCAGACAGCGCTAATCCTTATGGTGTTGCCACGCTCTCATCGACAACATATACACACGCATCCCAGTTCAAGAACTCCGCTGTCATGAAGGGGATAGATGTATCGGAGTGGAACGGTTCCATCAACTGGAGCAAGGTAAAATCCAGCGGCGTTACATTTGCCTTTATCAGGGCTGGAGGAAGGTACTATGGTTCAGGTGCATATTTCGTCGACTCCAAATTTGCTGAGAATGTCAAGAATGCAACTGCGGCAGGGATTGATGTCGGAGCGTACTTCTACTCTCAGGCCATAAACGCCACCGAGGCCAGGCAGGAGGCGGCATACACCTTGAACATCGTATCCTCTTACAACCTTACACTTCCCATCGTCATGGACTACGAATACGCATGGGAGGGTGGACTGACCGGCAGGCTCTACAATGCGCACCTGTCCAAAAGCGCTGCCACCACGGTCATCAACACTTTTTGCAGTACAGTGGAAGCAAGTGGCTACGTGGGCATGCTGTATGCGAGCAAAAGTGTTATAACCGATGACATGAACATCACCAGTATAAACAACAAATACCCAATATGGAATGCGCAGTACAACGATTCAGACACGCTGACCGCCACTCATTCATATTGGCAGTACGATGACAACGGAACCGTCGCCGGAATAAGCTATCCGACGGATCTTGATTTCAAATATGTAAATACACCGGCAGCACCTACAAAACTCACATTTAAGTCATCGACCAGCTCATCCATAACCCTCACCTGGAATAAGGTTCCTGAGGTATATGGTTATCAGATAGTGCGTTACGATGAGGCCGAAGGAAAATATGTGTCGATCGGAACAACAAAGGGGGCCGGCACTCTGACCTACACTGATAACGGTCTCACCAGCGGTAAAAAATATACCTACATGGTGCGCGGATACCATAAATTAAATACCGGCACTGTATTCGGAGCTTACTCGCAAGAATATAGCTGCACCGCCACCTATGCAGAGGCTGTAACTGCATCGACAGATCCTGAACCTCCAATCTTCGATACCGCCCCGGACATGCCTACCCAGGCCGCAATAGCAGACAGGACTTCCAGTTCCATTAATGTCCGCTGGAGCAAGATTTCCGGAGTCACAGGCTATTTCGTGTACAAATACAACACGTCCACTGGTAAATATGACAGAATTGCAAGATGCATAGGCGACGAATCCAGAAGTTATAACTTTACCGGACTTTCTCCCGCCACAACATACAAATTCGGCGTGAGGGCGTATTATGAATACAACGGTGTGATCATGTACAGCAACCGCCTGGAGTTCAGCAAATGTACAAAGCCACGAACCTTTACATCTTCATTTAAGTATACTCCTCTCGGTTCGTATCGCTGTCTGCACTGGCAGAAGCTTTCAAATGTATCCGGCTACATCATATACAAATATGATATTGCCCATAACAAATACACAAGAGTAAAGAAAATATTCTCTTACAAAACAACCAGTTGTATACTTCCTGCTTTGAAGAGCGGCTTCGGCTACAGGATTCTTGCATATAAGAATGTCAATGGTTCGATAGTATATGGCGACATTTCAAAAGCTCCCGCAAAAGCCAGCTCATTGAGCGGAACAGTCATTGACAGCCAGGTCCGTCTCAGGGCAGGGGCAGGAACCAACAAACGTATCATCCGGGAACTTGCCAGAGGATCAAAGGTCAAGATCAGCGGCTGCAAATATTCCGGCAAGAATGCGTGGTATAAGGTCACTTACACCAAGGGCTCAAAGAAATACACCGGATATATAAGATCCGATTTCATAAGAATAAACTAGTCAGAATTCAAACAACAAAATAGGCATCATACCTGATCAGGTATGATGCCTATTTTGTATTTATCATCATGATCGTCCGTTAGCGGAAACTATTTCACAACCTTAAATGAAGCCTTTACATAGCCATCTGCATAGAGCACGAGCTCTCTTCCGTTGCTGCCCCACATGAGCTCTTCCTCTGCGTATGAAGGCTCCACGAACTTGACGTCGAGTCTCTTCAGATCCTCATGTGCGCATGCTGCTGTGCGTAAGAGCAGCATTCCCTGGACTACAGGATGGTCTGTGAGGTGGATCTTATTCTCGTCTCCTGTCTCCTTGCTGAATGCATATACCTCTTCCTTTGTAAATGTATGGAAAGGCTTCTCATCCTCGTACTCAGCCTTCTCCACTCTCTTGATATCCTTCTCCTTGTCAGACGCCTTTACAAGTGTTATGGTCATCTTCTCAACAGGAGTCTCCTCTCCATCTACTTTACCAAGTATTGAGAGTATGTACATGAAAGCATTCTCCTTCACATCGCCATACTCATATGTGATACTGTCGGCAGCCTCTGCCTTCTCTCTGTCCACCGTGTAGGATATCTTGCCTATGAATGCGCCCTGATATGTGGATGCATCCATGTCTGTCATCTTTGTTCCAAGTCCCATGATCCTGTCATAAATCTTCATATAATTCTCCTTCTAAAACTTATTCTGCCTGTTATATTCTCTTATTTGCGTGCAGTTAATCCTTCTCATCCAATTGCCTTGCGCACGGAGCACCCACTAATGTCTATGAATGTTTTCTGTCCGTGACAAATCCGTTTCTTCTTATCATGTCAAAGTCAAGGTCAAATGATGTGCCATCGGTGGTCAGGAAGTCACCGCTTATGACCGCATTTGCCCCGGCTGCAAGTGCAGCCTCGCCGTTGTCCTCATATCTTCCTCTTCCGGCCGCAAGCCTTATCATGACTTTTGGCATGACAAATCTGTATACCGCTATCGTTCTGACGTACTCCTCCTCAGTGAGAGGTGTCTTGTCATAGAACGGCGTTCCCTCCCTCGGATTGAGGAGGTTCATCGGAACCGAATCCACGCCAAGCTCTCTGAGTTCAAATGCAAGTGCCACCCTGTCCTCAAGTGTCTCGCCCATGCCGAACAGACTGCCACTGCACACCATGAGTCCCGCATCCTTTGCAGCGCGTATTGTCGCCTTCTTCTGTTCCTGTGTGTGACTGGTACACACCTCCGGGAAATATGCCGGAGAGGTCTCAAGGTTGTTATGTATCATCGATAGTCCCGCACCCTTAAGCTTCGTGAAGTCCTCCTGATCCAGCAGGCCAAATGACGCGCATATGTTGATATCCACATTGTCGTGTATATCCTTGACCGTTTTCTCAGCAAGCTCGACCTCACGCTTTGAAAGTCTCCTGCCCTCAGCCACAAGGCAGTACCTGAAGCTTCCCTTGCCACAGTCAATCGATGCACCCTCAGTAACCGCTTCTTCACCCAGAAGATTTATCTCAGGTACATCCTTCTTCGCTATCCTGGACTGTGCACAGTATCTGCAGTTCTCTGTGCATCTGCCCTCCTTCACGCTTATGACCGAGCACACATCGCACCGGTCTCCGCAGAAATGCTCTCTTATCTCATTTGCTGAAGCCGCCAGTATATCCAGATCCTCATGTGCAAGCTTTAGAGCCTCATCATATGTGATCTCCGCTCCACCATTCAGCACGCGGTTCTTAAGCTCCTCTACATACTCTCTGCCCATATGATTCCTACCTCTTTTCTGTAAAGTTCCCAGTTTCATCTGGTCTTCAGCCCTTGTGTATGTTAATCACAGAATCTGCCGGATGCCTGCAGTGTCTACCGCCCATCTGACAGTTCATATGTATATATGGAAAGAGCCTGCCACCGGCAGGCTCCCCCATCTGTATATAACTCTCTATATCTTTCACAGATATTTAGTATCAGCTATTTATCTTGTGTTCTCTGTTATGTCTCCAAATGATCACATTAGGATTACAGCGCAGCCTTGATCTGCTTGTAGATACCCTCTGCATCAAGCTCGTACTTGTGAAGCAGTTCATTTGCAGGGCCTGACTCACCAAATGTATCTCTCACACCGATCCTTGTCAGCTTTGTAGGACACTTCTCAGCAAGCACCTCTGCAACAGCACTTCCGAGACCACCTATGATGGAGTGCTCCTCAACTGTGAACACTCTTCCTGTCTTCTGAGCTGTCTCAGCGATGATATCCTCATCGATAGGCTTGATAGTGTGGATGTTGATGAGTTCAGCATCTATACCGTCAGCAGCGAGCATATCCACAGCCTTCACAGCCTCAGATACACAAAGTCCTGTAGCTATGATAGATATGTCCTTGCCGTCCTTGAGCTTAACCCCTTTGCCGATCTCAAACTTGTATGTGCTCTCATCATTGAGTACTGGAACTGCCAGTCTTCCGAATCTGAGATATACAGGTCCAACATACTCGTATGCAGCTTTCACTGCTGCTCTTGCCTCTACATCATCACATGGGTTAATGACAACCATGCCCGGGATCTCTCTCATGAGTGCGATATCCTCACAGCACTGATGTGTTGCTCCATCCTCACCTACTGAGATTCCTGCGTGGGTTGCACCGATCTTCACATTCAGATGTGGATATCCGATAGTATTTCTCACCTGCTCAAATGCACGTCCTGCAGCGAACATTGCAAATGAACTCATAAATGGAACATATCCGCATGTTGACATTCCGGCAGCTATTCCTGCCATGTTCGCCTCCGCGATGCCACAGTCAACGTGTCGCTCAGGATAAGCTTTCTTAAAAATAACTGTCTTGGTTGCCTCTGCAAGGTCTGCATCTAAAACAACAAGATCATCGTGCTCCTTTGCGATCTCTACTAAGGCATTGCCATAGCTCTCTCTGGTTGCGATTGCTTTATTCTCTATCATAATGCTGCAGCCTCCTTCTCAAGTTCTTCCATGGCGATCTTATACTCCTCTTCATTCGGAGCCTTTCCATGCCAGCCGGCCTTGTCCTCCATGAATGATACACCCTTGCCCTTGATCGTGTGGGCGATGATCGCTGTAGGTTCACCCTTGTGGGACTTTGCCTCAGCAAATGCCCTGTCGATCTCGTCAAAGTCATTGCCATTGATATTGATAACATGGAAGTTGAATGCCTTGAACTTCTCATCTATAGGATATGGTGAACATACATCCTCAACCGTTCCGTCAATCTGAAGATTGTTGTTATCTACTATAACGCACAGATTGTCAAGCTTTCTATGTCCTGCGAACATAGCTGCCTCCCATATCTGTCCCTCCTGGATCTCTCCATCACCGCAGAGACAGTATGTTCTGTAATCCTTGCCCTGCATCTTGGCTGCAAGTGCCATACCTACTGCAACTGAGAGTCCCTGTCCCAGTGATCCTGATGACATGTCCACTCCTGGAGTGTGCTTCTTGTCAGGATGTCCCTGAAGGTAAGATCCAACATGTCTGAGTGTCTTTAAGTCTTCTATTGGGAAAAAGCCTTTTAACGCAAGTGCTGCGTAGTAGCCCGGAGCTGTGTGTCCCTTTGAGAGCACGAATCTGTCACGATTCTCGTCCTCAGGATTCTTAGGATCCACATTCATCTCCTCGAAATAAAGATAAGTAAACAGGTCTGCTGCTGATAATGAGCCGCCTGGATGTCCGCTCTTTGCATTGTATACACCTGTGACAATGCCCTTGCGAACTTCTACAGCTTTTTTCTGAAGTTCTAATTTGTTCATCTCATTCTCCTTTTAACTGGATACTGTATTTGTATCATACAGAGCCATTATAACATAATTTCTTCTATTTAGAAGTACGTTTTTACATGCATTTTTCAAGAAATATTACAAGGTTTTTTCAAGGTTATCTGTGCATTTCGACCAAATATACCTGCATGGGTGTCCGGCGGATCATTGTATTCACTTTGTCCGCCTCGCAGCGCACCTGTCCACGTATCAGCCGCTGATCCACTCATACAGTATGCCTGCCATCTCCCTGACATAGTACGTCGGAAGCAGCCACCATGCAGTGCTTCCGGCTATGGATCCCGTCTCTATGCCCTGTTTGTCCGCTATACGCTTTGCCCTGTACTCGTGGAATTCATTTGTCACTATATTCAT
This sequence comes from Coprococcus sp. TF11-13, assembly GCF_003481085.1. Lineage (NCBI taxonomy): Bacteria > Bacillati > Bacillota > Clostridia > Lachnospirales > Lachnospiraceae > Coprococcus > Coprococcus sp. TF11-13. The sequence goes on along the minus strand of NZ_QUKK01000003.1, from coordinate 258,399 downwards.
CTTGTCCGGCAGTCCGTTCTGTCTGATGATCTCAGCCGAAAACTTTATGTTCTCCCTTGTGGACGTGGACTTGTCTTCCATATATATTCTCTCCGGAGCAATTCCGTGCTCTGTAAGGTATTCATACATGCACTGAGCTTCCGACATGCTCTCATCTGCGCCCTGTCCACCGGACACAACACATACAGCCTCCGGGTTCTCATCAAGATAATCCTGTGCTGCTATAAGTCTCTCTCTCAGCATAAGGCTTGGACCGCCGCCTCTGACCGCGCATCCGAGCACCACGACTGTGGCATCCTGTTTAGGCTTTACATGAGCCGCATAGACCATGTGATACGTGATGACCACAACAAGGGCAAGAGCAATGGTTACAAGCGCAAGCACGATACTGAGGCATATCTTTCCTGCTTTTTTATCCCAAAGCTTTCTGACAGATTTGTCTATCTTTGCCCTGAATACTCCATACAATGTGAGAAGTGCAAACACGCCTGTTCCCAGCAGGGTTCCTATATTCACATGACAGCCTCTAAGCACCGGATATATGAACATCAGCATTCCCAGCACGCCTATTATACAGAATATAACTCTCCATATATGATATCCCCGTGTACGCACCGCCACACCATCTTTGTTTATTTCTTTACTCATATCTTCATGGCTCTTCTGAGTCATTTTATCTGTCATCTATTATATCCTCCCTGTTTTTTCTCTTTTCAGCTTCTTAATACCATTCACACAGAATAACAGTGACATGACTGTTGCTATAGTCCAGCCTATCGGCCAGGCCAGCCATATTCCTGTGGCGGAACCTATAACTCTTGACAGCACTATCGCCAGCACCACCCTGAGTATCAGATCCGTAAATGTCGATGTCATGAATCTGCCCATCATGCCTGTTCCCCTTAGTATTCCATCCGCTATAAGTTTTGCCGATACTACAAAGTAGAACGGCGCCAGTATCCTGAGATACGTGACTCCCGTGTCAAGGGCAAGTCCTGTCCTGTTCTCCATAAATGGATACATGCCATAACGACCAAAGAAAAAGTACAAAACCGCAAATGGTATGCATAGTCCCCATATGAGTTTTATTCCAGCTTTAAGTCCCTGTCCTATCCTGTCGATCTTACCCGCGCCAAGATTCTGTGCGGTATAGTTGGATATTCCATTTCCAAGTGTTGTAAATGACGTTATGACGAGATTGTTGAGCTTTACAGCCGCCGCATAGCCCGCTATGACAGAGGCTCCAAATCCATTGATGACGCTCTGAATAATTATATTTCCAACTGAGATAAAGCTCTGCTGAAGTATGCTCGGTATGGCTATGACTGCTATCTTGCCCAGCATGCTTCCCGAAAATACACGGACCTTCCCCTCAGTGCGAACTGCTGTCAGGCGTCTGAACACAACTATTATCGCAAGTACAGCGCTCACGCCCTGACAGATGAATGTAGCCCACGCAACTCCATTTACCCCCATCTCAAATGTCTTTACAAACAGTATATCAACGGCTATATTGGACACCGATGAGATGGCAAGGAATATGAACGGTGTTCTCGAGTCGCCCAGCGCAGAGAATATTCCTGTCGCTATGTTGTAGAAGAACAAAAATGGCACGCCCAATATGTATATGTTCAGATAAGTAAGCGAATCTCTCATCAGCTCATCCGGGGTATCAATAAGTGCCAGCAGTCTCTCTCCAAGCAGGAATCCAACCAGCATGAGAACCGCCACAAGTACCGCGCTTGCTATGAGAGTAGTCCAGACCGCAGTCTTCATCTCGCTGTATTTCTTTGCCCCGAACAGCTGGGATACTATGACCGAACAGCCTATATTGCATCCAAATGCAAATGCTATGAAAATAAGTGTTATCTCATAGCTGTTGCCGACCGCCGCCAGAGCATTTTCTCCTATGAACTGCCCCGCCACAAAGCTGTCCGCTATGTTGTAAAGCTGCTGAAATATTACACTTCCAAAAAGTGGAAGGCAGAATCTCCAAAGCACGGATTCAGGTCTTCCCACAGTAAGATCTTTGTTCACTTTTTTCCCTTCTTTTCTATAATTTACTCCTGTTTTCGGTTTTATTCTAAACTCGTTCACCCGGCATTACAATAGGCAAAATATTAAACATCTTCGGCTGAACACCCGTTTTTTTGTACTTATTTCCATATATTTTTATGCATATAAAAACGACAGTACATGCCGAGATGGACATATACTGCCGGATCTTTTTATATTTTAAGTTTCTTGGTAATTACAGTATATCTATGTATTCCCCTGACAGCGCCTTGTTCATCGATCTGACAGCACAGAATTTACCGCACATACTGCACGTGTCGCTGTACTCGTCATCAGGCTTTCTGCTGTCCCTGATCTCCTTTGCAGTCTCAGGATCTATGGCACATGCAAACTGTGCATCCCAGTCGAGGACACGTCTCGCATCCGCCATCTTGTCATCTATATCCCTCGCTCCAGGTATCCCCTTTGCTATATCTGCCGCATGGGCTGCTATCTTGGATGCGACGATTCCCTGCTTGACATCGTCTACATTTGGCAGGGCAAGGTGCTCTGCAGGTGTGACGTAACAGAGGAATGCTGCGCCGTTCATGGCTGCGACCGCTCCGCCTATGGCACTTGTGATGTGATCGTATCCCGGTGCTATATCTGTGACAAGAGGTCCAAGTACGTAGAATGGTGCGCCCATACAGAGTGTCTTCTGAACTTCCATGTTGGCTGCAATCTGATTGAGTGGCACATGACCAGGGCCCTCAACCATAACCTGTACATTATGATCCCACGCGCGCTTTGTCAGCTCTCCAAGTCTGACAAGCTCCTCTATCTGACATACATCCGTTGCGTCCGCAAGACATCCCGGACGACATGCATCTCCAAGTGATACTGTCACATCGTATTCCTCGCATATATCAAGGATCTGATCAAAATACTCGTAGAACGGATTCTCGTTACCAGTCATGGTCATCCATGCAAATACAAGACTGCCGCCACGGCTGACTATATTCATCTTTCTCTTGTGTTTCTTGATCTGTTCGATCGTCTTTCTTGTTATTCCGCAGTGGAGAGTCACGAAGTCAACTCCATCCTCCGCGTGAAGACGTACCACATCGATGAAATCCTGTGCAGTAAGAGTTGCGAGATCTCTCTGATAATGAATAACGCTGTCATATACCGGCACAGTTCCTATCATAGCCGGACACTCTGAAGTGAGCTTCTGTCTGAACGGCTGTGTGTTGCCGTGGCTTGACAGATCCATGATCGCCTCTGCTCCCATCTCGACAGCACTCATAACCTTCTGCATCTCGATACCATAATCCTTGCAGTCTCTTGACACACCGAGGTTGACATTGATCTTGGTCCTCAGCATGCTTCCAACTCCCTCTGGGTTTAAACATGTGTGCTTCTTGTTAGCTGGTATCGCTACCTTGCCCTCTCCTACCAGTTTCATCAGCGCCTCAGTGGACATATGCTCTTTCTCGGCAACTTTCTCGATCTCAGGAGTTACTATGCCTTTTCTTGCTGCGTCCATCTGTGTTGTGTAATTCCTCATCTGTTCCTCCAATCTGATCCGGCTTTATAAATCTGTTCCAGATCTAATATTTGTTTCTCTTACACTTTTATAGTGGCGGAAGGTGGTGCCCCCAATCAGCCACTTTAGGAACATCCCACTCACGTGGATTATTCCTTATGAAAAAAGAAAGAAGAGACGAGGGAATGCGTCTCTTCTTTCTTACATCATTATGTATGTATCAAACGTATCCCTACGGCGGCATTATCCGCATCAGGTTGTGGGTCGAAGCGTTCAGCCTCCTCTCAGCCGGCTAACTCGCCAGCTCCCCATATACTATCCAATTCTCTGACAACAAGTATACCGCTGTCAGATCGTAACATCAACATATTTTTCTGTGATGTTACACCATATGCTGCAACTCATTACTGATCTGCATCTTTTCTAAGGTCATAATAGTGCGGAATGATATCCTCGTAATGTCCATCCGGCATTCTGAAGCCTCCCGGGATAACGCCCAGCGGAGTAAAACCAATCCTTTTATACAGATGGAGTGCATGTACATTTGATGCTACTACGGCATTGAACTGGAGCACTCCAAAGCCTTTCTTCTTTGCCATGGAGATACAGTCAAGCACAAGCTTTTCTCCTATGTGTTCACCGCGGACGTCGCGTCTCACGGCATAGCTGGCGTTAGATATATGTCCGCATCTTCCCACGTTGTTCGGATGAAGTATGTAGAGTCCTACCACCTCACCACTCTCTGCGTTCTCGGCGATACCGGTATATGTCTGCTCTTTGAAAAATGCATCTCCTGATTCCGGTGTCAGGACTTCCTCCTGTGGAAATGCCACGCCATCATCCACAACCTGGTTCCAGATCTCTGATGCTGACTTTGCATCTGCTGCCATGTACTCTCTTATGTTTATATTCATCTATGCGTCCTCCTATTATGATAAGATTTCACTTATGTTCTATTTATTATTATATCGTTCTGTCTGGCAGCGCACTATGTATACATCAAAACAGTGTATATTGCCGATATTCAGCAATAATAATCAGATTATGGTGCTGACAGTTATGGGCATATAGCTGTCAGCACTTTAAACATTGTACTACTGTCTATTTATGTTGCAAATTGCACCTCCTTTATCTGCTACATATCCACAGCCTGCCTCACTTCTCTCTTTTTCCAGCTCACAAATCCATACATGTCGTTCACAAAGAATATGACGAAGTTTACAACTACAGGAATATATGACGGATTCTCAAAAGATGCGAGAACCCATAATACTATGAGTACTACATCATTTGCTGCATATCCCACCGCATAGTATGACGATCTCAGCATGGTGAGCGCAGCCGCCAGGAAACTTGTGACTATGGATATTGTGCTGAATACTATATTCGGCGTGTCAAGTATCATGAGTATATAGTAGAATACAACCGTTACAAGCACTGTGCTGACAGTGAGCCATATCACATGCCTGCGTGTCAGTTTCTGTATGGCTACCTCACTGCTGTTGCCCTCCGATGGATTCTTAAACCATGTTATGGCTGACCACACCGCCATCGGCATCGTCATCCCGAGGTAGGTTATCATCTCCCCCCAATAACGGAACCTGAAGGATATGATACCGTATAATATGCTGAATACGACCATCAATATCTGCGCCCACACATTTCCCTTTGCCGCAAATATAAGCGATGTCACACCTATGAGTGCCGCCGCAAGTGTGAGTATGTCCAGATCTGCAGTGAGAAGATTCGACACCAGCACTATAGCCAGGGAACTCAGCCAGATAAGCCATTCCCGCTTAGTCAGTTCTTTTATTGGATTGTACATTTCGATCTCTCCTTTTTATCGCCTATCTTTAGCAAACTCTTTTCTAGTTGCCTGAATTTTCAAACAATTCTATTGTTCAAGAAAGTCATTCATCTTCTAATTTCTCTCAGATTTTGACTATATTCTTTCCTGCCCATCTCTAAAGTCTTATTTTCTCCAAATCATCTGGCACATGCAGGTTGCCACTGTAATACCTTTTGCCCTCTGCCACGTACAATCCTTTTCTATGTGTTATATTTTTATCCTCTGTATGATATAGCAACAGATTCTGAACTTCAATCTTTTCTGCAAGTTCACAGGCATCCTTGACTGTTGAGTGATGTTTCTCGTATGGATCAAATATATCCGCCTCAGAATACAGGCAGAATGCCTCATGGAGCAGCCATTTGCTGCCTCTCGCATACTTCTCCTCACAATCATTGTAAGGCTCGTCTCCGCAGCACGTAATTTTCGCGCCATCACCCATATCCATACAGAATCCAAATTGCTTTGTCTTAGTTGAACCAGTATCAAAAAATGTGACCTTTTTGCCCATTATCTCTTTCGTATCGCCGTCATTCACCTCAACCAGATGAAGTCTGTCACCAATATATACTGTCTCCTTCTTATTAAGAAGTTGCATTGCCATCTCCCTAAGTAAAGCGATGACCTCGTCATGTCCGTATATAACGGCTTCGCCTTCATACGAACCTTTTTTCATATGCTGGCATATCATGCGGATCATCCACACCGCGCCGAGTATATGATCCATATGTTTATGCGTCACAAATATTGTCCTCATGTCCTGCCAGTTAAAACCCGCTTTCTTAAGCTGTGACAGTATGCCGTTACCACCGCCGCCATCCACTAGAAAATGTTCGTCTCCATCTGACAGCACAAAGCATGTATTATAACACTCTGTCACAAGTGCACTTCCTGTTCCAAGCATCGTTATGTCCATACACCCATTCTTCCTTTCCCAAATACTTAATTCGTATAATAAGCACCATCCGCAGACTCATATTAACCTGATTAACAGCTTACTTCTCCGGCTCCTTGCACACATCAACCCAGCCGGCAGCCCCAGATGCATCCTCAAGCTCAGAGATGGTGAGATTCACTGCACTGTGGTCATTGCCCGCCGCAGGAAAAACCCTCTCGTATCTCTTGAGGCTCTCATCAAGGTATACATCTATCCCCAGATTTATTCCAAATGGACACACTCCGCCCGGTGCATGTCCGACAAGCTCCTCCACGCTATCAAATGGCACCATCTTCGCCTTGACGTGGAATCTGTCTCTATATTTCCTATTGTCAACTCTGGCTATGCCCTCGGTGAGTATGAGTACTATCTTGTCATCCTGTATGAACGCCATGGTCTTAGCGATCATGCCCGGCTCAACTCCAAGCGCCTCCGCCGCCATGGCAACAGTTGACGTCGGAGCGTCCATAAGTATGATCCTGTCTCCATATCCTTTATCTTCAAGAAACTTTTCTGCCTTTTCCAGTGACATGGCTGTACGTCCTCCTTGTTGTAATTATCTGTATTCTAGCACTTCATCCATTTTCTTTCCAGGCCGCATCTCCGGATTCTCTGCAACAGGTTCTGGATCGCCGCACCTCGATAAGCTGTCTTATAATCGCCGGCTCCACTGGGGTATCTTTAAACCTTCTAATACTGTGTCTTTTTTCTATGCTATCTCTTACCTCCATAGCTATGTCTGCCTCCGTCTGTCTCCGTAAATATATGTATGTAAACCGTATATTATCCAAAGCATCATAATTGCTGTATATCTATAACCATGCACTCCTCAGATGCCTTAAATCCCATTGATTCGTACAGCGGTCTGCCGCTTTCCGTGGCATCAAGACTTATCTCCGTGGCACCATGTACACGCGCATCCTCTATAAGCATATTCACAAGCTGCCTGGCGATTCCTCTCCTCCGATAGTCCTTTTCTGTATATACATTCATGAGATGTGCTCTCTTTCCAGAAGTATGAGAAAATGTTGGCATAATTTCAATATAAGACATACTGGCACACGCCACACATCTTCCGTCATCGACAGCTACAACAGTTGTCTGATCACCTTCAAGAAAATATCTCCTGCTGTTTGTCACCAATTTATCGTCAAATATATAATCAACTGGAAGATCATTGACTATCCTAAGCATGGACAATCTGACATTCATCAACATATCTATATCGCTCGCGTCCGCCATCCTATATTCCATAATATCCCCCTAATCAGTCCTTGACATTTGCTAACCTCCTGTTATAATAACACAAGTCGGACGGTATGTTGAATATTAATATACCTTGCAAGGTGTTCTGCAGATGCAGGATTCCCGGATGGAACATGAATCGCGATACAATATATCAGAATTTTCATGAGCCAGATAAGATGATTATCTTATCTGGCTCTTTTTTTATGCAGCTGGCAGGATAATGTGTACCCGCGATCATATGCTTTTCATTTTTTCAATTATAAACTTTTTTTATTAAGGAGATTTACAAATGAATCTATTAAAAGACGATCTGAAAAAGCTTTACTTCAAATTCCTCATTCCTTCCCTTGGAAGTGCCATGGTCATGTCCATATACACCCTGACTGATGCCATCGTCATCGGCAAAGGTGTTGGAGCTGATGCCCTGGCCGCTCTGAGCATCACAACGCCTCTGCTGTGCATACTTATGTCAACCGGAATTCTCTTTGGCGTAGGTGGATCAGTACAGATGAGCGTGCACAGAGGAAGTGGCAACACAGTGAAATCTAACCGTTACTTCACCGTGTCATTCATGATGATCGCGGCAATCACCGCACTGCTGTGGATACTGTACGTAACATGTATGCCATCACTGCTGAGGCTCATGGGTGCAAATGCCACTCTATACCCATATGCCATGTCATACATGCACTATATAAATATGTTCCTGCCGGTTGCAGTATTTTCCAACTTCGTAGCTATATTTGTGAGAGCTGACAATGATCCGAACCGCGCCATGGCAGGAGTCCTGCTGGGTGGAGTGTTCAATATCGTGATGGACATCATACTGGTATTCCCGCTGAAGCAGGGAATCGGCGGAGCCGCACTTGCCTCTGTTATCGGTATGATGATCCAGGTACTTGTCGCCTCATCGCATTTTCTCAGCAAGAAGAATGAGCTGCGTTTCATAATGCCACACAGGCTCCTGAACAGCATGAAGAATATCGTGACAGCCGGTATCCCGAGCTTTTTCAATGAATTTGCAAATGGATTTATAGTACTGCTGTTTAACATACAGATATTGAAGTACTGCGGCGAGGATGCCCTGTCCATATACAGCGTCATCTCCAACTGCGTCATCCTGTTCAATTCTCTGTTCACAGGAGTTGGTCAGTCTGTGCAGCCTGTGATCTCGACCAACTACGGAGCAAATAACATAGGCAGAATAAACGCCATAAAAAGAATGGCTTACACAACCATCCTGATCATGGGTGCACTGTTCTCACTTATTGGAATACTTTTTCCACGAACATTGTGCAATGTATTTATAGATATGAATGAAGGCCTTGGTGTCATTGCCGATCTTGGTGTCAGAGCGTACTTCTTTGCATTTGTGCCATTTGGGATCAACCTGATGACCTCCTACTATCTCCAGGCCATACTGAAATCCGGGCAGTCGCTGTGTATATCACTGCTCCGAAACATCATACTCAGCAGCGTGTGTATACTGACGTTCCCAGTTTTGACCGGTGGCAACAGTTTGTGGTTTGCTGCACCTGCGACCGAGGCTGTGACACTTACCGTCAGTCTTGTATTTCTGGCACGGGAATCTAAAAGGTAGGATGTCCATTACATGTGTATGCAAATTAGGCGATATGAGATATACTGGATGTGTTGACTTTAACAAATAGAGATTAGGGGGTATAAGGCGAAAATGCACGAAATGGATTTGATTGAATTCCTTATTAAAGAAGGACACACTGATATTGCAGAAAGTATTAAAGACTACCGAAAAAATACTATTAAAATGTGTATGAAGGATGAGGAAAATGTAATTGCAAAAGGCACAAGTAAAATCGGCGGCTTTCCCGATCTTCCGCCCGAAATTCCATATCCCACAATGTCGGGCTATTCCTGCAAGCGCGGAGATGACACTGAGCGGTACGAAAAATCAGCAATGCAGCTTGTTGCTCAAATCAATCTTGCGGACATTGCCGACTTAGATATTGAAAACAAGCTTCCGCACACGGGTATTTTATATTTTTTCTGGAGCGGAGAAATCGACTCAATTCACCAGACCAACAAATGGGTTGAAAGCGTTGCTGACGCCCCCGAAAATTCGGCTTATCACAAGGTGATCTGGTACAATGGCGACCTGTCAAATTTAAAGAGAACTGAGCCGCCTGTTCCATATTATTCAAAGTATTTTACAGAAACTTTTGAGGAAAAGGCCGTCGAGTTTGAACTCACCACAGATTATCAGCCACTGGGAGATGTGCTTGACTGTGACCTATTTGACCGTCTTGAAGAAGTTGCTCCAGATTATGATATCGAATATCTTTCGTATGACGGAAACAAATTATTCGGTTATCCTACGGGTGGTAATATACCGGATGTAAACACAAAAACTCATCTGCTGTTTCAATATGGTTACAACGTTGGTTGTCTATGGAATATCTTTTGGATCATTTCAGATGAAGATTTAAAGAACCGCAATTTCGACAAAGCGGTCTTTAGTTTCGATTTGGACTAATAACTATAATTCTAAGTAGGAGCAGAACACTCCTGCTCCTACTTGGTATAAAATCAGTGCTTTATACAGAATTCGCAGCCACCGCTATGTCCAATACAGTCTCTGCAATCAGAATCTATCTCAAACACATCTTCACCCGCGATCAGATATGTTCCAACAAGACTCATCTTCGGCGACATGCATTCTCCGTTCCATGACACGCCTACCTGTGATGCATCCATAAGCCCCAGCAGCTCAGGTACTGCCTCCATGCCCATTCCATAGTATCCTGGACCGAACGACGGACTGCAATACTTCTTCTCATATACACTGTTCTTTCTCTCAAGATATCCTTGCAGCCACCCTCTTATGACATCTATGCATGCCACCTGAAATGCCTCCATGTAATACTGGTCAAGCACAGAACCAGTGTTTTCCAGATCTACAACCGGTGCATGAAATGCATAAATGTAACCTTTATCAATAAGACTGATGTCAAGCTGTGTCAATATTCCGCACTCTATCTTTTTCCCACAAAAAGTAAAATAGCCGGGGCAAATGCACTCAGGAGCAAATTCCTGTAAAAGAACATCCACCGCACAAGATCCAGACATATCTTTCATAACCCCATCCAATATTCTGTCAATATTGATCTGATGCTCATACTTCATATCTGCATCTATTTCATTTATATGGGTAATCTGCATCAATCGTTCTTTCACCTGAGTCTTGAGCTTTCGAAGATCTATATGCAAAAGCTCATCTTCCCTCTGAAGGCGTCCAATAACCATATCATACATCTCTGGCTGATGTACTAAAAGACAATTACTGCAATCTTTTATCCGCTGCCCTTTCCGGCTGATCACATACTCAGGATTACCTAGGCACCATTCCTCGCGATAAAGTGGGCAGTAGCAGAACATGCAATTAAAGTTCTCTACTTTCTCCACTTTATGACACGGGAAAAACTCACATTGTGTATTCTGAAAAAATTTATAACTATTTTCCATAATATATTATGCCGTTTTATTTTTCTGTTTTTTCATTTTTTTCTTAACTATCTCTACACCTGCATAAATCAGGAATCCAGCAAGTGACATGATCAGCCCCAGCCTCAAACCTGGCGTATGATAAACCATTTGTACTGTATGCTTACCCTTATCAAGTTTTATTCCCATAAAAGTATCTGCAAGCTCATCAATTTTAACCTCTTTACCATCCACAACAGCAGACCATGCATCTTCATAAGGTATTGAAAGCAGTATTTCTGTATCATCGTCAACATCTACTTCACCAGTAATTCTATTTTTAGAAATTTTTAAATCTGTTTTATATCCAGTATTAAGAATATTGATCGCTTTTTCAAACACATCTGTATTCAGCTGCGATACATACAATGTATGCTTCTTGTCCCTATTAGTTTTTCTCTTTATAACTAAATCTATTTGATCTCCAGCCTTATATTCACCAATGTACATGCTGTTGATTTCAAACCTGTGACATGCATTCTGAATCAACTCGCCATTTACATATACCTCACAATTGTTATCATATAATCTACTATGTGTTTTGCTTCCATCAACAAACACGTATACCGGTCCATCTTTTTTTACATCCAATTTCCATTCTTCATTACCATTCTTGTCAGTATGTATATATTCTGAATCAACATTCTCATATACATCTACTTCTTCACCAAGCATAGCGGATAACAGGTTCTGCTGATTTTCAAATGGATCATTGCCAAATGAAACCTTCTTTATATCGTCATTCACCGGATAGCCGAGGGGCAAAGCGTATTTATTTTTATATACCTGTGCATACTGAGTCTTCAGATCCGTTTTCTCGTATCCTAATGCCGGACTCTTTAATTGGACATATTTTATTGACAGCAAAGAATCTGTCAGCAACATAGGACTATTCCAATATGTCTCACGTAAAAAAAGCTTCTCCCCAGGGATATCAGAATATCCCATATAAGCTAGAAATCTGTCAACATTAAAATCATAAGCTGAACTATAATGCTCTATGCTATTATAACCATACAGCAGTGACTCCCCCGTCGCTATATCTCTTCCAATAGTCTTTAGATAATTATAATCATTTTCATATCTGAAAAAGCTTCCCTTCTCAGTCTCATTAAGACTATCGACTATATTCTCGGCAACAACTGTGTAATCAGAAAAACTCCTTGCATCATTATTGTATTCAGAAAAAGCAATGTACACATTATAACCGGCTTCTATCGCAGTCAGGCATGCCACTCCAAAGCATACTACCTTGGAAACATTTTTTCTATTGTTACCACATAACAGCACTATTATCCCTATACCCAAAATTGCCATATAAATAATGACTATATTACGCGGTGAATTTATTTTCTTTATATAATATAAAAATGCCAAACCTACTGCAACAACCCCCATTGCAGAAGCTACTTCTTTTTTTGATACCTGGTCTTTTTCCCATAATTGAACCTCTCTTGCAGCGATCATTATCATTACAAAAGAGAGTACAAAACTAAATCTGAAGAAGTATGAAGTGCTTCTAACAAAGGCTGTCCACACAAGTTCTAAATCTCTAAGACAATAACAGCTGCACAACAAAGCAAGCAGACATGCCATACAGATTTTTTCTTTTTTCTTCACAGCAGAATTAAAGAAAAATGCAACAACAGCAATAAGAACGATGGTTCCCGTAAAAATAGGGGGTGCATCCTGCGCATTCACTTTCGCACCAACATCAAATCCACTAAGGAACTGTGTTATATCCATATTAACTATACGGCTCAATCCAACGGTATTATTTGTTGCAATTCCTCCAACAAGCGCCATACACGCAGGAAGAAGTATACACAGACTCGCCAACACTCCACATAACATTGTTACTATATATCTAAATATACTTTTCCATTCTGTTTTCAACGCTTTTTTTATACTAAAGTCATTTGCATTAAGATATTCAACAATAAATAATATTCCTGACATCAGACATACCATATAGCCAGTGTACCAATTACAGAAAATTGCAACGAATACAGAAGTAAATAGCAGCCCCGTTTTCTTCTTATCAACGCACTTCCATACTCCTAGTGCTATCAATGGCAAAATAATAACTCCATCAAGCCACATAACGTTTCTACAATTATACACATTATATTCCATAAGTGCATATAACGATGATAATACAAGGCCTGGTATCACCGATATTTTGAACCTTTTATCAACATATATGTATCCTGTTATTCCACACAAACCAATTCTGAGCAAAATCATAAATGCCATAAACTGTGGTATCTGCGTCTTTGAAAAAAACACAATAAACAAATTTAATGGACTAGACAAATAATAAGCTACTATCCCTATCATTCTGCCGCCAAGTGCTTTTCCTGTAGAATATTCTATACCTGCATTTCCATGAAACACATCCCATAAATATCCATAATAGTCCTTATACTGTAGCAATGAATCCCAGATCATCGTAGACTTATTACCAAATGGTACCACTCCGCACACAGCCATAACAATCAACGTTATAATAACCGGTAACAAAAATGCCAATGCAATGATGATCATTTTTTGTCTTAGAGTTTTTTGCTTACTCATCAATCTCCTCCTGTAATCCACATCTTTATTATCAACTATCTATAGCTTGACAATATCTAAAAAGCAATTAATTATCTGATTGTTCTGTTTTTCGCGGCCCCCATAAACATGACAACCGGAACAACTATTCCAACGATCATCATGACAACGGCTATAAGCTTGCTGTCACCGGACACCAGTGTCACTATACCGCTTATTATCGCAAGTATCACCAGAAATGCTGCCCATACAACTATGGCAGACGCCTTTGCAACCTTGTTGCTTCCGGCTATTCCAAATATACCGCCTATGATGGCTGCAAGCGATGCTATTCCGGCCACAACGCCACATACGACAGCCTTTGTCGATGGCTCATCTGCAAGCACAAGCTTTGCAATGTCATAATATCCGGCATTTACAAGCCCCCATATGAGCATGATGAGCGACGATGCCGTCACCATTCCCTTTCCAGGTAATTTTTCCATAGATTATTTCTCCTTTTTCATTCTCATATCACTGTCTGCTCCACACATAACAGAAGGCCTGTGTTCTGGCTGCAAACTTCTCAGTCTTGAGCAGTTCTCTTACCTCTGCCTTTGTGTACCATCCTGGAGTGATCTCCTCCAGAGTTGAAGTGCTCGGCTTGAACTCGCCTCTCGCCTTGCCTACAACACACATATTTGTCTCATTTGAAAATCCTACAGCACTGTAGCTTGTCCCTATTGTGTCACTGATCTCGTACAGCTCAAGTCCCGTTTCCTCCATAAGCTCACGTCTGGCACTGACCTCAGGAGTCTCCCCCGGATCTATGAGTCCGGCAGGGAAATTATATACCCATTCACCCGGAGCAAGTCTGAACTCCTTATCTATAAGGATCCTCTCATCTGCCTCGTCTGTGGCGATGATGACCACCGCATCTGCTGCCTTGCCATGAAGTCCCTCGAAATCGGTGATTTCTCCATTCCTGCTTATCATCTCATAGTTCTTAACTATTCCGTCTACAGTCTCGTACTGAACATCGTATCGTGTGATGAACTTTCCCTGTTCTTTCTTTTCAATTCCTACAAATTTCAAAACACTTTCTCCTCTACTTGCAAAGCTCTGCCACAACCTGATTGATGACCTTGCCGTCTGCCTTGCCCTTGAGTTCAGCCATAACAGCCTTCATGATCTGGCCTTTATTCTTTGTTGCTATCACATCTGCAAATTTTGTTGTGAGGATATCTCTCACCTCATCCTCTGACAGAAGTTTTGGCGCATACTCGTTGAACACATCATATCTTGCCTTGTACTGCTCCAGAAGATCTGTTCTGTCTGCAGGGCAGGTATCGATCTGCTCTTTTACAGACTTGATCTCCTTGAGGATAACACTGTCAACTATATCCTCAGGAATGTTGTCTCTGCAGCCGTTATCGATTCCGACCTTCTTAACTGCTGATACGAGGGATGAGATGCTGTCCTTTCTCTCCTTATCCCTTGCCTTCATTGCTGCTATCATATCCTTCTGTAACTTCTCAAGTGTCATTTTTATTTCCTTCTTTCTTTATTTTTATCACTTTTTTATTTTATACCATATTGAACGCTGCTTTTGCAAAACAACATTCTCTGCCTGAAGCTGTTCCAATTTCTTCTGAATATCTGCTTTTTCTGCCTGAAGTTCTCCAAGTTTTGCCTGAAGATCAGATTTCTCCTTCTCAAGTTCTTTTATCCGGATACCCCTGTCAGCCTTTTCCTTATATGTCTGCTGTAGTTTTGCATTTATCTCCGACTTTTCCTTGTATGTTCTTTGAAGCTTGGCATTTATCTCTGACTTTTCCCTGTAGGCACGCTCATTTTCTTCAATGCGTTTCTTTAATTGTCTGGAATTTCTACCAATCTCATCCCTCAATTCTCTGCGTTCTTTTTCATGACATTCACATACCCTGATCAGTGCATCCTCTACCGGCTCTCCATCATATTCAAGAATCTTATTCGCAAGTGCATTATCTCCATATTCAGGTTTAAGCCATTCCTCTATCTTCTGTAACTGAACGTCATTCTGGTCGGCGTCCACATTCTTATGGTAAAGGCCTATTTCCTGTGAGCCCGGTAAGTACCGAAGATCCTCACATGGCATAGCCGCCACAACCGGAACTCCTGACATGATCTCTATTAGCTTAAGCCAGATGTCATCCGCCCACAGGCACATCTCCACCATCTTGTCTTTGTCGAACCACTTATCATCATAAATTCCTGGTGGATATAAAGTTCCTGCGCCCCCGGTTGCAAATAACTGCATCTTTGGTCTGTACAGACAGGCAACCGTCTCCTTCATCCAATACCTGTACGGAATAAGCTGCCCTTTATCCGAAATGACCATCCAGTGTGTCCTCACAGCGGATACCGCCTCTGGATACTGTAAATATGACATATACAGATTCTCAAGCATGTATGGAGGATATTGCAGATCGTCATCTATCGTCACGACCACGTCGTCCGTGAACTCCTGCAGCGCATAGAAATACTTCTTGTGCGGCTTCAGATCATCACACCATCTGACCTCCAGCTTATCCTCAAACTGCAGCTTTCTGAGATCATCCGGGAGATCGTCATCCCTATTAGGGAACTGCTCCTCCGCCAGCCACAAAACGATCTTATCTGCCTTTCTGGTCTGTGAATATATCGACTCAAGCATCTGTGCTATGCCCGCAATTCTGGCGGGATAGGATGTGAGCGACACTATTATCCTTCTCGTCTTGAGCTTTTTCAGCTCCGATGAATCATGTTTCTTTATGATGGAATATTTGCGGAATAACTTGTCATCATTGAGTCCCTTCTCTGTCAATCCGTCAAATATCTCACTGTTAAATACGCTGTGCGCTTTCTCGTAAAACTCTATTCCCTCTGCAGAATCCAGTTCTCTGCAATACTTCTCATAATTGTCCACATACTGACGTATGGCAAAGTACATAACAGCATTCCACAGATCAGTCCTGTCTGCCATGCCCTTCACATGCTCCGTCACACAGTCAACGGTCTTCGGAACATCCGGCAGCTTCTCAGCCTCACTCTCAGGAACAACATTCCTTGAAAATGTCAGATTGCTTATATATGCTATCTTCTCCGCCGCTACAGCTCCAATTGCCGAATATATCGCTTCGCTGTCACAACCGGAAATGCCCAGTCCTGCATCTATTATGAACTGCTTTCTGTAGAGTTTATTGCCAACTAATGGTCGTACCACATTCATGATCCTGCCACGGCAGTCCTTCCAGTTAAACACCTGCTTTCCGCCGTGAACCCACTCAAAATGTACACCTCTTCCGAAGGTCTTCCCACCGTCACTGTCTATAAGCTCGCAGTTCGAAATCACCATGTCCGCCCCGCTCTGCTCTGCGGCGTCATGCAGCTTCTCCAGCATGTTCTCTGGATAAACCTCCGAGCCATCCACGAACAGTATATATTCTCCATGCGCGCGCTCAATCCCCGCGAATCTGTCCGCTTCTATTATCTCGTACTCCTTAAATGTCTGGCCAGCCAGCTTTGTCCGGCATGTCTCCACACCGCTTCCGGCTGTAAAAATCACTGATATAACCGGTTTCATAACCCGATACTCCTTTCATTGAACACCATCCTATTGCTGTCCCTCATGATGTCCCGACTCTAGGTCTGTCAATAAATTTTATATCTTAAGTATTTCCGATAGATTCTTCTGTATTCCTGCCGCAACCTCAGGCTTATTCATGGAATACACATGTATATGCTTCACTCCATTTGCCATGAGATCTATGATCTGGTCTGTGGCATATGCAATTCCCGCCTGCCTCATCGCAGCCTCAGTATCGCCAAATGCATCGACTATGCTCTTGAATCTCTCCGGCACGTTACAACCTGAGAGCTTGACAGCATTCTTGACCTGTACTCTTCTTGTTATAGGCATAATGCCCGGTATGATCGGCACTGATATTCCCGCCTCTCTGATTCTGTACATGAAATTAAAGAATATGTTGTTGTCGAAGAACATCTGGGTCGTGAGATAATCACATCCAGCATCGACCTTTTTCTTAAGCCCAATTATGTCTTCGTGCTTATTTGCCGAGTCTGGGTGTACCTCAGGGTAACATGCTCCGCCCACGCAGAAATCTCCTGTCTCCTTGATGAGCTCCACCAGCTCTGATGCATGTGAGAACTCTGCAAATACCTGTCCATCATAGTTCTTCGGTATATCGCCGCGGAGAGCAAGTATATTCTCTATACCGGCATTCTTCATGTCAGCAAGCGCAGTCTTGATGCCCTCTTTGCTGGCACACACGCATGTCAGATGTGCTATGGTCGGCACGTCGTACTTCTCCTGGATCTCCTGGGCAAGCTGGATCGTATGCCCCTTGGTGCTTCCCCCGGCACCATATGTAACGCTCATGTAATCCGGCTTAAATGCCGCTATACCAAGCGCCGCTGCCTCAACATCCGCAAAGTCTGTATCCTTCTTTGGCGGGAACACCTCAAATGAGAGTGTCGCCTTGTCCTGTGTTATCAAATCTCTTATCTTCATGTACTACCTCTGTATATTTGACTATTACTGTTTATTTCAATCTGGACTCATTTATATCCGGACTCATTTGTATCCGGTCCCGATAAATAATTTTGTTTTTTTGCTTACAACTCTTCAAGCAGCGCCGGAATATCCATAAGTTTTTTCACCTCATAGTCCGGATGTATATCCGCCGCCTGCTGACCATCAGGGTTGAACCATATCGTCCTTATCCCAGCATTTATTCCGCCCTGAATATCTGATGTCAGACTGTCTCCTATGATCACAGTCTCATCTGCCTTTATCTCTGGTCTCCTACCAAAGCAATAGTCAAAGAATTCTCTGGACGGTTTCTCCTCTCCGGCATCCTCAGATATGAATATATCCTCAAAATACTTGCCTATACCGCTGTCCGCAAGTCGTCCGCTCTGTACATTTGAGCCGCCATTTGACACAATGTACATTCTGTATCTTCCGTGCAAGGTTTCAAGCAGCTTTATCGTATCAGGGAATACAAATCCCTTCTGGCTGAGCTGATCCTCATAGTAGGCTGTCGCCTCTGCAGCAGAGTAGTCAACTCCCAGCTCTGCAAAAAGTATCTCGTATCTGCTCTCCTTAACCTGCTGCCTTGTGAGCAGCCCCTGTTCAAGCAGCTTCCATCTTGATTTGTTGATCTCGCTGTATCTGGATATGACCTTTTCTGTAGGCTCCACCCCTATATGCCTGAGCATATTGGAGAGCGCTCTGCTCTCACTGCGCTTGAAGTCCAGCAGTGTCTCATCCAGATCAAACAATATGTTCTGTACCATATAACTTCCTTATATCTTTCTTATATCTTTCTTATATCTTTCTTTTCAAATTCATATGCTGACTTATCAATGTCTGCCATTATGGTTCTGTATTTTATACATTACTCTTATGCGCAGCTGCCGGATTTTTACAGTGCGCACATTCTTAAATATTATATTCCACTCACCAGATAATAGCAATAGAGCCGGTTACAAATCTTCTGCTGTGACCGCCCTCTCTTCGGCAATCCTGCACAATCCGCAACCGGCTCTGTTCCGTCTATTTTATTAAGTTTATTTGTATTTTCATTTACTTCATGCTCTTGCTGAGTCCGCTCATTGCATACTCTGACAACTGTTTTCTGTAGAGAAGTGAACTGATCAAATACTCTATAACACCACCCAAAAGGATGGCCGCATATCCAAGGACAGCAAGTTTTACAAGCCCAAGGCTTATAACCTCTGATATATGATGGTGACACAGCCAGGAACTGATTGTCGACATGCAGGTTATTATCACCAACATAAACACAATAAAGCTTGCCACAAAATATTTGTAACATACACCGCAGAATATCATAGCTCCGAACAATATAAATATGATCATAAACAATGTATCCTGATAGTTTTCTGTATTCTCCGGATACATTCTGATAAGTATATATTTCTCCGCAACAAGTATTGTGAAAAGTACAAGATACACAACTGTGCTGACGATCACTGGCATTCCCACCTCCAGTTTTCTCTTCATCACGCTTGACTGCACATAGTCCGATGCATTCATGTATATTATCATCTGGTAGGCAAACATTCCAGTCAGCATAAAATAGAAACCACCCAGCATATTCGTTCCGTGTGATGACAGTTCGATCACAAACCCTATTGCAGTGAACAAAATAAGCATCATCACATTTGTCTTTAACTTATATCCATATCTGAGAAGTTTAAAACCAAGTATCAAATCTTTCATCCCTTAATCCTCCTTGTCTAATATATATCATTCCTCCCGCCGGCAGGCGGGGCGGATAGTCTAAGCCGTTTCCAGCCTTGAACAACAATCTGTTAATCCATATCCAGATAAGACGCCTCAACCTTGCGGTACATATGTCTGCGCGTCACATATATTCCAACCGGCAGCAATACCGCCAGTGCTGCAACTATGAGCCATGTAAACTTCTGCAATCCCGAAGATATCGTTATATATATAACCGCAGCTCCCGATGCCCCTGATGACAGCATGGACAGCAGACTCATGACCTGAACATTCTGGACATATCTCGTAATGTTCAGCGCCCACACCGACAGATTTGCTGTGAGCAGTATCGACAGGCAAAGCAGTCTTACCGGGTTACCCACCATAATTTCATATGGTACGGCCACTATCACCATGCATATCGCGATCCTCGCCGGTCGGACAAGCAGATCCGCCGTAAGCGCATTCCGTAACATGGCTTTCCCCTTTGTTGACGTCTTCAGATAATCCATTCCAAGGCAGCCCTTCACACATATTGCACCGAATCCCCAATAATCAGCCATAACCTCGATTGCAGTCATGAGCGCCGCTCCCACACCGAGCATGACCGCTGTTACATAATATTTTCTCACTCCTGTATCGATCAATGCCAGTATCACCCCCAGTATGATCGGTATCAACACATTACACACTAGCCGGTATTTTCCATTCGTAATGGCTCTGTAATCCTTTATCATCCTCATAATTACGCTCCTATAAATACGTGAAACACTCTAAGCAGTTTTTACTTTAATACCATTTTTGTATTATTCTTCATGACCGCCACACTTATCTGAAACAGCGATGGTATCTCCTTGCTCACATTCATGCCTGCAAGCTTGTCCAGATTCTCTGCAAGACAGATTCCCTCAAAGCCATAAGGATTCTTAGTCATGGTATAAAGGATCTTTGATGCCGCCTCCGCATCCTGGGCATCTCCCTTTATCAGTATGTATTTCTCCTTCAGGTCCTCCACAAATCCGCACTCGACCACATTCCCATGTTCCATGATGATCGCATAATCAGTGATACTCTCCATATCGGATATATTGTGTGTTGAGAACAATACACTCTTCTCCCCCGCTCCGTCGCTTATATAATCGCCGATCATCTGACACAGCTTGTCTCGCATAAGAGGATCAAGAGGCGATGCCGGCTCATCGAGCAGCAGCAGGTCTGTATCCCTCGCCATAACCCCGGCAAGCATCAGCTTAGTTCTGGTTCCATCAGAGAGTGCTGAACACTTTTTCTTCAGAGCAACACCGTCCGGGGAATCAGGAAATATCGCAAGTTCTCGGCAATATCTTTCGAACTCGTCCCTGTCAAAATTGTCAAAGAGCAGACTGCTTATCTCCTCCACATCAGATACAGTCCACTGTGGAAGGTAATATCTGCCTGTTCCCGTATAGCCTATCCTGTTCTTTACATCCGCCCTTCTCTCCTTTTCCGCCGATGAATACTTGTCAAAGAAAGTCAGCTCACCTTTGTAATCAAGCCTTATTCCTGAAAGCATATTGAGAAGTGTCGTCTTTCCCGCTCCATTTTCTCCGATGAGTGCTGTCGCAAATCCCTTTGGCACCCTCAAATCAGGTATATCCAGTGTAAATGTCTTAAACTTTTTGGAAATATTCTCCCCTTTTACAGCGCAGTCATAATTCATCATCCAATCCTCCATTAAACCTTAAACTCTCTTCACGTCTTTCTTTTTCCCTATTCTCTGTCCACTTTGTTCTCTGCCTGTCAAATCGTCAGTCCTGTACCATCAGCAGAGCATCAAGCATGTTCTTGAGCTCATCGTCCGACAACCCCGCAATACGTGCCGCAGCTATGGCCTCCGTCAAAGATGCCTCTACCTTTCGAAGATGCTGCTCTATCAGCATCTCACTGTCCTGTGCATTCACATAAAAGCCCTTGCCCTGTTCAGCGGTGACCAGCCCCTCCTGCTCCAGCAGCTCATAAGCTTTCATGGTGGTGATAACACTTATCTTCAGATCCCGTGCCAGCCCCCTGATAGACGGCAGATATTCGCCCTGGGCATATTTGCCCGCCAGAATGTCCGACTTGAAGCTGTCTGCTATCTGCTGATATATAGGCACTCCTGAGTTCTGAGAAAGTCTCATATGTACACCTCCTTAAACTGTTCTCAGCTGTTTATATGTTATATATACACTATGTACAGATATGTGTCAACAACTTTTTACTCTAAACCCTAAAATAATAATATCTTCATCTCCTTGTCCACGCAAAAAATCCCCGCCGGCACTGATCTGTTCGGTACCGGCGGGGATTTATCTGTCATATTATTCTATTGTTCAAGCGGGCATGTTATCTGGAACATCTCCTCACACACCTTGTGTACAAGTCTGGCTGTCTCCGTGTCTGCCAGCTTGTAATATACCTCCTTGCCCTCTCTGCGGCTCACGATCAGGCCGCTGCCCTTGAGCTGCTTCAGGTGGTGCGATACGGCCGGATCACTCATCTCCATGGCCGCCGCTATGTTGCTGACACATTCCTCGAGGTGGCACAGCATCCAGAGTATCCTGAGCCTTGTGCCATCGCTGAGCTGTTTGAATATATCTGCCATGCTGCTGCAATCTTCCACAGACGGCATGCATTTTATGATCTTGTTCTCATTGTCGCAGTGACAATGCGGCAAATGTATCTCTCCCATGCGGTCTCCTCCTATTCTTTGAAGCTCAGTGCTCTTGTCGCATTTAATACCGCAAGGATCATAACTCCTACATCTGCGAATATTGCCCACCACATGTTGACAAATCCAACTGCGCCCAGTGCAAGGCATGCAAACTTGATCACAAGTGCAAATACTATGTTCTGGTGTACGATCCTGAGTGTCTTCTTGGATATCTTCATGGCTGTCGCTATCTTTGCAGGATCATCATCCATGAGGACGATATCCGCAGCTTCGATAGCTGCATCGGAACCAAGGGCTCCCATGGCAATTCCTATATCTGCTCTCGAAAGTACAGGGGCGTCATTGATTCCATCTCCGACAAATGCAAGCTTCTCCTTCTCTCCCTTGGCTGCGATGAGCTTCTCGACCTCATCCACCTTGTCTCCAGGGAGAAGTTCACTTCTCACCTCATCCACGCCAAGCTCGCTTCCGACTGCATCTGCAACCTTCTTCGCATCACCTGTGAGCATGACTACCTTCTCCACGCCTGCTGCCTTGAGACCACTTATAGCCTCCTTTGCATTTGGCTTGACAACATCTGATATGAGAATATATCCTGCATACTTTCCATCCACGGCAACATGTATCTCTGTTCCAACCGATGTAGGAACCGCTGCCTGTATGTTCATCTGCTTCATGAGCTTGACATTTCCTGCGGCAACCTCATGACCATCAACAACCGCTGACACACCGTGTCCGCTGATCTCCTTTGCGTCTGTGACCCTGTTGTTGTCGATTTCCTTGCCATATGCCTCCTTCAGGCTCTTGCTGATAGGATGGTTGGAATAGCTCTCGACCAGCGCTGCCTTTTCAAGAAGATCAGCTTCGCTCATTCCTCCCTCAGGATGTATCTCTGTAACCTGGAACACACCCTTTGTGAGTGTTCCTGTCTTATCGCACACGACATACTTTGTGTATGAGAGAGCCTCAAGATAGTTGGAACCCTTGACCAGAATACCCTTTGCCGAAGCTCCGCCGATTCCTCCAAAGAAGCTCAGTGGAATGGATATTACCAGTGCACATGGACAGCTTATAACAAGTGTTGTCAGTGCTCTGATGATCCACTTGGACCATGCTGCAGGATTACCCATGATAATGTTTACCAATGGCGGAAGCACTGCAAGTGCAAGTGCTGCTATACATACAGCCGGTGTATAATACTTTGCAAATCTTGTGATGAAGTTCTCTGATCTGGACTTCTTCATGCTTGAGTTCTCAACGAGATCAAGGATCTTTGATACAGTTGACTCTCCAAATTCCTTGGATGTCTCGATCTTGATAAGTCCTGTGAGGTTGACACATCCACTGATAATCTCATCGCCGACATGAACCTCTCTAGGTACGCTCTCACCTGTGAGGGCACTGGTGTTGAGTGATGAAACTCCCTCAACAACCTTTCCATCGATAGGTACTTTCTCTCCAGGCTGTACAACTATGACTGTTCCGATCTGAACGTCATCAGGATCTACCTGCTCAAGCTTGCCATCCTTCTCTATGTTCGCATAGTCAGGACGGATATCCATAAGTGCGGTAATATTCTTCCTGCTCTTGCCTACGGCGTAGCTCTGGAACAGCTCGCCTATCTGGTAGAACAGCATAACCGCTGATGCCTCCTTGTACTCACCGAGCACCATGGCACCTACAGTGGCAATCGCCATGAGGAAATTCTCGTCAAATACTTCTCCGTGTATGATTCCGAGAAACGCCTTCTTAAGTATATCGTAACCGATGATGAGATATGGAATCAGGTACGCCACGATCTCTATACATCGCCACATAACTGACGGATTCTCAAGATCCACCATCCCGGTCTTGTCAAGCACCGTAAATGTGACAGCCATGGCAACCAGAAGAACCGCCGATATTATAATTCTTCTGAGCACTTTTTTCTGTTTCTTTGTCATAACATCCTCCTATCTGATAGAGCACAGATCTTTCACAGTTAGCCGTGACTAAACAACCTGCTATACCATAATCCGGCAGTCAGCATGCACATGCATAACCGCCTTTGGTTACATAAAGATCTCGCAGTCAGGCTCAACCTTCTTACAAGCCTTAAGTACGTTCTTCATAACCTCAGCCTCGTCAGCTCCGTCGTCGAACTCAACGCTCATCTTCTGTGCCATGAATGCCACTGTTGCATCCTTAACACCTGCTACCTTCTTTGTAGCCTCCTCCATCTTTGCTGCACAGTTTGCACAATCAACTTCAATCTTATACTTCTTCATAATCCTTATCTCCTTTTTTATTATTTCTGTTGTTCTCATTGAATCCATGAACATT
Organism: Coprococcus sp. TF11-13; assembly: GCF_003481085.1. Classification (NCBI taxonomy): domain Bacteria; kingdom Bacillati; phylum Bacillota; class Clostridia; order Lachnospirales; family Lachnospiraceae; genus Coprococcus; species Coprococcus sp. TF11-13. The sequence goes on along the minus strand of NZ_QUKK01000003.1, from coordinate 233,464 downwards.
TAAACATATATTTAATTATATGTCAACATCAAAATGCTATTCTTTTTAAAATTTATTTATATGAACATCTGTGCATTTAAAAAAACCTGTGTATATAACATATACACAGGTTTTTGTTCCAGATATATCTGATTCCACTTTCAGATCATGTTTCAGCTCCTACTTCAGATCCTCCACAAGCTCATAGAGAGCGATCGCTGAGTTGAAGTTATCAGGTATGATCTCATCACTTGGGATGACAACTCCGTACTTATCTGCTATCTCTGAAATGATGGAGATGATATCGAGTGATTCCAGGATTCCGTCGTCAACGAGTGCCTCCTCATTTTCAAAATCAACATTTGGCTTGATCTTCTTGAGCATCTCAATAAATTCTTTCATTGTTCAATTCTCCTTTGTATGATCTTCTCTGCAAACCATCTATACGTTCTGCTCTGCAAGCTTTCTTACTTCCTTTCGCAGAACTGAACCCTTGAACGTCTTTGGTACGCTTTCAACATAGATGTACTTTCTTGGAAGCTTGTAGCTCTCAAGTCTGTCAGCAAGAAAGCTTTCAAAATCAGCTTCCTCATAGCCATCCTTCTGCACGACCAGTATGACCGGAAGCTCTCCGGTGATCGGATCTTTGATTGAAGTGTAAGCCACATCATCTATATGCTCATATCCAAGTGCAAGGTCTTCTATCTCTGCAGGAGATATCTTGCTTCCACCATAGTTTATCACATCATCGGCCCTGCCTACAAGTATGCAGTCACCATCCTCATCCAGATATGCCAGATCCTTTGTCCTAACATATCCATCCACAATGGTCTCAGCAGTGAGTTCGGGGTCATTGTAATAGCCTTCCATGACTATAGAACCGCCCCAGGACAGAAGTGCCGGTGACTCCGGGCTGCCATTTGCAACCACGTTACCCTCGTCGTCAGAGAATCTTACGACCGAGTTCACGGTAGGTCTTCCTATACATCCTGTCTTGTTGCCATTGCCGCTGAACTCCAGTATGCATGCGCATCCGGCTTCAGATGAACCATAGAAATTATACAGTCTTGTATGTGGAAGCAATTTGAGCAGCTTCTCCTTGTCTGACTCGGCAAGAGGTGCTGAGCCTATCTGTATATAATCAAGCTGATCTGCATAATCCGCGATCCTGTCATCCGACAAATGGAATATCATTCCGAGTGATGCCGGTGATATCGCCATGGATGTCACTCCGTATTTCTCTATGAGCTTCCACAGCGTTCCGATAAATACCATTCCGTCCATCAGACATACTGTGCCGCCATTTACCATGTCTGACTGGTATCTTCTTATTCCAAATGAATGGTTGAGAGGCATTGGTATTATCTCCACATTGCCCTTCTTCATGGCTGTTCCCTCGATGACATTGCCGGCTATTCCCACATCACCTCTGTGGTGCATGACAACGCCCTTTGAAGATCCAGTAGTTCCCGTTGTGAAGAGCAGCATCGATCTGTCCTCCTCACCCGGAAGCTCAAGCTCTGCCTCGCTCTCATCCTTCATCCTGGTTATTATTTCCTTCTGGCTTATACACTTTATTCCATCCACAGGCTTGTCTGATATGAGACATGCCGCATCAACTCTCTGGCCTATCTCAACTGCCCTCTCTGCGGATGTGGATTTCTCTATCGGCACGACAAGCACCTGCATGTACTGCAGTGCAGTGAACACTGTCAGATAATCTATGTTCTGTGTGCATCTGATCATTACATGATCGCCCTTGCATATGCCCATATCCTGCAAAGCGTGTGCAGTCTTTCTTATATTGCTCCAATACTCTGCGTATGTGACTGTCTTTCTTAGCTCACACACCGCCAGAGTGTCCGGCTGCGTCTGGGCATACTCCTGAATATAATGTAATACCGTCTGCTTATACATTATTCGTTCTCCTTCTTGTACTTCTCCCATTCTGCCATGAGACTGCTTTCCTCATCTGCCCAGGCATCACAGGCATCAGTCCAGCTCTGCTTCTGCTCATCTGTAAGCCTACTCTGCAGGCCGTAATTGTCCTCTATATATTGTGCAAGATATGTGGTAACCTTCTTGGCACCCGCAATATTTACATGCTTGCTGTTGTAGAAATCTGTTGAATAATCCAGATTCAGTTCATCAAGAACATTGTTCATGTTCAGATAATCATATCCCTTTGAGGCTATGTACTCGTCAAGCTGAAGCTGCTTGGACGCCTGACCCTTTGATGGGTAGTAAGGTGTCGCAACCAGCAGAACCTTAACTCCGAGCTCCTCTGCCTTTGCCTCTATGTCATCTATATATCCGAGTGTCTCATCCGACAGATGAAGCTGTCCGTCAGACTCAAACACAGGCTCCTTGATCTTCGTGATCTTCGCCCTCTGCCTGCCTGTCTTGAACTCGTCCGTTCCCTGATTGAGTCTGTCTATAAGCACCTGTCTGTCAAATGTCAGCAGATTATCGTGATACTTCAGAATAGGGAACATGAGCTCGAACTTTGACTTCTCATCCGCTCTGTAATACTTCTGTATCATCTCAAACTTCGTCGATGATGGTCTCATGCCCGATGTCATGACCTCCATACGATAATTGTAATGCTCATCCTTTATCTTTGTGACATCGCCTCGTATGATAATACTTCTGACCTCAACCACAAACAGATCCAGATCCTGGGTCTTGGCAGCCTCCTCCATGAGATACGGCGCAAGTCTTATATCCTGAGCCGCAGTACCTATGAGCATTGATGTGTACCCCTGCTCCTCATACGCCTGGGTCGGTATCCAGTATCTGTACATCGAGCTGGAGCCGATGAGCACCGTATTGATGGTGTTATCCTCCTCCGCATAGTAGTTTGTCCACACATCTGAGTCAAAATCCTGTGGTCTTGCCAGTTCTCCCGCCTTGTTCAAGCCAAGGAAAAGCACTGTACATATCGAAAATACTGATATTGTATATTTTATCCACGCTGGCATATCTTTCTCCCTTCTCATCAGAACTGTTCATATATAAATGATGCGCCCGCACCGGAGCCGTATACTCCGCAAATGGCAATGAATGCCAGACCTGCTGCCATGACCAGCCATTTGAATACTATGTTCTGCTTTGCAAGCCATTCTCTGACATCGCCTGTGCTGCCTCTTCTCTCCATGATCTCCTGCGCGATAGACACAGCAAGAAGGAGAAGGCATCCAAATATCAAAACTCTCCACTCTCTTCCTGAAAGTGAAAATTCATCCACAATATTATACACCCTTGAGTGATCAAAAACCATGGAACGGATCATCCAGATCGAGCTTCGGATTCCCTGTCCCATAAATATAAGACGTCCGATGACACAGAGGATGAATGTCCTGAGCATTCTGAATATCTCCCAGCTTATGCAGTCAGTCTTTATCCTGAGCGCCTTTGTAAGCTTTGCCAGCGGTTCCTCAAAAAGTGTCGACATGCATATCAGCACTCCATGATACAAGCCCCATGCTATATAATTCCACTTTGCGCCGTGCCAGAGACCGGTCAGCACCCACACACACAGGATAGGTATGCTCGCTGCAAATACCTTTCCTATCACATTTCCTAGGTGATCTCTTATCTTGACATTGAGCTTGAGGAACAGCTTTGATGTTGACACCGGGTAGAATACATATTCTCTGAAGAATGCACCCAGTGACAAATGCCATCTTCTCCAGAACTCAGGAAGTGTCTGTGAAAAGTATGGTCTTCTGAAGTTCTCTCCCAGAACGATGCCGAAGCACTCTGAAGTGCCCCTTACTATGTCCATACATCCTGAGAAATCGCAGTATATCTGGATGGAATATGCGATTCCCACTGCCAGGAATATTCCGCCATGATAATCAAATGTATGCCCAAATATCTCTGTTGTAAAAGCTCCTATCCTGTCAGCTATAACGATCTTCTTCACAAATCCCCAAAGCATGAGCCAGACACCTCTCATGATAGTGTCCATATTGAAGCGGTGCTCCTCCCAGAGCTGATATCCTACTTCCTCATATCTGGCTATAGGTCCCTGGGTAACATGTGGGAAATAAAGCACATATGACAGGTATCTGAAGAAATTCTTCTGCGCTGATATTCGTCCGTTATACAGATCCACGAGATATGAGATCATCATGAATGAGTAAAATGATATTCCCAAAGGTGCTATGAGATTCCAGTCAGGAATGCTCTGCAATCCGTCGTATGGTATGAATCTCTTTATATTGTCGAGCACAAAGCCAAATGCCTTGAACACCGCCAGAACACCGATAACTATGACAAGTGCCCACACAAGGAACTTCTTTCTCTTCGCCTTCTCAGCAGCCTTGATCTTTCGTGCGGTTCTTCTGTCCGCATCCTTTGCCAGCTCCTCCTGCTCGTCCAGACTCTTCTGCAGCCTCAGTGAGAACAGATAAACGACAACAGCCGTGACAATGACCAGAAACAAGTACTCTATCCCGGCATATCCGTAGAACACAAGACTCGCAAGGAGCAGTATCACCCACTGTATCTTCTTTGGAACTATGTAGTATAGCACTATTGTACACAATAAAAAAACTATAAATGTATAAGTTACTACTGACATGTCCTCTCCCTCTTCTACAAGTAAAAATTATTTATACACTGCTAAACGCCGGCCAGTATTTTAACAGCAGCGCACATACTACTGACATGACCGCCAGAACCAGCAGAGTTATCTTCCAGCCCTCTTTGAACATATACTTTGGCGACAGGCCGTATCCAACCGGTATCGCCCTGATGGATGTCGGAAGCATGTATGACAGGTTGACTCCCACAGATGCCACATATATGTACGGTATCGGATTGAGTCCGCAGCCCTGTGTGATGGATATTACCAGCGGCATGGCTACCGCAGCCGTGGCTGTGTTAGATGTCACATCTGACATGAGAAGTGTAACGGCAAGTATCACGAACACTGTGATAAATCCGCCCTTCATATCAAGCTTTGATATACACTCACCAAGTGCCTCTGCAGCACCGGATTTGTTGATGAGTGTTCCGGCGGCAAGTCCACCGGCAAATATATACATAAGTCCCCAGATGATCTTACCCTGAACATTCTTCCACACCATAATACGCTCTCCGTTCTTGTTGGTGAGAAGGAATGATACTATGGCGCATATGATAAATACATACGCCGGCTTGAGTCCCGGAAGTATGCTCTGGTAGAGCTGTCTGGTAAATGCAAGCACCGTGGCAAGAACAAATAACACAAGTGCTATCTTCTCCTCGTAGCTCATAGGAGGAAGCTCCTTGTATTTTGCTACAAAGTATTCCCTTGAACCGCCAAGCATCTCTGTCTTCTTCACATCACGGATCATGAACAGGATATTTACAAGCACAAGTATGAGCATGATAGGCAGGAATCTTACGACCCATGAAGAGTACATGTACTCCTCGCCTGTTATCTGCTGTATATATTCGACCGTCACAAGATTCATCGCACCTCCGAGCGGCGATGCCAGACCACCGAGTCCGGTTGCATATGCTATCGTGAGAAGTATCTTTGACGCAGTCTTGTTTGTCTTGATGTCGTCCATTCCTATATACTTGAGCATGGCGATCGCTATAGGTGTGATCGTCGCACATACCACTGCATTTGGAAGCACCGCTGACAGAACTGCAGACAACACAAACCAGAACACAAGCTGTATCCTCAAACTGCTGCCGATAAGTCTCAGGAATGTAATGGCTATCCTCTTGTCAAGCCCGGTATTCTCCCACATCACGCTTATGATGGAAGCTCCCAGAAGAAGCAGTATCGTCTCGTCTGCGTAGTTGGAAATGACCGCCGACATGTCAGTCATCTGAAATATCGCATTTAAGGCTATCGGGAGGAATGCAGTTACCGCATAGTCCACCGGGCCTGTTACCCACCAGTACGCCATCCACATGATGGTTCCTATCGCTGCTCTTGACTCAAATGTCGTGAATACTCCGTGTGGCAAAAGTGCCGTAAACAGCCCGAATAACAATGGGCCGATCAGTAAATGTACTATTCTCTTTCGTTCTTTCATAAATATAGCTCCTATTTTCAATAAAACACTGATTTTAAATTATACACATTTAAGATTAATCTTTCATTAAAAAAATTAATATATATTAAAATCCACAGACATTATTCTGCATTTACCGGGATTTTAAATGTAAACAGGCTTCCTTTTCCGGGCTCACTGTCAACATCCACGATTCCGCCGTAATATCTGGCGATCTGCATTACCTGTGACAGACCCAGGCCAAAACCCTCCGCACTTCTGTCTGGCTCACCTCTGTAAAAACTCTCAAATATCTTTTCCTTTGTGCTCTTATCCATTCCCCGGCCCTCATCCCTGACCGAGATAAAATAGCTGTCATTTTTCACACCGCAGGACACATGGATACTACCTCCATCATTGCTGTACTTCACCGCATTTGACATCAGATTGTTCACGACGATAACTATATGGTTCATATTCGCTTTGACCATCGTCGGCTTCAGGTCGTAGGTAAACTTAAGATTCTTCTTACAGATGTACTCCACATCATCGCACACAGACTCCACCACATCCAGCAGATCTACATCCTCAACCGCTATGACTGCGTTTTCATTGTCCATGACCGACATCTGAAGAAGCTGTTCTATGAGCCCCTTCATACGTGAGGTCTGTCTCTCGAATACCTCTATGCTCTCAAGCATCTCCTCATCGCCATTCTTCTCCGCGATCTCCCTGGAAAGCTGACACTGGGCATGCATGACTGCTACAGGTGTTCTCAGCTCATGGGATACATTTGCATTGAACTCGGCCTGTCTCTCAAGCTCCTGATGGACTTTTCTGTACAGGTTGTTATTCGCATCGGTCAGCATATCAAGCTCTTTGAACGGACCGTCATACTCCAGATTCTCTGTAAAATCAAGATTGTCCACGCTCTTATCTATCGAACGGTTCAGGCTTCCCATTGGAACTGCTATCAATTTCCTCAAAGCAAATGCATATATCACAAATGCTATCAGCACGATTCCAATAACACAGTATGATTTATATAACAGTTCACTGTAATTGCTCTCTATATCCCTGACGGATACCATGACACAGATCTTGTATTTAGAAGTCTTCTTCAGCGACTCTTTGTCTGTTCTTCCCTGCCTGACGACCGCAAAATACTTGACCTTCCCTGCATCTATATGCATAAGATCTCTTATGCTTATATCCGGATTATCCGCATATCCCTCAGGCACCTCGCCGTCAAGGATCTCGCCGTCATTTTCCTGAAGGAACACATATATCTGCTCATTACTGTCCGGATCGTCCTCACGGTCGTAAAATCCATCATCTATATGTGGCTTCTTCTGTGAATCATACACTATGTATCGTCTGATCTGGGCTACCTCCTGTGTCAGCTTCTTATAAGCCATCAGGTTCATATCATCCTTCATAAGATTGTTCTGGATGACCAGCAGACAAGATATACCCACCACCAGAATAAGCGCTGTGATTATAACAGTGTATGTTACAAATGATATTTTTCTCTTTAACATTCCAGTTTATAGCCGACACCTCTTATAGTATGGATCAGCTTCTCCTCATAATTATCGTCTATCTTCCTTCTCAGATAACGGATATACACATCTATCACATTTGAATTGACATCGTCATCTATGTTCCAGATGTTCACCCGTATCTGTTCCCTAGTTACTACCACATTTCTGTTTCTAGCAAGGTACTCAAGGATAGCATACTCCCTGACCGTGAGATCAATTACCTTTCCATCCCTGATCGCCTGTCTGTTGTTCATGTCGACCACCAGTGAACCACAGGTTATCACATTCTCATTTACCGGATTCTGGGTTCTCAGCATGACCCTGAGTCTTGCCATAAGCTCCGAGAACTCAAATGGCTTTGTCATATAATCGCTGGCTCCGGCATCCAGTCCCCTGACTATATCCTGTGTCTCCGTCTTGGCCGTGAGGAAAAGCACAGGAACCTGTATCCCCGCATTTCTCATCTCACGCAGGACTGTTATTCCGTCCTTGTTCGGGATCATTATATCCATGATCGCCCCGTCGTAATTCTCCGCTTCCATATAATCAAGTGCCGCCTGTCCGTCATAACAGGCATCCACATTATAGCCCTCTTTGACCAGCTTACTGCATATTATGCTGTTCAGATCCTTCTCATCTTCAACTACAAGTACACGCATACATCCATCCTCCCTGTCATTTTCATCTGTTGGCCACTACAGTATATCGCTGCACGATCGCTGAACAGATATATATTGCCATGCTTTTATGAAAATAACATTAAAAGCCGTCACTTACATCTGCAAAATGTAAATAACGGCTCTCAAATGCTGTTTTTATCTATTCTGTCTTACCGCTCTTCTCATCGTAGGTATCAAGGAAGCTGTGTCGCACGCCTCCCTGCTTGTACTCTATAAGGGTATCGATATTGACATTCTCCACACTCTTGAATATGTTGCCCTCCACAAACGGATTTGTCTTCTTGAGTGTCGCTATAAGCTGCTTGATCTCCTGACGCTTGGACTTCGTCTCCTCATTGTTACATGTTGTGCATGTGTCAGTGAACTTACATGCGCACTGTATGAAATGAAGCTCGTTGTAATCTCTCCACGCTTTGATGTCGTCCTCCCTTACCATATAAAGAGGTCTGATGAGCTCCATGCCCTCAAAGTTGGTGCTGTGGAGCTTCGGCATCATGGTCTGCATCTGCGCTCCGTAGAGCATACCCATGAGTATGGTCTCTATGACATCATCGTAGTGGTGTCCGAGAGCTATCTTGTTACAGCCAAGCTCCTTAGCATAGCTGTACAGATGTCCACGTCTCATCCTGGCACAGAGGTAACATGGTGACTTCTCAACGTTGTACACCGAGTCAAATATATCAGACTCAAATATCTGAATAGGAATGTTCAGCATCCTGGCATTATCCTCTATGACCTTGCGGTTTGCCGGGCTGTAACCCGGATCCATAACTATGAACTTGAGCTCAAATGGGAACTTGTTGTGCCTTTTCAGCTCCTGAAAACACTTTGCCATGAGGAAGGAATCCTTGCCGCCCGATATACATACGGCTATCCTGTCGCCCTCCTTCACCAGCTCATATCTGTTGATAGCCTTTGTGAAGTTGCACCATATCTTCTTGTGGAACTTCTTGCGGAGGCTCTTCTCAACGTCGGCACATATATCAGTCTGTTCCTGCTTGCCCATGGTGTAGAGCAGCCATGATATATATCCGCCTTTAAGGCTCACCGCATCGTATCCCAGCTCTGTAAGTCTCTCCGCCAGCGGAATGCTGTTGGTTCCGTGGGTGCAGCAGATTATGAGTTTCTTTCCCTTTGAGTTGTCCCCGGGCATATATTTCTCAACCGGGAATATCTCACTGGCTGTCTCCGCCAGATTCCCTGGCATCAGCCTGTCCGTCTGGACTGCCATCGCACCCGGTATCGCTCCGTGGGATATCTCAACTTCATCTCTGATATCAACCATCAGATACGAGTCCTTATCCAGTTCCTGCATCTCTTCTATTGTGATCTCTGATATATTCTCTGCACTATTACCCATATTATCTATGCCTTATCTCTACCACCGTTTAATATTTGTCATAAAATGTTCTGTCCTAACCATATATGCCAGGTTATGCGGCTGTTTTCCTGCTCTACTCTTTGCCATCCCAGCAGTATGTACAAAGCTTGCACTTCTCAACTCCGCACGCCTCAAGCATATCGTCAAGTCTGTTGAATCTGAGTGATGTGAAATGCAGCTCCTTGCAGATCTCATCAACCATCTTCTCATACTTCTCTGAATCAGGATCTGTGTACTCCTGAAGTACCTCATCTGTCACATTTCCATTCTCAAGTCTCTCGATAACTCTTCTTGTTATAAGATCCATCTCTGATGATGATCTTGAGAAGTTAAGGTATTTACATCCGTATACAAGTGGTGGACATGCAGGTCTGATGTGCACTTCCTTGGCACCGCTGTCAAACAGATACTCGGTTGTCTCTCTGAGCTGTGTTCCACGCACGATGGAATCGTCTATGAGCAGAAGGCTCTTATCCTTTATAAGATCCTCAACTGCCAGAAGCTTCATCTTCGCGATGAGGTTACGCTGGCTCTGTATGGTCGGCATAAATGAACGTGGCCATGTCGGTGTGTACTTGATGAATGGTCTTGAGAAAGGTATTCCTGATTCATTGGCATAGCCGACTGCATGCGCTGTTCCTGAATCCGGAACTCCGGCTACGATATCAGGCTTAACGTTATCTCTCTTTGCCATGCTGGCTCCGCAGTTGTATCTCATCTGCTCTACACTCATACCCTCGTATGAACTTGCAGGGTAACCATAGTATACCCACAGGAAGGTACAGATCTTCATGTCCTTGCCCGGCTGCACAAGCGTCACGCAGTTTGACGGTGTGAGTACAACAACCTCACCAGGACCGAGTTCTTTATAGTCATGATAGCCAAGGTTCTTGTAGGCAAAGTTCTCAAATGACGCACAGAATGCACCATCTTTCTTGCCTATGACCACAGGAGTTCTTCCATACATATCCCTGGCTGCATATATTCCATTCTGGTTCATGAGCAGGAGTGACAGAGAACCATCTATCTTCTCCAGCGCATATCTTATTCCATCTATCAGATTATCCTTCTGGTTGATGAGGGCTGCCACAAGCTCTGTGCTGTTGATATCCCCTCCGCTCATCTCAAGGAAATGTGAATGTCCCTGATCAAATATCTCCTTGGATATCTCGTCAACATTGTTGATCTTGCTGACAGTTGTCAGAGCATATGTTCCGTGATGTGAACGCACTATGAGTGGCTGTGGCTCATAATCGGATATACATCCTATTCCAAAATAGCCCTTCATGTTCTGCATATCTTTGTCGAACTTTGTTCTAAATGGAGCATTCTCGATATTGTGTATGGATCTGTCAAATCCCTTATCTCCATACACTGTCATGCCTCCGCGTCTTGTTCCAAGATGTGAATGATAGTCTATTCCAAAGAACAGATCAAACACACAGTCATCTTTTGCCGCTACTCCAAAAAATCCACCCATTGTTTTCCTCCTGAAGTGATAAAAATTTGTCATTTTCGCAAACATATCTATATTAGCATAGTATCGGCGGTGATTACAATACCTTCATCGCCAACTTCACTATCCCCGCAATGAAGATCAGCACAGCCAGTCCGAAAAAGCAAACCTCCATCTCTCTGTACACCTTGTTTGACTTCTTCTCATAGGCCGTTCTCTTTTCCCTAGAGTATAAAAGTTTATACTCGCTACCGATAGAATGTTTCTTTCTGTTTATCTCCTGATTTACCATATAAGAATCCGGCTCACCGCTGTATGGATCGATATATTCCACTGTGGGTTGTGCATATCCCGGCAATTTTGTCCTGCCGGTCAGGGTATCGTATCCTATGATCTTTCCGGTTATTTCCTACATTTAACACATTCTCACTGTATATAAACCTTCTATCATTTAACCAACTACTGAAAAAGATCTGTATTCATACCAAAGACATCAATAACTTTCAAAATATCGGAAAGTTCATCCCTAAATTTCTGACGATACTCCTCCATGTCACCATTATCCCTGCCATTGTTACTAAGTTCAAATAAATCTCTGTCATTCTTTATCGCTACTGCCACCATATTGCCAGCGATCTGTATCTCCATAAATCCTTCAAGTCCCATAAGTCCCTGCATAAGCTGTGGCGTCAATACCCTCAAAGCAAGCTGGCTGTCAGAGGCATATATATCGAACCTGTTATCAAATGACGCGTTGCCCGTCATAAAACTGTTACGTGAATTCTCAGAACCCAATACTCTTGATAATATGCCACTTTTCTTTTCGTTTTTCATTCTTGGACTAATTCTCTCCTGGATCTGTACAAAACCATTAACATTCTTGTGGGAAGTAGCCATTATGAGCTGGCCTTTAAAATTAACAACATTATCGCCAGGAAACTCACCGTCCGGTGAACCCTTTGTTTCCGTTCTGAGTGTGAGATCACTGAATGTAAATTCTACTCCCCTGTATATTCCATGTATAAAGTCAGAACCATCCATATTATTAAATGAAGGAAGAATCGGACAATTATGTAAAAATGCCTCATTTGTATATCCATTTGGCATGTATTCAATCACATGCAAGCGCTCTCCAAGGACACTCCGTACAACATACTGTCCCATGAGTTCCTTGAGGTCTTTAAGTTTATTTGTCTCCATATATGAGAACAGGAAAAATCCGCCTACAAACAAAGCCGGAATCAGCAGCCAAGCAGAGTCTAATTCATAGCCATTTCTAGATACCACCATAAACGCAACAAATGGCGCAAATATTCCTATAAAAGAAACAATCTTAAACACCTTAAGCACTTTACATAGTTTGCGTTTTTCTAATATTTTCGATTCTATATTCTGATCCATCTTCTCATCTCCAAACTGTGATAAATACTCTATACGAATCTCAGCGCCTTACCGAACTTTTATCTCATAAAAAAATCGCCCTATACCGATATATAATATACCAGTATAAGACGAATTCAAACTTAATTAAAAAGATTTTCCCTGAATCCTAGCCGATGCTCTTAACGCTTTCTCCCTCTATCAGGGAATATGGCACTATCTCATGTTCACCATCTGCTGCATAATTTATATGCTTGAGCATGATGTCAACACTTCTCGATGCCATGATCTCTGTATTCTGTTTTATTGTTGTAAGTCTTGGTACACAGTATCCTGCCAGCTCTATTCCATCAAATCCAGTAACTGACAGCTCCTCCGGAATATGTTTGCCCAGATCAGCAGCCGCTCTCATGACGCCGATCGCTATCGTATCACTGAGAGCCATGATTGCTGTAACCTCCGGCTGTTCCTCCAAGAGACGCTTCGTGGCCTCATAACCTGCCTTCATAGAATACCTGCACGGAATATATGTAAACTCCGCCCGGTCATCATGCTGCCACTCATCTATAGCCCTCTTGCAGCCTTCATATCTATTGAAACTTATCTGTTTCTCGGACACTTGCCCTCCTATGACTCCGATGCGCCTGTGGCCTTTTTCAAGAAGATACCTTGTCATATCGTATGTCGCTGCCGTGTCATCTATCGTTATGGAGGATATGTTGTCATTTGCAAGAATATATCCGCTGGTTGTAATTATGACTCCAGGTATCTTCATCTCCTCCACACGTTCATCAAAAAGTGCAAGATTGGCACCCAAAAACATGATCCCCTTTGGATTCACGCTCCGAATTAGTTTGATGGCATACTCTATCTCATCACCATCCTCATCTATATATTCCACTATGACATCTTCATCATATCCCGCAAGCTGACTCTGTATGCGCTCTACTATATCTGCAAACAGCATGTTCTGGTTTCCTTTTATAATGACTACAACCGCCGATTTCGCTGCCATTTTGAGGTGCTTGGCATTGACATTTGGTTCAAACCCACTTTCCTCTATAACTCTAAGTATCTTCTCTCTGGCTGCGTCACTGACTCCGGTCTGATTGTTGATCACCCTGGACACGGTTCCGATACCATAACCTGATATACGCGCAATATCCTTTATTGTCATAAGCTGTATCCCACTTTTCTCTTTTATTCCCAATAATTATATTATCCCAATATGTGGAGGTCAAGAAAATACTCTACTTATCATTTCCCGGTAAATATTTTTAGAGAGTACTTTTTCACATCTTGCTTCTCCCGGTCATCAGTGTAAGGCTGCCTATTTCCTCTGCAAGATCATCATCCGTATCATCAGATATAGTTCGCCACCTCCAGTTATCGCCAACTGTGGATGGCTTATTCATCCTCGATTTATTGTCTAGCCCCAAATAATCCTGCATCGGTATAATACAAAGATCTGCAATACTTCTCATAGCAAGCGTGATAAATGGGACATTGATCAGACGGTCCGGTGTATAATGAGCTGCCATATAATCCCTTGCCATGTCTCTGGATCTCTGATCTATACTGCTCCACCAGCCAATAAGGGTCTCATTGTCATGGGTTCCCGTATATACAACACAATTTCGTATATAATTATGTGGAAGATAGTCAGATGCCGCCCCGGTGTCTCTCACATCAAAGGCAAACTCCACAACCTTCATTCCCGGAAATCCGGAATCATGCACAAGCTTTCTGACCGAATCAGTCACAAAACCAAGATCCTCGGCAATGACATCTCTCTTACCCAGAGCTTTTTCTATATTCCTGAACAGATCCATCCCAGGGCCCTTTTTCCACTTGCCATTCACAGCTGTTTCCTCACCATATGGAATGGCATAATATTCATCAAAGCCTCTGAAATGATCAATCCGGACTACATCATAAAGCTTATAGCTATGTCTCATTCTGGCTATCCACCAGCTGTAACCGGTCTGCCTGTTCAGCTCCCAGTCATATATTGGGTTTCCCCACAGCTGTCCGGTCTCCGAAAACCCATCAGGCGGACATCCGGCAACCTCGTATGGTCGCCTGTCCTCATCAAGCCTGAAAAGCTCCGGGTGTGCCCATACATCTGCGCTGTCCATAGCTACATAGATTGGGATATCTCCTATGATCCTTATATGGTTCTTGTTGGCATAGCTCTTTAGCGCATTCCACTGAGTATAAAACAAATACTGCATGTACTGCTGAAAATGTATCTCATCCGCAAGCTTAATCTGCATCTGTTGCACCGCATCAGGCTGCCTGTTTCTTATATCCTGCGGCCACTCTGTCCACGGAATTCCACCAAGCGAATCCTTTACAGCCATAAATAGTGAATAATCATATATCCACTCTTTGTTCTCATCCATGAACATGGAAAACTCCATGCTGTCAGTCATTTTCCATCTCTCATATGATTTTCTCAGGATTGGATATCTTCCTTCATATATTGTTCTATAATCCACATATCTGCCATCGTCGCCCCAGTCTATCTCTCTGCACTCGCGGTCTGTGAGCAGTCCCTGATCCACAAGTGTATCAAGATCTATAAAATATGGATTTCCAGCAAATGTCGAAAATGACTGATACGGCGAATCCCCATACCCGGTGGGCCCCATGGGAAGTATCTGCCAGTAACTCTGGTGTGCAGACCTAAGCCAGTCAACGAAACGATATGCCTCTTTTGAGAAGCTGCCAATTCCATACTTTGACGGGAGGCTTGATATAGCAAGCAGTATTCCTGCTGATCTTTCCATCTGAAATCTCTCCTTTTAACCAATTTCAGGCGGCTGCGAATCTCACAACCGCCTGTTTTTTACATTTAATAATATTATATTACTATCCCTTTACAGCACCAGCTGCAACACCCTTGATGATGTACTTCTGTGCACAGAGGTAGAATACAACAACCGGAATGATTGCCATAACAAGGCACGCCATGATCGCTCCCATATCTACTCTTCCGTAGCTGCCCTTCATATACTGGACAACTATAGATATCGTCTTGTATTTCTTGATGTCGAGTACCAGATATGGCAGAAGGAAATCATTCCATATCCACATAGCCTCAAGTATTCCTACTGATATGTAAGTAGGTTTCATGATAGGGATAACAACCCTGAAAAATGTCTTGAGCGGCGTACATCCATCTATCATCGCAGCCTCCTCGACCTCCAAAGGAATGGACTTGATAAATCCGCAGAACATGAATACTGCAAGACCTGTTCCAAATCCAAGATACACGATCACGATTCCCCATGGAGTATTAAGGTGAAGTGCATCCGCAGTTCCAGCCAAAGTAAACATAACCATCTGGAAAGGTATTACCATAGAGAACACGCAGAGCAGATATATGATCTTTGTCGCTATATTCTTGACTCTGGTTATATACCAGGCTGTCATAGAGCAGAACAGCAAAATTGCCACTACTGAGAGAACCGTTATCACAACTGTCCAGCCCACTGCCTTAATGAAATCATACTGTGTTATAGCCGTTTTATAATTGTCCAAGCCTATGTAGCTGTGCTCATTTGGCAGTTCAAATGTCTCCAGACTGATAAACGTCTTGGCTTTCAAAGAGTTTATAATTACAATTATTATCGGTGAAACAAATATTATGGAAATAATGGTAAAGAATAAGGTAGCCAGAATTCCCGTCAACGTTGGTTTTTCTTTCACTCTGTATACAGGCTTTTTATCCGCTGTATTTGCTGTTTTCTGTATCTTCGCCATTACTGCTGCACCTCCTTTGATCTTGTAATCTTAAGCTGTATGAGTCCTATCGCTACTACCAGTATGAAGAATACGACTGCCTTAGCCTGACCTACTCCCTCATATCCTACTCTTCCATAAAATGTCTCATATATATTGAGCGCTAGCATCTCTGTCTTATGGAGTGGCTCGCCTCCTGTGAGTGCCAGGTTCTGGTCAAACAATTTGAATGAGTTGGTTATTGTGAGGAATGTACATATAGTTATGGATGGCATCATGTTCGGGATCGTAACCCTGAAAAGTCTCTGTGTTCTATTTGCACCATCAATCATGGCTGCTTCCTGAATGTCTTCAGGAATTGCCTGAAGTCCTGCAATATAAACGATCATCATATATCCTATCTGCTGCCAGCACACCAGTATAACCAATCCCCAGAAACCGAGGACTTCATTGAGCTTCAGGGCTGTATCAAACTTTGAGAATATGGCATCGAATATAAGCTGCCATACATATCCAAGTACGATACCACCTATAAGATTCGGCATAAAGAATACCGTTCTGAATATATTAGTTCCTTTGATCTTCTGTGTAAGTGCCAGTGCCACAAGAAATGCAAGAACATTTATAAGCACAAGTGTGACAATCGCAAATAATGTTGTAAACTTAAATGCATCCGGGAATGTTGAGTCCTTGAATGCGTCTATATAATTCTGAAATCCTACAAATTCAGCGTCCCTTATGGTCGTGAACTTACAGAAGGACAGATATATTCCCTCGGCAAATGGCACGATAAATCCTATTAGAAACGCAGCCATTGTCGGTATCAGAAACACCGGCCAATATCTTTTTATCGTTTTCTCCATAATTTTTTTGATAACCTCCACTCTGTTGCATATCAATTTTCTTTCCAATATCTTCTGAGTCTAAAAATGGATATGTAGACATATTTGCATATGAATACATATCCATCTCTAGTCTGGCACCTCTGGGTATGAGCTGCCTTTGCAAAGCTGTTAGTCTTTCTGGTGTCCTGCAGCTTACAGGACTTTATTCATATTTTAAGTTGGTTTTATTTTGTGATGTTTTTTTATTTTAGGGTTGTGTACTATTGTTTATTTGTTAATATGTTTTATTTTGACTTTGCTGCAGCTGCCTCTTTAGCCCATCCATCTACAAATGCGCTCTTTACAAGATCCCAGTTGGCATCTGTCTGATCTGCCGCATATGTTGTAAGTGCTGATCCGAGGTCGTTCTTCCACTGCTCTGATGGCATTGTTGTGAAGTTCCAGCTTACAGGTGTCTTGCCCTCTGCTACATACTGATTTGCGATGTTTACAAGAAGGTTTGTTGACTCAATGTTCTTCTTGAATGGTGTTACAAATCCCATTCCATCAGCTCCTGATGGCATAGCACCCTCTGAACCACAGATTGCCTTAAGTGCGGTGTCATCTGTAGCACACCACTCCATGAAGTCAAGAGTTGCCTGGATGTCTTCCTCTGAAGCCTTAGCATTTACACACCAGTAATTCTCACTTCCTGTACAGAGTCCCTGATTCTCCTCACCATCTACTCCGATATAGATAGGGAGCATTCCGAGGTTGTCATCGCCAATTGATGATACATCTGAGTATGCCCATGTACCATTCTGATAAAATACTGCCTGTCCTGAAACAAACTCTGCAACCGCATCATCACCAGTCTTTGTGCTGAGCTGCTTTGGATCGGTTGTTGAGTTGTTGATGTACAGATCCCATACATTTTTGTAATTATCAAGATATGTACCCTTGATCGCATCTGTAGTATCGATTCCATCAGCCTTGTACTCATAGTAGATTGGAAGATTTGCAAGATGTGTCTTGAATCTCCAGTCTGATGATCCGTCCATTCCAGCTGATGTGAATGCTGAGAATCCTAATTTGTCTGAGTTAGCTGTTATATCCTCTGCCACCTTCTTGAGGTCTGCAAATGAATTGATATCATCCTCTGTGTATCCAGCTTTGCTTAAAAGCTCTTTGTTGTAAATGATTCCGTATGACTCTATAACATATCCGATTCCTGCAACCTTATCGCCATCCTTAAGTGCAAAGTCCTCAGATGTGAGTTCTTTATACACCTGTGATGATCCAAGATCATAACAATAGTCCTTCCAAGAAGCAAGACCAACCGGTCCATTTACCTGGAACAGGGTAGGTGCTTCTGACTTGCCCATCTCACTCTTAAGAGTAGTCTCGTACTGACCAGAAGCTGCTGTAACTACCGTAACATCAACGCCTGTCTTCTCTGTGTACACCTTAGCAAGCTCCTGCCACTGTGTATCCTGCTCCGGCTTGAAGTTCAAATAATATACAGAGCCCTTTGCTTCTGTCTTCTTTCCTGTGTCTGCTGAGTCTCCTGAGCCACATCCTGTCAACATGGTTCCTGCCATCATAAGTGACAGTCCAAGTGCCGCAATACCTTTCTTGTTCATATTGGTTCCTCCCATAAAATAATAAAAATTTTTCCTTCAGTCATCTCTTATACGAGCTGCTTAATGGTTACTTTATTTTTTTCGGAAACGTTTTTGGAACCGTTTCCATTTGATATATCTTATATTAGTTGTTTATGTGCAAAATGTCAATACTAATTTTAATTTTTTTATCACTTTTTGTGTTTTTTTACATAGCTTGCCATTCAGGTTACATAAAAATGTATAATTTTTGTCATATTCTATCCTTTCTGAATACTATAAATAGAACAACTATTAAATTTGAAAGGACTATCCTATGAAATGCTACAATAACTGTTCTCCGGGCAGACCTGACTGCCGTGACAACATCTGCACTATAGATCTCCGGGAGAAAGCGTTACAGAACCACAATTACCGTGAGACCGTGTGGACCGGCTGTTTCATGCAGATGACCGTCATGTGTATACCTGCCTGCTCAGATGTAGGTTTAGAGATCCATGATAATACCGATCAGATCATCAGGGTCGAACAGGGACAGTGTTCAGTCAGAATGGGCTGCTGCCCAAACGAACTGTGCTTCCGTCAGAATCTTTGTGCAGGAGAATGCGTCTGTATACCAGCCGGCACATGGCACAACATCATCAACATTGGCAATAATCCACTGAAACTCTCATCCATATACGCCCCACCACATCATCCCAGGGGAGAGACACAGACCACCAAAGCCAGGGCTATGGGAATGGATTGCTAGTATCTTTTCCTGCGACATGAAGTAGATGCCACTATAGAATCAAATAAAAAAGACACCAAATGCTGCCTGCCCGTCTGACATTGGGCAAGCGACATTTAGTGTCTTTGCTGCTACTACTATACTTTATTGTTTTCTCTGTGTCATCACTGCATTGGAAAAACTGTATCACATTTCAATCATGAGATCACATTTCTCCTACTCATTCTCATCCTCTTCCTCTTCATACCAATCGTCCTCATATCCATCTTCCACATAGTCTATGTCATACTCATCGGCTTTGTCTGCTTCTTCATCGCTCAGTTTAGCATATATTCTTCCATCGTCCCAATCATCTGGCATATAGAGATGCGGCTCATTGTCCCCCCACTTATATGAATGTATCACCTTAACGTCAGACAGATCCAGGACGGACTCCATCAATATTGACTTCATATAGTTCTTCACCGTTTCCGGCGCAAGATTGACAAATTCCACTATCGGGTATCTCTGAAAACGGATAGCATTGGTCGATGTCCCATACCCTGAATTCTCAAAGCTGGCATTTACCGGTCTTTCATTTACACTGAGTGATATATTTGTAACAGTGCATACCTCTCGTTTATCAAAAACATATATTTTACCCTCGCTGGTCAGTACCTGTACACGACCATCATTTATTCTGACCTTATCAATACTTCCTGTTTCTCTTTTTGTTTTTTCTACACCTGTTGTTTTTCTTGTTAATGGCATAATGTTCTCCTCCTGTAAAACAAATTTTTAATGTCATGCTTTGTATTCCGTACGGTATATCCAATAGTACACACTGACCTTTTTTTACTCAACGTCTGGGTAGATTTTTTTATCCCTCTGGGTAGACCTCCGATATGTCATTTTCTTGTTTTTTTGTGCATGGGGTAGATGGCATCCCTATCTGCCATGCCTATGTTTCTTATTTCATTTATATATGGGGGAGAATTGCTGCCTTGTTTCTTATTATTGTTTTGTAAATTTTGTATAGTATAGTTTCAGACGGTTTTTCAGATTTTTAGTGATTATTTTTTATATAAACAGAAAATCCCGGTGCATCATTTTTTCGATACACCGGGATCTTATACATCTTTTATGAATATGATGAAAGAAATTGTTTTGTCCTCTCCATCTTCGGATTGTCAAATACCTGGTCAGGTCTTCCCTGCTCAAGTATATATCCATCATCCATGAATATGACCTGACTTGCAACATCCTTTGCAAATGCCATCTCATGGGTAACAATTATCATGGTTGTCTTTTTGTCTGCAAGGTTTCTGAGAACCTTAAGTACCTCTCCTGTGAGCTCCGGATCAAGAGCCGATGTAGGTTCATCGAAACACAGGATGTCCGGCTGCAACGCAAGCGCCCTTGCTATAGCAACTCGCTGGCACTGTCCGCCTGAAAGCTGGTGAGGATAGTTGTTCATTCTGTCCTCAAGTCCCATCTGGCGTAGAAGTTCCTCTGCCTGAACTCTTATCTCATCGAGTATATTCTTCTTATTTACTTTGAAATCCGGTCTCTCCTTTGCAAGAAGCTCTCTTGCAAGCATTACGTTCTGAAGCGCAGTGTACTGTGGAAAGAGATTAAATGACTGGAACACAAGTCCAAAATGCAGTCTCTTCTTGCGCACCTCCGACTCCTTGAGTGTCTCCGGCTTGTCAGTGTCAAGCAGGATTTCATCATTTACACGGATAACTCCATTGTCCGGCATCTCCAGAAAGTTCAGACAGCGAAGAAGTGTTGTCTTTCCACTTCCTGATGATCCTATGATAGAAAGGACCTCGCCCTGCTCCAGAGAAAAGCTTATATCCTTGAGCACATCTGTCTTGCCAAACTTCTTTTTTATATGTTCAACCTCTAATATAGCCATTTGCGGCTCCTCCTATTTAATATGTATCGCCCCTCTGCTCCGCAGCGGGGCAGGTCGTCGGAGCCGATTCCGAGTATGAACTGCGTTCATTGCGGCTCCTCCTATCTAAAAAAATCAAGTTTCTTCTCTAATTTGCCAAGTAAAACTGTGAGTACGCCATTCCATATCAGATAGTAGAATGCGCAGAAGAAGAGTGGCCATATCGCACCAGAGATTCCCTGTGAACCCTTCATGAATGCCTGTCCTGCCCAGATTATCTCCTGAAGTGCGATGATACGGGCAAGGGACGTATCCTTGACCAGAGTTATGATCTCGTTGGACATCGCCGGAACTATCTTCTTTATCATCTGCAAAAGCTTGACCTTGAAGAATATCTGCTTTGGAGTCATGCCAAGCACAAGTCCGGCTTCCTCCTGTCCTACAGGAATACCCTGGATACCTCCACGGTAAATCTCTGAGAAATAGCAGGCATAATTCACTATGAACGACACCGATGCCGCTACAAATCTTCCGCCTTCGCCGCCGCCCCATACCGGGTTGTGGAATACAAGTCCCGGGAAATAATATATGATTAGCAGCTGTATCATAAGTGGTGTACCTCTCACTATCCATACAATGAACTTCATAAGATAGCTGAGCGGTTTAAACTTTGACATGGAACCGAGTGCTATGAGAAGTCCAAGTGGAAATGCACCGAGCAATGTCACGAAGAACAATTTTAATGTCTGTATAAATCCTGTATTAAGAGCTCCAAGTACGACCGGGAGCTGTTCAAAAAACAAATCCATAATAATTTTTCTCTCTAAGTGATGGTAAAAATACTAATTATATCTTATCTATTACTTTGCAAGTGCAGCCTGTACCTTATATGTCTCAGCACACTTCTCCATTGAACCGTCAGCCTTACTGTCTGCAAAGAACTTGTTGAGCTCAGCTACAAGATCTGAGTCCTTTCTGAAGCCAACGCCATACTCCTCGCTGTTGAGACCTACGGTATATGTGAGCTTGTCATAACCTGTTCCCTCACCAACCATAGCTGCTGCCATAAGCGAATCAATGATCGCTGCATCTGATGTTCCAGCTGCAACTTCCATGAGTGCATCTGCCTGTGCCTTTACAGCTGTATAGTTGAGACCAAGCGCCTTGGCCTGATCCTCGCCTGCGCTTCCTGCCTCTACAGCAAATGTAAGCTCCTTGATGCTGTCTACTGTCTGATACTTGTCTGCCTTATCTTTTGGCACGATAACTACCTGAGCATTGTTGCAGTATGCATCTGAACATGCCATTGAGCTTGTAACCTCATCTGTAAGTGTCATACCATTCCATACACAGTCGATGGTCTTGCCGTCAAGCTCCATGATCTTGTTGTCCCAGTCTATCTCTACGAACTCTGCCTTTACGCCAAGGCTCTCTGCAAATGCTGATGCCATATCTGCGTCAAATCCGATCCAGTTGCCTGACTCATCCTTGTAATCCATCGGTGCGAAGTCTGTAACGCCGACAACGAGAGTTCCCTTATCCTTTACATACTCCAGATCACTCTTTGACTCACTCTTAGATCCGTTATCAGATCCGCCACATCCAACCAGTGAAAGTCCCATTGCTGCCACTAAGAGCAGTGATAATAACTTTTTCATACTTTTTTCCTCCTGAAATATACTTAAATATACTTGGCAGATGCATGAAACACACTACACTGGGCATCTGCATGATATACAGCCCTATTAGGGCACAACACGGTAACATAGTAACAGTTTATCATGGTAAAGTCAAATCTAAGATTATGAAAAAACATGTAAATATATTATGTAATAATAATAACCACAGAAGATCTTACTCTTCTGTGGTCAGGATGCTCACCATCTGGAATTATTTTACATACGCTCTGTCAATATGTATCACACAATAGTAATTTTTATTGTACTCACTAACTTTTTCCTTGATATAGGCTATTATCTGTTCTTCTGACATTTGATATCCATGTGGCAAAACCACATCAAAAATCAAATTGGAATGTGTTGAACCCTTTACCATTCTAAAGTCGTGAAACTGAACATTTTCATTTTTTCTGCTATCCTTATTAAGTGATTCTATAATTTCAGTGATCCGCGCTTTCGCAGCATTTGTCTCCTCATCGTCATCTACTATCGGGTCCATGTGAATGACTGGCTCACAATTTAGTTCTTTTCTGAGAGAGAATTCTATCTGATCGATCAGATCATGCAGTTCAAGAATATCTTCCTTATAAGGAACTTCTGCGTGCAAGCTGACCATAAGTCTGCCAGGTCCATAATCATGGACCACAAGATCATGAATACCAAGGATCCTTTTATCACACCTCACGATCTTCTCGATCTCATCCACAAGGTCTGGTTCCGGTGCCTGACCAAGCAATGGGCTGACCGTATCCTTCATTGCAGTGATGCCAGCTATGAGTATCATTACGCCCACCAATAACCCGCAATATCCATCTATAGGTATTTTCCAGAAATGAGCAGCAAGTGCAGATGCAAGAACAACCATTGTGGAAAATGTATCAGATAAACTGTCTTTCGCCGTCGCTATCATGGTCGCACTCTCTATCTTTCTGCCTATACTCCTGTTGTAGAAATACATATATATCTTTACTCCAATTGAAACAACGAGTATAACGGCAACTAGACTGCTGAATTTTGGAAGTTCCGGATGTAGGATCTTTCCGATTGAATCTTTAATAAGCTCGTAGGCCATCAATATGATCATGACTGCTACAAATAAGCCCGATATATACTCTATTCTTCCATGTCCAAACGGATGATCCGGGTCCGGTTTTCTGCCAGATAACTTAAAGCCTATCATAGATATAAACGAGCTTCCTGCATCTGATAAATTGTTGAACGCATCCGCCGTGATCGAGATGGCACCCGAAAGTAATCCAGCGAAGAATTTTCCCAGAAACAATAATACATTCAAAAATATACCAACAGCTCCGCAAAGAACACCATATTTCTCCCTCACCTTGCTATCCTTATAATTATCTGATTTGATCCACAACTTCGACAATAATGTCACCATATCTTTTGTTCCTCCTAATCTGAATCTCAAAAGTTCTGAAAAAAAGAACCCACAAAAGCGTTGGACTTCTGCGGGTTCTTGATATATCTGAAATGATATATAATTATCTCTTTGAGAACTGTGGAGCACGACGAGCGGCCTTGAGACCGTACTTCTTTCTCTCCTTCATTCTTGGATCTCTTGTAAGGTATCCAGCCTTCTTAAGGATTGGTCTGTACTCAGCATCAACCTCAAGGAGTGCTCTTGAAATACCATGTCTGATAGCTCCAGCCTGACCTGTGAAACCACCACCACATACGTTAACGAGTACATCGTACTTGCCCTCTGTGCCTGTAGCAACGAGTGGCTGCTTTACGATAACCTTGAGTGTATCAAGGCCAAAGTACTCATCCATATCCTTCTTGTTTATAACGATCTTACCAGTACCTGGAGTGATGTAAACTCTGGCGATACTGCTTTTTCTTCTTCCTGTTCCATAGAACTTTGTTGTCTTAGCCATCTGTTAATCTCCTCCTTCTTAGTACTTAATCTCTAATACTTCTGGCTTCTGTGCCTGATGCTTGTGATCTGCACCAGCGTATACGTGAAGCTTTGTGATCATCTCTCTGCCAAGTGGTCCCTTTGGAAGCATTCCCTTAACTGCAAGGTAGATAACATCCTCTGGCTTCTTAGCCATCTTCTCACGAAGAGTTGTCTCTTTCATACCACCTACATAATCTGAGTGGTTGTAGTATACCTTCTGATCTAACTTCTTACCAGTTACCTGGATCTTGTCAGCGTTTACTACTATTACATAATCACCTGTATCAATGTGTGGTGTATATGTTGGCTTGTTCTTTCCTCTTAAAATGCTTGCGATCTCTGATGCAAGACGACCTAAAGTATGTCCTGTAGCGTCAACTACATACCACTTTCTCTCTATTGTTGATGGGCTTGCCATAAAGCTCTTCATCGTGGTACCTCCTAAATTATTCTTTTATAATCTTCTTTACTAATGTATATTCAGCACATTCCTTACCGGGGCATTGGTTCGAAACACACTTATAAACTTCGCATACTTTGCAAGTATATTATAATTACATTTTGTTGTCAACTATTTTTTCAACAAAAATATCCGGCGATACATGTGCACCGCCGGATACCATATTATCATTCATTCTTCTGTCTGTAAATACTATCTTTTATTTAGAAATCCACCTCTGTGTCATAGTAGCAGCACTTCAGCAGCTTCTCCATCTCCTCCTGGCTTGGCTGTCTTGGGTTGGAGCCTGTACATGCATCAAGTATCGCATTTGCAGCGATCTCAGGAAGTCTCTCAAGGAATACGTCCTCCGGAACAAAGCCCTGCTCACATGGATAGCTGTCAGATCCGTAATTCTTGATACAATGAGGAATGTTCAGCTCGTCATTCATCTTGCGCAGATACGCAATAAGAAGGTCTACCTTCTCGTCGAGTGTCTCACCGCCAAGTCCCATGAAGTCCGCTATCTCTCCGTAACGAACCTTTGCGGTCTCATCCTTTGCATTGAAAGCTATAACCTTTGGCAGATACATTGCATTTGCTGCTCCGTGGATGATATGTGCGCCATAGTCAGCAAATGCTGCTCCGGTCTTGTGAGCCATCGAATGAACTATTCCGAGAAGCGCATTGGAGAATGCCATACCTGCAAGACACTGTGCATTGTGCATTGCGTCTCGCTTCTCCATGTCTCCGTTATATGATCCAACCAGATCATTCTGGATCATCTTGATGGCATGAAGTGCCAGTGGATCTGTGAAATCGCAGTTTGCTGTCGATACATAAGCCTCGATTGCATGTGTCATGGCATCCATACCTGTGTGAGCAACCAGCTTCTGAGGCATGGTCTCTGCCAGCTCAGGATCTACGATCGCAACATCAGGTGTAATCTCAAAATCAGCTATCGGATACTTGATTCCCTTCTCATAATCTGTGATGATCGAGAACGCGGTAACCTCTGTTGCAGTTCCTGATGTTGAAGAAATAGCGCAGAAATGAGCTTTCTTTCTAAGTTCAGGTATTCCAAATACCTTACACATATCCTCAAATGTCGCATCAGGATACTCATACTTTATCCACATAGCCTTTGCTGCATCTATAGGTGAACCACCGCCGATGGCCACTATCCAGTCTGGCTCAAATTCAAGCATGGCTGCTGCACCCTTCATAACCGTCTCTACTGAAGGATCTGGCTCAATTCCCTCAAATAACTTAACTTCCATTCCAGCTTCCTCAAGGTACTGAACTGCCCTGTCAAGGAATCCAAATCTCTTCATGGATCCGCCTCCAACACAGACCATAGCTCTCTTACCCTTGAATGTTTTGAGTGCCTCCAAAGCACCTTTTCCGTGATATAAATCTCTTGGTAATGTAAATCTTGCCATCGTTTGCCCTCCTAAAATCAAAATAAAAAAAGCCAATCATGTTATCTTCACTGAAACACCTTGAAATATTCCGAACACTTCGAAACAATTCCTGACATATCCGTCATGTATCAGCATTTCAATGTAATTATAACATGATTGGCTCTTGTTTTCATTATTTTTTGTGCATTTCACACAATGTTTTTCATCTATTTTCCACTGTTTTGCTAGATGTTTTCCACTTTTCATTCTTATTTCTAGATTATTTCAAGTCCACTTTTCCAAATTATTATATACAAAATATAACCACGCTGTTTTATGAACTGCCAATATATTATTAGCAATTTTATCTTATCCCGGCAAATATTATACGTCTACAGCCGTTTACGTTTACAGATATTTTATCTCCACAAGAGTAAGCCCCTTTGCTTCGGCTTTCGGTCCTGCTTTCGTCCTATCCTTCGCCGCAAGTATTGACTCCATACAGTCCTCTGGCCAGATTCCAAGGCCTATCTTCATCAAAGTTCCCACTATGATACGGACCATATTGTACAGGAAACCATTTCCGCTTATCCTTATATGTATCATATCACCAACTTTATCTATGGTTATATCTGTTATTGTACGGACTGTATTCTCTACCTGTGATCTTGTTGAACAGAAGCTCTTGAAATCGTGCTCTCCTACCAGAACAGCCGCAGCTCGTTTCATCTTATCTATATCAAGCGGATAATAGACGAATGTCGAGTAAAGACGCTCCGTCGGCATATCAAATCTTCTGTTTAATATCTTGTATTCATATGTCTTGATCGTATCACAGTATCTCGGATGAAAATCGTCCGCCACCTGGCAGGACTCTTGTATCCTTATGTCTTCCGGAAGCCGCTGATTAAGCGCAAATGAAAACTTTTCTCCTGGTATCCCTGATTCAGTATCAAATACCGCCACATTTCCCAGGGCGTGCACTCCGGAATCCGTCCTACTAGCTCCTATCACCTTTATATTCTCGTGGCAGAGTTCGCTGAGAGTCTTATTCAGGACCTCCTCCACAGTTATTCCATTTATCTGGACCTGCCATCCGCAATAATTTGTTCCATCGTAGGCTACGATCAATTTTACTCTCTTCATATTCATACTAGGGATGTATCTGACACATCCGTATCCTTTTCTATATTATCGATGTATCTGAATTACGCTCCAATTCTTAATCAAGCCCGATCGTCATTGACTCTGTAATATTTAAAACAAATCTATATACAAACGACTTTTGATCCCGAAGTGCGCATGTATCCCGAAATAAGATTGCAGGATTTCCTACATCACACATCTGTATACTATCATGCATCCCAGATACACCAACACTATAGCATAACTTACATAGTCTGTTCCACTGTATTTTAACGGATTCATGCGGCTCCTGCCTTCGCTGCCGTCAAAACATCTGGCATCCATGGCCTGGGCAAGATCTGTGGCCCTCCTTATCGCCGATACAAATAATGGTACAAATACAGGTACATAACTCTTTATCCTCTTGAATATATTGCCACTCTCGAAGTCCGCACCTCTGGAAAGCTGTGCCTTCATGATCTTATCCAGCTCCTCCATAAATATCGGGATAAATCGCAATGCGATCATAAGCATCATGGCCATATCAGACACCGGAACCTTTATTTTCTTCAAGAATCCCAGACTGCTCTCCAGTCCATTTGCCAGATTCATCGGTCTTGTAGTGTACGTCATGACAGATGAGCCTATTATGAGGTATACAAGGCGTATAACCACAAGCACCGTAGTCATCACACTGTTATCTGTTATGCGAAGTCTGTGCCAGCTCCAAAGTACCCGTCCGTCCCCGTTGAACACGCTGAATATTGCTGTAAACAGAATAAACATCCATATGACCTTCAGTCCCCTGCAAATGTATGTTATCGGCACCCTGCTCACCGCCACATATATACAGAGGAATGCCGTTGCGGCAAGTATCATGATCCAGTCCTTGCAAAGAAACAGCGATATGGCATATAGAAATGTTATTGCAAGCTTTGTTCTCGGATCCATTCTATGTATCACAGAGTTGCCACTGTAATATTGTCCTATTGTAATATCTCGTATCATCCTTAAATCTCCTATCCGGGCATCATTAGTGCTCAACTGAATAGCCAATACCGCTCTACATTTTAGCTCCATCAGGGACATCTATACCATACTGTTCAAGTAAGCTCCTGTCCTCAAAGAACTCACCTGTCCCTCCATCATACATGATCTTTCCGCAATCCATAAGCAGAATCCTCTCTGACATCTCATACACATCCTCCATGTCGTGGGATACCAGTATGATCGTCACATTTTTCTCTCTGTTGAGCTTTCTGACGAGATTCCATAACTGCTCCCGGCTCTCTCCGTCAAGCCCACATGCAGGCTCATCAAGGATCAATACGTCTGGCTCATATGCCAGTATTCCCGCTATTGCCACCCTCTTTTTCAAACCACCGGACAATTCGAATGGAGAATACTCCGCATATTTCTCCGGTACTCCCACCAACTCAAGCGCCTTTCTGGCAGCATCCTCAGCCTCTTTCTTTGACATTCCAAAGTTTATCGGGCCATACATTACATCCTTGAGCACCGTATTCTCAAACAACTGGGACTCAGGGAACTGAAATACATACCCTATCCTCCTGCGGATATCCTTGATATTTCTTACACTCTGCACATCCGTATCATACAGATATACCTTGCCACTCTGTGGAACTATCAGCTTATTTATCATTTGAAGCAGTGTACTCTTTCCCGAGCCGGTCTGCCCTATTACAGCGACAACCTGTCCTTCATATATCTTGATGTTTATATCAGAAAGCGCCTGAAATGACTCATTTCCATTCACATACGAATATGATACATTCTGAAGCTCAACTATACATTTTTCTGAATTATCTGCAGTCTTCTCATCCTCAGCATGATTACTCTGCGCATTGTTCATATCGCTGCTTATATCCATATGCCTGTTCTTATATTTATAGCAGATATCGATCGGTATTCCGGCCCTACGCTTCATATCAACCGGTATCTCCAGTCCATAGCTCTTAAGCCAGTCAACATCTGTGAATACATCTCCAGATGTACCCTCTGCCACGATCCTGCTATTATCCAATATGTATACTTTATCCGCCATAAGTGCCTCAGCTATCCTGTGAGTCACCATTATTACGGTTATTTTCTTTTCTTTGTTCAATCTCTGCACAAGCTCCAGCATATCCTTTGCTCCCTGCGGGTCAAGCATGGATGTCGCCTCGTCTAGCACTATACAATCCGGAGTCATCGCCATGGACGATGCGATTGCAAGCCGCTGTTTCTGTCCACCGCTTATTCTTGACGTATTAGCATACTTATAGGCTGTGAGCCCTGTGAGCTCCAGCATCTCATCTATCTTCTTCCATATATCTTCGCTGGAGACGCCAAGATTCTCCAGCCCAAATCCTATATCCTCAGCGAGGGTGTTGCCGACTATCTGGTTATCGGGATTTTGAAACACCATTCCTACCTGTCGTCTGACGGATGTAAGCTCTCCCATCTCCGCCATGTCTTTTCCACCTATGACTATCGAACCCTCATGCGGTGCAAGCAGTCCATTCAAATGTCTTGCAAACGTAGACTTCCCTGAACCGTTTCTGCCAAGGATCGCGATTATCTCCCCCTTGTCGGCAAGAAAATCTACATCCTTTATTGCCCAGTTCTCCCCTATCTTATTGCCGTCTTTGTCCTTTATATTAAATTTATGAGATAGTCCTTTTACATTTATGAAGCTCATAATCTTTCCAATCTATATCAATGAAATCTCTCTATATTTCACTAAATTTTATTAAAAAACAGGGCCGCCGTACACGAACGTAAACTAATACGTCTATGTACTGCAGCCCTGTTTATTTATCTGTATAATATCAATCTATCAATCGATTATACTAACTCGAGAATAACCTCAAGAGCCTGATCACCCTTACGCTGACCGATCTTGATGATTCTTGTGTAACCACCCTTACGTCCTGCGTACTTTGTACCATACTCATCGAATAACTTCTGTGTTAAGTCGATCTTCTTAGTACCGGCCTTCTTACCAGCAGCATCTGTAGGAACTTCAACAACTGGATATAAAACCTTGAGCATCTCTCTTCTGGCATGAAGTCTTGAAGGCTGATCCTTCTTAACTGTCTTCTCAACTGTGTCGTATACTGTAACCTTCTTACCGTCTACAACTTCCTTGATTCTCTTGCCATCTTTATCCTTCTTAGCAACCTTAGCCTGAACTGTAACCTCATCGTAGTTGTCCTTCTCAGCAACTGCTAAAGTGATGAGCTTCTCTGCGATCTTAACAACTTCCTTAGCTCTTGCCTCTGTTGTCTTGATCTTTCCATGATACAGTAACTGAGTTACCTGGTTACGAAGTAATGCGTTTCTCTGTGCGCTTGCTTTTCCAAGCTTTCTATACTTTGCCATTTTAATTATCCTCCTATACCCTTTGCGGGTCTTCACTGTGCTTACTATTATTCAGCTTGAGTGGTATACGGGAACTGCTATTAGTCCTCGTTCTGATTAAGTGATAAGCCTAACTCCTTAAGCTTAGCTAATACTTCATCCAGTGACTTACGACCAAGGTTACGAACCTTCATCATATCCTCTGGTGTCTTGTTTATAAGTTCCTGAACTGTGTTGATGCCAGCTCTCTTCAAACAGTTGTATGAACGAACTGATAACTCGAGCTCATCGATATTCATCTCAAGAACCTTTTCCTTCTCGTCTGTTGTGCTCTCAACCATAACATCTACAAGACGTGCGTTCTCTGATAAATCTACGAACAGCTTCAAGTGCTCTACCAGAAGATTTGCAGCAAGACTTACTGCCTCATCTGGAGCAAGAGCTCCGTTTGTATATACATCAAGAGTTAACTTATCATAGTCAGTAACCTGACCAACACGTGTATTCTGAACTGTAAGGTTTACTCTTTCAACAGGGGTGAAGATTGAGTCAATAGCGATGACATCAATTGGTGCATCTGCTTCCTTGTTCTTGTCAAGGCTTACATATCCACGTCCGTTGACAATTGTAAGCTCCATCTCAAGCTTTGCGTCCGGACCACTAAGGTTTGCGATTACAAGATCAGGATTTACAATCTCTATATCTCCGTCAACCTTGATATCTCCTGCCTTAACAACGCGCTCACCAACAACATCGATGTATGCCTGCTTTGGCTCAAATGTATCTGAGTTATTCTTGATAACGACATTCTTGATGTTCATTATTATCTCAGTAACATCCTCTTTTACACCTGGTATTGAGCTGAACTCGTGTAAAACACCCTTTATCTTAACGTGGCTTACAGCGGTACCTGGTAATGAAGAAAGCATTATTCTTCTAAGTGAGTTACCAAGTGTTATACCGTAACCTCTCTCTAAAGGCTCGATTACAAACTTGCCATATTTGTTGTCATCTGAAGTCTCAACGATCTCGATTTTTGGTTTTTCAAACTCAAACATCTAAGCCCCTCCTTTACGGGTTTTAAAATGCTACACTCCAAGTTACAAAATGTATAAATAAAGAACAAATCTTACTTAGAATATAACTCGACGATGAGAGTCTCATTTACAGGAACATCGATCTGCTCTCTGCTTGGCTTCTCTACAACTTCACCTGCGAGGTTATCTCTGTCTGCTGTTAACCAACCTGGTACGAGAACACCCTCTGTTGCAGCCATGATATCCTTGTATCTCTGAAGAGACTTGCTCTTCTCTCTGATCTCGATCTTATCGCCTGGCTTAACTGAGTATGAAGGGATGTTTACACACTTGCCATTTACAAGTACGTGCTTGTGATCTACGATCTGTCTAGCCTCTCTTCTTGTTCTTGCAAAGCCTAATCTGAAGATGATGTTGTCAAGTCTAAGCTCAAGTAATGTCATGAGGTTAGGACCTGTTAATCCCTTCTGCTGCTCAGCCTTTGCATAAAGGTTACGGAAAGGCTTCTCAAGTACACCATAAATGAACTTAGCCTTCTGCTTCTCGCGGAGCTGAAGTCCATACTCGCTCTGCTTTCTATTTGATCTGTTTGGTCTTCTGTTTGACTTCTTGTCTATTCCGAGATACATTGGCTCCATGCCTAAAGATCTGCATCTCTTAAGAACTGGGGTTCTATCTACTGCCATCTTGTTTGTACCTCCTCTAATTAAACTCTTCTTCTCTTTGGTGGACGACATCCGTTATGTGGAACCGGAGTAACATCCTTGATACTAACTACATCTATACCACATGCTGAGAGTGCACGAATTGCAGCCTCTCTTCCTGAACCTGGTCCCTTGACAAATACGTCGATTGTCTTGAGTCCGTAAGGTGCAGCAGCCTTTGCGGCTGTCTCTGCAGCCATCTGAGCAGCATATGGAGTTGACTTCTTAGAACCCTTAAATCCTAATCCACCAGCGCTTGCCCATGAAAGCGCATTGCCTTCAGCGTCTGTTAATGTAACAATTGTATTATTGAAAGATGACTGAATATGAGCCTGTCCGTGCTGTACGCTCTTTCTGACACGCTTCTTAGCCACTTTTTTAGTTGCCTGCTTAGCCATTAGCCTAAACCTCCTATGGTTTTTTACAAATATATTCTATAAATATTACTTCTTCTTATTAGCAACAGTCTTCTTAGGACCCTTACGAGTTCTAGCGTTAGTCTTAGTCTTCTGTCCACGAACAGGAAGTCCCTGTCTATGACGCTTACCACGATAGCAAGCAATCTCCTGTAAACGCTTAATATTGAAGCCTATCTCTCTACGTAAATCTCCCTCTACTACCTGAGTTGCCTTGATAACCTCGCTGAGTCTTCTAACCTCATCGTCAGTCAGATCTGCGCAACGTGTATCAGGATTAACGTTTGCTTCCTTAAGAATACGCTGTGATGAAGGAAGTCCGATACCATAGATATAAGTAAGACCAATTTCAACACGTTTCTCTCTTGGTAAATCAACACCTGAAATACGAGCCATTATAATAACCTCCGTAAAATCTTCTTTTAAGCTGAATCCACAAATGTATCCCATAGCACACGCTATGGGGTGAAATGCATACACCGCAAACTTCAACTAAGTTGTATATTTCTATAATTGTATTGGCATATCTACGTATGCCACAGCCGCTTTTAAATAATACAGTACATTAGATATATGTACTGACGCACGAAAATAAGTATACTTCCGGATGGGCTATCATCCATATACTTCTTTTCCTTTTTTGATTAACCCTGACGCTGCTTGTGCTTTGGATTCTCGCAGATAACTCTAACGATTCCCTTTCTCTTGATAACTTTGCACTTATCGCAGATAGGTTTTACTGATGCTCTAACCTTCATTAGAAACTCTCCTTTCAAAAAAAGTCCGCTACGAATTAGCATTCTATCATTTTCATTGATAAAATGCAATAGGGAAATTCATTTTTTTATTATTTATCTCTCCAAACGATTCTTCCCTTGGTAAGATCGTATGGTGATAACTCTATTGTAACTTTGTCGCCAGGAAGAATCTTTATATAATTCATTCTCAGCTTTCCACTTATATGAGCAAGAACCTTGTGTCCATTCTCAAGTTCTACCTGAAACATGGCATTTGGAAGTTTCTCAACTACTGTTCCTTCTACTTCAATTACATCTGCTTTTGACATTTTCAAAAATCCTCCTATATATATAAATCAACTTATGAGTTCTCCATGATATAATGAATATGTCATCGTGCTTACGAACGACGACATATGATATCACATCTACAGCTCAATTCCATCGGCCCTTGAAAGTATCTCAGGCTCTCCATCTGTTATAAGTATTGTATTCTCATAATGTGCCGCCAGTGATTTGTCTGCGGTGACGACCGTCCATCCATCCGGCATCCACTTCACTTCGTAATCGCCAAGTGTGATCATCGGTTCTATCGCTATCGTCATTCCTGCTTTCAGCTTCGGTCCTCTTCTTCTTGTTGCGAAGTTTGGGACCTCCGGCTCTTCATGAAGATTTTTTCCAACTCCATGTCCCACCAGATCGACAACAACTCCAAGTCCACACTCATCGGCATAGGACTCGACCGCTATTCCTATATCCCGCACATGATTTCCCGCACGGGCCGCTGACAGTCCTTCAAAGAAGCTTTGCTTCGTTGCCTCTATGAGATACTTTGCCATATCAGATATCTCGCCAACTCCATATGTTCTGGCTGAGTCTGAATGGTAACCCTTATAGATAACACCGGCATCAAGACTTACTATATCTCCATCCTGAAGCACTCTGTTCTTTGATGGAATTCCATGTACCACCTCATCATTTACAGATACACACACCGACGCCGGATATCCCTGATAGTTCAGAAATGATGGTTCACAGTGATAACTTCTGATAACCTCTTCACCGAGCTTATCTATATCATATGTGGTCATTCCCGGCTTCAATGCTTTTCTCATCTCCTCATGAGTTATCGCCAGAATTCTTCCAGCCTCTCTCATAAGCTCAATCTCTTCCTGGGATTTTATGGAAATACCCTTCATATTTACTCACCTAATATATCAGTGATAGCAGCGAATACATCCTTCATATCTACGGTTCCGTCAACCTCTTTCAGGATGCCCTTTGCCTTGTAGTAATCGATGAGAGGCTGTGTCTGCTCATGATATACATTAAGTCTCTTCTCTACTGTCTCTGGCTTATCATCGTCTCTAAGGATGAGATCAGCTCCACATGCATCACACTTGCCCTCAACTTTTGTTGGGTTGTATACGATATGGTATGTTGCTCCACAACCTACACATGCACGTCTGCCTGACATTCTCTCGATGATATTCTCATCAGGTACCTCAACATTGATAGCGTAATCAACTGAATCGCCGATTGCTGAGAGTGCCTTGTCAAGTGCCTCTGCCTGTGGGATAGTTCTTGGGAATCCGTCAAGGATATATCCCTTTGCACAGTCATCAGCCTTGAATCTATCTATTACCAAGTCGACAACGAGCTCATCTGGTACAAGAAGTCCCTTATCCATGTACTCCTTTGCCTTTGCACCAAGCTCTGTGCCGTTCTTTATGTTCGCTCTGAATATATCTCCTGTTGAGATATGTGGTACGCCGTACTTTGCAGCGATCATCTTTGCCTGTGTTCCCTTGCCTGCGCCCGGTGCGCCTAACATGATTATCTTCATATATTCAACCTCCATTTTTTTGAACGTTTCCCATTCTTATCAAATACTATTCTCTCTATAATACACGAATAGGAAGTGTACTATACGGCACACTCCCATTCGTGTTTATTGCCACGTCATATTTTAGTCTAAAAGGAATCCCTGATAGTTCCTTACCAGCATACGTGACTCAATATTCTTAATTGTCTCTATAACAACACCTACAACGATGATAAGTGATGTTCCTCCAAATGAAACATTTGCTCCAAAGAAACCACTGAAGAACATTGGTATACATGCTACTATGATAAGTCCTACAGCACCTATAAATATGATGTAGTTTAAAATCTTATTAAGGTAATCCTGTGTTGACTGTCCAGGTCTTATACCAGGGACAAAACCGCCACTCTTCTTCATATTGTTGGCAATCTCCATTGGATTGAATGTGATCGCTGTGTAGAAATATGCGAAGAAGAACACAAGTAAAATATATACGATCAAACCGATCGATGCCCAAGGATAAGATCTGTTAAACCAGTAGCCCTGACTCATACCCTGGATTATCTTTGCTCCTACACCAGATGTCTTGATGTTGAACAGATTCACTACGATCTGTGGAACAGACAGTATGGATGATGCAAAGATGACCGGAATAACACCTGCAGTATTGACCTTAAGTGGAATATGAGAGGACTGTCCTCCCATCGTCTTTCTTCCTCTTACTGTCTTGGCATACTGTACAGGAATTCTTCTCTCTGCGCCCTGAAGTGCACATACAAATACTACTGTAATAACTACAACTGCAAGGATAATGAGCCCTACAAGTGTAAATCTTACAAAGTCTCTGCCCTTCATGAACTGTGTGTATAAATTCTTGAAGTCATTTGGCATTGTTGAAACGATGTTTATCAGAAGGATTACTGATATACCATTGCCAACACCCTTCTCTGTTGCTCTCTCGCCAAGCCACATTACTATAGCACTTCCTGCCGTAAGAATGACTACGATGCAAAGAACTGTCCAGAAGTTATAATTCTCAATGACTCCCTTGTTTCCAAATCCTACTACAAGACCAGCACTCTCAAGAATAGCAAGACCTACTGTCATATATCTTGTGATAGCGGTGATCTTCTTTCTACCATCTTCTCCGTCTTTCTGCAGTTCTTCCAAAGCCGGTATAGCAATGGTGAGAAGCTGTATGATGATGGAAGCTGTAATGTAAGGTGTTACCGACAATGCAAAGATCGACATCTGCTCGAACGATCCTCCGGTGAATGAACTGAAGATGTTCAGTGAATCACCGAGTGCATTCTGCATGTACTCTCTTATTGCATCCGCACTTATTCCCGGAACGGTAATCAGACTACCAAGTCTGACTACCACGAGAATGAAGAACGTATATAAAAGTCTTCTTCGTATATCCTGTACCTTAAATGCATTGATTAAGGTTTTGAACATATTACATCACCTCTGCTTTTCCGCCAAGAGCTTCAATTTTCTCAGCTGCTGACTTTGAAAAAGCATTAGCCTTAACATTGAGCTTTTTAGTTAACTCTCCATTTCCAAGAATCTTAACTCCATCACGAGGATTCTTAATGATACCTGCCTCTACTAATGTCTCAACAGTTACGTCTGAGCCATCCTCGAATCTCTCAAGAGCTGATACATTGATTGCAACGATCTCTTTGTGATTGATGCAATTAAAGCCTCTCTTAGGAAGACGTCTATATAATGGCATCTGTCCACCTTCGAAACCTGGTCTAGGTGATCCAGAACGTGCCTTCTGACCCTTATGTCCCTTACCTGCAGTCTTGCCATTTCCTGAACCATGTCCACGGCCTACACGGAAATTAGCACTGTGCTTTGAGCCTTCAGCCGGCTTTAATGTAGATAAATCCATGATCTGCGTATCCTCCTTCTCTTATACTTCCTCAACCTTTACCATATAACTTACCTGCTTAACCATTCCAAGTGTTGCAGCGTTATTTGGGAGCTCTACTGACTTATTAACCTTCTTAAGTCCAAGAGCCTCTACTGTCTTTCTATGCTTTGGTACAGCACCGATAGGGGACTTTACCAAAGTTACCTTTAACTTATCTGCCATCTTCTAATACCTCCTTAGTTAAGTATCTCATCAACAGATTTTCCACGAAGTCTTGCGATATCCTCTGGGTTCTTGATCTCTGTAAGGCCCTTGATTGTTGCAAGAACTACGTTCTGCTTGTTGTTTGATCCTAAGGACTTTGTACGGATGTTCTTATATCCTGCAAGCTCAAGTACGCTACGAGCAGGACCACCAGCGATGATACCAGTACCTTCTGGAGCTGTCTTCAGAAGAACTGAAGCACTGCCGAACTGTCCATTCCAGTCGTAAGGGATACTACCAACTTCATTTACAGGAACTGTAACTAAATGCTTTGCAGCATCCTCCTTACCCTTACGGATAGCTTCTGGAGTCTCAACTGCCTTGCCAACACCAACGCCAACGTGGCCATTTCTATCACCAACAACTACGAGAGCTGCAACTCTAGAATTACGTCCACCCTTAACAACCTTTGTTACACGCTTGATGGCAACAACTTTATCTTCTAACTCTAACTTACTTGCATCAATTATTTCACGCTTCATACGTTGTTCTTCCTCCTTACTAGAATTCCAGACCAGCTTCTCTCGCTGCATCTGCTAATGCCTGAACCTTACCGTGGTATACGAAACCGCCTCTATCATAGATAACAGTCTTGATACCCTTCTCAAGTGCTCTCTCAGCAATAACCTTACCAACGTAAGCTGCTGCATCAACATCATTTGTCTTCTCAAGCTCATCCTTAATAGCCTTCTCTGTTGTAGATGCTGCTACTAATGTCTTACCAACTGAATCATCAATAATCTGAGCGTACATATGATTATTACTTCTGAATACAGCTAAACGTGGTCTCTCTGTTGTTCCAGCTAAACGATTACGAACACGCATATGCTTCTTTACACGAATTGCGCTTCTTGATTCTTTATTAATCATCTTATCTCACTCCTTTATTATTTCTTACCAGTCTTACCAACTTTACGTCTGATAGTCTCATCCACATACTTGATACCCTTGCCCTTGTATGGCTCTGGTGCTCTCTTCTCTCTGATCTCAGCAGCGTACTGACCAACCTTTTCCTTGCTGATTCCGCTTACTATGATCTTGTTTCCATCAACTGATGTTTCGATACCATCTGGATCAACCATCTCAACTGGGTGTGAATAACCAAGAGCAAGAACAAGCTTATTACCCTGCTTCTGAGCTCTGTAACCTACACCGTTAACCTCAAGCTCCTTCTTGTAACCCTCTGTAACACCTACTACCATGTTGTGGATAAGTGTTCTTGTGAGTCCGTGAAGTGATTTCATCTTCTTTAAGTCGTTAGGTCTTGATACTGTGATTGTATCGCCGTCTAACTTTATATCCATTTCCGCAGGGAGAACTCTCTCAAGAGTTCCCTTTGGTCCTTTAACAGTCACTTTATTATTTTCTGCTATATCTACAGTTACGCCTGCAGGTACAGCGATAGGCATTCTTCCGATACGTGACATTTTGCCGTCCTCCTTTTACCAAATAAACGCAAGTACTTCTCCACCTACGTTCTGTTTTCTAGCTTCCTTATCTGTTAATACACCCTTGTTTGTGGAGATAATAGCAGTTCCAAGTCCACCAAGTACTCTTGGAAGCTCATCCTTGCTTGCATATACTCGAAGACCAGGCTTTGAAATTCTCTTAAGACCTGTGATGATCTTCTCGTTCTTATCTGCACCATACTTCAATGTGATCTTGATTGTCTCGAACTTACCGTCCTCAACGATATCTACAGCCTTAACATATCCTTCTGATAAAAGTATGTCGGCAATAGCTTTCTTCATCTTTGAAGCAGGGATTTCTACTGTATCATGCTTTGCTGTATTAGCATTACGAATTCTTGTAAGCATATCTGCAATTGGATCGCTCATTGACATAATAAATTTCCTCCTTCTTACTCTTACCAGCTTGATTTCTTAACGCCAGGAATCTGTCCCTTATATGCTAACTCACGGAAGCAGATTCTACAAATTCCGTACTTCTTTAAAACTGAGTGTGGACGTCCACAAATGCTGCAACGTGTGTACTCTCTTGTTGAGAACTTCTGCTTGCGCTGCTGCTTAACTTTCATTGATGTCTTAGCCATTTCTCGAATCTCCTCCTTTATTATTTGCTATAAGGCATGCCGAACAGTGTAAGTAACTCACGAGCTTCCTCGTCAGTCTGTGCTGTTGTTACGCAAATTATATCCATACCTCTAACCTTATCTACCTTATCGTACTCGATCTCAGGGAAGATAAGCTGCTCCTTAATACCGAATGCGTAGTTACCTCTTCCATCAAATCCGTTTGGATTGATACCTCTGAAGTCACGTACACGTGGGAGTGCAAGATTTACAAGGCGATCAAGGAACTCATACATCTTCTCGCCACGAAGAGTTACCTTACATCCGATAGGCATTCCCTCTCTCAGCTTGAAGTTAGCTACTGACTTCTTTGCTCTTGTTACAACTGCCTTCTGACCTGTGATTGTCTCAAGATCCTTGATAGCAGCGTCGAGAACCTTAGCGTTCTCTCTAGCTTCACCAACGCCCATATTGATAACGATCTTATCGAGCTTTGGTATCTGCATTACATTCTTATATCCAAATTTCTCAACCATGGCGCTCTTAATTTCAGCGTCATACTTTTCTTTAAGTCTACTCACCTAAGACGACCTCCTTCCAATTAATCTATCTTCTCTGTCTTGCCATCAACTTTGGCTACACGAACCTTATCCTTACCAGTTCCTTCAAAACCAACTCTAACTGGCTTGCCCTTGTAAAGATACATTACATTAGAGATGTCAAGTGGGGCTTCCATCTCGATGATTCCGCCCTGCTGGTTAGCCATGCTTGGCTTGCTATGCTTAAATACTTTGTTGATTCCTTCAACTACTACGGTACCATTCTTCTTATCTACTGAAACGACCTTTCCGCTCTTGCCCTTGTCCTTACCAGCGATAACCTGTACCATATCATCTTTCTTAATCTTCATTGTTGCCATAGTCACACCTCCTTATAATACTTCAGGTGCAAGTGATACGATCTTCATGAATTTCTTATCACGGAGCTCTCTTGCAACTGGTCCAAAGATACGTGTACCTCTTGGATTCATATCGTCTTTTATAATTACAGCAGCGTTCTCGTCAAACTTGATGTATGAACCATCCTTACGACGAGCGCCATGCTTTGTTCTAACTACAACGGCCTTAACTACATCGCCCTTCTTTACAACTCCGCCTGGTGTTGCATCCTTAACAGAGGCAACGATGATATCGCCGATATTCGCATATCTTCTAACTGATCCGCCTAACACTCTGATACAAAGTAACTCTTTTGCACCTGTGTTATCAGCAACTTTAAGTCTTGTTTCCTGCTGAACCATTTAATTTGCCTCCTTACTTTGCCTTCTCGATGATCTCAACAAGTCTCCATCTCTTATCCTTTGATAATGGTCTTGTCTCCATAACCTTTACTCTATCGCCAATCTTGCACTCGTTATTCTCGTCATGAGCCTTCAGCTTTACTGTTCTCTTTACAATCTTACCATAAAGAGGATGCTTAACATTATCTACGATAGAAACAACGATTGTCTTATCCATCTTGTCACTTGTAACTATACCAACACGTGTTTTTCTCAGATTTCTTTCCACAATAATTCCTCCTTCCAAGATAATTAAGCATTAGCCTTCTGGGCTATAACTGTCTGTATTCTTGCTATATTCTTTCTAACGTCCTTGATTCTGCTTGTGTTGTCAAGCTGATTTGTAGCATTCTGGAATCTCAGGTTGAATAATTCCTTCTTTGCAGCTACTAAATCCTTCTGGAGATCGTCAACGGACTTGCTATTTAATTCGTTCATAAAATCCTTAGTTTTCACTGCCTGCTACCTCCTCTAACTCTTCCTTTGATGCGATCTTACACTTAAGTGGAAGCTTGTGCATAGCGAGTCTGAGAGCCTCTTTAGCTACCTCCTCAGGTACGCCCTGAACCTCAAACATAACTCTGCCTGGCTTAACTACTGCTACCCAGTACTCAAGTGCTCCCTTTCCTGAACCCATTCGAGTCTCAGCCGGCTTTGCTGTAACTGGCTTGTCAGGGAAAATCTTGATAAATACCTTACCACTACGCTTCATATATCTTGTCATTGCAATTCTGGCTGCCTCGATCTGGTTTGACTTGATCCAAGCTGGCTCTAATGCTACGAGACCATACTCACCGTTTGTAATCTTATTGCCTCTAAGTGCCTTACCAGCCATTGTTCCTCTGAACTGCTTACGACGCTTTACTCTCTTTGGCATTAACATTATTTATTTCCCCCTTCCTTTACTGTCTTTGTTGGAAGTACTTCACCATGGTAGATCCATGTCTTTACGCCAACCTTACCATATGTTGTATCTGCTTCAGCAAATCCGTAATCGATATCAGCACGGAGTGTCTGAAGAGGAATTGTTCCCTCGCTGTAGAACTCTGTTCTAGCCATATCAGCACCGCCAAGACGACCTGAACATGCACACTTGATACCCTGTGCGCCTGACTTCATTGTTCTACCCATGCAAGACTTCATAGCCTTTCTGAATGCGATACGATTCTCAAGCTGTGCTGCGATGTTCTCTGCAACGAGCTGAGCGTCAGCATCCGGCTTCTTGATCTCCTTAACGTCGATAAAGAGCTTCTTATCTGTTAACTTCTGAGCGTCAGCCTTGATCTTCTCGATTCCGGCTCCACCCTTTCCGATTACTACTCCAGGCTTAGCTGTGTATAATACGATCTTTACATTCTTTGCTGATCTCTCGATCTCGATCTTTGAGATGTTTGACTTGTAAAGAGTTGTCTTTAAGTATTTTCTAAGGATCTGATCTTCTGCTAAGTTCTTAGCAAACTCGTCATTTCTCTTGTCAGCATACCAGTTTGAATCCCAATCTTTGATAATGCCGACTCTTAAACCATGAGGATTAACTTTCTGTCCCATATTTTACCTCCTATTTCTCGTCAAGCACGATTGTGATGTGGCTTGTTCTCTTCTCGATTCTATATGCTCTACCCTGTGCTCTTGGATGAACTCTCTTCATTGTAGGTCCCTTGTTAGCGTAACACTCTGCTACGTAAAGGTCCTCCTTCTTCATGCCATTGTTGTTCTCAGCGTTAGCAATAGCAGACTTCAAAAGCTTCTCTATAACGCTTGAGCCATATCTTGGGTTGTATTCTACGATAGCAAGTGCTGTCTGAACATCCTTACCTCTGATAGCATCAAGCACAAAACATGCCTTGGTTACTGATACTCTTGCGTATGAAACCTTAGCTGATGGTCTTGTATCTTTGTTCTCATTTCTGAGTCTCTTGTCATGGGATCTATGTCCTTTAGCCATTTTGAAAAGTCCTCCTTTCAAATATTCCTAATATTATCTTCTACCCTTCTTTTCGTCCTTACCATGACCTCTGTATGTTCTGGTAACTACGAACTCACCGAGCTTATGTCCTACCATATCTTCTGTTACATATACTGGTACGTGCTTTCTTCCATCATGAACGGCAAATGTGTGGCCAACGAATGATGGGAAGATTGTTGAACGTCTTGACCAGGTCTTTATAACTTCTGTCTTATTAGCAGCGTTTAAAGCATCTACCTTCTTAAGCAGATGTGCATCTGCGAATGGTCCTTTTTTTAATGAACGAGCCATATT
The DNA here is from genome assembly GCF_003481085.1 of Coprococcus sp. TF11-13. Lineage (NCBI taxonomy): Bacteria > Bacillati > Bacillota > Clostridia > Lachnospirales > Lachnospiraceae > Coprococcus > Coprococcus sp. TF11-13. The sequence continues at coordinate 189,820 of NZ_QUKK01000003.1, read as the reverse complement.
TCTTCCTCCTTAACTATTTAACATTCTTACCGTCTCTACGTCTTACGATCAACTTATTAGACTGCTTGTTCTTCTTTCTTGTCTTGAGACCCATTGCTGGCTTGCCCCATGGAGTAGAAGGACCTGGACGACCGATAGGTGCTCTACCTTCTCCACCACCATGTGGATGGTCATTAGGGTTCATGACAGAACCACGAACTGTTGGTCTAACGCCCATATGACGCTTACGACCGGCTTTACCAATGTTAACAAGGCCATGCTCGATGTTTCCTACCTGTCCAACTGTTGCTCTACAGATAATCGGAACCATTCTCATCTCGCCTGATGGAAGTCTAAGTGTTGCATACTTTCCTTCCTTAGCCATGAGCTGTGCAGCGTTTCCTGCTGAACGAACTAACTGTCCGCCCTTACCTGGATAAAGCTCGATGTTGTGTACCTGAGTACCAACTGGAATATTCTGAAGTGGAAGACAGTTACCAACCTTGATCTCTGCCTCTGCGCCATTCATCAGCACATCGCCAACTGCAAGCTTGAAAGGAGCAAGGATGTATCTCTTTTCTCCATCTGCATAGAACAGAAGTGCAATATTTGCTGATCTGTTTGGATCATACTCGATTGCAGCTACTGTTGCTGGAATGCCATCTTTGTCATTTCTCTTGAAATCTATTATTCTATACTTTCTCTTAGCACCACCACCGTGATGTCTTACTGTTATTTTACCCTGATTGTTACGACCAGCTGTCTTGCTTGTTGAAACAACGAGTGACTTCTCTGGAGTTGTCTTTGTGATCTCTGAGAAATCAAGGCCAGTCATATTTCTTCTGGAAGGTGTATATGGGTTATATGTCTTAATTCCCATTGTTGTTCTCCTTTCGGTTCAATTTATTCTCACGCTTTGATTGCGTATACAACTAATGTGATGAGCGGCTATACTGTGCAGCCACCCACGGCTATATCTTAAAGTCCCTCGAAGATCTCGATGTCCTTGCTGTCAGCTGTAAGCTGAACGATAGCCTTCTTGTACTTTGCTGTGTTACCAAGTGTCATACCACGTCTCTTGACCTTACCGTCATTGTTCATTGTGTTGACCTTTGCAACCTTTGTTCCCTCGAACATCTTCTCTACAGCTTCCTTAACCTGTGACTTGTTTGCTTCTGGATGAACAAGGAATGTATATTTCTTCTCAGCCATAGCGTTCATGCTCTTCTCTGTGATCACTGGCTTAAGTATAACGTCATAATATTTGATATCTGCCATTATGCGTACACCTCCTCAATTGCTGCAACTGCTTCCTTAGTAAGAACAAGCTTCTCATACTTGAGAATATCGTATACGCTAAGTGAATTAGCTACTGTTGTCTTAACTGTTGGAATGTTGTTTGCTGAAAGAACAACGTTATTGTTCTTATCCTTTGTTACTACAAGAGCCTTAGGAGCTGAAAGCTTTGCAAGGATCTTTGCAAATACGCTTGTCTTAGCCTCCTGAAGATCAAGCTTGTCAACTACTACCAGCTTGTTCTCAGCAACCTTTGATGAAAGTGCTGACTTCATAGCAAGCTGCTTCTCTTTCTTATTCATCTTAACTGAATAATCTCTTGGCTTTGGTGCGAATACAACTCCGCCGCCTGTCCACTGTGGAGATCTTGTTGAACCCTGTCTAGCATGACCAGTTCCCTTCTGTCTCCAAGGCTTTCTTCCACCACCAGAAACTTCTGAACGTGTCTTAGCGCTCTGTGTTCCCTGACGGTTGTTGGCTAACTGACCAACTACAGCCTTATGCATTATATGCTCATTTATTTCTACACCGAAAACTGCATCATTGAGCTCTAATGTCTCAACTTCTTTGCCTTCAATGTCATAAACCTTAACTGATGCCATTGTTGTCTCTCCTTTCCAAAGCCCTACTTACCAGACTTTACTGTATCTTTAATCATAACCAATGACTTCTTTGGTCCTGGAACAGCGCCCTTAACCAAGATTACATTGTTCTCAACATCTATTTTAACTACCTCAAGGTTCTGGATTGTAACTCTTACGCTACCCATATGTCCAGGCATCTTCTTGCCCTTGAATACTCTACCTGGAGTAGTTGCAGAACCGTTTGAACCTGCATGTCTGTGATACTTTGAACCATGTCCTGAAGGACCTGACTTAAGGCCGTGTCTCTTAAGACCGCCTGCGTATCCCTTACCCTTTGACTTAGCAGTAACATCAATCTTGTCGCCAGCAGCAAATACGTCTGCCTTGATCTCTGCGCCAAGCTCGTACTCAGCAGTGTTCTCAAGTCTGAACTCTCTATAGAAAGCCTTTGGAGTTGTTCCTGCCTTCTTAGCATGACCAACCTCTGCCTTACCAGCACCATGTGGATTTCTGATAACTTTCTTTCCTGATACGTCCTTTGTTGTTACTCTTTCCTTCTTCTCGCCGAATCCTACCTGAATTGCATCGTAACCGTCATTCTCAACTGTTTTGATCTGGGTTACAACACATGGACCAGCCTGCAATACTGTAACTGGTGTTAATACACCGTTCTCGTCGAAAATCTGTGTCATTCCGACTTTTGTAGCTAATATAGCCTTCTTCATTTCTGTTTCCTCCTAATTTAATTCACAGCGGATTGCATCTGCAATCATACTAAATTACATCCGAAAATGCATTAGGTACTGTTATTTAATTGTTTCTGCGGTTTGTTTTAAATTAGTCCGCATCTAATTGGGTTTCTTTTGAATTGCTGTCTGACTTTGATTATTTCATCTTAACATCGATGAACACGCCAGCGGACAGATCGATCTTCTGTAATGCATCAATTGTCTTCTGAGTTGGTGCTACAACATCGATAAGTCTCTTATGAGTTCTCTGCTCAAACTGCTCTCTTGAGTCCTTGTACTTATGAACTGCTCTTAAGATTGTGATCTTCTCAATCTTAGTAGGCATTGGAACTGGTCCGCTTACCTTTGCGCCAGTCTTCTTAACTGTATCAACAATCTGTGCTGCTGCCTTGTCGATAAGTTTGTGGTCATAAGCCTTAAGTGTAATTCTCATAATCTGATTTGCCATAAAAAAAGCCGCCTCCTTTTCGCACTTAATCTTAGTACAACAAGCGGTGACTGTACACTCTCCCGTGTGTGTCCTAAGTTAAAACCCAGAACCATCACGTCGTTTCTGTCCTCTTGACAGACGGTTATATTGTACAGTGACTTGTCGCCAGTTTTGTAAATTGACATTCGCTCCACGAAAAACCTGCGTCATATATGTACGCAGCAACCTCCGCTTCTCAGCTATCATGCCACAGCACGTTTGATTATATACTAGGGATTTCTTTAAATCAAGAGTTTTTTTTAATTTTTTTATGTTTTTTTGAATTATTTTTTAACGGGTATTTACAGGTTATCACTCGCCAGATTCACTCAGCTTGAATGTCCTCTTCATTTTGATCCCCTTGTTCTCCCATATCTCAAACTTCGAAAAGCTTAAGATGAACCCGTAATCTGTATGGTAACCATAATTCTCCATCGCAAACCCAGGGAATCTGCTTCGAATCGCACCGAGCAGCTCTGCCATATCATCTATCTTATATCCCCTGCCCGTCATATACTCATATGCAAATGTGTCTATCTCCTCCCTGTCATCGACCAACGTCAGCTTTGTCACGCCATTCTCATCGGTATAAACCTTCACTCCACTCACATTATTCTCCACAAATGTATCAAGATGAGTATAGCCATAATTTCTGACATCAAAATCCGGGTATCTTCTCACAACGCCTTCATACACCTGTTCCATGACAGCATCTCTTCCCTGTCCTTTATAATAGGAAGAAACCGAATATATCTCCTTTGCTATATCACCTATATCCGGTATATCAGCAGTGCATTTCCCTCCGGCAAGAACATCTATATACATATATCTCTGGGCGCTGTTCACAAGGATTTTGTCTGCGTCACATGGACCGGCAACCACAACCTCTATATCCGTGAGCCTCAGCTTGTCGAGAAGCGGTACTGTCAGACTGTCCCCCGTTGCTATATATATGCGCTCTGGCTTTGAAAGCGCAGCATCCGCCATAATCTCCACGGCCAGCGCAACCATCGCCGATGACACCTTATACTCTCCGTGCATGCAGTCCTGTATTCTGAACCTCCCTGCACTCTCCATAAAACTGTCATCGTCTTTGTCGGAATTAAACATCTTGCAGATCACAAGCTTGTCCGTTCTGATTATATCCTCATATATAACAGGCACAGCCTTTGCCTCTATGCTATCACAATCTATATACAGCGCAGCCCTCATGATATCCTCCTTAATAATATTCCACAACCATCACACACACAACAAACCACAGGTTTAATCCAATTATATCCTGCCATCCGCCTTAATCATCTCCATCAGAGTCTGTCTGAATCCAAACTCCTCACAAAGTGCTTCCGCATCCTTAAGAGCCTTCTTTCTCCTGTCCGGAGATACATTTTTCTTCACAGCTCTTATGAGCAGATTTTTAGGCGAATGTGCAATGTCTATAAATTCCATTATATCAGTCTTATATCCACACGCCTCAAGCATATGTCCGCGGATGGAATCTGTTGCCAGCGCAGCTATCCTCTCCTTGATGATACCGTATCTTGTCAGCGCAGCCAGTTCATCAGAATGCATCTGTTTATTCAGCTCATGCTGGCAGCAAGGCACGGACAATATATACTGTGCGTTCCAGCAAATGGCATTGTACAGCGCATAGTCCGTGGCAACATCACACGCATGCAGCGTCATGACCATATCCACATCCACATCCGTCTTATACCCATTTATATCCCCAAGTTCGAATTTTAGTCCGGTATATCCAAACTGTTCCGCCAGCGCATTGCAGTCTTTTATCACCTGCTCCTTGAGATCCAGGCCGGTTATATGGACATCAAGCCCCTTAACCTCATGCAGATAATAATAAACTATAAATGTCAGATACGATTTGCCGCATCCAAAATCTACTATATTAATAGAAGGTTTGTTGTAGCTCTTCATGACATTGTCCACGATCTCCGCAAATCTGTTGATCTGCTTAAACTTGTCATACATGGAGTGCACAACCTTGCCATCCTTTGTAAATATGCCCAGATGGGTAAATACAGGGATATCCATTCCCTCTTCAAGTATGTATTTCTTTCTTCGGTTGTTCCCCTGAACAGTTATGAGTTTATTCTCCGTGTGCCTCTTATTCACAGCTACTTTGCCCTTCTTTGAGATCTTCACATCCCACTCCTCCCGGGCCGAGAACATGTTTATCTGTCTGAATCCATCCTGCAGATCTCCGGCCAGTGCTTCTTCAAGCTCGTCCTCATCTATATTCTGGTGGAACACCTGCTTCTCCGTATACCTTTCTATCTGAAAGCACCTTTTACCGCCTATGATTTTTCTCTCAAATACCATTTTTCTGTATTCACCGCGTCCGCCACTGAGAATGATCTTGTGGGGATCACTCTGTACCATCTCTTCTATTAATTCTTTTATACTTATATCTGCCATTATTCCAACTTCTCCATTACCAACAATCTGTATCGTAATTAATCTCTGTCATCAATCTATGCACACAGCAGCCTTGACGCAGTGCTTTGATACAAGTATAATCTATAGGATATATTTTTTGAAGTTATTTTTATAAGGAAGGATTACATATATGTGGATAGCAGATGGATGGAAGGATTATGAAGTTATTGACTGCTCTGACGGAGAAAAGCTTGAGCGTTGGGACAAATACACTCTGCTCAGACCAGATCCCCAGGTTCTGTGGAGCACTCCAAAGAAAAATCCTGCATGGAATAAACTGAACGGACATTATCATAGAAGCAACAAAGGCGGCGGAGAATGGGAGTTTTTCAGCCTGCCTAAGCAGTGGACGATAAATTACAGGGATCTGACTTTCAATCTGAAGCCATTCAGCTTCAAGCACACTGGTCTGTTCCCTGAGCAGGCTGCCAACTGGGACTGGTTCAGCGAACTGATAAAGAACTCACCTAAAAAGGATATTAAGGTGTTGAACCTGTTCGCATACACAGGGGGCGCAACATGTGCAGCCGCCAAAGCCGGAGCTACAGTCACCCATGTTGATGCATCCAAGGGAATGGTTACCTGGGCAAAGGAAAACGCAGCATCATCAGGGCTCGCCGACGCACCGATCAGATGGATAGTTGACGACTGTGTGAAATTTGTCGAAAGAGAGATCAGACGAGGCAACAAATATGACGCGATCATCATGGATCCTCCTTCATACGGCAGAGGACCAAAGGGTGAGATATGGAAGATCGAAGAGAAGATCCATCCTTTCATCAAGCTCTGCAGCCAGCTTCTCTGTGACAAGCCGCTTTTCTTCCTTGTAAATTCATATACAACAGGTCTCGCGCCTGCGGTGCTCACATATATGATATCCACAGAGGTAAAGAGCAGATTTGGCGGACATGTTGTGGCAGATGAGATCGGACTTCCTGTCACAGAGACAGGTCTTGTTCTTCCTTGCGGTGCCGCCGGAAGATGGCAGAGATAACAACGGATCGGTCGAGGCAGATACATTTTGCAGATAAACTAAAAGCAGGAATATGAAACCCAGCAAACTTCGTTATAGGGGCTCATATTCCTGCTTTTTTTAATTTTTCAGCTTCTTAATTTCAGCTTTTTTTGTCACGTAATTTAGTCCTTTATACCGTCACATCCGCATACTCCAGACGGATAACCTTCTCCAGATCCGCAGGGGCTATCTCTATCTGATACCCAACCTTACCCGCACTCACATACATCTTATCAAGATCTTCAGCACTTGCATCTATCGTGGTCCTGAAAAACTTCTTCATACCGATAGGTGAGCAGCCGCCATGTATATATCCGGTAAGAGGGAGGAGTTCCTTTGCCTTGAGCATATCTATCGACTTCTCTCCCACAGCCTTCGCAGCTTTCTTGAGATCAAGTTCCTCCTTGACAGGAATTACAAACACGTAATCTGCGCCAGACTTCGCAACGGTCACCAGGGTCTTATACACATACGCAGGATCCTGTCCAAGTATAGCAGCAACCTTATCTCCATTTGTCTCGCCTGTCTCCACATAACAATAATGGTTGTACTTTATCTTCTTGCTGTCAAGTATGCGCATGACATTTGTCTTTTCCTCAGTCTTTGCGTTCTTATTCTTATCTTTCATGTTCCAAGTCATCTCCTTGTCATCAAATGCACTAAGCGCCCCAACCTTGTCTATTGAAGATTGAAGCGCTGTATGCATGTCTATTGTATTCTACGGCTTTATCTTAATCTGCCGTACATAACTTTATCTGTCTTCCATCGGCAGATACTCTCTGTGTGTTCCCACATACTTGTATGCAGGTCTGATGATCTTGCCGGCATTGACAAGCTCCTCTATTCTATGCGCTGACCATCCCGCAATACGTGCGATGGCAAATATAGGAGTAAACAGCTCGATAGGGATACCGAGCATCGTATATACAAATCCACTGTAGAAATCTACATTTGCCGATATAGGCTTGCCGCTGCGTCTTCTGGCCGCAAGCAGTCTTCCTGATATCTCCTCAACCTTCTTGTACAGCTCAAATTCCTTTGTCCTGCCCTTCTCCTGGGCAAGTCTCTCTGCATATCCCTTGAGTATCCTAGCTCTAGGATCTGAGTTGGTGTATACCGCATGACCCATTCCATATATAAGGCCTGAATGGTCAAAGCCCTTCTTGTCAAGAAGTCCTGTGAGATATTTCTCCAGTGCAGCCTCATCACCCCAGTTCTTGACATGGCTCTTGAGGTCATCAAACATCTGCTGAACCTTGAGGTTCGCACCACCATGCTTAGGTCCCTTCAGTGATCCAAGTGAACTTGCAACTGCAGAATATGTGTCTGTTCCTGTCGACGATACTACATGAGTTGTAAATGTGGAGTTATTACCACCACCATGCTCAGCGTGTATAACCAGACATATGTCAAGCACCTGCGCCTCAAGCTCTGTATATTTCTTATCTGATCTGATAAGCCTCAGGAAATTCTCCGCAGTGGAAAGCCCCGGCTTCGGATTGTGTATTACAAGACTCATGTCGTGGAAATAGTGCTTGTAGCCCTGATAACCATATGCGGCGATCACAGGGAACTGTGCTATCAATTCCATACACTGTCTGAGAACATTCTCTATGCTTATATCATCCGGATTATCATCATATGAATAGAGTGTGAGAACACATCTCTGCAGAACGTTCATCATATTCTTGCTTGGCGCTTTGAGGATAACATCTCTTGTAAACTTTCTAGGAAGCTCCCTGTAGCACTCCATCATCTCAACAAATCTCTTAAACTGCTGCTCATTTGGAAGCTTTCCAAACAGCAGAAGATACATAGTCTCCTCAAATCCGAATTTACTTCCGTGAAAACCTCTCTCGAGATCCTCAACATTGTACCCCTGATAATACAGACGACCATCAGTCGGCACTCTCTCTCCATCTATTACATCATATCCTATGACATCAGATATCTCTGTGAGTCCCGTGAGTACACCTTTTCCTGTGGAATCTCTGAGGCCTCTCTTGACATCATAATTGACATAGAGGTTCTGGTCTATCTTGCCAGATTCTGTACAATAACCTGTAAGCTCATCCAGTATTCTGTTATATTCCTCGCTGTTTCTTTCCAAACCTCATGTCTCCTTCCTTTATCCAATCCCTGTTCATCATCCCGGAGCCTCTCCGGATCTTATCAATAAACTATATCAACTCACCACAGTTTATCAAAAAAACTCCATTTTCGCAAGAAAGACAGCAATAAATTTGATTTATTCCTGTCTTTTCGCCAAAATTATTTAATTTTAAAATATTTCTGCCTAAATTTCAATAATATATCTCTCATAGGCATTTATGATCGTCGTGTCCTCGTATTTTGATTCGCGAACAAAATCTCTTCCATAATTTATATGCACATGGCCATGGACAAAATACTTAGGTCTGTACTCCTCCATAAGCGTTCTGAAACACTTAAAACCTGTATGTGGGAGATCCTCGGAATCATTTATCCTGTATGCAGGCGAATGGGCAACAAGTATGTCAAAGCCCTTGTTCCTCATGATCTTAAACCTGAGTTTCCGTACTCTTCTGGCCATCGCACGCTCGGAATACTGATGATCCGCACCACCAAACTTGTATTCCATCGAACCGCCAAGTCCCAGAATTCTGACACCCTTATACACATAAAGCTTGTCGTCTATGCACTCGCAGCCCCCCGGCGGTGTATCCTTGTAGCACACGTCGTGATTGCCATGGACATAGAGAACGGGCGCATGACTGAATGTCGCAAGGAACGACAAATACTGTGGCGATAAATCGCCACAGGATATTATCAGGTCTATTCCCTCGACCTTACTCTTATCAAAATAATCCCACAAATACTTGGATTCTTCATCCGCCAACAACAAAATCTTCACGTATCTATTCCCCTGTACTACAGTATACCTTCTCCGTAGGAGATTTATCTTATTTCACTTCCGGAACCGACTTGAGCTCCAGACTCTCCGGTGTGTCTATACCCTGAAGTGCAACTACCGTCTTTGCCTCATCGACAAGATCGTCCTCTGTAGGGAGCATGCCCACTACATTCTCAGCAAGCCAATCCATCTTGAGTATATCTTCATGGAGCATCGCTCCGTCATCTTCATTTCTCACTATTCCGTTCTGGGATGTAAGCTTTCCGCTGAACGGTGTGATAGCGCCCTCTCTTATGAGGTTTGTCATAACCGATATGAGCTTCTGTGTTCCGGCCGGAAGGTGCTTTGAGCATATGACGTCAACTATTCCCGCTGACATACCCCACCAGTAGCTTATCGCATTGCTGGTCTCGTTCTTCTCCTCCTGCTTCCAGTTGCCCTCCAGTATGGATCTAAGGATCCTCTCATAGAATGCACCCCAGTTGTAGAAAGGCATGGCAAGGTTGACGACCTCTCCATTCTGATCATAGTGATAAAGTCCGAAGTTTCGTGACGCATCATCCGGCATGATCATGTCTCTATCGGATATATATGTTATTCCATTTCTCTCAAAGAACTTCTGTGGATCAGCATTCTTAACCTTTGTCCACTGCAGATATATCTTTGCCCTAGGGTTGACCATCCTTGCTCCGATGGCAAATGCATTGATGTTCGCTGTTGTTCCGAATATCGGATAATCAGCTACATATCCTATCTGTCCGTCAGCACACAGGCTTCCCGCTATCATACCTGTGAGGAACTTCACCTCGTACATTCTTGCATAATAGGTACGCACATGGCTGTTCGCAAGGCTGAGGGAACAGTTAAGTATCTTTATCTCCGGGTGGAGCACTGCAGTCTTAAGAGCCTCAGGAAGCATCTCAGGCCCTGTCGTAAATATCACATCATACTTCTCATCCACAAGTCTTCCAAGGCACTCTGTCAGCTTGGCAGGTGTATCCACATTACAGAAGGTTCTGCTGTCGATAGAATCTCCGAGTTTATTCTCCATGTCCATTCTACCCAGTTCATGGCTGTATGTCCAGACCGAGTTGGCTGGCGACTTATCATACACAAATGCCACCTTCAGGTTCGAAGGGCCTGATGGCTTTATAACCCTGTCGAGTATAGACTTCTTAGGCTCCACAGGATCGAGCTTTGGAAGAACCGTCTTATCCTTCTTCTCATTTGTGAGGACTATCTCATTCCATACCTTGTCAACACTGTCCTTCACCTGGGATGTAGTCATGTTCTTAAGAGCTTCATAGCCATACACATTGAGGAATACAAGCATGGCATCGTCCACTGTTATAGTGAGCTCCTCATTGCCCTTCTTAGCAAGATAAGCCTTCTCAAATGCGAGATGTGCCGAGTTGAAATCCAGTCTCTCATCCTCTGTGAAAACCGCATCCTTAGTGATCCCTATGAACTCCCTGAGCTTATCATATCCACCGAGCTGTGAGAAATATACATAGTTGATCCCCGTCTGCTTGTGGAAATCTATAAATTCAAAATATATCTTATTCTCAAGTGAGTCTGTCCTTCTAGGTATCTTTCTTGTAACCATGGCAGGAACTGAGTCCGCACCAAAGTATTTGAGCACACTCACTCTCTTATTTCCTTCTACTACATAGAATTTGTTCATATACTCATATACCTTTATCGGGTCATGTATACCTTCCTCTATGTGGGACTCACACAATGCGGCCCATTTCATTCCAAATTCAGTATGATAATCCAATATAGGCATAAAATTACTAGCAAACGCCGTCGTCCTTGCAGCGGTAGCAGTTCCAACCACGCGGTCAAGCGATATAGTCTGGAGACCAAGATTCACTTCACCTACAGTGTCAGATGGTGATATTATCTCATCCAAAACCGGAAGATATGGATATTCATTTTTTGCTACGGCTGCCTGATATCTCTTCTCACCAAGCTTCTGAGCCCTTAAATATTCGTTTGCTGACATACTATCACTCTCCTTATTCAAGACCATATAGTAATACTATAAAATTCAATAATCAAGAATTTGTTTCCTTCCGATCCGCCAAAATTATCTGCCTTTCAACTGCATGTTTTGTGAATTATGTATAAATCGCATTGTATGTTATGCATAATTACCACTTGATTTTTTCCGTAACATGCTGTATTATATTATTAAATTCAGAAGATTTCACATATTTTCGAACTTAATGTCGGTGTGTGTGAATATCAATATACTTAAGGAGTCTGGCTAAAACACTTCCACCAGGCTCCTTTTTATTGTAGCATCTATTCTGTTCTTTTACAGCATTCCCCATCAAAATTCATTGATTTCGACTGCATCATTGTTCATCTTCCCTGTATGCGTCAAATGTAACCTTTATGTCAGTTCCCTTACCTGGTTCACTGTCCATATCAAGCTGTGCATTGTTGCGGGCAACTATATGCTTTACTATAGCAAGGCCAAGTCCTGTGCCACCTGTTGACTTAGATCTGCTCTTATCCACTCTGTAGAATCGTTCAAATATTCTCTCCTGATGCTCCTTCGGGATTCCTATTCCCGTATCCTTCACCCTGAGTATAACCTTGCCGTCTACTGTCTTTACAGATACATCCACACTTCCATTCTTATTGTTATATCTGATGGCGTTGTCTGTGAGGTTGTACACAAGCTCCTCCATCATCATCCTGTTCGCATATATATATCCGTGGTTTCCATAATAACTGAGCTTCACGCTGTTCTTATCTGCGTTTATCGCCAGCATGTCCGTAGCTGTTCTTGCAATCGCTGCCAGATCTATCTTCTCCATAACCGGCGCATCCTCAGATACATCCAGCTCAGACAGCCTGATTATATCGTTGATAAGCGTCAACAGTCTGTTGGAGTTCTTATGGATCTCAGTTGCAAAATGATGCACATCCGCCTCAGTAGCCATACCGGTCTCGATGAGCTCCGAATACCCCGATATAGATGTGAGTGGCGTCTTGAGCTCATGTGATACATTTGCCGTGAACTCCTGTCTCATCTGTGAGCTCTTCACTATATCCGCATGCTGCTTCTGTATCATATCTATGAATGGGCGCATCTCCTTGTACGCAACTATGTGGGTATCGTCATCCAGACTGTTCGCCATCTGCTCTATTGGTTTCAATATGTTTCTGGTCAGATAGTGTGTCACTATGATGGTGACACAGACAAGGATCGCCATCACCACCAGCATGACCGGCACAGCCGCAAGGAACATACTGATTACATTGTTAGTCTCCCTCGCTATTCTCAGCACCCTTCCAGACTTGAGCAGTATCGCATAGTAATATGTGCTCTTATTGAGGGTTGCCGACTTTCTTATAACATGTCCATCACCATTTTCAAATGCCTCTGCTATCTCTGGTCTGTCAAGATGGTTCTGCATGGAAATCTCATCGGCCTGATTGTCATACAGAACACTGCCGTCAGGCGCTATAAGCGTCAATCTGAGGTCATTGGTATCCACGCTTGCATACACACCGGTGTCATCCGCGTCGAAATCTCCGGTATTCTTAAGCACCTCAGCATACCCCTTCAGATCCCTTATGATCTCCGCCTTGTACACCTCATAGAATATAAACGTCGACAGGACCATGGTCACCGCTATGGCCACCAGTGAAAAGATGATAAACTCCAGATTGATAACCTTTTTCAGCCTTTTATCGTCTCTCTTACCCATATGCTACTCCATCTTATACCCTACATTTCTAACCGTCTTTATCATATTACCTGCTTCGCCAAGCTTCTGTCTCAAAGTCTTGATATGCATATCAAGGGTTCTGGATTCGCCCTCGTAATCCGTTCCCCACACATCCGACATAATCGTGTCTCTGTGAAGGACTATTCCTGCATTAACCATGAGAAGCTTTAAGAGTTCAAACTCCTTGAAGGTAAGCTCACACAACTCACCGCCCACATGCACCTCGCGTCTCTCTGAATCAAGGGTTATATCCCCGAGTACCATCTGCTTGTCATCCTGCAGCGCCCTGCTTCTTCTGAGCAGCGCCTTGACTCTGGATATGAGCTCCATCACGCCAAATGGCTTGGTGAGGTAATCATCCGCTCCTATATCCAAGCCCTTGACCTTGTCAAGCTCTGTAGTCTTGGCTGTCACAAGGATAATCGGAACTCTGACAGTATCTGGTCTGCTCCTGAGCTTCTTCACAATCTCAAGGCCATCCATGTCTGGGAGCATGATATCCAGGAGTACCAGATCAGGGACCTTCTCCACAGACCTTGAGAAGAAGGATTTTGCATTCTCAAACTCCTCCACCGCATATCCGCTGTTTTTCAGAGCAAACATCTCTATCTCTCTTATATTCTTATCGTCTTCTACAATATAAATATGTACTGCCATTTTGTCTCCTTTCCCTGTGTAATACCACTTTCATTTACATGCGTATTGTAATTTTATTTTTATCATTATTTTTTTATTTATACGTGCCAGATATCACTTCAGCTTGTACATCCCTCTGTAATATGTGTACATGCTCTGGAAATCTATGTTGGAATCCTTCTTCATGTTATCCAGATATTCATGTGTATCAAAGTTATCTGATTTTAACTGAAGCATTGCCACCGCCACGTTGGAACAGTGATCTGCAACTCTCTCATAGTTGTTGATAAGATTCTCCAGTGATATTCCGAGCTCAATGGTACATTTCCCCTTCTGAAGTCTCTTGATATGCTGCTTCTTAACCGCGCTGTTGAGCTCATTGATGGCTTCCTCAAGCGGCTCCACATGGGATGCCTCCTGAAGGTCTTCTTTGTCGTAAGCCTCCACAGTCATGCTGACTATGTTCTGAACTGCATCCTTGTATACACCAAGCTCTAACCTTGCCTTTTCTGAGAAGGACGCGCCCGCCTCATTCATCTTCCTGCATATATCCGCTATGGTTATGGCGTGATCCGACATTCTCTCAAGATCACCTATGACATGAAGTCCGATCGATACCTTCTGGCTATCCTCATGGGAGAGCTCCTTGCTGCTGAGCTTTACCATATAAGAACCGACCTCATCCTCATAGGTATCTATGATGCCCTCAAGATCCTCAACCTTATCCCTGACCGCTTCATCATAATTATCAACCAGTGACAGTGCCATATCAACACTGTTCTTTGAAAGCTGAGCCATGTATTTTACGACCTCTATACAGTGTCCAACAGCAAATGCTGGTTTCTCAAGGAATCTGGCATCCAAACGCTTGAGCATCTCCAGCTCTGCAGGAGTATTTTTCTCCACCTCATCCTTATCTCTGACAGTGAGCGTTGCAAGCTTCTCAAGTCCGCCTGAGAACGGAAGCAGAAGAAGTGTCGCCGCAACGTTGAACGCACTGTGTACAACAGCTATACCAGCTGCATTCGCTGAATCATTCAGGAACTGGAAGTGTACAAATGAATTGACCGTGTAGAACGCCACCATGAACACGACTGTTCCTATGATGTTGAAGTACAGATGCACAAACGCAGCTCTCTTGGCATTCTTCTTGGTTCCTATACATGATATCAGTGCCGTTACACAGGTTCCTATGTTCTGACCCATGATGATTGGGATCGCCGTCCCAAATGATACAGCCCCGGTTGCACACAGCGCCTGGAGTATACCTACAGATGCCGAAGAACTCTGTATGATAGCTGTTATCAACATTCCCACAAGCATTCCAAGGAATGGATTGGAGAACATGGTGAGTATATTCGTAAATTCCGGTACATCCTTAAGCGGCTCAACCGCCCCGCTCATCATCTCCATACCGAACATGAGCACTGTAAATCCAAGAAGTATTCCACCTATATCGTGCTTCTTCTCAGACTTGGTGAACATGAGGAATATTATTCCTATTACTGCGAGTATAGGTGAAAAGGATGAGGGTTTCAACATATTAATAAATATATTGTCACTCTGTATTCCTGTAAGGCTGAGTATCCATGATGTTACTGTTGTTCCTATATTTGCACCCATAATGATACCCACTGCCTGTCTCAGCTTCATGATGCCTGAGTTTACAAGTCCAACCACCATAACTGTGGTGGCTGATGATGACTGGATCACTCCTGTCACCGCGGCGCCCAGCAGAACACCCTTTATAGGTGTTGATGTGAGCTTTTCCAGTATCTTCTCCAGCTTACCGCCAGCCGTCTTGGCAAGGCCATCTCCCATCACACTCATTCCATACAGGAACATTGCAAGTCCGCCCAGAAGGGATAACACATTGAAAATATCCATATCTTTTGTCTCCTTATTACATTTCCAATTACTTCTGTATAAGGACTTGTATACACAATATCCCTTTTACAGCGTCTGTTTTTATCAGCGTCTATTGTAAAAGGGATATGTAAAATGTGAGATATGTGTATGTAAAATCTGTGTAAATTTAAAATCTATGTAAAATCCTGCAAAATATTTGGCACAGTTTTGTGGTATCACATAGACCTTTTTTCTGTTTTCATCTGTTTATTTGCTTCCCAGAGGCTCATTTATGAGCAGATACACCGCACTTCCAAACATTCCTACCAGGAACATGCCGTAGCCGCCACATATGAACATCAGCTTTGCTAATGATACATCTCCCAGCACAGGGATCATGTGGAGCAGCAATGCTGCAGCACATCCCGCAAGTCCGCACACTACCATGCTGACTGTTATGAAAAGTTTCATATTGCCTATACCTGTTATGTGTGACAGTTCATTTATCTTCGTACATACCCACTTCATAGAAATCACCTCTTTTCGTCCATTACTCAATCATCAGTCTACATGTTCTCCTGTTATTGAGAAGTGGACCCACTCTGATATATTCGTTGCGTGATCGCCAATCCTCTCAAGATACTTGGCAACCATAAGAAGGTCACAAGCCTGCTCTCCATCATCCGGATTCTCATGTATCATTGTGATGAGTTCATTCTTGACCTTGTCAAAAAGATCATCAACGACATCGTCATGCTCTATTACACTCTTTGCCTTTTTCTCATCTGCGTTGACATATGCCTCTATGCTTGATACCAGCATGACGATCGTCTCTTTTGCCATCTGCTGTATGTGCTCAAGCTTCTTTATATATGGTGTGCCAGCCATGCACAGTGTGAGTTCTGATATATCTGAGGCGTGATCTCCGATCCTCTCCATATCCGTTATCATCTTGAGTGCTGCGGATATATTTCTCATATCCCCGGCAACCGGCTGCTGGGTAAGGAACAGCTTGAGACACAGATTCTCAATCTCTCTCTCCTGATGGTCGATGGCGTCATCCGCCTCGATCGCCTTCTTTGCGAGCTCTGTGTCCTGGGCCACGAGAGCCTTGATCGCTGTCTCGATCGCCTGCTCGACCATAGTTCCCATCTCTATCATCTCTGCGTGAAGCTTTCTAAGCTGCATCTCATATTTGTCTCTCATCGTGTCCCTCCTAACCAAATCTACCGGTGATGTAATCCTCTGTACGCTTGTCAGCCGGCTTGCTGAACATCTTTTCTGTCTCTGCGTACTCAACGACCTCTCCGAGAAGGAAGAACGCTGTGTTGTCCGCAACTCTGGTTGCCTGCTGCATGTTATGCGTAACCATGATAATGGTGTAATTGTCCTTCAGTTCAAGTACCAGGTCCTCTATCTTGGATGTCGATATAGGATCAAGGGCCGATGTAGGTTCATCCATGAGAAGCACCTCAGGCTCCACTGCCAGTGCTCTGGCTATACAGAGTCTCTGCTGCTGACCACCCGAAAGACCCAGGGCTGATTTCTTCAGTCTGTCCTTAAGCTCATCCCATATTGCCGCCTGTCTGAGGGATCTCTCAACTATCTCATCAAGCTTTGCTCGGTTTCTTATTCCATGGGTTCTTGGGCCATATGCTATATTGTCATACACGCTCATCGGAAATGGATTTGGCTGCTGGAACACCATTCCAACTCTTTTTCTCAAAAGGTTAATATCCATTCCGCTGTATATGTCCTCTCCATCAAGCCTCACATCACCTGTTATCTTACAGCCCTCTACCAGATCATTCATTCTGTTGAGTGACTTGAGAAATGTTGACTTTCCACAACCTGATGGTCCAATAAATGCTGTAACCTCATTTGCCGGAATATCCATATCAATACCCTTAAGGGCATGGAACTTTCCATAATAGAGGTTCAGATTTTTAACGCTGAACTTAACGTTATTATTCATCTATTTTTCTCCATTCTTAATATCAAGCACGAAACAGAATGCTGTACTATCTTTTTCGTGCTCAGAATTTTCTTCTTTAATTGCAGAAGCTCAATCGCTTCTGCCGGATATTGTAAGCACCTGCCAAGACTCTGATTCCAAAGCCCTGACACATGTTAATTGGCTTTATCTGCTGCAACCCTGCCTGCAATCTTGTCGGACGCAAAGTTGATAAGCACTACAAGTACAAGAAGCACTACCGCTGTTGCATAACCCTGATCCGTGTGAAGTCCTTCTTTTGACAGAAGGTACATATGAACCGCCAGAGTTCTTGTTGAATCGGTAAGCTTTGTCGCCATCTTTGCAACCGATCCTGCTGTGTATATGAGTGCTGCCGTCTCGCCCACGATACGTCCTGTCGCAAGTATGATTCCTGACAGTATTCCAGGAACGGCACTTGGAAGCACTACTTTGAATACTGTTCTGAGCTTTCCGGCTCCCAGTCCAAAACTTCCTTCTCTATAAGACTTAGGCACTGCCATAAGTGCCTCCTCTGTGGTTCTCATTATGACCGGAAGAACCATTATCGCCAGGGTTAACGCACCTGATATGAGTGATAATCTAAGTCCACACGCATTTGTGAAAAACAGCATTCCAAATAGTCCGTATACGATCGAAGGTATTCCTGTAAGTGTCTCCGCTGTGATCCTCACTACCCCCACCAGCTTATTGCCAGTCTTTGCATATTCGACAAGATATATCGCTGCAAATATTCCTATCGGACCTGCTATCAGGAGGGACAGCAACGTCATGTAAACCGTATTTATAAGTGCCGGTACCAGCGAACAGTTGTCCGATGTATATTCCCAGCTGAATATGTCCGCATTAAGGTTTGGAATTCCCTTTACCAGTACATACACCAACAAAAATCCTATGGAGAGCACAGTTATGAGTGTCGCCAGATGTACAAGGATAAACATTATGAATGATCCCGGTCTCTTTCTGTACTCAGCCCATTTCTCAGACCATGTGCTCTTGTTTATAGCCTCTATGCTGTCAACATCAACTATGGATGAAGGATCGTCCTCAGGTGCCGTCTTTTTCGTGCTGATTATTGTATTTTTTGTTCTGTCATCGCCACATGCGACAACTGTCTTTATTCCTTCTACTCTCTCTGTCATCTATGCCACCGTCTTTCTCTTTATGATGGAGAACAGGAGGTTGATAATGAGTATGAATACGAACAGTACAACGCCCGTCGCTATCAGAGCCTGTCTGTGCAGGTCCGTCGCATATCCCATCTCCATTACTATATTTGTGGTGAGTGTTCTGACACCTCTCAGTATTCCGTCAGGCATATGGACCTGATTTCCAGCGACCATGATGACCGCCATAGTCTCTCCAACTGCACGGCCAACACCAAGGATAATCGCTGCCATAACTCCTGACTTTGCTGCAGGGACAACAGTCTTGAACACGCTTCGCTCATGTGTTGCTCCAAGTGCCAAAGCTCCCTGATAATATTTGTCAGGTACCGCTCTTATTGAGGTCTCTGATACACTGATGATAGTTGGAAGTATCATCATTCCAAGAAGTACTGATGCCGTGAGCATCGTATTTCCATTTACTCCAAATATGCTTCTCACCATCGGTACAAGCACACACATTCCAAAGAATCCATATACTACCGAAGGTATTCCGGCCATCAGATTGATAAATGGCTTTATAACTTTATATAATCTGTCGGGACAAAACTTTGCCAGATATATCGCTGTCAGAAGTCCTATTGGAACTCCAATTATCAGTGCTCCGGCTGTTACATATATACTTCCTAATATGAAAGGAAGAATGCCGTAGTATCCATTTGTAGGCTTCCAGACCTCACCAAGGGCGAAATCCCCGAAGCCTATCTCTTTAATGGCCGGTATTCCATTCACAAACAGGAACACACATATGAGTGCCACCGCCGCGATGGATACCAGTGCCGCTATCAGGAATACTACATGCATAATTATTTCTTTAAGTTTATGCATAAGCTGATTACTTTACGTCCTCCCACTTTGCTGCTGAACCTGTGAATATGTCCTTGACCTGATCTACTGTGTAGTCCTCAGCAGGGTTGTTGTTATTTACTATAACTGCAATTCCGTCCATTGCTATTACTGTTGCCTTAAGTCCAAGTGATGTCTCTGTATCCTTGAGTTCACGTGATGCCATACCTATATCGCATGTTCCATCTGATGTTGATGTAATACCTGTTGTTGAATCGCTCTCCTGAAGCTCGATGTCAGCATTTGTATTGATCGCCTTGTATGCCTCGATAAGCTTTTCCATAACAGGTGTTACTGACGATGAACCTGCAACAACGATCTTGCCCTTTGGATTTGTTGAGGTAAATGCTCCGCTGTTTGCAACCTCGATGTACTTATTTGCTGATATGATCTTCTGTCCATCCTCGCTCATGATGTAGTTGATGAAATCCTGTGCAACATCGCTGATGCCATCCTTTGTAACGATGTTGAATGGTCTTGAGAGGGTGTATGAACCATTGTTGATGTTCTCCTCACTTGCCTCAACTCCACCGATCTTGAGTGCCTTTACTGTATCGTTGAGTGCTCCGAGAGATATGTAACCGATTGCATAATCATCTCCTGCTACTGTTGTGAGTACGACCTCTGTGCTGTTGCATGTGATGGCATTTGTTGTTGTGTTGTCGACCTTATTGCCATCTGCATCCTTCTCCTCAACTCCTGTGAGCTCTACGAATGCTCCTCTTGTTCCTGAGCCTTCCTCTCTTGATACTACTGATATATCCTGTGCTGCATCGAATCCGCCATCTGCGCTCTTTGATGAATTATTTCCACAGCCTGCAAGACTTCCTACCATAAGTGCTGCTCCAAGTGTTACTGCCAATACTTTCTTTAATTTAACCATTTTCTTCTTCTCCTTACTTTGTCCATATTCTTTCTTGGAACATCAGCCATGCAAAATCGCTTTATGGTATGGCTGATGCTGCATAACAAGTTTTCTACGAAAATTGTTACATGTGCCGGTTATCTCTTGAACCGGTCTTTGCAAATATTGTATTATTGGGACATATCATTCTTTGCTTATTTCCCGGAAAAGAACTCGCGCGCCTTTCGTTCTTTTCTTTGCACTATGATAAATGGCACAAGTAAAATACATAACCAGCGCAATGTAAATTGAATGTAAAGTCGGCGTTAATCAATGCATGCTGAATGTACAGCAAATAATCTGCCATAACTTATAAATTACAACCAGAAAGTGGGATAAATATACATGACAAATACCAGTTTAGAAGTAATAGGATATGTGAGATGTGACCACAAAGAGAAGTTCGGGATTCCAAGGCAGAGCGGTCTGACAGACTGCGCCGCCGCTTTTATAGAGATGCTTCCACCGTACAATCAGGCAGAGGCTTTCAGAGGACTTGACGGATTCTCCCACATATGGCTGCTGTGGGACTTCTCCAGGGCTCACAAGAATGGTTTTACCGCAACAGTAAAACCCCCAAAGCTGGGTGGTAACCAGCGGATGGGGGTTTTTGCCACCAGATCGCCATTCAGACCGAACAACATCGGACTATCATCGGTGAAGCTTCTGGACATTATATATAATGAAGGAACTGGCTGTGTACACGGGCTTGTGGTGTCGGGTGCCGATATACTGGACGGAACACCGGTGTACGACATCAAGCCTTATCTACCATACACCGACAGCCATCCGGATGCGACCGGGGGCTGGACAGACTCCCTTGATATTCCGGAGCTGTCTGTGTGTTTCTCTGACGATATCGCCGTCAAACTTGAAACAATATTTTCAAGTACACAGATCGAGGCCCTGAAAGAGATACTTGCGCAGGATCCAAGGCCTGGCTATCAGGATGAACCGAATAGACGGTACGGGATGCTGTACGGTGGATACGATATAAGGTTTACCATATCGGGTGACACTCTTACCATATGCGAAGTGGCTGAGCCCGGACCACAATGATACAAAAAGGCATTTTACCGGCATGAAGCTGAAAAATCATGATATTTTCTCATCATCCTGGCAGTGACGCTCCTCTCCTCAAAGCTGATATTTCCCAGTAGTTTCACCGGCATGACCCCCATCAAGGAATTGGTCACAAAGCATTCCTGATATGATGACAGTTCATCAGGGAATATCACTGTCTGCGTGACCACCTCTGATTCACAGATATACCCCCTTACTGTTCCAGGCAGGAGACCTGAGTCTATCGCGGGTGTGTATATCCTGCCATCTCTCACAAAAAATATATTGCTCACCGTACCCTCGCATATCTGTCCCTTTGTATTCAGGAAGATCCGTTCATCCATTCCAGCTTTCCTAGACCGCCTTTTTTCAAGAATGCAGTCTCCGTAATTCATGGTTTTATGATATACGAACGGCGATGTCTCATTTCTTCTAACATTACTTATGTCCATTGCAAACCCCCGTTCGTATATATCCGGGGTGTAAGGATTATCTCTCATTGAAAAAACCACATTTTCCTGAGTCAGCATGATCTTTAACGCACATCGCCTCATATGACCTGATCGATCTCTGTAATCATGCTCACTCATCCACTTTCTCAGATATTTCAGCACAGTTATCCTGTCTATGCCCCGTTCTGCTGGCATGCCAAGATCCAGGAATCTTGCAGCATCTTCCAGGCGTCTCAGATGCCTGTCAAGAAATATCGGCCTGCCGTCAACCACACTTATAGTTTCAAATGCTCCAAGACCAAATTGAAAGCAATCATCCATTTTTACATTCATTTTACATTTCTCCCATTTTCATCATTTTCAAATGCTACTGCAATGCACTGAGTATTGCTTTTGCCTTATCCCGTGTCTCTTCATACTCTGCACCAGGATCAGAATCAGCAGTAATACCGCCTCCAACGCCAAGATAATACCTGCCATTTCTGTACAATACAGTTCTTATCACTATATTAAAATCACATTTTCCATCCAATGTAATATAACCAATAGATCCGGTGTAAATATTTCTCTTTCCGCATTCAAGTTCATCTGTGATCTCCATAGCCCTGCGTTTCGGCGCCCCTGTAACAGAACCACCCGGGAACGCCGCAGTAAGAAGAGACATCACATCTTCTCCATCCTGCAGCACGCCTTCTACATTTGCCACCTGATGAAAAACAGTCGCATATTCTTCTATCGAAAACAGTTCAGTCACTTTTACGCTTCCCGGTCTGCACACACGGTTCAGGTCATTTCTCTCAAGATCTACAATCATCAGAAGTTCGCTCTTTTCCTTCTGTGATTTCTCAAGCTCCCTCCTGAGCGCCTCATCCTCCCTGACAGTCTCTCCTCGTCTCCTCGTCCCCTTTATCGGCCGGGTATACACATGGCGATCCTTTATCTGCATGAACCGTTCAGGAGATGCGCTCACTATCTGATAATCTCCCAGATCAAGATATCCACCAAATGGCGACGGATTGCTGACTCTCAGGTCATGGAACACGTCCAGAGGCTTTTTATCACTGTCGATAACCATATGCCTTGTCATATTTGCAACATATACATCACCCTCGGTTATATGATCCTTCAGCCTTCTTATAGAGTCCTCATATTCTTCCCTGCTGCACTCTTCGTACACATTCAAGTTATACTTCTTCCTCTTTTGTACATCTTCACTCGTCCTGCCAATTATATTCCCATTTTCCCGATCATCCCTGTTGCAATACTTCTCTATATCATTCTCCATTACATCAATATTTGACTGTGCATCACCTGTTATCCCATTTGCCACAAGATATGTCTCTTTTTTTAGGCAATCTTCAACAACAAAACAGTCATAGAATGTCATGACTGCATCTGGAACAGACACAAGCTCTTCATTGAGGGAGTCAATCCCCATCCTGTCCATTCCATAATCGTAGGATACATACCCTATCGCGCCTGATACAATCGGCAAATTCTCCGGGCTCGTATCCATATGCTGTACAAGATACTGTCTCATATATTCTTCAAATGTTATATTCTTTTCAGAATCTCCATTAACCTCAAATGTATCCCCATTCTTAACAAGCCTGAGATATGGGCATCTCCCAATGATCGAATAGTGTCCCAGATTATTCACAAGGGATGAGTCAAGAAATGCTATTCCTGTCTCATCCTCATATATTTCAAAAACATCAGCTGCACACACATATCTGTCAAGTTTTTTTACCACTCGCCTCATACTGCTCATATATGACTCCTTATCTGCAATTAAACTTCTCCGCCGCTATACAAAAATTATACAATATATCATGACCATACTCCGTAAGTACCGCTTCCGGGTGAAACTGCACCCCGTACAACGGCAGCCTTCTGTGTGATATTCCCATAACTGCACCATCCTCGGATATAGCATCCACCTGATAATCATCAGGCAGACTGCTGCCATTTATTACCAATGAGTGGTATCTTGTGACATGAAAGCTTTCCGGCAGCCGTGCGAACAGACCTGTTCCACAGGTATGTATCTCTGTCACCTTTCCATGCATTGGCATCTTTCCTTTTTCAACAATGGCGCCCGCACAATACCCAAGTATCTGATGTCCAAGGCAGACTCCAAGTATCGGAATCTTCCCCTTATACATGTTCACAACATCCACACACATTTTTGCCTCCCATGGCCGCCCAGGTCCCGGTGAAAGTATTATGCCCTCCGGCTCCAGATCTTCCACATCATGCAGAGATATCCGATCGCACCTTTTTACGGTCACACATCTTCCCATTTCCTCGAAATACGCCTTCAGGTTATATACAAACGAATCAAAATTGTCTATCATCAGATACATGCACTTCTCCTTATCCGCAATCACTATAAAACACAAAAAGGATAACAGCCGGCATGCCAAAGCATGCACAGTCGTTATCCTTTTCGGTCCGTAATCTGCACGTTATTTTTATCTTTGATTTTTACAGATTCTAACATATCTGACCGCAGAAAGCAAATGCCTTTGCTACTTTTGCGCAGTCTCACTATGCAATGCGCCTACTGACGTGCCCTCTCATAGGCATCTGCATACTGCTGTTCCTGTGAGTTTATCTCCTCCACATCACGATTCTGTTTCAATATGCAGGCACGTAAAATTTATGTAAACGAACCGCTACGCCGACTCCACCTCATATGTGAATCCGGCATCCGTGATCGCCTTTATCGTATCCTCCATGCCCTGTCCGTTCTCTGTGAGATAACCCGATGCAAAGATAGAATTGACAACAGTGAGAAGTCTCTTCTCCTCACCCTTGAAATATCTCTCCCTGCCCGCGGCACATCTTATATCCGCCTGTGGCACCATGAGCCTCGCAAGGCACAACACCTTCAGGCAGTACTCCGTTGTGAGTACTGACGTATCAATGTCCCCCAGTGGCGTGCCTTCTATCGGAAGAAGAAAGTTAATAGGAATCGCCTCGGGATTGATCTCCCTGAGTTCCAAGAGCATGTCCACCACATCCTCCCTGCTCTCACCCATTCCTATGATGCCTCCGCTGCATATCTCAAATCCCACGCTCTGCAGCATCTTTATATTTGCAACTCTCTGGTCAAATGTGTGGGTTGAACATATATTGCTGTAAAAGCCACGGCTGCTGTTCAGGTTGTGATTGATCCTGTCAAGTCCCGCATCCCGCAGTATATGCGCCTGCTTCTCCGTCAGAAATCCGATGGAGCAACACAGGTGTGTTCCGCTTTCCTTCATCCTGCGGATGCGCACCGCAAGCTCTTCAATCTCCTTATCCGTGAACTTCATTCCGCTGAGTCCTATACAATGTCTGGACAGATGGTATTTGTCCACAAAATCATTGTCTCTGTAAAGCTTCTCATCGCCAACCCAGCGGTATTTGTCGATGTCTGCCTTTGAACGACACGACTGTGCGCAGTATGCACAGTCCTGGGAGCAGTTACCACTTCTTGCATTTGTCAGGATGTGGATTCCCACATGTTTTCCCTTGTACTTCTCTCGGAGCTCCCCGGCACGTGCCACCAGCTCGTCAAGCTGATCATCCGCCGTGTTGAGTATCCCTATAGCCTCCTCACGGGATATAGTTGGATCTGCTGTCTTTGTTGTTTTTTCTTCTGATATCATATCTGCACCTTTCTTTATCGAACATCTGTCTTTTTGCCCTATGCGATGATCGATGTTTTGTTGCAGCTCTTGTGTATATGATTCAGCCCAATGTCTTTCTCAGTCTTTGTGTATATGATCCAGCCCGGTGGCACTCTAAATCACAGTTTAGCAAACGTATGAATGATGCCACTAAAGAACATTTTATCAGCTTATTTTCTCATTAACAAATGAATTTTCTTTGTGTGGGGAGAATTTACGACGCAAATTGACGCCATATATCAATACAAGTGCTTGATAGTATACAAAAAGAGGTCGCCACACTCTGATACGCATCCAAAATTCCAGATATATTTCAGATGTATTTCATTCGGAAACCTCTTTTTTTCAGCTATATTTCTTATATATTATTTTATCGATTTCTTCTAGTTGTGCTCTGGCACTACAGCATAGAACACAAGATCCTCATCGCCGTTGTTCTTCAGGCTGTGGCTGTGTCCCGGCGGACAATAGTGGCAGTCGCCCGGATTCAGTATCTCCATGGTATCGTCATACTCCATGGTTCCAACTCCTGAGATGATAAATATGATCTCGCTGTTGGTGTCATGTGTGTGAAGTCCTATAGAACTTCCTGCTGGAAGTGTTGCCCTCATGATCTTGTTGTAATTGCCTACGTGCATGCGTGGCTTGAATACGCCTTCGCCACCCTTAAAGTTCTGAATATTCTGCTCCTCAAGGGAATCGAATGATATCTTCATCTGTTGTCCTCCTTACGAAAAATACGAAAAAATCCTGCAAACGCATGAAATGCGCTCCGCGCGGCGTCTGCGTGCTATGTCGTCAAGTGCACCACACTCTCAAGAAGTCTGTCACAGGCTTCCTCTATTATATCTTCTTCTATACCCGAATAATTGATAACCAGCGTGTGGCTGTCCTCCTGCTCTTTTCCGTGGCAGTACTGGCTGAGGCTGGATATGTTGATTCCTGCCGCGGCAGCCCTGTCCACCATCTCTCTGTCCGTGTATGACGTGTCGATCTCCATAAGGAAATGAAGACCTGCATTCTCTTCCTTTATCGTTACCTGTGGATACAGCCTGTGACTCCTGATACAACCAAGTATCCTGTCCCTGCTGTTCCTGTAAAACTTTCTCATCCTGTTGATGTGCTTTTCCAGATACCCCTCCTGGATAAACCTTGTGAGTGTATACTGATCAAAATTCGACACCGTACACGCATAAAAGCTTAGTATATGATTATACCTTACCATGAGCGGTATTGGCAATACCATGTAGCTTATTCGTATGGTTGATGACAAACTTTTTGAAAATGTATTCATGTATATGACCTTATCTGAGGCATCTATACTCTGAAGTGCTGGGATCGGATTGCCCACCAGACGGAATTCACTGTCATATTCATCCTCTATGATATATCTGCCCTTCTGCTTTGCCGCCCAGCCCAGCAGTTCATATCTCCTGCTCGCCGGAGTGACAGTTCCCGTAGGGAAATGGTGTGACGGTGATATATGCACCACATCAGCCCCGGACCGCTCTAGCGAATCTATGTTGACACCGCTCTCATCCATGTCTATATAACAGCATTTCACTTGATATGCATCGTATATGTGCTGTATCTTCTGATATCCCGGATTCTCCACACCGTATACGCTGTCCCTGCCGAGAAGCTGTATGATAAGACCATACAGATATTCCGTTCCCGCGCCGACTATGATCTGGTTTGGGCTTACAGACATCCCCCTGAACTGATAGAGATAATCCGCAATGGCCTTTCTGAGTTCAAATATCCCACCAGACGGCGATCTCTTCATAAGCTTTTCCCGGTCATCCATCATCGTCTCCCTCATGAGCTTCGTCCATGTCGAAAATGGGAAGTTCTCACTGAGGGTGGAATTGTTCACAAAGTCGGCAAAGAACCTGTTCTGGTCAGAGGCTTCTGCGTGTTCCCTGATCACATGAGTATGCTCTGTCACATGGTCTTCCGGTCGACTGGTATAGCAGGCATTGCTCACTCCCACAACATCCGCATCCTCAGCCTTCACGTCACACACATAGAACCCGCTCTTCGGCTTGGAATAAATATATCCCTCAGCCAAGAGCTGACTGTATGCGTTTTCCACTGTGACGACGCTCACATTCAGATGAGCTGCAAGCGCCCTCTTTGACGGCAGCTTCTCATGGGCTTTAAGATTTCCTATCAATATGTCATTTTTTATCTCTTTGTACAAATGCTCATAGAGGAAATCCATCCCTCTGTCGTCAAATGAATATGTAAGCATCCACTACTCTCCCAATACTATATCAACGATCTTCTGTGTGTCATGTATGACAAACGGTGCGCCAAGGCTCATGATGAACTCCTCGTCTCTGAATCCCCAGCCAACCATGATGACATCCGTTCCAGAATTTCTTGCTGTGGCAAGATCCACGTCAGAGTCACCTATATACACGACATCCTTCTTCTCAAGACCAAGCATTCTGAGGCACTCCCCCACCATGTCAGGTGCCGGTTTCTTTGCTATGCCAGACTTCTCACCAAGTGCGAAATCAAACATTCCTGGGAAATAGTCAACACACAGATCCTGAACTGCGAAATCTGCCTTGTTGGACACGACCGCAGTCTTCACACCTGCTGCCCTGAGCTTTGCGATGGCATCATGTATTCCGTCATATGGTCTGGTCTTGATGGCACTGTGCTCCTTATAATAAGAAGCAAATGTATCAAACACCTTATCTATAGTTGCCACATCAGTTCCCGCCGGCACAGCTCTCTCAATGAGCTTTCGTATGCCATTCCCAACAAATCTTCTAACCTCATCTATATTTCTCTCAGGGAATCCATGATGAGCAAGTGCATAGTTTGTACTGTCTGTCAGGTCCTCCAGAGTATTGAGTATTGTTCCATCCATATCAAATATCGCTGCCTTGTATCTCATGTCATACATCTCCTTGTCTTATTTGTAATTATGCTTATTCCCATTATAATCTGTGAGTTAAGGTTGTCAATCAACAATCCCCGCGGGGACGGAGGGGACAGGTACCTCCGTCCCCACGTAAAAGTCCACAAAAAAACCGGCGCAAGAGGGAGGTTCCTGCGCCGGTCATCAACACTACGAAATGTATTTAGTCAGCAGACGCATTATATGCGCTTCGCGCGGCGTCTACATGCTTTGTGAAATATTATTCAATTGTTATATACTTTGACTTTGGCTCTTCCGGTTTCTTCTCAATCTTTGGAACTGTGAGCTTAAGCACTCCGTCCTCAAACTTGGCCTTGATATCTTCCTGAGTCAGATCCTTGCCAACATAGAAAGTTCTGCTGCCTGAGCCACTGTAACGCTCCTTGCGGATATACTTTGTCTTCTTATCCTCCTCTGTAGTCTCACTCTTTGTAGAAGCGTTCACGATCAGATATCCATCCTTGAGCTCTATCTTCACATTCTCTTTCTTAACTCCTGGAAGATTCATCTCAACTGTGTATGCATCCTCACTCTCGGCTACATCAGCCTGCATAAATCCATTCATCTGCGTCTGCTTTGGTGCTGCATAAGTCCTCTCAGGATATCCAAAGAAATCATCTAAAAAGCTATCTCCAATAATACTAGGCATTAACATAAGTCATCTCTCCTTCCAATATCTATCCCCTCTGCCTTTATCGCATCAGGTATATACATGTTAATAATTTCGTTTCCTTTTCAAAGGATCGCTTCAAGGCTTATCGTTAATTTCTATTTAGAAGCTCTTTCCTTTGACTGATTATGTTATACCACTTTTATTAGCACTCTGCAATAGTGAGTGCTAATAATTTTTGTGAAGAATTTGTGAACTTACACATAGAACACTTCTTCATCCTCCAGCCTGATACACGCAAGTCTGGCATTCTTTCTTGTACTTCTCATCCAGCATCCACAGTCTATATCGTAGAACAATATATCACGATCCCTATCGTACATGCAAAACACCTGTCCATCATTCCAGGCGAATTCCCCTTCCTTAACCGTTGGCGTATGCCCGGCGATTATCGTACTATGGCATATACCGCCGATGGTATACCCATCATCCCTAGCATTCATATAGAATTCTTCCCTTGAACTGTACTTTGCTTTAAGCTCCAGTGTGTCAAGCTTTCTTATATATCCGGCATGGACAACTATACATTTCCTGTCATTCACCTCCATATCATAGTAATATGGCATGCGCTTTATCCGCTCCGTCCATGAAGTAAGCTGTGAAAATGTATATCCGGATTCTATCAGTTCGCATACCGTGCCGCAGCGGTCAAATCTCACACTGTCATCACGGCATGCAAGTCTGCTCATTGCATTATACAGCATTTTCGTATCCTTCCGGCTGTCAGCAACAAGATCCATTTTATAGCTGATAATTCTCATCGCCTCTATGTTCTGAACAAAATCCTCGTCATGGTTTCCCCGAATCAGAATGACATTTGCCGGCGCACGCATAATCCACTCCAGCATATCAGCATTCTTCGGTCCTTTATCTATATAATCTCCCGCACATATCAACGTATCCCCATCGCCGAATTGTATCTTTTCGAGCATCTTCTGCAGCTCATCGTAGCATCCGTGGATGTCCGATATAACGTAACTACTCATTTCCAGTCTCCTTTTATACAAACAAACCTTTACTCACAACAGACTTATGGTATTACCTTCATGTAAAAGTCGATACCGCGCAGATGTAAATTGTGGGTAAACGTATGATAATTATACACCCGATGTCTCAGCAAATGGGCATAAAAACAGTCATCTGCCCCTATATTTTTTTGTTATTCACATCAAATTAAACAGTCTTAATTACTTTCTTTCATTTTTCCTGTACCATATATTTCTGATAAATACATACAAAGGAGATTAACTATGGACACCATGAAAACATCTATAAAAAACTACTTGGAATACTGTGACAAACAGAAATGCCTAGATGAAAAGACCTTGAAAGCATATAAGATTGATTTAAATCAATTCGTAAGCTATATTTGCTCATCTGACATCACTGACATTTCCACAAATATATTGGAGGAATACATCGGAATACTTAATAACACATATAAACCCAAGACTGTAAAAAGGAAAATCGCATCTACTAAGGCTTTTTTTCATTATCTTGAATACAAAGAAATTCTGAATAACAATCCATTTAATAAATTGCAGCTTAAATTTCGCGAACCCATAATATTGCCCAAAACAATTCCAATTCGCACCATTGAAATATTTTTGTCTACTATTTATGAACAACTTAATTGTGCCAAAACCACCTACCAAAGAAGAAATTCTCTGAGGGACGCCGCTGTTATCGAGCTTTTATTTGCAACTGGCATGAGAATTTCTGAGCTTTGTGCACTAAAAATCAATGATATCAACCTATATGATGGAAGTATCCTTATATATGGCAAGGGCGATAAGGAGCGACGAATTCAGATAGGAAGTCCTTCTGTTATAAATATACTGAATAAATACAAAGTTGATTTTCATTCGGAAATAGTAAATTGCAATCACTTTTTTGCAAATCAATCTGGTCGACCTCTGACCGATCAGGCTGTACGCAGAATGATAAATAAATATACTTCACTTGCCGCTATTGATCTACACATCACCCCACATATGTTCAGACATACTTTTGCCACCAGCCTGCTGGACGCTGATGTAGATATCCGCTATATTCAGGAAATGCTTGGACACAGTTCTATCAATATTACCGAAATATACACTCACGTTACATTGGCAAAGCAACGAAGTATCTTGGCAACTAAGCATCCAAGAAATAATTTTAATATTTGAATGCTGAAAATCTTACCAACTATTTCTCTCTACGTTCTGGTACATTTAATGGATAATTCTATATTATCCTCTATTTCTAGACTATCAATTTAATTGGAGATTTTACTCATCCCCAACCACAATATACTCGTTTTTCTATATATTGTCAATTAAAAACACTCTTTTTAACCAGATAAGAAGCTTGTCCGTCAAGGCAAAAACAACTACTCCTACCATGCACCAAAAAGGATCTATGCGACATACGCATAGATCCAACTGTTTCGTATCTGCAACTGGCTACTATTTTTACAAACCCTGTAGCTTTACGTCACAGCCTTTCGACTGCTTTACCCATATATTCAGATGTTTGTAATTCTATTTTGATAGCAGCACAATCAAGCCAATCCAGCACTTCCACCTTCTCCAGGTTTTCGTCAGAATGCTCTATCTCTCTTAAATATCTGTATGCAAGTTCTATAAGATCGTCTACGAAAATCTGCTCTCCATTTTTCAGCCGCCTTGAAGAATCACCAAAGGCGACTCTTACGCTTTTATAACCTCCACTTATAAGGTAGGACTCACCTTTAGTAATATTTTTATTTTTCCGTAACATCTATAAACTCATCAGAGCCTGTATCCTCCCACTGCTTTTTGCCGCTGCTGACCACTTTCTTAGTTTCAAGTACATATGCATATATGTCAACCATATGCCCTTCATCGTATGAAACAGTTTCATCTGCAGACGCATCCACCTTATACCGTACATATATGCAGCATTTGCCATTGGGTGATTTTCCATTATAGACAATGTAATCAATCATACCTGTATTTTCATTCAGCACACATCTGGACGAACGCTCCGAGGCACCATATGTGACGTCGAATTCTGTGCGATTGTCATCGTTATACAAATCGTATACCGCCTTATATCCAGCTGTTATGCTGACGTCATCAGGCATTTCTTCAGAGTTATTCCCTGGTATTTCGCCACCTGTTGTTTCTGTATCCGTTCTCGCTGTTTCAGTGGTTGTGGCAGCTGCCTGTTTTCGAATCGTTGTAAGCCTTTTTCTTTCTACACCGCCATCAAAATACATGGTAACAAGTTCATCGTATTGTTCGTTTCCGGATAATACAACTTCCACTCTGTCGGAACACCATGTCACATCCCAACTGTCCTCATCAAATCTGGCTCCGTCATTGGCTATTTCAAATTCTGCTCTTGCCA
Organism: Coprococcus sp. TF11-13; assembly: GCF_003481085.1. Lineage (NCBI taxonomy): Bacteria > Bacillati > Bacillota > Clostridia > Lachnospirales > Lachnospiraceae > Coprococcus > Coprococcus sp. TF11-13. The sequence continues at coordinate 157,065 of NZ_QUKK01000003.1, read as the reverse complement.
CCTTGCTATTTGCCATTTCCAGTATCAGCCTTCCCGGCGCACCGCCAAATGGCCAGTACGGCTCTCCAACCGAATACATCGACAATATGTATTGTTTATCAGGAGAACTTGTTTTATCAACGAGTTTCTCTTTATATCTGGTTGTGTATCTTAAACAGACAAACGGAATAAACACAATCAGCGCCAATACACCAAGTGTAATTGCCACTATTTTTATTGTCTTCTCCATATATCTTTATTTTTCTTCAATCTCCTCATAATACTTATTGAACACCAACCATGCAAAATTTTCATTGTTGATATTCCTGCATCTCCATCATCAACTCATGGCACATCACCAGTCGATCACATCAAAAAACTCTTCTATATTACTGCTCTTTATATTGATATTATCCATATCCACCACAGTATCTTTTACCACTATTTCAAAGTTCTTCTTCTTTATCTCATATCTGTTATATAGCAGCTTATCTTTTCCGGTAAGTGAAGACAGCATATTTACATATGATAACTCCCCACTATTGAGATAATTGTAAATATCTTTATTTCCCTTGAAAGCGGCAATACTTTTTGTACCAAATGATGACTGAATAAACTTATGAACATCCTGTCCTTTATACGCAGGACTGTGCAGGCAAGCCACATATTCAAAATTAGGATTGTCCATTATAATGAAATGTGGAGTGTTGCCTTTTTTATTTTGAATCATGCAATATTCAAGCAGCTTATTGAACCCATCCAGCTCGCCCTGTATAGTAGTAAGCCTATCCGCATCCACAATAATAAACTTTGCCAGATAGTTACTTTGCGACTCTGTTCTTATTTTCTGCAAGAAATTCGCATAGCCCCCACCATGCATATTAATTGGTTTCAAAACCAGTTCAACGCCCTGATTTCTTCTCATCTTATCTATATAATTGTATTCTGTATCTCCTTCACAAAATATTGCAAATCTTTTCTGTAGGATTCGCTTTTTTCTACTCAAACGCTGTACCTCCCAAAATCCCCTTCATGTAAAACTCATATATTTTTGTGTTTTCGTATCTAACTTCAGGAAAATCCGCAAGAGAATAAAGCTCTGAAACAAGATTCTCCCTGTTCTTTGTAATAAAATATATCTGTTCTTTCATATATGTCTTCAAGTTCAAATGAAGTACATTATGCGTTGAAAAGATAAATTGTCCTTTATGCTCCATTCCATTTATATATGCAATTACACGTTCTGATAAGATTGGATTAAGCACCCTATCCATCTCATCTGCAAATACAACCTTATCTGCATATACAACCCGAAAGATCTGCACTGCCCATGCAAAAAATTCACGAACACCAGTAGAATCCTGAGAAAGCTCTCGTTTAAATGTCTGTCCATTTGCATTTGAACGAATTATCATCGTTTTTGAATACGGTTTCTCTTCATCTACCTCTATCCCACATATGCTATAATCCACCATTCTGAAAATTTCCACATATCTTGGATCTTTGAGAATTTCAATATCCGACTCCTGTCTTATTATGTTTTCTACCTGTTCAGAAGGCAAAGTTCCCGGATATAATACATCTGCCATCCAGTCAACAGTCTCAGCCGCATCTGCATTCCCCAACAACGCAAGCTTGCTTACAAATAAGCCATAACTATTGTTGCTGTTCTCCAGTACAGTTGCGATTTCCTTTGCTTTTCCTCTTTTCTGTATATATTTCGAGTCTGAATCCCGCTTAATTTCAAATACCTCACTTGCAGCTCTTTTTCTGAGCTGACTCCTTAGGAGTTTTTCACTATATATTCCCAAACTGTCCACTACTACTTCATATTCATAAACAAAATGATTTCTAGCTACAAACACGATATTAAATCTCTGTTTTGGTATTTTCTCATTTACCAATGTATCAGTATTTATATAGGCATTTACAGACTGCACTTTCAAGTTAGTATCAAACAACGATTTCAAATACTTTAAGCTGTTTATAAAATTAGATTTTCCACCTGCATTTTCACCGACAATTACAGCAGTCTTTAAAAGATCATATCCAATCAGAGTTGTTGTATAATTATCAGGAAAACGTTTCTTTACTTTTCCCCCAGGGGCTTCCATGGAAAACTCACTCTCTGCATTAAAGGAGCAGAAATTATCAAACGTATATCTTATAATCATATTTTTCACCACCTTTTATCACTAATTATATGCACAAAATTGCCATTGTAAACCATTTTTTTGTTTTACTTTTTTATATTTTCCCTAATGAATCTGCATATCATAATCATCCACACAAATAATATGAAAACAAAAATACCACTTCGCAATCTATACCTCTTCAGCTTCTGGCTGCACCTGTAATAGGATTTCTCCAGAACATCCTTGTCAGAATACAACTTTCTCTCATTTATGGACTTAAGCTCATCGCAGGTATCCCTCCAGAAATCAAAATCTGACCACTTTGACGGCAGATTTATGTCCGGTAAAATATCCAGATAATCTATAACATAGTAAAAGCTGTTGCCATAACCATGATGACAGGCTACATCATCTGCATATTCACTCCTATAATTCTCATCCGATACGTCGAGCACTATGCCATTTATAGTTTTACTGTCAACAAACTCCCAGTCACCTCCACGTTCCTGCCCTGCCTGAACGATTATATAACTTTCCTCAGAGTCAACGATAGAACGGACAACATAAGTTTTTTCAAACACTTTTATAATAGAGCCAACGGTGCGACTGCTTCCAAACAGCGTATATGAAAGCTCCCCGCTTATTATGCATCCATCTGTATCATCTCTTTGCAGAGCCCCGGTTACCCCTAAAATATCCTCTACAGTAAAATCAACAACAACTATATCAGATTGGACTTTTTTATATACACTGTCCCCGGCAACTGTCTCCTCTGGGAAAATTCTATATGTTCCCTTTACATAGTCCTCGTCCTTCATTCTGGTGTACACAGTCTGCCCTGTGGTGACAAATGCATAGTTTCTGTCGCCATCATACCTAATACTTATATTTATTACATTCATGACATTCCATATAAACAACCACACCAATACAATACCGAAAACTATGCCGATCACAGCGCTCTTATAAAACCTTCTATTTTTCACGTACAGTATCACCGGCTTCCACTCTCTTATCTGAGCTTACAATAATCTTATCATCACTGGTCAAAGGGCTCTTCTTCAAACCTACGTCATAATTATTTGTATACCCGACTGTCACATATACCTTCGCAGCAACATATTCCGTCCCAAGAAGGTTTTCCTTCGGTCTCTCGACAAGCACATATGACCCAGACACATCAGCACGTATTGCGGCCACAGGAACCACAGAGCTGTAACTCTCAGACTGATGTGAAATCTCTGCCAGCACGCTGTCACCCACTTCAAATATATCTCCTGGAATAACTGCCTCCACTATATATCCCTGTCCACTATCAGCATCACTGTATATCGCAGATATTTCCGTATTCACACCGCTGCCGTCCTGCTGAACCATAACCTTGTCCCCTTTTTCTATATACCTTTTCTGTTCCTCTGTCACAGATATTTTAATAGTGTATTTATCTGCTTTCTCCGTGACCACAAAAGCCGCACTCTCCTCAGTTTTATTTCCTACATCGACTCTGGACTCCGATATGATTCCGTCAAGCTCCGAATAAACAATTCCATCATCATCCATAAGTTTTTCCAGAGATTGGAGCTGTTCATCTACCACTGCAATTTTGTCATCCATAACATCCATCTCTTCTCCCCATGTATACCAGTATTGCTCCTTCAGGCTTTTCTGCTCAAGCTTCTTCTCAAGATACACAGATCTGGCCATGTTCACATCCACCCTCATAAGCGGATCTCCCCGGTTAATCTTTTCCCCTGCACTGACAAATATCTCCTGCGTCGGGAGTCCGGGATAGATATACACCGGCGTCTTCTTATCCCCATCTATAACCACATCCTGTAAAACCTTCATAGACACCGTCCCCGACACTGCATACTCCGTTTCAACCCTCGGGGTAAGAGCACTGCTCGCAAACCTCGACACAAATGTGCCGACAATAACCACCGCCATAAAGATCATAACGGCCTTTATACCGCAGTCTGTCCATCGCTTTCCTGCAAATCGTCTCATAATACTTCTCCTGTTTTCTCCTACAATCTGCCTTTATCAATCTTCGGCAGAACCTATTGATATTCCATCAGCCAGAATTCCCCTACCGACATAGAACACGATCAGTGACGGAATACAACTGAACAGTGCAAATGCAAACGCTCTTCCCGCACTTCCCTCCGTCACATTTGGCAGATAAACAGACAATGGCCACAGGTACTTGTCCTTGAGAAACACGACCGGCTGCTCCACAACATTCCAGTATTCGAGAAATCCCAATATCACTGCAGCTATGATTCCTCTCTTTGCTATGGGTATGGCCATGTGTAAAAATATAGTGAAACTGCCCGCACCATCCAGCCGTGCCGCCTCTACCACTGAATCCGGGATCTGCTCAAATGCGCTATACATAATAAATATCGGAAAGGTTGAGAACATCAACGGCAGAATAATCGCCCAATGCGTATTTATCATGTTTAGCCTATTTAACACAATGTACTGCGACAGCATTGTCACCTGAAATGGAAGTATCATGCAGAACATATACAGACCAAATATCAGATTTGCCCATCTGCTGCCGCTCCGCGACAACCCCCACGCTGCTGGCACAGCGAACACAAGCTGTCCGGCTATCACCACCCCGACTATCTTCACGGAATTCCAGAAAAGTACATAGTATTCCGGAGTGTCAAATAACAGTTCTACAATATTTTTAAATGTCGGATATAGCGGGATCATATGCCACACAACATGTCTCGCACCACTATCTGCCCCCTGAAACAACAACTGATCCAGCTCCATCTCACCCATAAATGTTCCACTTAACAGAATCAATAAAGGGATTACCGCCAGCGCCGCTCCCATTATGACCAGTATCTTCAATAACAAATGTATCCCCTCTGCTACATACCTCATTTGATTCCACGTCCTCTCAGTAAAATCTTTCTTTTATATTTAACTGATATCTCATGCCAATCAGTGAGACATACTAAACGAATTATAAGTATGATTCCGAAAAATACCACGGCTGTCATAACTGCCCCCGCCGTAAGCCTGCTGATTTCCAGCTTCTCAAACCAGTTGTTAAACACATGCTGTATCTGATATATGCTCATGTCCGGATAGCTGCCTGCCATCAAATATTGCTCCCTAAATATCTTAAGGGAATTCACCACAGACAACATGGCAACTATGAAAAATGACCTTTTCATATTTGGAAGCGTGATCCTGAATAGCTGGGTATATCTTCCCGCTCCATCAACTCTGGCAGCATCGTACACAGTCTCCGGTATCGCCGACAACCCAGACATCCATATAAGCATATTGTACCCTGTGTTCTTAAATATAAATGTGCCCACAAACAGCCAGAAGACCGCCTTTCCCGAAAGAAGATCAGCAAACAATAGCCTCCAGACCACCGCAAGTGAATTTGATGGTATAACAAGCGGCACGAGAAATGCAAACCTGACTGCGCTGCTTTTCATTCCATATACCTCTACCGCAGCTATCAACGAGATTACCATGAGAAGTGGAACACTCACCAGCTCAAACTGCAGGGAGTTGCCTGCTGCTAGTCTGAATGCCGTATTTTCCCATACCGCTTTGTAATTTTGCAGTCCTGAAAAGCCGCCATGCCCCACACTCTGAAATGACGATATAAATACATCCATCAGCGGAATAACAACAAAGATCATAACCCCAAAAAAACCCGGAATCACAAATCCGACTGTTCCTTTTGTCCTTCTGCTAACTAATTTATTCACTCAAATACACCCCTAAAAGTTTATCTATGGAATTAACTGTGCTGTCCAGACTATCCCCATTTTCAAGATAGTCTCCAACGTTATCCCTTATCACACTGCGCACCCTCGCATCAGTATTCGACGGAGTATCAAGCTCTCTCAATTTATCTATATAGTCCTCAAGATACTCATCCTTACGCCAATACGACCAATCCATGTAATCATTTCCCCCCAGGGTGATCTTTCCTCCCGGAGTTCCCATGGACTGTGCCTCTCTGTTCCATTCCCGCACGCCCTCCATATTGACCGGATTTCCACATTCAACGCCGTAATATATTTTCTGTACATCCGTACTGAACAGATCCTTCATAAAACTTATAGCCTGATCTAAACTCTTTGATCTGGAATTTATCGCAACAACCGTGTTTGGCACAAACACCTTTCCTCCACCATTTCCCCATATTTCATATGCGTAATCCGTATTTTCGCCGCTCTCACCTGTTCCGACCTCATAGTCCTCTTTTATACTGTAAAAACGCCAGGATTCTCCCATCGTCTTCATGTTCACAAATGCTGTTTTTCTTCCAGACCAGGCGCTGTTGAACAGCGGGCTCATATACTCACTGTTTATAGCTTTTTTTATCTGATCACTGTAGGTGCCCCACGTTGCACTCCACTCATCAATCTGATCCTGAGTCGTCCTTTCCATCTCCGTGTCATACAAAAGCTTTAAGTCCTCTAGAAATTTTCTGAGCATCTCTTCGTCATAATTTCCATTGCTATCCACAATCTCCGATGCGTATCCTGAATACAATATATCAAAATAACACTCCCAATTATAGAATGACAGGTCATTTCCATATTTTGGTCTGTCTTGACTGCTTATATATGCTGCAAGCGACTGTACATCCATCATGTTCTTTACCTCTTTTTCCGGCCCGATAATTGCAGTAAACGTCTCCATGGATGGAATTGCGTATATCGAACCATCCTCTTTCCTGTATGTGTTGAGAACATTTTCCAGACAGTCTGAATTTTCCTCCAGTATATCGTCATACACCTGTGACAATTCCAAGAGCACTCCGGTATCCTCATAGCTTCCCACATTCAATCCGTCCATTATGATAACATCAGGTCCCTCACCAGCGAGAAGCTGTGTATTGAGCGCTCTTATTGCATCGCTCTCAGATATTCCATTATCATCATCTATTCCCCATGTATACTTCACCGTCATGTCAGAATGGTATTCCTCGTACCATGAGATGAGAGTTTCATAGCTCTCTGCATAATATAACGAATATAGTGTAACTTCATTATCACCCATCTCTTCTTTGTCTTCTGCTGAAGCATAACCTGAATCATATGAATACACCACCACATACTTTCTTCCACTCTTGCCACCAGCTATCGCAACAAATGTATCACCGCCTTCAACCACATAGTCGTACTCAATATCTGAATCCCTGAACGTAGCAAGTCTAATTCCCAGCCTATCCTTCAGCTTATACTCATATAAACCTGTGCTCAGCATAAGATACAGTGAGTCCGAATCTTCGTCATATTTCATGATATTTCTGCAGCTCACCGCATCCATCCCCTTTTCGTTGAAGGTCTCGTCCAGGTCGTCCGCCATACTCTTATCAAATGCTGTGATGTTTTCAGTCTCACTTCCATCGGATATGTCATATGACAGAAGGCTCCTCTCTGTCAAAACCATAATCCTGTCGCTCGCCACACATATATCTGTGTAATTCATATTTTTGATGACAAATCTCTCTTCACCATCCATTGAAAAACACCTTATATCACCGCCCGGGCAGCCCGAGATATAGCCGGATCCGTCAGCAAGCACTCTGATAGCTGTCACATTTCCCTCAAATTCATCAGATAGCTGTCTGACCTCTCCATTCCCTGTTATGACGGCTATCCTGCTCTCCATGTCTCCATCTCCCAAGACACTGCTCAAAGCTATATATATACTTCCATCCCCATCAACATATGCCGCTGATATCTTCTCGTCCACTGACATCACGAAAGCTGAGTCAAGCTTTTCCTCCTGTACCTCACCATTAGGTGACATGAATGTCAGCTTTACAGCCTCGCCGTCAGAATTTTCTCCTATACACACATAACCGTCCTGTGTCTTTCCTATTCCATACACCTCCGCCACATTCAATTGTGTCATCTGATATTCAGACAGTTCCTTCACCACCTCTTCATCTCCTGATGTTCCAGCGCAGCCACAGCATATTATCATGACAGCGGCAAGCAGTAAAAATATATTTATACGCCCCATGATTACCTCCTTTTCCCCAGTTAGCACTTCCTCTATTCACATATTTTCATGTACAAATTGTAGCATCTACAGACTCTCAGATTATCTAAAAACCATCTAAATTGCGTATACCGCTTTCAAACGCTCCCCAAATGAATTACTATAAAGTAAGAATGAAATGAACTACATTCCAGATTACAATAACGAAAAGGGGATATGTATGAACCTGCTGCTTGTGGAGGACGACCTCAATCTTGGGAAAATACTGAAAAGACAAATGGAAGATCACGGAATATCTGTGACGCTGTGTACAACTGGAAAGCAGAGCACAGAGCTCATATATTCCGGGGTGGATATCGACATCCTGGTGCTTGACTGGATGCTCCCTGACATGTCCGGTCTGGACATTCTCAATCAGTTATACTTTGACAGGATATCGATACCCGTGATTATGCTCACAGCCCTTGGGACACTCGAGAACAAAACTGCAGCATTTTCCCACGGTGCCGACGATTATATTGTCAAGCCTTTTGAATTTGATGAGCTGTTGGCTCGTATAAACGCACTTTACCGAAGAACCCAACAGATTGGTACATTTGACTATTCATATGGTGATGTCACTTATATGCTCGACAGCCGGACACTTCAATGTGGTACCCAGTCGGTGCGGCTCACCAACAGAGAATCCCAGCTATTTGAATTATTGCTGAGATCTGCTGGTAAGCTGGTAAGTCAAGACGAGATCATCGAAGCCATATGGGGACTGACCTCAAATGTGGGAAATGGGAATATACTGAATTACATTTATTTTCTGAGAAACAGATTAAAAACCATCCATAGCAGTCTTGTGATAAAGGTCGTATACGGCAGTGGCTACATGCTAGTCTGCAGAAAGGAGGACACATCTATATGATAGAACAGCTCAAAAGAAAACTTTCCATATTTCTCTCCTCCGTCATAGCAATTATTCTGACTGCCATGTCCATTCTTCTGCTCCACACTGTGATAAAGGAGTACACAAACAGCACGTACATATCGTACACAAGGGATGTAAACCTTTTATTCTCATATCTTGAACAGGTGAGCATCATAGACATGCCTATCCTCAATGAATATAGTGAGAAAAATCTTAATATAGACGTGCTGCGAAACAACAACACAATCGTCTCCACGAACAGCTTTGCAGAGAGCGCGTCAATTTTTGAAGCTGCATCTCCTTACAATCAGCCGATGTACTGGAAAGATTATTACAATGCGATAAATCAGGGCGAAAACAACAGGAGATTTTATATTGTCAGATATGATCATACCGACTACTGGAACAGCTACAGCATCATAAATATAGGTGGAAATTTCTATACCATACACACCATATTCAACAACGCTACGCTGTCTGCATACAAAGCAAAAATGATGATTTTATTTCTGATCATTACTACCATAGCAATAATACTTCTGTCCATATTCTCATGCATTTTTACAGGCAGGATACTTATCCCTGTAAATGTGGCTTATAAGAAACAGGATATGTTCATAGCTGTAGCATCCCATGAACTGAAGACTCCTGTAACCGTCATAAAATCATGTCTCAACGGACTGTCTGGCAGTAATCCTGACAAGACTGACAATGATTATATTTTGACAGCCCAGAGGGAATGTGACAGAATGACCGATATGGTGAACAATCTCCTGACATTTGCTGATATAAAGAAGTCAGGCAGGGATAACTTCGATGACATTCACCCGGAAGATATAATAATAGAATTATACGATCGCTTTGAATCAATTGCCATGCAAAAAAGTCTTGACCTGGCAGTATCCATACCTGACAATCCCCTTTCACCTGTCTACATGGACAGGGATAGAATGCTTCAATGCCTATCTATTCTGGTGGACAATGCCATATCATGCACCGCCGATGGACAGATAGCAATATCTGTATCCGCGGATGTTTCAAATCTATACTATACAGTATCAGATACAGGTTCTGGAATAAGCGATGAAGATAAGCCGCACATTTTCGAAACCTTCTATTCCAGACGCAACGACCATAAAAATCACTTTGGACTCGGTCTCAGCATCGCCAGGAGCATAGCAGAGCTCCACGGTGCTGACATAACAGTCAGTGACAATATTCCGCACGGAAGTATATTTACTATAACATTTAAGCTGTAAGTTACTTATTTCTACAAGCGGTGTAAGGCTTAATTTTGCAAATCGTTTTTACTTTCTGCCAGCCTGCGTATTTGCAACTATATAGCTGTAATACACTGTATCAAGCATCTCCCTGTCGTTGAAGTCATCGCCAAAGCTTTTTCCATTTCAGACTTATACATTTCTATCATGTTGTCCAGAATTTTCATCATCTCCTCACAAACCAATAGACTAATCTATCTTTCCAAACCAATCCAGCACTTCCACCTTCTCCAGGTTTTCGTCAGAATGCTCTATCTCCCTTGAATATCTGTATGCCAGTTCTATGAGGTCATCCATGGAAATCTGCTCTCCATTTTTCAGCCATCTGGCCATGAGCAGCATATAAAGCTCAACAGCATGTCCTACGCAGGCCTCCACTTTGCCGATGATGTTGTCGTCGTACACGGCTCCCAGAAGATATATCGAGATGAAGTATACTACGATCTGCTCTAGCACAATCTCCATAGAAGGCAGTATTTCACCGACAGATGCATCGCAGAAATCAGAGTTCAGATCGCGCATGCCTTGATCATCAGCATTTACATTCTCTTCTGAAGCATTGCTGTCCGCAGCCCGCTCATCTGCCATATCCTGACACGCAGAATGCCTGCGCCACCATGCCTCAAACCTTCTCCTGTTCTCCGCAAATGTTTCCGCGCCATCGCTGAACAGAAGACTCTGTGACTCTATGAGCACATCCTCCCAGTCGTCGTACAAAAGCTCCAGCTCGCCCTGAAGAAAGCCAAACTGTCTCTGTAACAAGACATATTCATCATCTGAAAAGACTTCATTATTGATCTCCGTATTAGAATGCTCTGGGCAAGATTCTAATTTCCTGCAAATCTCCGGCTTATCCTGCTCCTCACACTCATCCCACATGACAAGGTCGCCCTCATCATAGTGTCTCTGTGCCGACGCGCCAATCTGAAGCACCCGCTCGATTCTGATCCGGATGTCCACACTTCTGTCCTGAATGACATTCAGTATCGCCTCCCGGATATCCTCCAGATTGGAGTACAGGAAATAATCAAAGTCATCGAACACTTCGTCCTCATCGTCCTCCTCGGTCACAAATGTCACCTTGCCCGTGATGTTCATCAGCATCCGTGCCACCTCCGGGCACGACAGAGACAGCGAGATCTCACGGACATTTTCAAATTCCTCTGTGTGTCTCGGGTACTCTCTGCATGTGGTGCAGAGACTGTCCTTACCCATGTGTATATACAGATCACACAGCATGTCATCCCGCAGAAATGCACACTTTCCACTTCTGCCGTGTCTGAAAACGCCTTCTTTCCAATTTACCTTGCGGCGCAGCTCATCCCTGTACTCACCATTATAATCCTCATATTTTTCCAACGAATCATCATCTATCACTATCTGCCATTTGCCGCAGCATGTGTCCGGGCATTTGTCCGCTATGCAGCTGAATTTCTTATAATAATCCGGGTATGTGTAAATCATATGTACTCCTTTATATATAATCATGCCATTATTCCATTCATCGGCTCTGCAGCACGATCACGAACTTGTTACCATCCTTTTGTGGAATAACACTTAACATTCCGCCCTGTTTTTCTATGATCTCCCTTGACAGATAAAGACCTATTCCAACGCCATCCTTGTCACCGGAATTTCTGCCACGGTAAAACCTCTCAAATATATGTGTACGCTCATCCTCTCCTATTGGTTCATTCTCATCTGTCACACTGATTTCAACCGTGAGCCCTAGTTTTCTGACCGACAGGACTATCTCACTTCCAGTTTTTCCGTATTTTATCGCATTATCCAAAAGATTGAAACACGCTTCCGCAGTCCATCTTCTGTCATGCTGTATATCACATTTCACCTGTTCATCATATCTGATAGTTATATCGGCGTTTTTCGCACTCACATATACATCTTTCACTGCCTGCAGCACAGTGTCATTTATACTCTGGCTTTTCACATCGAGATTGATAAGTCCGCTTTCCAGTCTGGATACCTTTATCATACTCTCCGAGAGAAATGACAAGCGCTCCACCGCCAGTTCAAGGACTTGCAAGTACTGAGTACGCTCATCATCACTTATATCCGGATTTTTCAGAAAATCCGTGTACATCCTCAGGTTCGATATTGGCGTCTTCAGTTGATGGGAAAGATCCGATACCAGCCCCTTAATCTTCTCATGCTCCAGCCTCTCTCTGGAATTCTGAAGCTTCAGCGCATCGATTATCTTGTCAACCTTGCTCTGCAGCCTTGATACCAGCGAGTCATCATTTTCCGGAAATACCTGCTGCCGTTTCAGCTCAGAGAGATTGTCCAGAAGATCCGACATAGCTGCCACGACCTCCGAAATAAAGTCATCATCCGCCTTCTGCAGCAACTTTATGACAACAAACATAACTACACCACACGCCAGTGCACCTATGGCCGCAAGTATTTTTCCTGAACATACATACTCAAATACTGCTAAAAACACAAACAAAAGAAGTGAGCATACATACAGCATCCTCACTCTCTTCGTATATTTACCATAGTTTTCAATATATTTATCCATATTATCTCTGTTATCTACCCCTGCCTATGTCTCGCCAAATGTATATCCGATTCCAAACACCGTGATCACGTACTCCGGATTGCCGGCATCCTTTTCTATCTTCTGACGAAGTCTTCTGATATGCACATTCAGCGTGTTCTCATCCACATAATTTTCATTGTCATCCCAAATCTTCTGTATGATCATATCCCTTGTGAGAACGCGCCCCTTATTTTTTATCAGCAGTTCCAGTATCCTGTATTCCGTAACGGACAGCTTTATCGGTTCATCCGATATGTACACCTGCATCCGTTCAAAGTCAACACTCATATCCCCATAATGAAAACGTTCATGCTTTACCCCATCCAGTGCATTTTCACTTCTTCGAAGGACTGCCTCTATCCGCTGATACAGAAGTTCCACGGAAAACGGCTTCGCTATATAGTCATCGCAGCCGGCCAAAAACCCCTCTATCATATCAGCCTCCGTATCTCTTGCCGTGAGGAAGATGATCGGGACCTTTGTACTTTTTCTCAGTTCTCTGCAGTAGTCAATGCCCCTTCCATCGGGAAGGTTTCTGTCAAGCAATATCAGATCAAAGCCATGTTCCAGACAGCCATCCGCCTCCTTGCATGAGTACGCAGTTTTAACTTCGTATCCCCTCTTTTCAAGGAATAGCTTCACACCTCCACATATGATCACATCATCCTCCACGACCAAAATACGTTTCATACTTTCTCCTATCAATTACATGCTGATTCCATATCATTTTCATAACTCCCGGTCTGCCCAATATCTATGATGCTTCTCTCAGCCGGCTTGTCACCGTATCTTTTGTCACAAGTCTGAACACCATCGCCGGAACCACAATGCATATAGCAAACAGCATAGCAGCTACTCCGGCAACAAGTGCATACGGATAATGAAACACTGCATAATCGGCTATATTCACACTTAGCCGGCCAGCCCCATACATCATAAGACTTCCAAGCGTCACAATAAGTACTGTTGTTATAATACCATAAAACATGCCCTCGTACATAAGCATATTACGTATCTGCCTCTTTGTCATTCCAACGCTCTCAAGCACTGCCAGTTCCAGTTTTCTCGTATATACACCGGTGATCATGACATTGATATAATTCACCACTCCGATAAGTATCAATATGATCGACATTCCACCACCTATCACCTCAAGCGACAGCATAGACTTCTTGAATTCTGAGCCCTCCACCGACTTGATATCACTCCCGGCTATGACTGGATTTTCCTTTACGATGCGCTGTACATATGGTGTCACTTCTGATTCTTTTCCTTTCTCCGCATCCGCAATGATGCATGAGATCTCCGCATCCGGAAACAGATCATCCATCACCGCATCACTCACAAATATCGCCTCTGGAGCTCCACCAAGTGTCCAGTAATATCCGGCGGTGATTGCTGACTGCTCTGTTCTCATCATGGCTGCACCGACTGAGATCTGTCTCTTCCTGCCCGTCTGGTCATTTACAAGTGTCAGAGTCTTATCCGCCATCCGCTCCGACGCTGATATGGAATCTACATAACCTATCAGACATACCTCTCCTTTTTCAAATGCCTCTATATCTATCTTCTGTCTGGCAGTTTTGTTGTAAAGCTTTATCATATCAGAATTGACCGATATCAGCGGTGCCCCATACTGTGCCTCACTGTTGGTCGTTGTCTCATAAAATGTCGCAAGAGATTCCGGGTCATCCTCGCTCTCAATAAACGGTGCATAAAGTTCAGCATCAAATGGCAGTTTTACCTTTGCGCTTCTGTTCACCTCTACAGTACCCATACCCGGAATGTTTCGCATCTGTTCCGCGATGTCTGCCATGGTCGCCTGAGGCTTATAGTTATCTGATTCTCCGCCGCCATATAGCACATAATCATTGTGAAGATAATGCTCTATATAACTGTCCGCATCCATGCATGATATAAATGTATTCACACACAGAAATGTAACTGAGCCCATGAATATCGATGCAAACACAAGTATACTTCTCTTTTTTTCACGAAACACATTCCTCCATGCCATCTTCCAGGGCCTTCCTCCACTGGTGGACTTATATCTTGTTCCTGATATATTTCCAGTATATTTCATTGCATCGATTGCAGATATCTTCCCGGCATATTTTGCCGGTTTCCTCGCACTTATAAATACAGTCGCAAATGCAAATACCACGGAGAATACATATATTCCCGGATTGAAACTGACCGCCGATGAAAGTGCAGCTTCCCTGTCTATCGACAGCATGTTCATAGCAAGAGGAACAACGCCAAACGACACCGCAGTTCCAAGGAGTACCCCTATCGGAATTCCTACACAAGCCAGATATAGGGCCTGTTTTTTCACTATCTTCTGTATCTGGGACATCGTAGCCCCGATGGTCTTGAGCATTCCATAGAATCTTATATCCTTTGTAACAGATATATACATTACATTATATATAAGAAGATATCCACTAAGGAGTATCATAAGAGCTATAATGCCTATACTTATAGCTATAAAAACACGGTTTGAACCATTTTCAGACTGAACATCATATTTCACGTCAAACTTCTGGTCCTGCCTCAAAGTAACATTCTTCTCAAGTTCATCTTGGAGTTTATCACCCTTGCCCTCCTTTGCGGAGATACTGACACGTCCATCCTTCTGCATATCTATCCCCTGGGAATCCACATATTTCTTTGACACCAGGCATACGCTGCTCTTGGCAAATCCTGTGTACCAGCCTGAGAGCACAAAATTTTTTCTCTCACCATCCATCACAAACGTAACATTCTGGCCTACCTTTGGCGACGTGATACCCATATTGTCAAGTATCTGCTTTGTGAGCATTATCTCATTCTCATCCTTCGGATAACTGCCATTTATATCGGTTATGGCAGGTTTCAGATTCTCATTAAATTCTGTATCATCATCATACTGAAGCAGATAACTGTACTTGCCTGATCCCGTGCTTACTGTCTGTGCATCGATCTGTATTCCCGCTGCAAGAAGTGACGGACAGGCCTTTATATCATTTATCTGACCTTCAGATGGACGCTCCATATATATAGAAGATCTTGTTCCCTGAAGTCTGAGCTGCATCTGGTTAAGATTTTTAGCTATTGAAAATCCCAATGTAAATACGGCCGTGAACATAAATGTTGTGAGAACGATCGCCAGAATAACAATTACATTTCGCACTTTGTTCTGCTTTAACATGCGGTGATATATCCTGCTCACCGCCGCCTGATTATTGTTTCTAAGCATCCTTCTCACCCCCATCTGGTACTCCTGCTGAGAAGATCCTGCCATCTTCGATCCGTATCATCTGGTCTGCCATGGTTGCTATCTCTTCATTATGAGTGATCATCACTATCGTCTGTGCAAATTCTTTACCAGTCAGCTTTAACAATGCAATGACATCCATACTGGTCTTGCTGTCCAGATTGCCTGTCGGCTCATCAGCCAATATGATAGAAGGTTTTGCTGCCAGCGCTCTGGCTATCGCAACCCTCTGCTGCTGGCCTCCTGACAGCTGGTTCGGCATGGAAAGTTTCTTTTCCGACAAGCCGAGCACATCCATAATTTTATCTACATACGCAGTGTCTATCTTCGTTCCATCCAGCTCGATCGGAAGCACTATATTCTCATACACATTTAATATTGGCACCAGATTGTAATTCTGGAAAACAAATCCTATCTTTCGTCTTCTGAATATCGTAAGTGCCTCATCGTCCATTTCAAAAATAGCTTTGCCGTCCAGTATAACATCTCCTGATGTTGGCCTGTCGAGACCCCCTAAGAGATTTAGAAGTGTTGACTTTCCACTTCCCGAACTGCCTATGATAGATACAAATTTTCCCTCTTCAATATCAAGTGACACATCTGTAAGCGCATGCACGACATTGTCTCCTGTTCCGTATGTCTTTGTAAGATTGTGGGTTGATAATATATTCATGATACCTCTTCCTTTTCATTTTCTTGTCTGTTCTATCTGATGATTTTATTCTAACATCCACATCTTACAATCTTATTACGTTTAATATTAAGATTTAGTGGTCACTGCTTACATTATCAATAAAAGGCCCAGCCACTGTTAATAAGAGACTGAGCCTTTGATTTCTTTCCATTATTTATGTCTGTTTCTATACTTCGCCTACAAGTTGGCTGCCAGCACCTGCTCCATAACCTGGAGCACTCCACGCTCCTCATTGGATGGGGCGCGGAATCTTGCAAACTTCTCCATGCCAGGCTGCGCATTTGCCACGATATAGCTGTAGTATACCGTCTTCAGCATCTCCGCATCGTTGAAGTTGTCTCCGAATGCCATCATCTCACTGGTATCGATACCAAGAAGTTCTCCGATCTTTCTCATGGCCATTCCCTTATTGATACCTTTATTCATGATGTCGATCCATTCTCTTCCGCCCACAGTGACTGAGAAGTTATCTCCAAAACGTGGCGTATAGATCTCTTTGTACTTCACAGCGGCATCCTTATCCGGAGCAAATATCGTAAACTTATTGGACTCGACGTCAAGGCTTCTCATATCATCAACAAACACAAGATTACTGAGAAATGCTTTGAAAAACTTCGCATACTTCTCGTATTTTTTCAGGACATATGCTCCGGATAGGGCACACAGTACAGCAACACCATCCGTCTCGTCCTCCACAAAGCGTATCATACTCTGGTACTCTTCCACATCCATCAGGCTCTTGTATATGATCTTGCCGCAATTGGAAATAGCCGCACCGTTATCACCGATGACCACCATCTTATCCATCTTGTCTCCGAACATGTCCCTCAGGGTGTACATGGGTCTTCCGCTGGCTACAACAAAACGAATCCCCTTCTCATCCAGCCTGTCAATGTAATCAAAGAAACCATCCGGGAGTTTTCCATTCTCCATAAGCAGTGTATGATCCATGTCGGATGCTATTAATTTTACGTTCTTCATGTCTTCTCTTCCTTGTATATTCTCTAATGTTATATTCTCTGATGTCTATTAGGTAATATTATATATTAACCATGCCTCTGCCAGCTTATTCCTTGCCATGCATCTTATTTAAATAAGAGCGCACAATTCTTCTCCAGATCATACTCTCTTGTATAACCGTCATCATCGTACAGCATATAACTGCTGTTCTTATAGCCGATCAGCTGCATTGTAGTCTTGTCAATATCAGCAACGCACTCCGCCACATCCACGACAGGTATACATTTGCCGTTTCTTACAAACAGGATGACCTCATTTTCCGGAACCTCCACGAAGTGATGTCCTGCAGGCATCTCCGTCTGCGTGGCGCTGCCATCTGACGTAAACCTTACAAGCATCATATTCTCCGGCAGATACACATATCTTCCGATGGCATTCTGCGTGTAAACCGGTGCGATCATGATCTCATTTCCAAGCATGAGCTGATCCTCCACATGGGCTGCGATCTTATCATCTGGATATTCAAATGCCAGCGGCTTGAACATCATGTCGTCCGTCAAGGCAGCCTTCATGTACTCGCTGTATATATATGGAAGCAATCGGTAACGGACACCGATCACATTCCTGAAATCCTCTATATGCTCAAACTGATAGCACTCCTGATCTCTTGTACCCTCACAAGAATGGTCACGCATGAGCGGAGTGAACACACCGAGTGCGAGCCATCTGAGAAGAAGATCCCTTGAAGTATCACAGCCAAATCCGCCGAGATCCGCGCCCGTATACAGGAAACCGCACATATTCATGGACGGAAGCATCTTGATATTGAGCAGGATGTGTGACCACCACGATTTGTTATCGCCCATCCAGACGCCGCCATAACGATGCATCCCTATATAAGACGATCTGGAGAACAAAAGTCGTCTCTCATCCGGTGAGATCTCGCGAAGCGCCTCGCCTGCCGCCCTTGTCATGTTATATCCAAAGAGGTTGTGAACCTTGTCGTGACGCACCATCTCCCCATCCACATTGTGATACATAGATGCGTAATCCTTCGGATTGTTGGCAACACCTGCCGCCATACCCGAGATGCCCCAGACATCGTCCACAGTCTCGTCCTTCTCAATGAACTTCTTCATAGCTTTCTTCAGCTCGCTCACGCCCTCCGGGGTGAAGAAGATCGCCGGCTCATTCATGTCATTCCAGAAGCCCTCTATACCTGCATCCGTGAGGATCTTGTATTTTGCACCGAACCAGCGTCTCGCCTCAGGGTTCAGCACATCAGGGAAATGCGTATATCCCGGCCATACCGCCGCAACGAAATCACTTCCATCTGCTCTCTTGCAGAAGTAGTTATTTGCCACGCCCTCCTCATACACATCGTAACCTTCCTCAATCTTTACTCCGGCATCGATGATCGGGATCAGGCGTATATTATCCTTTTTCAGATTCTCCACATACTCCGAAAAATCGCCAAAGTCGTCATTTATGGTGAAATCCTTATAGCTGTCCATGTAATCTATATCCATGTAGACCATATCGATCGGGATGTGGTTCTCTCTGTATTTTCTCGCCACCGTCTCAAAGTCCTCCGGTGTCTTGTATCCCCAGCGGCTCTGTCCAAATCCAAATGCAAACTTTGGCGGGATATAACTCCTTCCGATCATCTTCCTAAACTGCTTCGTGATATCATATGGGCTGTCACCTGTTATCACATAGATATCCAAATCTGCGCTGTCACAGAAAATATGCAGCTCATCGCACTTCGTATATCCCACGTCAAATGTGATCGTGGATGGATAGTCAAAATACAGGCCAAATGTCTGCGCTCCTGAAACTATAATAAAGTTGTGTGATGCATACAGTGAGTATACATCCTCGTGATGATGCGGATTGTCTGCATTGTTGCTTATGTACTTGTAGCCTCTCTTGTTGATTCCTCTGTTCGCCTCGCCAAGGCCATACACTATATCACTGTCCTCAAGACCAAATGTGTACGAAAATCCGGCTGTTAAGTCTATATTGCCGTGATCTGGCTGTCCTTTTTCTGCTGCGATATCTACCACTACTGATTCTGTCTGAAATGGCTTTCCGTATGTATACTTCTTTATCATGCTGTCACCTCTATGCATCTCTCTTTTTTCTTCTGTATCTCTTTTTCTTTCTCCTGACCGTCTTGCCGCGCTTTGCCGCCTGTGCCTTTCTGAATTCCTGTATCTGCTCGATCATGGCGGCATAATCCCTCTCGAA
The DNA here is from genome assembly GCF_003481085.1 of Coprococcus sp. TF11-13. Classification (NCBI taxonomy): domain Bacteria; kingdom Bacillati; phylum Bacillota; class Clostridia; order Lachnospirales; family Lachnospiraceae; genus Coprococcus; species Coprococcus sp. TF11-13. The sequence goes on along the minus strand of NZ_QUKK01000003.1, from coordinate 137,032 downwards.
CAGGATCTCACTTATCTCATGGTGCACGATCTCCGCCGGAAGTCTGTCCACTATAAGTGTCCTGACGAAATCCTTGCTCTTTCCCTTATACATCGGAAGAATGTAGGTCTCCTGGATATGTGCAAGCTCCGGTCTCCACAATATACGTATGGTACGAAGCAGATCAGCCCGTGGATTAGGCTGCATCTCCCTGACCACGTAGAAATCGATCTTGTGAGTCAGCTTGTCTGACACTCCATCCTCCAGGCCTTCTGCATCTGGCTTGCCATCTGTATCTGACTTGATGCCTGTATCATATTCTTCAACAGATATGATCCCCCAGTAGTCTGGTACATGCTCTGCCACATGACCTGCATGTGTACTTCCCACCACCACGATATTCTGGTCAAAATATAGATCATAGTCTGCTACCTGACTCTCCAGCCGCGTGTATGTATCCGCATCACTTTTTATCTCGATTCCCACTATCTTGTCTGGAATGACCATTACCACATCCGCACGGGAGTTTCCGACGGTCTTCTCCTCAAGGATACGCACCTTGCCATATCGCTCCTCAAGGAAATCAAACAGGGGTTCTCGTATATCTTTATCTAATAACATTTTCCCTCCTGAAATCAATTGTTTTAAGTAATCTTTATATGTATTTTTGTCTGCAAAGTCAAGAATCTCCCGCTTTAGCTGAGAAAACCAGGGCAGACCGCTCATAAAGTGAGCTTTCCGCCCTGGTTTCTATGTGAACATAATATTATCAGCCCTTGTTCACAAGCTCTGTGAACTTCTTAAGCGCATCCTTCGCCTCTGGTGAAATGTTCCTTGGAACTGCAATTCTCACGGTAACATAATGATCTCCATGGGTATTGCCGCCCCTCGCCTGGACACCCTTGCCACGAAGCCTTATCTTGCTTCCCGACTGAGTACCCGGTGCTATCTTGCACTTCACATCACCGAACATGGTGTGGACCAATATCTCTCCACCGAGAACTGCCGTGTCAAATGGCACAAGAGCCGTGGTGTATATATCCAGACCCTTTCTCTCATAACCTGCCTTGTCTCTTACATTGACCTTCAGCAGCATATCTCCAGGCTGACCCTTGCCGGTTCCGGGATATCCCTTGCCAGCCAGTCTTATCACACCGCCGTTGTCTATACCCGCCGGAATGTGTACAGTGAACTGGGAACTTCCTCCCCGTCCATCATTGAACGACAGAGTCTTGTCGCAACCATATACTGCATCATCAAAATCTACCGTGACACTTGCCTCCATATCTCTGCCCCGCGCATTGAAGCTTCCCTGACCGAATCCGCCAAATCCACCTCTCTGTGAGCGGCCACCGCCGCCAAAGAACGAGCCAAATATATCGCCAAACATATCACCGAAGTCTCCACCCTCAAAGTGGAAGCCTCCGCCTCCGAATGGATCACCACCGGCGGCTCCACCGGAGCCATCGAATGCAGCCATTCCAAACTGATCATACATCTTCCTCTTCTCGGCATCAGACAGTACCGCGTAGGCCTCAGAGGCCTCCTTAAACTTCTCTGCAGCCGTCGCATCGCCAGGATTCGTGTCCGGGTGGTATTTCTTCGCCAGGGTTCTATATGCTCTTTTTATCTCAGCGTCTGTGGCTGTCTTTGATACGCCGAGAACTTCATAATAATCTCTTTTTGAAGCCATGATTCCTACCTCCCGATAAGCCTATGTATAGTTTAACACTATCTGTCAAGTGATTCCATATTTTTAATGTTAAAATACACACATATTATCTGGCAATTTTTAGTCATTTTTTTATTTAATTAAAGTATAAAAAAAGCACCTCCACCGATGATTCCACCAGTGGAGATGCATTCGTATGGCTAATGCTATTATCCTACTGCTTTACGTTGAAAGCTTTGATTCCAGGATATACAGCTGAGTCGCCAAGCTGCTCTTCGATTCTGAGGAGCTGGTTGTACTTTGCAACTCTCTCTGATCTTGAAGGAGCACCTGTCTTGATCTGGCATGTGTTGAGTGCTACTGCGAGATCTGCGATAGTTGTATCCGCTGTCTCACCTGATCTGTGTGATGATATTGCTGTGTATCCAGCCTTATGAGCCATCTTGATAGCCTCAAGTGTCTCTGATACTGAGCCGATCTGGTTGAGCTTGATAAGGATACAGTTTGCGCATCCCATCTTGATACCCTTTGCAAGTCTCTCTGTATTTGTAACAAACAGATCATCACCGACAAGCTGTACCTTGTCGCCAAGTCTTGTTGTGAGCTTCTGCCATCCTTCCCAATCCTCCTCGTCGAGACCATCCTCAATTGAGATGATAGGATACTTCTCAACAAGCTTTGCCCAGTGCTCGATGAGCTGCTCTGCTGTATACTCTGTTCCAGCCTTTGGAAGCTTGTACCAGCCCTTTCCCTTCTCGCTCTTCCACTCTGATGAAGCAGCATCCATAGCGATCTTGAAGTCCTTACCTGGCTCATACCCAGCCTTCTTTACAGCCTCGAGAATTGTCTCGATAGCCTCCTCGTCAGACTTAAGTGCCGGGGCAAATCCACCCTCATCACCTACTGATGTAGCAAGGCCTCTCTCCTTGAGGATTCCTGCAAGTGCGTGGAATACCTCTGCACACCATCTCAGACACTCCTTGAATGATGGAGCGCCAACTGGCATGATCATGAACTCCTGAACGTCAAGTCCTGATGACAGAGCATGACATCCACCGTTTACGATGTTCATCATTGGAACTGGAAGCTTGTTTCCTGAGATTCCACCGAGGAATCTATAAAGAGGAATGTCAAGTGATATTGAAGCTGCTCTTGCTGCTGCGATTGAAACTGCAAGGACAGCATTTGCTCCAAGGTTTGACTTGTCCTTTGTTCCATCAGCCTTGATCATTGCTGCATCAACTGCATATATATCAGACGCATCCATTCCTGTAAGTACGTCATTTATAGTAGTATTTATATTCTCTACTGCTTTCTGAACACCCTTGCCGAGGTATCTTGACTTGTCTCCATCACGAAGCTCAAGTGCCTCAAACTCACCTGTGGAAGCTCCACTTGGCGCCGCACCACGGCCTACTGTTCCATCTGCCAGATACACCTCCGCCTCAACTGTTGGATTTCCTCTTGAATCAAGGATCTCTCTTCCTATTACCTTTTCGATCTCAAGATAATTCATCATTTTTATATTTCTCCTTTCTTGTATCGCGCGAGTATAACCCCTGCTGTCCCTCCGATTCAGCAGTTTACAGAGGGTACAGGAGCTCACATGATCTACGATGTTAGTTTAAGCTAACTTATGTTTAAAATCAACATAAGTAGTTGCTCATATTTTATCATTTAGCATTTTTCGTCATTATCCAAGTGCCACATCCAGCACCATCATAAGAGCGAAGCCCACCGCCGCACCGATGGTTCCTATATTGGTATGCTCGCCCGCCTGAGACTCAGGTATCAGCTCCTCTATGACCACATAGAGCATGGCTCCCGCCGCAAATGCAAGGAAATACGGAAGAAGTGGTGTGACCTGGACAGCCAGCAGTGCTGTGAGGAAACCTCCGACCGGCTCCACAGCTCCGGACAGCATTCCATACAGAAATGCCTTCTTCTTGCTCATGCCCTCGCCAACAAGCGGCATGGACACAATTGCACCTTCCGGGAAGTTCTGTATAGCGATTCCTATGGAAAGTGCAAATGCACCTGTGATGGACACGCCCATATTGCCCATGGCTGCGCCGGCGTACACAACGCCCACTGCCATGCCCTCGGGGATATTGTGGAGCGTGACTGCAAATATCATCATGGTCGTCTTCTGAAGCTTTGACCTGACGCCCTCCGGTTTGTCACTTTCCAGATGAAGGTGCGGTATCACCGTGTCAAGAACAAGCAGGAATATGATTCCAAGAGCAAATCCGATAAGTGCCGGCAGCCACGCTATCTTGCCCTGTGCCTCCGCCATGTCTATTGACGGAATGAGCAGTGACCATATGGACGCCGCGATCATGACCCCCGCCGCAAACCCGAGCAGAGCCTTCTCCACAAGCGGAGAGATCTTATCTTTCATAAGGAAAACCATGGCCGATCCCAGTGTTGTTCCGGCAAATGGTATAAATAATGTTATGAACTCTGACATTTCATCACCTCTTTATAATATGTATTCTGTCTATACTATATTCATATAACCTCTTCACTAGTTCATCTTTCTTTTTTAAATTGCGACTACAATTTAATTGAACAGATGCACTTTGTCAACACAAGTTTTTGCATATGATAGAAGTTATCAATACCGGGTCAAAATGCTTCGCATTTCGACAATTTAAGTGCTATAATACCTGATGTTATGCTATAATAGGCATGGTTATACCAGCTTGGATATATTTGTATGCAAATGGAGATAAATATGAAGAGAACAGAACTAATGATCTGAGTATTTTTTATTTGACATAATTATTTATAGAAAGCATAATAAGTGATACATTTAGTCGTACGGATCATAAGTCCGTACAAATACAATAAAAGACACATTCCAAGGGGAAAAGTATGAAAGAGAATTTACAATTTACAGCTTTATTGGATATTTTAAGCGGGCAGGATCTTATAACTGAATATTCGGAGGATTGCAAAGACATCACTCCTTCCCATATAACCATCAATTCCAAGGATGTGGTCCCAGGTACATTCTTCGTGTGCAAGGGTGCCTCATTTAAGGAGGATTACCTGAAATCAGCCATCGCACAGGGCGCCATCGTATATTTGTCACAGCAAAAGTACGACGACGTGGACATTCCTTATATTATTGTAAATGATATAAGAAAGGCCATGGCTCTTGCTGCCAGATGGTTCTTCGGCAATCCAGGCGATAACATGGTCAAGGTCGGGATCACCGGAACAAAGGGAAAGACCACAGTTACATTTGTCATGAAGGATATACTGGACAAATACACCGACAACAGATGCTCAGCATTCTCAACCCATGAGATTGATGTTGGAACAAAGGTTTTTGAGACCACTCTCACCACACCTGAGCCTATTGAACTCCAGACATACTTCGACATGGCTGTAGATGAAGGCTGTACACACTGTATAATGGAAGTTTCTTCCCAGGCCATGAAGATGAACCGCATCTACGGAGAGCACTACAAGGTCGGAGTATTTACCAATATCGACTACGATCACATCAGCCCGACAGAGCACGCCTCCATGGAGGACTATCTCGGATGCAAGGTATCCTTCCTGAAGCAGTGCGACAACGTTGTGCTGTACAGTGACACAAGATATTTTGAAACTATATATAATGAAGTAAGGGACAAGCACGTTGTTGTATACGGAAGCAAGGAATCAATTGAAAAGCTCATGTCAAGGGATGACGATTTCTTTGAAAAGGATACTGAATTCGCCAGCATCCACAATGAAGATCTCACAGACCATAACAGCTACTTTGAGCTTATATACGGAGGAGAGAACAGAGCATACAACACCAACCTGATCGGTGATTACAATGTTGAAAATATTGTTGCCGCCATCATCTCCTCTCTTCTCATCGGCATTCCAAATGATCAGATCAGAAGCAGCATCAGAGATGTATATGTTCCGGGAAGACTACAGGTATATCACTGGAAGGATCGCACATTTATGATCGACTACGCACACAACTATATAAGCATGTACAGACTGTATGAGATGGTTAAAAAGACCATGAAGCCAAAGTCTATAACCGTTGTATTCGGCTGTGGCGGTGAGCGTTACAAGAAGCGCCGTGAGGATATGGGAAGACTTGCTGAGCAGTATGCCGACAAGGTTGTTCTCACCATGGAGGATCCGGGCTTTGAGTCCTGTGAGGAGATCTGTAAGGAGATCAAGCAGTACATCACAAAGCCTTGCTATATAATCGTTGACAGGGAGCAGGCTCTCACAAGAGCCCTCGATGAGGCTCAGCCTGGCGAGCTTGTCATCACGACTGGAAAGGGTATTGAGAGTACCCAGAGAATCAATGGAACTTTTGTGCAGTGTCACTCTGATGCGCAGGTCATCGAGCACTGGCTGACAGAGCATCCGGAGAAGTAAGGGACGGACGGTAATCAGTCCTTCATCTGTATTCAGTTCATGAAAAAAGAGATGTATGTTGTGTATGTGCTATCACGTTCGACTGCTGTCGCTTCAGAATTTTCCATTTGCACTCGCTTACGACCGCGATAAGGGCGCTGCGGTCTTCAGCTCGGCAGGAAAATCCTGAAGCTCGGCAGTCTTCACTACCGATAGCCCATACACAACATACATCTCTTTTATTATAGTTTTTGAAGCAGATGAATGGCTGATTACCTGTGTTTTGACTGAACACTAGATATGCAATGGTAAACCACAGGTTTATTGCCTTTCTTGCGGCTCAGCTTATAATGAATAGTAGAAACAGGGCGAAAGCGCTGTTATGCAGGTGACAGGAGTTGCCTATCAGCCTGACGTAAACTTAATAGTCGTAGCAGGCTGTAGAGTGATGATGCGTGTGATGTTTCGGGAAACAGTGCATGGCTGAGCTTTATAAGGGTTGTTTGTTTACCAAAACCCGGATAGGCAGAGATGCCGAAAGAAAACATTCAGGGAGTTCTACTAAGTAGAACTCCTTTTTTATCTGTTATCTTCCACCACTTTCTCCCTCATCTTCGGATCGAATTTCCCATTTCGGATCATTGCTATCTCCCGTTTGAACGGCTCGTAGCTTTTCTTTCTGTTTTCCGGGTCTTTGATGTATGGGGATTCCAGGATCTTTGGGACTTCCATGAAGTCCGGATGGTTCATGATGTACATGAGTGGCTCAAAACCTATCTTGCCAAACCCAAAGTTCTCGTGTCTGTCTTTAGCCGCTCCCGGCTCGTTCTTGCTGTCGTTCATATGGAACACGGCTATCTGATCTTTGCCGATGAGTCTGTCGAACTTCTCCATGACACCGTCAAAGTCGTGTATTATGTCGTACCCCGCATCGCTGGTGTGGCAGGTGTCAAAACATACTCTGAGCTTGTCATTGTAGTTAACGCCATCATATATGCGTGCCAGCTCCTCGAAGTTTCTTCCGATCTCGCTCCCCTTGCCCGCCATGGTCTCAAGCGCTATATGGCATGCGGTGTCTGCGGTCTGGACTTCATTCAGACCCTTTACTATGCTTGCAATTCCCTTGTCCACGCCCTCTCCTACATGTGAGCCCGGATGAAGGACTATGGTCTGTGATCCCATCGCTGTCGCCCTGTCAATCTCCTTTGCGAGGAATTCCACTGCGATTTCATAAGTCGCAGGATTTACTGTATTTGCAAGATTGATTATATACGGCGCATGGACCACGAACTCCTCTATGCCGTTCTGAACCATGAGTTCATGTGCCTCCTGTATCTTAAGCTCCGATATATCCTTGCGTCTCGTATTCTGCGGTGCGCCTGTGTAAAGCATAAATGTATTTGCGCCAAATGCCACAGCATCCTTCACTGAGCCGAGCATCATATCCTTGCCAGACATTCCTACATGACATCCTAATTTCAACATAATTTATCTCCATTCATTCTAAACTGTTTTCAGTTTACTCTATCCTCGCCGACTGCACAATACGCTGCCGCTGCAATCAATAAATAGTTTTTTCTAATTTTACCATATATTATGTAGACTGTTTGCAAATCATTTGGTAAACTAAACACTAGAAACCAACTTATATTATACACTTGGGGGAAAACCGCTATGCAATTAAAAAATGTACTAATCGTCGTAAATGACATTGAACGATCAAAAAAATTTTACAAAGATATCTTCGGGCTTGAGGTTATCTTGGACAACGAGGGAAATGTGATCCTGACGGGAGGGCTGGTCCTTCAGGATGCAACTATTTGGGCTGAATTCATTGAAAATCTTGTAATTCCACATAACAATGCTTCGGAGTTATATTTTGAAGAAAATAATATCGAGGAGTTTGCACAAAAACTTGATGAGTCGCCATACAACATTGAATATGTCAATCGTCTCATGACTCATTCATGGGGACAAAAAGTCATCAGATTCTATGATCCTGACGGCAATCTTATCGAGGTCGGAACGCCATAATTTTTCCTATATCCATTCCCTCTATTTCATGTTACAATTAATGACATATTACCCAATTGGAGGACAAATTTTTATGAGTAACACAGGAAGAACCTGTAAGGTTCACTACACAGGAACATTCAACGACGGAACAAAGTTCGATTCTTCATATGACAGAGGCGAGCCTATCGAGTTCGTTTGCGGTGCAGGACAGATGATTCCGGGATTTGATCAGGCAGTTGAGGGCATGAACGTTGGCGATATCATCGATGTACATCTTCGTCCTGAGGACGCATACGGAATGCCTGACCCGGAGGCCATCATCAAGGCTCCTCTTGCAGATATGCCTGGCGCTGAGAATCTTGAGGTCGGCAATCAGGTATACCTTGCCAATTCCATGGGACAGCAGTTCCTTGTAAAGGTCATTGAAAAAGATGACGAATCCATCACATTTGATGCAAACCATGAGATGGCCGGCAAAGAGCTCAACTTCAAGATCGAGCTTGTGTCAGTGGACTAGTTTTTTTTGAAAAGGAACCGCCAGCCTGACTACTTACATCAGCGGCGATTCAGATTATACAAGGAGGCGGGAATCGTGAACATTTACATAGACGAATCAGGTTCTATCAATAAATATGCCACAAACGATCAGTATTTCGTGGTGTCTATGATCCATGTCCTCGATCCCGTCGCCCTTGAGCGTGCTTACAAGAGATTTATTTCTTCCAACTATGAGATGCTTCTTGATCTGGACAGTGATAAAGTCGATGACATGACCGGCAAGATCACCAAGCACGGCGGGAGAATGTTCCGGGACGGCAAATTCCGTGAACTAAAAGGTGCACAGTTTGACAGAGACATGAAGCACATATTTGTGGATTACTTCTCCAGGAAGCATCACTTTGACGTGTACTATATCATGATGAAGAATGAAAATCTGCCGAACCGCTTCTTCGACAACATCTCCAGGACATTCAACTTCTCCATCAAATCTGCCCTGCTCTACTTCATACAGAATGGATATCTTCCTGACGAGGACTGCTTTCTGCAGCTTGACGAGAGGAATGAGCGGGTGGAGAACAAATCATTCCTTGAAAATTATCTGAACACTGAGCTTTCACTGTCAGGTCAGGTCGCAGGTAATTTCTCAGTGAGCTACTTTGACTCGGCCTGCAACAAATTTGTTCAGATAGCGGATGTATTTTCTAATCTGTTCTATTCACATCTGCAGACTGGACATTACACTGAGGAACTTGAGCTTATGAGAGAACTTGGAATACTTAAGGGTGTTTACGAGCTGACATAATCAAAAAGGGATTGAACCTTGCGACCCATATCGCGGTTTCAATCCCTTTTTTGAAATATTTAAAATACCAATTGCCTCCGAGCGATGCTCACACAGAACACTTACATAGATAAACGCACTATCGAAGGACTTACTGTTGGTACTTATATAATATCATGTTTTGCTTCAAAAGACAATAAGTCCGTGTTAAATTCACTGAAATTTTCACTCTTTTTTATCTGTCCTGCTCTCCCGTCCATGTCCAAACGCCAGATAGCCTATGAAAAGAACAAACAATGCTGCAACTCCCATCCAGATACACAGCAGTTTTGGTCCCTTCGGGGCAAATGTATCGTAGTATCCCTTGAAATAGATTACCACAATTATAAGCGGCAGCACGTATGACATGTATTTTCTTAGGTACTGCGGAAACGGCTTACCGATACCGGTGTCTGCCTCAGCGACAAAGTTTTCAAATCCCCATCCATTCTTTCTTGTACAGAACAGGACAAAAAGTAATGATCCGAGTGGGAGGATATTTCCCGATACGAGAAAATCTTCCAGATCCATGATATTTGTACCCGCTCCCATCGGAGTGATTCCTGAAAGCACATTGAATCCAAGCACAGCCGGCAGGGAGAGCACTGATATCCCGATCAGATTTATAATAAGTGACTTCTTTCTCTTCCATCCAAACATATCTATACTTATCGATATGATATTCTCAAACACCGCGATAACCGTGGAAAGCGCCGCAAATGACATGAATATGAAGAACAGAATTCCCCACACTCTTCCTCCCGGCATGTGGTTGAACACATTCGGCAGGGTCATAAACAGAAGTGATGGTCCCTTGTCCGGGCTGATCCCGTACGCAAAGCATGCTGGCAATATGATGACTCCGGCCATGAGTGCCACAAATGTATCAAGGTACATAACACTCTTCGCCTCGCCAGACAATTTTCTCTCCTTGCCTATATAACTTCCAAATATCTCCATGGATCCCATACCTACACTGAGTGTAAAAAATGCCTGGGTCATGGCGTCAAATAATACATTGCCCCAGCCTCTGGCATTTGCACGCTCGATACTTGGAACAAGATAGAACTTAAGTCCTTCTTCGTTGCCCGAGAGCATGAGCGAATTCACTGCCATGACTATCATCAGAACTATAAGTGCAAACATCATGATCTTTGTCACCCTCTCCACTCCGTTCTGAAGTCCCAGTGAACATATACCTATACAACACACGATGACCGCAAGTGTGATCGCGACCATAAGTCCCGGTGATGCAAGCATCCCTGTAAATTTGTCTTCTATTGCTTCTACTGACCCACCATGAAGCTGTCCTGATCCCATGACGTACACATAGTATACCATCCAGCCCGCTACCATAGTATAAAACATCATCAGCAGATAGTTGCCGGCATAGGCATACCAGCTGAATTTATGCCAGTTGCCGCCCTTCGGCGCAAGCTCCTTAAGCGCTGAACCAACGCTCTTGCCGCTTCCTCTGCCTATCGCAAACTCACAGGTAAGGATAGGATATCCCAGAAGCAACAGACACAGCAGATATATCACGATAAATATCGCTCCGCCATTCTGCCCGCATATATACGGGAACTTCCATACATTTCCAAGGCCAATAGCACATCCCGCCGACACGAGGATGAACCCAAGTCTGGAGGCGAACTTTTCTCTGTCGCCGTTGTTATTTTCTTTACTCATACACTTTTCCTTTCACAGATATCAGTATTATTTGCGTCAGATGTTTACTTCAAGCTGTTACATTCTGTATTATTTTTTCATTTATGCTGACACATACCTTGTGATTGTAACATATATCATTGCATTTGTGTGTTTAAACTTTTACAGTTTAAAGCAAATTTTATCACATATTTGAACCAGATAAAATACAGATATTTTTATGTTTGCTGTGCGTTTTCAACAAGTATATTTTCCTGCAAAATAAATCTATTAATTTACATATAAAGGATTACATTTTTCCATATTATATTTTATTATAATGAGTAGAATGTTCTTAATACTAATAAGATCGTTCTCCGTATTTTGAGGCAGATTTCTGTGTGGGTTTGCAGTACCTTATACCTTATACCTTATACCTTAAACCACCAGCGCATAGCTGCAAGTGCGCTGCTCATATTATGGAGGAACGAATAGTAACGCATGCGCCGCGCGAAGTGCATTTATATGCGCATGCTGCATTTTTATAAGGAGGACATTTATTATGGCTACATGGCTTAAAGATGCAATTTTTTATGAGATATACCCACAGAGTTTCTACGATACCAACGGCGACGGTATCGGTGATTTCAACGGAATCACTGCAAAGCTTGACTATATCAAGTCTCTTGGATGCAACGCTATCTGGATGAATCCTTGCTTTGATTCACCATTTTCCGATGCAGGCTACGATGTAAGGGATTACAAGAAGGTTGCCGAGAGATACGGAACAATGGAGGACATAGAGAACCTCTTCGCTGAGGCTCACAAGAGGGACATGCACATTCTCCTCGACCTGGTTCCAGGCCACACATCTGAGGAGCATACATGGTTTACCGAGAGCAAAAAAGCTGAGCAAAATGAATACTCAGATAGATATATGTGGACTGACGGATGGCTCTGTGGCGGTGCAGGTCTCAACTACATCGCAGGAGAATCACCAAGAAACGGTGCCTACATCGTCAACTTCTTCAAGTGCCAGCCGGCTCTCAACTATGGCGTCCTGAACCCAACTGAAAGATGGCACAAGAGCATGTACGATCCTGCATGTATCGCAACAAGAGAGGCTATGAAGGACGTATGCCGCTTCTGGCTCGACAAGGGCTGTGACGGCTTCCGTGTAGATATGGCAGATTCACTTGTAAAGCATGATGATGCGAACAAGAGCGGAACAGTTGCCGTATGGCAGGACATTCTCGGCGATATACACGCTGAGTACCCTGAGTCAGCATTTGTATCTGAGTGGGGAAAGGCTGAACAGTCAATCAAGGCCGGCTTCGACATGGACTTCTATCTCGACTGGATGGGCAACGGATATAACTCTCTGGTAAGAGATTACGAAGCTCACCTGAATGCATTTGCATCTCTTCCTGAGTCTCTTGACGACAGCATGGAGAACAACAGCTTCTTCAAGGCTGACAGCAAGGGAACCTGCGACCACTTCATTGATGAATACATGGGAAGATACGAGCAGATAAAGTACAAGGGTGCTATAGCCCTCATCACAGGAAATCACGACACTACACGTATCAGCTACGGGCTCTCTGAGGATGAGTTAAAGCTTGCCTATGCATTCTTCATGACCATGCCCGGCAATCCATTCATCTACTACGGCGATGAGATTGCTATGAAATTCAGAAGCATGGCAAGCAAGGAGGGCGGATTTACAAGAACCGGCTCAAGAACTCCTATGCAGTGGACAAGCGGTGACAACATGGGCTTCTCATCAGCGCCTGCCGACAAGCTCTATCTGCCGGTTGATTCTGCAGAAAATGCCGCAAATGTCGAGGCTTCCGAGGCAGACCAGAACTCACTGCTCAATACAGTGAAAGCCCTCACTTCCCTCAGACATTCACAGGCCGATCTGCTGGACAAGAGCAACCTTGAGATCATCAGCAGAAAGCCACTGGTATACAAGAGAGGAAATCTACTCCTTGCAGTGAACCCTAAGAATACAGACACCCAGTCAAGGAAGCTTGCTGAGCTGACTGGTGACGCAAAGGTTATCTATTCTATAGCAATAAACGGCACACAGCCAGGTATCGCTGACGGAGTTATCACTCTTCCGGCACAGAGCTTTGTTGTGATAAGCTGCTAATTTGGAGCAATATATAACAACTCAATAACCATATAAAAAGGTCATCACATAATATGGCAATCATACACAACGGAGATTTCATTTTCCATGTGGGTTGCTCATATTATGCGATGGCCTCTTTTTATCTTCTTCCCTGTGGTCATCTCCCCAAACTTGTGGTAATATTTAATGGATTATATGCTCATATGCCACGACAGAATAAATGCACATGACATACCGGATTATAAAGGAGAACAATATTATGAACATGCAGGAAGCTACAAGCATCATGAAGGCTGACAGCTACAAAATGGCTGCACTTTCAGAAGATACAAGAAACAATATACTAGTACATGTAAAGGACGCACTCATCGCACATAAGGATGAGATATTTGCGGCAAATGCAAAGGACATGGCTGCTGCCGAGGAGAACGGGATCGCTGCATCAGTCAAGAAGAGACTGAAGTTCGACGAGCACAAGCTCGCTGACGTGACAAATGGAATCGATGAGCTCATAAAGCTCCCTGACCCGGTTGGACAGATCCAGCTCAAGAGAGAGCTTGACGAGGGGCTGGTCCTTCAGAGAGTCTCCTGCCCTATAGGTGTCATCGGAATCATATTCGAGGCAAGACCGGATGCGCTGGTCCAGATATCATCATTGTGCATCAAGAGCGGCAACTGCGCAGTACTCAAGGGTGGCAAGGAAACTGCCAACACCAACAAGGCTCTCTTCGATGTGATCTACAGCACAGCCGTTGCAAACGGAGCACCAGAGGGCTGCATGCTCCAGGCAAGCCAGCACAACGAGATCGATGAGCTTCTGTCATGCAACAAGTCCGTTGACCTGCTCATACCTAGAGGCTCAAATGCATTTGTGCAGTATATAATGAACAACACCAAGATTCCTGTCATGGGACACGCAGACGGAATCTGCCACACATACATAGACAAGGATGCAGATATAGAGAAGGCTATCCCTATCATCATAGATGCAAAAACACAGTACACCGCTGCCTGCAACGCAACGGAGACACTTCTCATCCACAGGGATGTGGCAAATGAAATGCTTCCAGTCATGGCTAAAGCTCTCAGGGAGAATGGTGTAAAGCTACGCGGAACCGCAGAGGCAGCGGAGATCATCAAACGGGCATACACAGCTGACGGTCAGGCCAATGGTTCACATACGAATGCCGCAACTGACAGCCAGAACGTTTTTGAGATCATGGGAGACGACGATTTCAATACAGAGTATCTTGACCTGGTGCTCTCAGTCAAGATCGTGAACGATGTGCAGGAGGCGATCTCACACATCAACCACTTTGGTTCACATCACACTGACTGTATCGTGACTGAGAATAACGAGACCGCCGCCATCTTCATGCAGCTTGTCGACTCGGCGGGAGTATACCAGAACTGCTCCACAAGATTTGCCGATGGCTTCAGATACGGTTTCGGCGCAGAGGTCGGAATCAGCACAAGCAAGATCCATGCAAGAGGCCCTGTAGGACTTGAGGGACTTGTAACTTACAAATACAAGCTTTACGGACATGGACAGATAGTTGATGACTACGCAACCGGAAAGAAGCAGTTCCATTTCAAAGACCTGTAGAATAATGAACGATCATCAGCGGGGACTTTCTCATGTACATCAGTCCTCGCTGATGCATTTACTATATAAATAGGAATTACATAAAAATGAAAACAATACTGAAAATATTCAAAAACGACCTGATCGGTATCAAAAAAAGTATACTCACAATAGTTCTCGCCGTTGGACTGTGCATACTGCCTGCGCTGTATGCATGGTTCAACATATTTGCAAACTGGGATCCATATGCCAATACCGGCAATATCAATATCGCCGTCGTCAACCTGGACAGGGGCTACACAGACGCAGACGGCAACGAGATGAACATGGGTCAGTCCGTGGCTGATAAACTGAAAAGCCAGACCAGTATCGGATGGGTATTCCCAGATTCTGAAAAGTCCGCCATCGACGGTGTGAAATCAGGCAAATACTATGCCGCCGTCGTCATTGATGAGGATTTCTCCTACAACATGTTCAATGCCCTGACGGACAACTTCGTAAATCCAAGCTTCACCTACTATGAAAATGAGAAGAAAAATGCCGTGGCACCTAAGATAACCGACACCGCAGTCTCTACTCTCAAGACAAGTATCAACGAGACCTACGTCAAGGCGATATCACAGAAGCTTATCACTGCCATTGACGACTCCGACACGGATCTGTCGAAGGATCTCAAGGGAACGGACTTCATCACAGCACTCAAAACCGTCGATGACAATCTCGCCGGATATCAGAAAACCATAGATTCCATAATCAAGGCAAATAACAAACTCAAGACCAGCACAAAGCTCAAGGACGCAACTGACAAGAGCAGCAAGCTTCTGTCCGATGCGGGTTCCGCCATTGATTCAAGCATGTCCGATATAGACTCAGTGGGCTCAACCTACTACACTGTCAGGAATTCTCTTCAGGATCAGATTGACAGCATCGCGCAGGACATACAGAATCTGAAAAGCTCTGCAAAGCTTATCCATATGAAGGATGATGCAGAGAACATATCTGCCGATCTTGAGAATATCAAGGCAGATGCAGACAAACTTCAGCAAAAGATCGATGCAGTCGACGAATATATCAAATCTCTTGACATAAGCAACACGAATGAGGTTTCAGATGCACTCAACAAGCTTGACAAGCTGAAAACAGAGGTTAAGAAAATTTCCTCTCTCACCGCTGACACCATCGATAGTCTGGATATGTCTGCGATCACAAATGCAGAAAATGCCGTATCAGATAAGCTCGACCAGATCATCGACTCTGTCTCAGACATCGACGATACATTTACCAGTCAGGTCATTCCTGACATGGACAACATAATCCTGAACATCAAAAATGCACTGAAAAACGCTCAGGATCTGTTAAATACCCTGAATTCTACCATAAACAGTGCAAGCTCTGTATTTGACAATTATAAGGTTACCATTGCATCAATGAACACCAGTCTCTCAGATCTCTCTGATCTCATAAGCGGCATCAGGGACAAGATCCAGACCGCCACAGACGAGATAAACAAGGCTGCTGACAGCGAGGTGACCGACATGATCATCGCCTTCCTCAATGGAGACTCAGAGGCGCTGGCGTCATTCCTGTCAAAGCCTGTTGCCGTCGAGGAGCATTACTACTACAGCATTGCCAACTACGGCTCGTCCATGGCACCATTTTACTCAGTGCTTGCCATCTGGGTCGGAATGACAATTCTCGTCTCCCTCATGAAGGTGCATGTGAAGGATGCGGACTATCTGAAGGATGCCAGACCACACCAGTTGTTCTTTGGAAGATACCTTATTTTCTTCCTGTTGTCTCAGCTTCAGGTTCTGGTCATAGTGCTTGGAGATCTGTTCCTGCTGAAGATACAGTGTCTGCACCCATTTGCATTCTGGGCAACTGCGGCACTCACAGGGCTGACATTTTCAATATTGATATATTCACTCACCATATCATTTGGCGACATAGGCAAGGCCCTCGCTGTTGTGATCATGGTGCTGCAAATAGCGGGGAGCGGTGGAACCTACCCTATAGAGGCTCTTCCGAACTTCTTCAGACAGGTGTACATATTCTTCCCATTCCCATATGCGATAAATGCAATGCGTGAATGTATTGGCGGAATGTATCACGCAGACATGTTCAAATATCTGCTTGAATTGTCAATTTTCATTGTGGTTGCACTGGTCATAGGACTTATAATCAGAAAACCATTTATCCATATCATGCACTTCATCGAGAAACGTATGGAAGATACGGATATGATGTAATGCAAATAAGGAGGAACACCCATGAACGAAGATACAAATTCAAATACAACCAGCACCGAGCCATCTGACATAAAGTCCCGGGTGCTTGCATTCAGAGACAATGCCCATGCAGAAAATGTAAAAAAGCTGAAGGCGGGTATTAAGTGTATATTCACTGTTCCCGCATGCTTCCTTATCCTGCTCTTTCTGACCGGCAGCTCCAAGATCATATTTCTTGTTCTGTGGATCGCCAGCCTGTTCATAATCGCGGCGTATCTGATACATGTGGAATACTCGGATTACAAGGTACAGGAGATGGTTAACTCGCTTCAGGATACGGAAGATAATATTGACGGTCTCATCGACATCAACAGCATATATACAAAAGTCGCTGCACCGAAGAAGAAGCTGGACGACATAATAACAAATGTAAAAACAGACATTCAGACACAGATCACCGCCGTGCAGGACAAGGTGGCTGAGATGGCTGAGGCTGTGCAGAATGATCAGAGTGTGTCTGTGCAGTCTGATGAGCAAAACGAGACAGTTCAGACAGATGAACATGGCGACTCGGTCCGGACGGATGAACAGGATGAAGCCACAGAAAACACAGAAGCTGACAAGGAGGAATTATCATGAAAAACATTTGGCGTGTATACATATCTGATCTGCGCAGGATCACCACAAATGTTGTCGCACTGTCCATAGTCATGGGTCTGTGTATAATCCCTTCTCTGTATGCGTGGTTCAACATCCTGTCAAACTGGGATCCGTATGGAGAGTCCGCCACCTCACTCATGAAGATCTCCGTCTACTCTGAGGATGAGGGAATCGAGATGAGCGGAATAAATCTGACCATCGGAGACATGGTGATCGAAAGTCTTGAAAACAACAACACTATCGACTGGACATTTGCCGATAATAAAGATGAGGCACTTGAACTCATCGCCAGCGGGGAATGTTATGCCGGAATAATCATACCAAAGGACTTCACGGCGAACATGCTCAGTATACTAAATGGCAACATCGTCAATCCAAATATCGAATACTACGAGAACAGCAAGAAGAACGCCATTGCCACCAAGATAACCGGCAAGGTCAAGACGACCGTCCAGAACGAGATAAACACCAAGATCATAAGCACGCTGACCGAGGTATTTGCAAATGCCGGAGATTTCATTTCTGGAAATAACATAGACGGTTCAGACCTCGTTGCCGGTCTTGAGAGCAAGCTGGTACAGATCTCATCCACGCTTGACAATTACGTCTATATGCTGAATACATTCTCACTGCTCACAGAGTCTGCATCAGATGCCATCGATACCACTCAACTTCTGTTTCCAAGCATAGACAGCATGGCACAGAGTGGCTCAAGCAGTCTTGGAAATCTGAGTGACAGCGCAGGCATAAGCAGCGACGTTGCAGACACCTCGATATCACTGCTGAACACAGGTCTCGACATGATCTCTGACAGGCTCACAGAGCTTGATAAAACCGTGGACAGCCTCTCAAGGACCCACGATATTGGATCAGTGTCAATCGAAACTGACCTCAACGGTTCTCTAGGCACTAATGTTCTGGACACCATAAACCGATTGATCGAAGCCCAGTCACCTATAGTATCAGATGCCAAACTTCAGTTTGAAAATCTGAACGAAGACTTAGCAAAGCTTGTATCCGACACAAGCCTGTCGGACGAAGAATTTGCATCACTGAAAAAAGCGGTATCGTCCGACATAAAGAAGTGTACAAATGACATTGCTTCGGTGAAGGATCTCATAAATAACGAGCTTTCACCTGAACTGAAATCTTCGTTAGAGAATATACAGTCATCTCTGGCGCAGGCACAGACCGTGCTGGCAAATGTTCCGGGAAACTTCAACGATATCAGCAAGTCCCTGACCGAGTATCAGGACATTCTGAAGGACGGAACCTCAGACATCGCGGGAACGATCAAATGTCTGAAGGATCTCAAAGAAAGCATAGACAAGATCAAGGCCGACATACAGACGATCACGTCTAACAGCAGCTACCAGGATTTCATAAATGCCATCAAGGACAATCCACAGGTGATAGTGAATTTCATCTCATCACCGGTACAGATGAACACAGTTGCTGTATACGAGATATCCAACTACGGATCAGCCATGGCACCATTCTACACGGTTCTGGCACTGTGGGTCGGTGCTCTCATACTTGTGGCACTCATACACGTTAAGGTCAAGGACAATGAAGAGCTTGAGGGTGTGAAGCCTTACCAGAAGTTCTTCGGAAGGTATCTGAACTTCTTCGTCATCGGACAGGTTCAGACCATCATAACCGTGATGGGTGATCTGTTCTACGTGGGAATACAGTGCAGGCACCCGATAGCATTTACTCTGGCCGCCATGATGACGAGCTTTGTATTTACATTCCTTATCTACTCTCTCACCGTGGCATTTGGCAATATCGGTGAGGCCATCGCCGTGATCATCATGGTCATTCAGGTTGCGGGAGCAGGTGGAACCTTCCCTGTGGAAGTGCTCCCATCAGTGTACCAGTACCTGTACAAATTCATGCCGTTCTCATACTGTATGAACGCCCTCAGGGAATGTGTCGCCGGAATGTATCAGCACACCTACGGCAAATGTCTTGCCACCCTGCTGATATATGTTGCGATCTCAGCGGTCATCGGACTGCTGCTCGCCAAGCCTTGTGCAAAGCTTCTTGACAAGCTTGAGCACAGCAAGGAGAAATCCGGATTGTTTATATAATTAACGCCTCAGGTAGTATCCGTATGAAGCCGTTGTGGTGAGGTTGTAGCACAAAAATATCTCTAAAATGATTATTTGCATGAAAAAAAGGATAAAATTCCCTTGCTTTGTCCCAAATATCACTTTTCAGGACATTTGACGAGAATTTTATCCTCTTTTCATATATAATTCAGCTAAAAGTTATATTATTTCTTACTTGAACAGATTGTCGTTCTCGAAGTAATCTATCTTCATCGCACGGCGCACATCTGCAAGCGTCTCTGCTGCCTTTGCTCTGGCAACCTCGCTGCCACTCTTTAAGATGTCATATACATCCTGTGGTCTCTTCTCCCACATCTGACGACGCTCTCTGATAGGTGCAAGCTCAGCCTGAAGAACATTGTTCAGGAACTTCTTGACCTTTACATCGCCGAGACCACCTCTGCTGTAGTGCTCCTTGAGTTCATCCATACCACTGTAGTCTGGAAGGAACTCCTCGAAATACTCTGGCTTGCTGAATGCGTCAAGATAAGTAAATACAGAGTTGCCCTCAACCTGTCCCGGATCCTCAACACGGATGTGATTTGGATCTGTGTACATGGACATAACCTTCTTCTTGATATCTGCAGGCTCCTCTGACAGGTAGATACAGTTTCCAAGTGACTTACTCATCTTGGCCTTACCATCTGTACCTGGAAGTCTGAGACATGCCTCATTGTCAGGAAGAACGATCTTTGGATCAACAAGTGTCTCACCGTATACCGAATTGAACTTGTGAACGATCTCCTTACACTGCTCGATCATAGGCATCTGATCCTCTCCAACAGGAACCTCTGTGGCCTTGAATGCTGTGATATCTGCAGCCTGGCTGATAGGATAACAGAAGAATCCAACAGGGATACTTGCCTCGAAGTTTCTCATCTTGATCTCTGCCTTAACGGTAGGATTTCTCTGGACTCTTGCCACTGTTACAAGGTTCATATAGTAGAATGTGAGCTCTGTGAGCTCTGGTACCATTGACTGGATGAATATAGTAGACTTCCCTGGATCTATGCCACAGGCAAGATAATCCAAAGCAACCTGCATAATATTCTGTCTGACCTTCTCAGGATGCTCTGCGTTGTCTGTAAGCGCCTGCGCATCAGCCACCATGATGTAAATCTCATCATACTTTCCTGAATTCTGAAGATCGACTCTTCTCTTAAGTGATCCTACATAATGTCCCACATGAAGACGGCCCGTAGGACGGTCGCCTGTTAATATTACCTGTTTCATAACCTTCTCCTTTATATTGTATCTTTTATACCTGTCATTTATATATCTCTTTATAATCAGTCAGCTTATTTTTTACCCACTGCCAGCCTCACCGATTACTCGGCCAGCAGCTTACTCAGCTCATACTGGAAGGAATCGATCTGATTGTTCTGTATATCAATTGCCTCTTTTATATCATAGTCTATAAGTATATCGTTCTTGATAGCTATCATACGATTTGCCTTGTTCTTCTTGAGTACATCAACGGCATACGCACCCATGAGTGAGCCATACATCCTGTCCTTTGCCGTTGGCTGTCCGCCTCTCTGTATATAGCCAAGCACCGATACCCTCGACTCTATACCAGTCTTATCAAGAATCATCTGTGCAAGCTCTGGAGCATCTGTAACACCCTCGGCCACAACCACCAGATAGCTGTTCCTTCCGTCAGCATGCTTTGCCTTTATCGTATCTATGATACTGTCATAGTCACCATCCCATTTTTCAGGAATTATGATGGCATCAGCTGATGTCGCCATGCCTGCCCAGAGCGCTATATAGCCTCTCTTTCGTCCCATGACCTCCACGACGCTGCATCGTCCGTGGGAAACCGATGAATCTCTTATCCTGTCAATGGCCTCCATGGCTGTATTCGCCGCTGTGTCAAATCCCAGGGTATACTCAGAACATGCAACATCTCTGTCTATTGTTCCAGGGATGCAGATGGTATTGATACCCTCATTCTGAAATGCTATGGCTCCACGGAGTGTTCCATCCCCACCGATGGCAACAAGCGCATCTATATCGTGATCTCTCAGATTCTTTGCCGCCTGCTCGCGGTATTCTTTCTGAAGGAATCTCTCGCTTCTGCTGGTGAAAAGTATCGTTCCACCCTGATTGTTTATGTTCCTGACGTCCGCCAGGCCGAGCGGCTGTGTCTCCCAGTCGATAAGTCCCTCGTAACCACGCATCACTCCGACTATCTCTATTCCACTGTTGATGGCCGATACAACCACAGCCCTAACAGCTGAATTCATGCCCGGAGCATCTCCTCCGCTGGTCAGAACCGCTATCTTTCGTATGTCACTCATTTGTATGTCCTCTAATTATTTTTATACTGAAGCTCCTGCTTCTTGGCAGTAACCCTTGTATCCTTCTCTACTGAGTTGGTGATAAATGTATTACCACCCACAACAACGTTGTCCTCGATGATAGTCTCGCCTCCAAGGATGGACGCGCCTGAATAGATGGTTACATTGTCACCGATGGTTGGATGCCTCTTGGCCCCCTTGAGCTTCTGGCCACCCTGTGTAGAGAGTCCTCCAAGTGTCACGCCCTGATATATCTTCACATGCTCGCCGATAATAGTCGTCTCGCCGATAACGATTCCCGTACCATGGTCAATAAAGAAATACTTTCCTATGGTGGCGCCCGGATGAATATCTATTCCGGTCACGCTGTGGGCGTGCTCAGTCATGATCCTTGGTATCATCGGCACATCCAGCAGACAAAGCTCATGTGCCATACGGTATACAGATATGGCATACAGTCCAGGGTATGAAAGTATGACCTCATCCTTGCTGCCCGCAGCAGGATCTCCGTCAAATGCCGCCTGGATATCAGTCTCAAGATAGTCTCTTATCTGAGGTATCTTATCCATGAATTCATATGTTATATCCATCGCCTTATCCTCAAGCTCAGCATCTGTGAGCTCAGGAAACTTTTTGCAATACCTGAGAACTATCATGATCTGTTTCTTCAGATGGAATATTACATCCTCTATGATAACAGACATGTTATTCTTCAAGCTGTATATCTTATACAGCTTGTCGCTGTAATAACCCGGATACAGAATCTTCATGAGTTTGTCGATCACATCGATAATGGCTGTCTTATCCGGCTCGTTGCACAGATCCGTCTTGTTGATGGCTCTGTCATCGCCGAAATCATCCAGTATCCTCTGCACGATCCCCTCAATTCTCTGTTTATCTGATCTATCCATTACTTATTCAGATCCTTTCTAATAATATCTCCCAATATCACCTGCCCAGACAAAATCTGCCGCGATGATATCTTCATATTACAATATGTGCTTAAGTCGATAAACACACAGCTATTCTAACAAATTATGCACGTTCATTCAATAGTGGGATTCTGCGTACAAATTATCCGCAATCCGATTGCAGAGATTACTGCTAAAAACAGTGGTTCAGAGGAATGGAATTTTTCCACTCATCTTTTTCTCATACCAGACGCAGCATCACCATATAACTCACAGTCCCCAGCAGGATACTCAGAAGCGTATTGTGCCTCCATTTGTATGTTCCGCCTGTCACCAGAACGCCAACGAGACTTGGTATTCCAGTTGCCACCGGAGCCGCCACCGTCCCCTTCAGACAGTACACTATGAGTACCGCCATTATGGTCGCCGGAAGCACCTTACCGAGTTTCACCAGCATCTCCGGCATCTGCCTTTTTCCACCAAATATGACGAATGGAAGTGCCCTCAGTGCAAATGTCACAACTGCCGACACCGCAATTCCTATTAATATGTATCTTGTATTCATAGCATTTTCCTACTTTCTCCTCGTATTCCACACCACAAGCACTGCTGACGCTATGATGAGTGACGGCAGAAGGAAATACTGAGGTCCAACAACCAGCAGACACACCGACGCTATCACAAGTCCTGCAATCGCCGGGATATGGCTCTCCGCCTTCTCCCACTGATTGATAAATATGATGACAAACAGCGCCGTCATACAGAAATCAATCCCCGTCATATCAAACGGAATGATCTGCCACAGGATTCCCCCGGCAACCGCACCGACCATCCAGTAACACCTCGACAAAAAAGCCACCCAGAACATGATGCTCTGTTTCTCCTTACCGGTGTCCGGCAGAGTGCAGTTCACAGCATAAGTCTCATCCGTCATTGTATGTATCATATATAATTTCCGCTTTCCCATGCGGTTGAACTCATCCACAAATGTCAGCGCATAGAAGCTCTGCCTGCTGTTCATCAGAAATGCAGTGAGCGCCATGGTGAATATGGATGCTCCGCTTGAAAGCAGTGTCACAAGCACAAACTGGTACGCTCCTGTGTACACCGTCAAACTGACCAGCAGTGAGTAATACCATTTGAATCCGGCATTCTCCATCATAATTCCGTATGCCATGCTGACGAACAAATAGCTGCACATGATCGGGATTGATTTGATGAATGCTTTTCTGAATATATTTCCCACGATTTTTCCTTTCTCTCAAGCTAGCGCGACGGTCTCCAAATTCACTTATTACAATAGCTCTAAATCAGCACAGCACAAACTTGGGGCTTATTGCCACGCAGACAAAACAGCCATAATTATCCTACTATTTCTATAGGATAACCACGATCATTCTAACATACTGCATATTATTGGGCAATGCCGCCATCTCATTCAAAGGTATAAATTCTCATCTCACAGCCCCTCTATATATAAACGCCGCACACACCGCCGTTATAAGCTCTGCTACCCAGAACGCATTCCACACACCAGCAGGTCCGAAACCACAAAGCCTTGAAAGTGTCCATGCAGCGGGGATTATGACAACCACATATCTGAGCAGGGATATGAGCAGGGACGGAGTTCCCTTTCCCAATCCCTCAAGTGCCCCCGATGCAGTTACCGACACAGCCGACACTACAAATCCGGCGCATATGATGCGCAGTGCTGTTCCACCTGCATTTATTGTAGACACATTCTCTGTAAACATACCTATAAGCCTTTCCGGGATGAGCAGGCACACAACTGTTCCAGCCAGCATGATTCCAACATTTAATGCAAGCGTTATGTTGAATATCTTCTTCACTCTTGCATGCTCTCCGGCACCATAGTTATATCCTATGATAGGACGCATTCCCTGAATGATTCCATTTGCCGGCATATACAGGAATGTCTGAAGTTTGTAGTACACTCCCAGGATCATGACATAAGTTGCCGAATACATGCTGAGTATGGCGTTGAGTGCGCTTGTGAGCAGAGACGGCAGTGCCATATTGAGTATGGCAGGTATACCTATAGCATAAAGCTTCTTCACCATCAGACCGCCCCCATGCAAATGCTTTATGCCGAACTTCACATTTATCGGTCTTCCAAAGTACACAATAAAATAAATGATCAGTGTAAACACCTGTCCCAGGCCAGTTGCCAGTGCAGCGCCTTCTATACCCATTTCAGGAAATGGTCCCACACCAAATATCAGCAGCGGATCAAGCACTATATTCACAATACAGCCGCCCATCAGTCCAACCATTGTAACTATCATGCGTCCAACCGACTGAAACACCTTCTCAAATGCAAGATCAACCGAAATAATTATAGAAAATCCAAATACTATGTCTGCATAACGACAGCCAAGGTCAAGGACGTCTCCACTTGCCTTGAAGGCTCTGAGAAACGATGGAATGATGGCAATACACACGACTGTCATCACTATTCCCTGTATAACAGCAAGAAACATCCCCCAACTAGCTGCCCGATCTGCCCGCTCATTATCCTTGGCTCCAAGATATATGGCTATCACCGCGTTTATCCCAACACCAAATCCGATCGCCACAGCATTTACAAAATTCTGCAGCGGAAATACATACGAAAGTGCTGTCATCGCATCCTCACTTATCTTCGCCACAAAGAAACTGTCAACTATATTGTACAAAGCATTCACCATCATCGATATAACCATAGGCAGTGCCATGGACATCAAAAGTGGGAACACCGGCTTTTCTTTCATAAAATTCTCGTTCATAAAACCTCCATCCCCGGATGGCATAAATAAAGCCCCACAACCTTGCGGTTGTGGGGCGAAAAGATGACCTGATCCGGAAAAATCCACCAACTTGTTTTCGTTAAAATTATTATGTATGATTTTATACTTCAACCAGCATATATGTCAAGATCCTGTACGACCACAAAGTAGCCTCTGTCACCATCCTCTTCCACTGGGATAGCATGTATAAGGCTTGCACCCCCATGGTTGTTTGCACAGCTGACTGACAAAACCCCTCTGAGGAAATTTTCTGTCTGATATTCCGTATTGCCGCCTGTGTAACTCTCCATGCGCTCACGGCTGAGAAAATCTCTGACTATTTTTCTTGACCGATCCGAGTCAAACCGGTTACTTATCAATCCAATTACTTCATCGTAGTTATTCGCACAAGATACAGCATTGTTCAGCTCAGAATCGCCTTTTATAACACGGTATTTATCGTTCTCATAATTAACATATATAATATCAGTATACATATATGCGATCCTTGCCTCTACCCTGGATTGAGCCTTTTTTATATCAGACTCTATCTTGTCAAGTACGGTCACTCTGTCCGTACCATCCCTGTTGATGCTGTGGATCACGCTGACATTCTTGCCCTTCTTTTTTGCTTCATACAGCGCAGTGTCCGCGACATTCATACACTCTTCTGTGCTGAATCCTGAACCATTGATCTGACATATACCAGCACTGCAATGGACATTCTGCCCTCTCTCCATTGTCTTGCGCTGAAGTTTTCTGGCAAACCTTATCACCTTTGACTCCAGAACAGATATATCCGATAAGCCCTTGTGAAGCACAACATACTCGTCTCCACCATACCTGCAGGCAACGTCCTCTTCATAACAGTCACTCCGGAGAAACTTTGCCACCTTCTCAATCCAGTAATCACCAACTGCGTGACCATATGTATCATTTACACTCTTGAAATCATCTATATCCACAAATACAAGAGAAGCACTATCTTCGTCAGTCATGTTATCTATATACTCTCTTATCCTCTGCATTCCGGCTGTCTTGTTGTACATGCCGGTCAGAAGATCATGCTCAGCCTCGTACTTTGTACGCTCAACCTCCTGTCTGGATCTCGCAAGTGATCTGTCCATCTCGACCATATCAACTGCAAACATGATCTGTGTAGAAGCAACCACAGATATTGTCTGGAATGAAATCCCATAATAGAATATGACAACAACCGTGGATATACATGGCAGGATAAAATACAAAACACTTGACCAGAAAACTCTTTTTTCCAGTCTTTTTTTATACTGCAAAAGTATCGAAAAACTTAGAACAAGTCCTGCTGCTGCAATAAGCTGCGACAACAGATAACCGCTGCTCCTGTTATAGAAGTTGTTATCATCTATATAATAGAACAGCTTGTCACTGAACTGGGATATAATGAGCAGGACTATCCCAGCAGCACTCAGAACTACCACGCCCCTTGCTTTCGCTGGCATCTTCGTCTCTCCTCTGTTGAGAATGACAAGAAGATAAAACGTAAACAGAGTCATATATAAATAGTTGATAAAGAACACGGCAAAATTGCTTATCTTCAGCATGTAATAGGCTGTCTGTCCTGTTTTTCCCTGATAATACCATGACAACATATCTGCAGCCAGCAGGATGATACATGCAGCCTCCATACATAGACTCACATTCTTTTTATCTCTATTATTATTCTTCTGAAGGAATATAACCACAAATGCAAACAGACAGATTAATATTCCCCACATTTCAAATGCTATATTAAATACAGCAGTCCTATCCACTAACTATGCGCCCCCTTAAACTTCCTGGCGATTTATTGTAGTAATTGTACAATTTGATTTGTGCAACATTTTCTCAATTTTATAAGTTCATATGAGAATCATTCTATATATCATACCTTAATTTGTCAATTACTAGATAACACATATTTATGGAATTTTGTCGCCGCAGGAGACATATATGTCCGGCTGTCATGAACAACATAGTAAAGCCTGTCAACCGGCTGATGTTTTATACTAAGAACCTTCACATCAAGCCTTTTGAGCATATCCATGTAAGGGACTACCGCTATTCCAAACCCTGCTGCCACAAGTCCGGCTATGACCTCATCCTCCTCCGTTTCGCATGCTATCTCAGGAGCTTTGCCAAGCCCTTCAAACATCTCATCCACAAGACTTCTCATTCCAGATTCCTTCGAAAAATATACATGTTTATACCCCAGTGTATCCTCGAGTGTCACCGAATCCCTATCTGCCAAAGGGTGTCCCGACGGTGCTATGATAACAAGATCCTGTCTGCCAACTGGAATGGCGGAAAATCCCATCGTCTCAGGCGGTCTCGAACAGAAAACCATGTCATATTTTCTAGCCGCAAGATCATCAAGCAATTGCCCTGTGGTCCCTGTATGAAATGTAAACGACACATTTCTGTTTTCAGCTTTCTTCAAATACTCCGCTGCCAGACGCGGTACAAATTCCATTCCAAGAGGTCTTATGAGACCAAGCCGTATCACGCCATCCCCGGCAGCCTCCTTTTGTATGGACTCTACCCCCGCATCAAGAGTGCCAAGCGAACGCTCTGCACATGCAAGGAATTCTCTGCCAAATGCAGTGAGCTCCGTATTGCGCCCATTCTTTTCAAAAAGCATTACCCCAAGTTCTTCCTCAAGCTGGGATATTGCGTGACTGAGGCTTGGCTGCGTTATATTCAGATTTCTGGCTGCATTTGTGTAATGCTGAACATGGGCCAGTTCAACAAAATATCTAATATATGACAGGTTCACTTATAACTCCCCCTTTTCATTATTTATACATGATCCTATTCATATTTTAATACAATCCGAATATTTTTTATAGACAAAATCTATCAAACCATAAAAACTATTTATTTGTTATGTGGTGTTGTCGGTGCTACAATCAAAAACCGCAGGGATATATATATGAAGTCTTAGACAATTAAAGCTCCCCTGATACTGGGGAAATCAAAGTATATGTTATAAAACGCATTGTATATGAAAGAAATGAGGAAAAGCAGAAAATGAATACTCAATCAGGAAATGCACATCTGCATAACATGTGGGGCGAGATCGCCCTGATAACAGCAGTCACCATCAACAGTTTCGGAGTGGTTCTCATGCTCTATTCTGCAGCAGGAATATCGGCAATATCCAGCGTGCCATACGCATTCTCGCTGGTTCTTCCAAGACTGACTCTCGGAACCTGGACATACATATTTCAGGGCGTACTTATTCTCACCCTCATGATCATGAGAAAGAAATTCGTTCCCCAATATCTGTGCAGTTTTATAGTTGGTTTCGTATTTGGCAAGATGCTGGATATCCATGAGATATGGATCGGGGCTTTGCCAACTGCCCTCCCATGGAGAATCCTTTACTTTGTGATAAGTTACATTTTGATATGTATCGGAATCGCACTGTCCAACAGATGTGGACTTCCGATCATCCCGACAGACCTTTTCCCAAGAGAGCTGTCTGAGATTATATCGGCAAAATATTCCAAGGTTAAGATTTCGTTTGATGTAATCTGCCTTGCAACGACAGCTGCCATGACAGGTTTTATCCTCGGTCATATCTACGGCCTGGGAATCGGAACAGTTCTTGCTGCATTCACCATGGGCAAGGGAATCGCCATAGTTGGAAATGTCATGGACAAACATGTTACAATAGCTCCATACATAACAGCACACATTAAGCGCCACGGCAGCCACAAGGCCCAGTATGCAGGACACTAAGAACAATTTCAACACAAAAAAGAACCGCCTGAGAGAATCACATTCAAATTACAGATTTTCTCAAGCGGCTCTTTTTATATCCCCACGACCAGGCACGTAGATAAAAAATAACCATATATATGCCAGTCGGTAGTGAAGGCTCCATTGGTTCGATCAGTTACCTGCTAAGGCGAAGCAAACAACGCCCTTATCGTTTGCGTAGCCGCATGCATATGTAACTGGTCGAATCAATGGAAGCCGAACGTGACTGCATATATATGGTTATTTTTTATCGTCCGTGCCGTCCGTCAATCAGGCATTTGCCAGCTGGCGTCCAAGCTCCTTACACTCCTCAAGGCCTTCTGCGTCAGGTGTCTCATGGCACATAAGTCCGGCTCCGCCTACGAGTTCTGCGCCTGCTGACTGCATTCTCGCCTCCCAGTCGCGCATCCACTCGCCATCTCCCCAGCCGTATGAACCGAAGAGTGCGATCTTCTTGCCTGAAGCAAATCCCTCAACCTCAGCAACAAATGGCTCCATCTCAGCCTCCTCAAGCACCTCAGCTCCCATAGCCGGGCATCCAAGTGCAAATACTGGTTCATCCTTGAGTGCATCCGGTGTGATGCTGCTTACAAATACTACCTCCGCTTCCTTTCCGGCATCTCTCACGCCGTCTGCGATAGCCTCCGCCATCATCTGTGTATTTCCGCCCTGTGTCCAGAATACGATATTAATTTTGCTCATAATAATCCTCCTTATGAAATTATATGTTATAGAGATTTACCCTATACATCCTTGTAAACTGTGTTTATCTACATCTTTCCATATACTTCTACGCCGCGTTTCTGCTCGCCGTGTACATCCCCATGATATCTCTCATATGCAGTCCATTTGAAAGAAATTGAATAAGTCTCTCTTCCGCACATTCAAATATATGAAATGTTCTCCGCTTTGATTCAGCATCCTCATACACCTTCCAGTAGCCGGAACAAAGTGCATTTCTGCCACTTTGCCGAATAAAACCCTCCACATCCTCTGGCGGGTATCCCAGCAACAAGCCCATCTCGTGTGGGAACCACTCCATGCCAGAAGCTCCATCGCCACAAGCCATATCTTCCTGTGCCGGTTGCTTCGAGGTGAATCTTCCTCTGCTCTTTAAGTACTGCTGATATTTTCCGCGGAACTCAGCGAGAATCTCAGAAAGCTCCATGTCCTCATATCCCAGCTCAGACATAAGTCTTTGCACACCATCCCTCTTGACAAATGCCCTGAGCTTTGCCGCATTGTAGATAAATACATTTACCCTGCCACAGGTTGCTCCCAGTGTGTACATACATATATCACTGTCCTTCAGTATCTCCACCATCTGACGATATCCGCTGAGTTCTATGTTCAGCAGATTTGACACCTTGACACCCGTTATCACCGGTGCACATTGAAGTGCCATCTGAAGTTCCACGTCACCGAGCTCCATGCCCTTCATGATCTCCCATGTATTTTCACTCATACAAAACCTCCTTGTGACAAATAGGTTCGGTTAGGCTTGTCTAACTCTAGTGAAAATACTACATGATTCCTCCCCGAACGTCAATAACCCGGAGTGAGACATTTTCTCACTCCGGGTTATCTTGTTGATTAAAAATATGCAATTATAAATTCTGCTTTATCATCGTCCTGCGTGGCTCTTTATTTCCGCCTGTTACCATATTGAGCAGCCGCCACACACCATATGCACAGATCCCACACACAGCCACAGGTACAAGGAGCACTACTATGACTCCTGTGCAGACTCCTGTAACCAGGTATCTAAACCATTTCATCATATCACCATTCCTCATATCTACTGCCATCTTAATGCATTCCTCTCATTACATTATAAACTGATCTTCTTAGACAGCAGTGTCGCACTTCCTATATAACTGCCGATCATGCATACAACATAGAGAATAAGCTGCGGTATGTTCTTATACATCGCGTCAAGCATAGTCTCCACCTGCACGTTCTTCCCAAGGTGCGGAAGCTTGTATGCTATGTAGCTCACCAGCACATAAAGAGCCACAAAAAGTATAAAGCTGACAACGCCCTTTATCTTCTTATTCTGGAGCACTGTGGAAGACAGTGACACTGCGAGGTACGCTATGGTGATCATTGTATAGAATTGAATAAGTGCTACTACTATGAACCCTGCAACATTTGCAATGACACTTCCTATTGACAATCCTCTTGTTCCCAGAATATCATCCAGCACAAGCTCAACGCTAGCTACACCGCCGTTATGTGACTTGAGCAGGTTATAATCAACAACTATAAGCAGTCCAAGAAAGGCCACAAGTGTCGCACCGGTGAGCAGGATTGAAAGCAGCTTTGCACCGATAATCTTGTAATTTGAAATTGGCGTCATAAACACCATATACCCAGTCTTGTTCTTCAGATCCTGACTGTATATTATCACACCATATATCAAGACGAACATAAACGAAGCCCAGCCTCCCAGCACAAGGAAGGTGATACCAAGTCCAGTTAGCAGATCTTTTTCTGCAAATATTCCAATCACGAACAGCAATTCTGCTGCCGCAAGAGCCGTTATAACCACCAGAAGTGGAAATATTCCACGTCTGTATTCATATTTCATCATCTTTAACATAATATCTATCTCTCCTTCATCAACAAATTTAACTATCCAATATGTATCGCCCCTCTCGCTCACACGAGCGGGGCAGGTCGTCGGAACCGATTCCTATTATGAACTTCGTTCATAGCGGTTCCTCCTATGCATATATTTCCTTATACATATCAACTATCGACTTGCCCCTGCTCACTCGCAGTTCCTCTGCATCTCCCTGAAGCACACAGGTGCCATTCTTGATAAAGAATGCGTGATCCACGATCCTCTCAAGCTCATCCACAAGGTGGCTTGACATGAGCACGGCTGTGTCATCCGATATATTCCGTACAATCGTGCTGATGATCTTCTCCCTCGCTATGATGTCTATTCCGTTCAGTGGCTCATCAAGCATAACGATCCTGCTGTCTCTGGACAGAGTAACCGCTATCTTGAGCTTTGCAAGCATTCCTGAAGACATGCTCTTCGCCTTCTGATCGGGATTCAGCTCCATCTCAGCAAGCAGTCCCTTGTATTTGTCATAGTCAAAGTCATCAAAGAAATCTTTGTAATACTTTCCTATGTCTTTACAGTTCATATATCCGAAGAAGAATGCCTCCGTTGGCATATAAGCTATGTCTTTCTTGGATCTGTATGTCATAGGCACTCCATCTATTGTGATAGTTCCTGAATCCGGCTTGACCAGACCGGCTATGATCTTCATAAGTGTTGACTTTCCACTTCCATTCGGACCGAGCAGCGCATATATGTGTCCCGGCTCAATCTCCAGTGACAGGTCAGATATGGCTGTGGTCGTGATATACTTCTTAACAAGATGTTCGCATTTTAACATTGTATCATTTCCCTTCTTTTTTATTCCTTCTTGTTTCTTTCCTTTTTTCCTTTTTATTTACTTCCCAAAGTGTTCTTTTAGCAACTCTAGGATCTCATTCTGTGAAAATCCCATACCAGTGAGCTGTTCGTCAAAGCTCTGTATAATTTCTTCTATCCTCTCCTTTTTCAGGTCGTCTATGACCCTGTCATCCTCCGTCACAAATGTTCCTATTCCACGTCTGGTATAGGACAACCCCATAGACTCCATCTCGCTGTAAATCCTCGCTGCAGTATTCGGATTTATCTGGTATTCTATGGCAAGTTCTCTTGATGACGGAAGCTTAGATCCCAAAGGCAGTGTGCCCGCTATGATCTTCTGCTTTATATCCTCTATGACCTGAAGATATATGGGGATATTCGTCTTAAATTCCATCACACACCTCCTCCTTGTATGTTGTCTAGCTCTTCTGTATCGCTGTACTAGCTAAATAGTACACTAGTATCATGGTGTTGTCAACTGTATTTTTAAATAAAGCATATTTTTTTAGTTTTTTGTCATCTAGATAGTAACTCATGCATCCGGTCATCTCGCCATCTTTGCTTATTACCTACATTTTATCTCATATACAATGTTTTCACTTAAAAGATAAAAAATTATCCATAAAACACATTATTCTGTGTCCTACGGATAATTTTTTAAAATTTTTTCTTTTTTAGAGATTTTTCATCTATTTGGAGATAATTTTGTATCTTTTACCTGGTTATCCCAACAGCCACTAGAGAATTCATACAAATTAAATTTCTAGCATGCTCTCAGCACCAGTGCTTGCAGCTCGCACACATTCATATAAAGCTTCTCAACTCTGTCTGCAAATATCGCTGTGGAGAATTTATCCGTGTCGATCCCAGATGGAATCACCTCAACAGGGCATAACACATTATACTTTTCAAGCACATCCTCTATCTTCCTGCTCGGTGCTATCATGGCTTCCACCATCGATGATAACATCCTGGTAAGTTTCTGCACAACTTTGCGTCCCCACGCTGCATTTAGCGAGAAGTAATGAGTGTAATCCTCGTATACCCTGAAGATAAATTGCCATGAAAATCTCTTGGTGAATTTAATGCCAAATTATTTAGAAAACTCCTTGCATTTTTTTCAGAATCTTCTTATACTATTATGGCAGTGTTGATAAACACTATCGGTGCGTGGCTCAGCTTGGTAGAGCGCTTCGTTCGGGACGAAGAGGTCGTGGGTTCGAATCCCGTCGCACCGATTTTTTTGTATTCTTTTTTATATTTCACAGATAAACTTTAGCAAATTTGAGTATAAAACTCCTGTTCACTGTCCATACTCTATTTAGAAGAAAATCCACAGACTGCCAGGCAGTCACCAGTTTTTCAGATAGATTCATAATTTCAGGAGGTATACAGTACATGTCAAATATGTTTTGTTTTCAGTGTCAGCAGACAGCGGGGGGATCCGCATGTATCAATACTGGAGTGTGCGGCAAGCAGCCATCCACATCTAATCTACAGGACGAGCTTGTGTGTGAGCTTATAAAACTTGCAGAACTCTCAAAAAATGAGAATAAACACAGCGCGGTCGCCGACAGACTTATCATAGACGGTCTTTTCACAACCCTGACAAATGTAAACTTTGACGACAATGCAATAAAAGAATTTATGGGAAGGGTTAAAAACGAGCAGAACAAGATCAGCAGATCTGAGGCTGAAAAGATACAGGTGATCGACCTATGGGATGGTGACACGGATATAGTGTCCTTGCGTTCCACCCTGCTGTTTGGACTCAAGGGTATGGCGGCATACGCCCATCACGCCATGAATCTCGGCTACACAGATAATGAGGTTCTGACGTGGTTCTACAAGGGACTATGCGAGGTTAACAGGGAGCACAGCGTCACCGAATGGATAGAACTCATCATGGAATTTGGACAGGTGAATTTCAAATGCATGGAGCTGCTGGACAAAGCCAACACCGAATCATTTGGCAATCCTGTGCCTACGAGAGTAAATGTTGACATCAAAAAAGGGCCATTTATCGTGGTCTCCGGTCACGACCTGAACGACCTGTCACAGCTCCTTGAGCAGACTGAAAAGACAGGGGTAAATGTATATACCCACTGCGAGATGCTGCCTGCGCACGGCTATCCGGAGCTTAACAAATACCATAATCTGGCGGGCAATTTCGGAACCGCATGGCAGAGCCAGCAGACGGAATTTGAGAACATACCCGCGCCGGTGCTCTTTACCACCAACTGTCTCATGCCGCCAAGACCGAGCTACAAGGACAGGATCTACACCACATCAGTCGTGGGTTATGACGGCATGGTTCACATCTCAGGTACAAGAGCAGGGAAGAAAGATTTTACCCCTCTGATTAAGCACGCACAGAAGCTTGGCGGCTATGAACACGACAGGAGCATGAGCGGCATAAACGGCGGTCACATGCTGACGACCGGATTTGGACACAGCGCTGTTCTGTCACAGGCTGGCAAGATCATAGATGCAATCAAGGCTGGTCATATCAAACACATTTTCCTCGTTGGCGGCTGCGACGGCGCACATCCGGGACGCAACTATTACACCGAATTCGTAAAGCAGACTCCGATGGACACCCTTGTCCTCACCCTCGCCTGCGGCAAATACCGTTTCAACGATCTCGACCTCGGCGAAATTGACGGGATTCCAAGAATACTCGACATGGGGCAGTGCAATGACTCCTACAGTGCCATCAAGGTCGCCCTAGCTCTGGCTGATGCATTTCATTGCAGCATAAACGACCTCCCACTCACCCTTGTGCTGTCATGGTACGAGCAGAAGGCCGTCTGTATCCTTCTCACCCTGCTGTCGCTGGGCGTGCGCAACATGTATATCGGACCGACACTTCCAGCATTCATGTCCGAGACCGTGGTGAAATATCTGGTGGAAAATTATAAGCTAAACCCGATCACCGCTCCTGAGCAGGATATGGATGCGATACTGAAACGTTGAGTATATCACTTATACTCTCCGCCATATCCGCATTTATCCCTATAGCTCTGTTCCCAAGACTTTCTGGAATCACAGCCTGATCGAGATTTAACCTGACAAGGGTTATGTTATCGTGTTCTCGTGTCAGCTTCTCAAAAGGAAATCGGATTATGGTTGGCGTGTTAAAACCTACCCCCAGTTCAAGGAGCACAAGCTTCCTGTCCAGGGATCTGGAAACAAAATCACCGAAGCACCGCTCTGCCTCATACCAGGCACTGTCCTGAACAAAATAACCGTCCTTGCGGAGGTTCATGTCCATCGAGCCTCCGCAGACAGGACAGCGCGGAACCATATACGTTGGGATCTTGCAGTCTCTTCTTGCCTGATCCATTTGCAGAAACATAGCAGTGGCATCGTATGTCCTGTCATGGCAGGCATGCGCGCACTGTATATGGAAATAGTCTCCCTGAATGCAGAAGATATTTTTCTGTGGCAATCCTGCTTTCACAAACTGACCGTCCGCATTTGTGCTCAACACAAATATATCTTTGCCGGAAAGTCCATCGAGCAGCTTCCTGTGAAGTGGTGTGACATCCAGCTTTATCCCACCAAGCACTGCCTGCTTTGACCAATATCCCCAATAGCTTTCTTCATTAGGATAGGGATAAAAGCCTGCACTGTACATATCCTGCATGTATGGACCATTCCCATATTTCCGCTGAAACTCACCAAAGTTCTTCTCAAAGAAATCACCGCCATACTGAGCACCAGCAGCAGCACTCATCCCGGCACCAGCACCTATGAGCACACAGTCCGCATCAGCTATAGCCTGTGCCGCCTGCTGAATCTGCGTTTCATACGGAACGCTCTGATATACGTAATCTCTCGCAGGAGTTCCGCATAGAAAGGATTCAAGCAGTCCGGCTGAATGCGACAGATCCGGACAGTCTGCAGAGCCTTTACAGGAGAACCTACGCAGATGTACCGTTGCTTCCTCCTCTTGAAAACAAAGCTGAACTGCCACAGCAGAAGGTCATTCCGTTCAGAAATGATCTGAAAATATTGGATGCCGCCCTTAAGAAGGGAGGTGCCGCAAATGGCTGATTTAGAAAAATCCATTGCAACATGCTGCAAACAGCTCAAGCTGTCCACAAACTTTGCAGAACAGGCCTTCGAGCAGAAAGGAGACACACCACAGGAATGCCTTTTAAATCTTCTGACAAATGAAATTGAATACAGGACAGCAAAAAGGAAAAGTAAGTTTCTCAATACCGCCGGTTTTCCACGCAGATACCGCGTGGAGGAATTCAGGACAGATGAGATAATTTCACGGAAGACGTCAGCTTCCAAAGCCTGTTAGACCTAGATTTTTATCATGCAGGAAAAAATGTCATCATGTATGGAGGAACAGGAACCGATAAAACAATGCTCTCTATTCTTATTGGAATGTCTGCATGTAATCAGGAAATTCCGGTAAGATTCTACCGCACTGCCGGACTGATCAATCTCTTTTCCGAGAATCAGAACAGCGGAAAGCTTACTGCACTGAAAAAGAAGCTTAACAGTGCCCGGATACTGATTCTGGATGAATTCAGATATGTTCCGTATGACCGCACCGGTTCACAGCTTCTGTTTGATTATCTTTCGGAGATACACGAGCAGAAATCGGTAATTCTAAACACGAATCTTGAATTCTCACAGTGGGTGAACGTCCTTTATGACCAGCGGATGACAACAGCACTGATTGGCAGTCTCACGCATCATGTGGAACTGATTCTGTTTCCAGGAATCAATAACCGATTACGCGAATCAAGTATCAATGCAACTCTTTCAAGAATCAGCAGTCAGGAGACAGGTAACAATGGCTAAAAAAAGTTATCAAAGAGCAGAAAAAATATCAAAATCTTCAGGAACGCTATGAAGAGATGAATGATTATCTTCTTGATCTCATAGAAGATTACCGGTGCGCAGAAGAAGATTTGAAATATCTGAATGATTTTATCCATTATAAAAAACTGGATGAAGAGTTCCAATATTTCAGGAAACATGCACATGATGACGAAAACTCGGAACTTCCGTTTCCGTATCTCGTGTTATAACAACTAAATATGATCTGCAATGGCTTGGGGCTGGCAGAATAGCTGCCGGCCGAGGTCTTGCAATTACCTACAAAATGTAGGTGCAACAACCTACAAAACCTTTTGCAATTTTATGCAAAAAAGGCTTGCAAAAAACAACAGTGGAATACTGGCCGCTCCTTCCGTGAAGTCTCCTATGAGAGGCAATCCGATTGTGATTATAAAATATTTTAACCGTTGTATCTGTTATACGCACATCGACCTTATTTTTGATATACTGATAAGGCACGGAGTAGTACATCTTGTCTACTGCGATGTGATAGTTTAACTGGACAGTGGCTTGTTTCCACTCAGCCAGTTCAAAGGGTGTAGCAGGCAACGGAGCCAGTAACGGCATTTCTTCCCCAAGAAATAAACTGAGCCTGCTGCATTCCTTTTTCTGGAATTTACGAGCATTGTAGACATTCAGTTTTTCCCGGATAGAATCATTTAATTCTGCAAGCGAGAAAAACTGTTCATTACGAAGGGCTGCAGTTATCCATGTAGATATCTTTCCTACAGATCCTTCTACATTTGGTTTATCCTTGGGTTTCTGGACTCTAGCCGGAATGATGGCAAGATTATAGTGTTCTGCCATCTCATGGTAAGTTGTGTTTAATGACGTGGTATACCAGTCGCTCTTTTCATGATTCACTGCAGTTGTGCAGTTATCTGAGACGAGCATCGGTGTTACACCGCCAAAGAAATCGAACATCTGGACATGAGCTTTAATCCAGTTGTTTGTTTTCTCATTCATGTATGCTTTTACAAAAGCATACTGGCTGTAAGTCAGTACCCCTATAAAAATCCATGCCTCCGTAACCTCTCCGGTGTCCGGATCAATGATGTGAGCAGGATCGCCTGCCCAGTCCACTTCAATCTGTTCACCAGGCTTTCTCGGGATATGCATGGTAGCCCTGCGTTTCTCTTCATCCTTTTGGATGTAGTAGCAGAACTGGGAATACATGAGCGGTTCTTCGCTGCTCATGCGGCACTCCTCACAGTATTCTACCCAGAGAAGCTTTTTGTTGACTCCATTTCGCAGAAGTTCTTTGCGGATGTAGTCAAAGTCAGGCATGCGTTTATTTGTTGCTGACTTATCCTTTGGGAACATAAGCTCCTCAAGCGCGCTGTCGGTCATGTCAAAATCCAGCGGCCAAATACTTATTTCCGCTGCCTTTTTCAAAACCTTGGCGACTGTGTTCCTGGATACACCGCAGCTTTGTGTGATGTTCCGTTCGCTGAATCCTAAGCTCTGCAAGCGTAGGATTTCACAATACTTAGTCATAATTGTGACCTCCTTTACCTGTATTCACACTGGTGGTGTGTACCTACAGTATAAAGGAAATATATGTAATAGAGCGTTTAAATGTGGCTCTGAATTACCGGAATATGTGGCTCTCATTCTCCGGAATGGTGGCTCCCAAAGTCCGGACAGGTGGCTCAGAGAGCCCCGGAATAATCATGATTTGCAGATTTTTTTGCAGGTAGGTGGACAGGGCAATGGGGATTTTGCTCTCAGAGAGTTCCTTTTGGGGTTGATACACGCCCGACAAAGAGAGCAGGTTTGCCGCCTTATAGTCCTTTCCCTCACATTTGAGGTAGGTGGCGTAGGACAGTAAATCAATGGCGGCTTCAAATAAATGCACCTTATCCGTAGGCTCTCTTGCCAGAAGTCGGAACGAATACCGCTTGTCGCTGCCCGATGCGTCCTGTCTGAAAGAGCTGCCGAGCGTACTCCTGAGAGCCGCATACTTTGGCTTTCCGCTTTCGTCCTTACCCACAAAGACGGCGTTATGGTACGGTCTGCTCTCAAAGATAATGCCCTCTGCGATGCAGTCCTGTATGAGCTGGTAATCAACGCCACGCCCGAAAAGGTACTCTGTCACCTTATCGCAGTCTGCATTTTTCTCTGGCAGGAGCAGCACTTTCGGCTCGTCCTTTTTCACGGCAGGGGGCGGCGGCTTCCAGTCGCCCATGTCCCCCGTGAGGGTCTGCACGGCTTCCACAAAGCCAAGCTCCCGCACTTTCATCAGATAATCAAGGGCGGAATAGCCGCCGATGCCCCTTGACCACCAGTACCATTTGCCGTTGGAAATCTTCAAGCTGTCGTGTTCCCTTGTGCAGTAGACATTGCCTGCCACACGCTTTAGGTTGCTCGGCTCGTACCGCTGCAGGTAGGAGAGCAGGTCGATTTGCCGTGCCTGTTCAATCACGGCGGGGTCAAACTGCACATAGCCGTTACTTGCCATTCAAATATAATCACCTCCAGAAATGAATTTAGCCGAGGGGCTTTCCGTTAAGAAAACCTCTCGGCTATGTAATGGAAATTGATTTTTTGTAGCTAATATAAGACTTTAGCTTCTGAAAAGATACTTCCAATTGATTTAGTTAAATAAGTCTTCAATATCTATTGGAGGAATCTTTTTTTCATCAGTTGACGAATCCTCCTTCATTTTTTTAAGAAGTTCTTCTTTTTTAACACTTTTTACAAATTCTCTCAAATCAAAAATCTGTAAGTCATCACGTTCTAAAACGGGTTCGTCTTTTATATAAGACATGGGCTTTTGCCAATTCTTGTATGAACTTATATCTGGAAGATGAGATAGGAATGGACTTTCTCTATCCCTTAAAATCAAAACCTGTCCAAGAGGCATTTTCAATAAACGTGAAACACTAATCAACGGTTTCTCAATCCCTATTTGTCCAGATGATTTATAAATTTTCTCAGTTCCACAAAGTTCACTAATCTCTCTCAAAATCGGTAGTTCTTTGCTAACTAAGTAAATCCAATTTCCGCAATTTCCTTTTATAACATCCGCATCCGCAACCCCATATTGAGAAGTAAGTTGGTTAATTCCTTGAATCACTAAATAAAAGCGGATATTTCTGCTTCTGGCAGCCGTTATCATGCTTGACATATCACTTATTGGTGTAATGTTTGCAAACTCATCAAGCACAAAATTAACTCGACTATTTAGTTTGCCTGTTTTGGAATGAGCATCAATTAAAAGAGTATCATAACACTGCTTAATAAATGTACTAACCAATGGGTGATAAGTTCTCTTTTCATCTTGCATGATTATAAATACAGCATGTTTTTCTTCTCCGATAGATGCCATATCAAAATCACTTGTTGCCAGCATTTTGGATAATTCTATTTTAGATGCATAAACTTTGATACATTGTCTGAATACAGACAAAATAGACCCCTTTGTATCATTTGGGGCAAAAACTGTCCCAGAGGCATTTATATAACTTAAATCGCTTGATTTTCTTAAATTGATATATTCCTTAATATAGTTGTTGATACCAAATTTTTCTTCTCCGCTGGCATCCATACTCAAAACAGTATTGAGATTAATTTCTTCCTTTTTGGCATCAGAAAACATTGCTAAAGCTAAGCCGCAAAAATAATCTGCCGCAGAGTTTGTCCAAAACGGGTCTTGATTACCACCCTTATTTTCTTGAAAAATATTATGAGCAAGGTCATAAAGCATTTCCAAGGCTCTGTCAACGTCACCATCCATGAAAAAATCATATGGTAACTTAAGGGGATTCCATGCATTTCCCCTTTTAGGGTCTCTAAGGTTAATTGTAATAATCTTATAGCCCGCTTCTACTAATGCACATTTCGTATGTGTATATAGTTCACCTTTGGGGTCAGTAATAACCATTGATTCTCCACGCTTGGATAATATATTAATCAACGGCAAAATTATTCTCCGCGTTTTTCCGCTACCAGTAGAACCAATAATCAGTGAATGAGATTCGCTATCATCAACATAAATTTCATCTTTTGTACCGTCTACAATAAGAGGAATACCCGCAACAGGATACTCTTTATCAGCTGAACAAATTTTACCTATTGATAGTCCTTTTTTAATATCTTCATCTGAAGCCCATCGAGCTTCATCAGCATCATTCATTGCGGCTTCATCCTGTCGCAAACGATTTAATTCATCATATTTATGAATTAAATCAAAAAGTTCTCTTTTTTGTATTTCATATTCATCCGCTCTAATCCAACCAGTTCCTGGCTTTCTTGAAATAATACTATGAATAGAAGCAGCAACAAGTCTCCCCAGTTCATCTTTGTTTGACCAAAAGGATGCTATTTTCCCTTTAGCATGTTCCCTAAACTGTTGAAGATGATACTGCTTTTCCAATCCCTCACTACTTTGTATACCATCATCCTTTTTTATAAAAGTTAATACAGGTTTCCCTGTTTCAACGGCATATCTATACTCTTTTTCAGTATAACTCAAGCCGTCACTTGCAGTCGAACCATATCTACTACCAATAATCACAAGATAATAGTCAGAATTATCAATAGTTCTTTTTATCAGCTCCCATTGTTCTTCATCACCAGCATTAAACATCTCCATGCCAATGGGTATTTGTTCAAGCTTCAATATTGTTTCCATAACAATGGAGCGTTCCTCTTTAAGGTCCTCATATGTTGAACTTACAAACACTTGATACTTGACTTCCATAATTAACTTCTCCTTTGTTACTTATAATAGTTTTCTTATTCACCTTTTCAGTGTGTCGTATTTTGGAGTTTTTTGTTTTTTACCAATTATAGCATATTTTTTTGTATTTTTCAATTAGCCTATGTAAAAGACGGCATCAGCTTCACGCTAACGCCGCCCTTTCTTTCGGTCAGTCCATCATAAAATCCCTGCTTTTTTGAGATAACCTACGCTGTCATAGCAGCCACGGAAGTAGACTGACTGCATCTCCATATCTTTGAGCTTGTTTTTCAGCTCCAACACCTTAATGAGTGCCGCACATTCCTTTTCGGTCAGCCCGCTTTCCGCTTCGCTGTCAAATATGCCAAGGAGCTTCGGATATTTCTCATATAAGTCTGCA
This sequence comes from Coprococcus sp. TF11-13, assembly GCF_003481085.1. NCBI lineage: Bacteria > Bacillati > Bacillota > Clostridia > Lachnospirales > Lachnospiraceae > Coprococcus > Coprococcus sp. TF11-13. Next base: position 94,130 of record NZ_QUKK01000003.1, on the reverse strand, counting down.
ATCTCGGCTTGCAGGGTTTTGTATTCCTCGTCCTCTTTCGACAGTCTGGCAACGACAGAGCTTAGATATTCGTTGAAGATATTGCCGTGAACATCTACAAAAGTTTCAAATCTGAACGCATCAGACACCGTTATCACCTCCGACATTTTCTAATCTACACCTATTATACTGCCCAGATTTCAGCAATACAAATGTGCAAATGGGATTTAACGCTCCCAACCAACACATTTCCTTTCGGACTGTTCTTCGGTCTGCCCTGGCTCGGTATCCATAACAGGGGTGTCTTTCTCGTCCAGATTCAGCTCAATATTGAGGGCGTTCAGCCTGTCGTTTTTTTCTTTCAGCTCATCTTCAAAGGCAAAGGGCTTTAATACCTCGGTCTTTGCGTTGGCAAGCTGCTCCAAGGTTTCCGCCTTTCGGGTCTTGGCGGCTTCCAGTCTGGCAGGGATTTTTCCAATCTCGTTTTCAATACGGGTCAGATTTCCCAGAGCATCAGAGCCTAAATCAACCTTGTGCTTTGTCTTTCCGCAGAGGTTAAGGCAGTAATGCATGTTGAAGCTGTCTTAATAAACCTCCATCTTGAAACCTCGGTAGTTGCCGATTTCCACGGGATTTGACAGCGGATTTTCCTTGCAGACGGCAAGGAGCATCTCGCCTGCGTCCGCTTTTTCGGTATAGGTCATGCCCTTTAAGGTCATGGGGCAGAACCTATCCTCGCCCTGCGGCTTGTGCTGTTCAGCAAGGGCGGCGTCACTTTCATAGCTGACGATGCGTTCCTCATATTCCTTGATGGTCTGCGGAAAGTATTTCAGTATCCTGTCCTCAAGGTCGTAATGCTCGGAAAGATAGCTCTGCTTCAAAACTTTCAGCTTCGCCACCTGCATATCCAAGTCCATTTTCTCCTTGAAACACTCATCGCCCGTGGCAAGCATTTTCACCTCCGCAAAGGAAAGAGCCACCTCGTGCCACGGTTGCCTGTAATTTCGTCCAGATAGCGACACTTCATAAACAGGTCGGAGCTTTTCTGGGCTTCGGTCTGGGCGATGCCGCCCACATTCCGCATCTTGGTGTAGAGGTACAGATTTTTGTAGAAATGGCTCTCATCTATAAAGAGCCTGTCAACGCCTAACTGCTCAAAATTTATCATCATATCCTTTCTTTTCGTGTCGTTGAGCTTCTTTAACTTGGCTTGGGAGCCTGCTCTTTGTCCTTGGCTTTCCTGTTCCAGTCGGCTTCGGTAGCCATTATCTCGGTTAGGAGCTTCTCGTCCTCTGGGGTCAGCTCGGTGTGCTGCTCCAGAAAAGGGAGGAACACATCACGCCCGAAACGCAGGCTTTCTATCTTTTCTCGGTAGTAATCCTCGCCCTGCCGTTTCCACTCTGGGATAAACGGGCAGTTCGGGGAGAGGAAGTAGTCGTAAAAATTTTTGATATGGGCAATCAAGTCGCCCTCGCCGTCCCCGATGTCAAACCGTCCCTCGTAGTGGAAGTCCTCGCCGCCGATAACAGCGGAGATTTCAAAATCGGTCTTTTTATACCATCCTACGCCTTTGCTCTTATCCAGTCTTTCACGGTGCTGCTTTTCGTCCAGAACGCCAAGCAGCCCATTCCCAAGGGCAAAGCTCAAATCCGTAAAGCGGTCATTAAGCTGTCTGTCATAAAAGGCGGGATGCTCGGAGAAGCCAATGGAAAAAGTGATGCTGTCTGGCTTTTCCTCGGTAAGTGTTTCTGTTTCCTGCTTCTCGGTGATGACCGTTTTCAGATGGTCGTTAGCAGGATTTTCACGGAGCTTTTCTTCAAAGTCGGCACGGCTGTATTCCTTGCCGAACAGGGGAAATTCTACATTCCGCAGGGATACAGCGTTCTCGTTAAAGTCGGAAATCTCATATTTGTCCGCACCAATATACACCACATCGCCCTCATGGTATCTTGACCAATATGCCCAATATTCTTAAAGGCTCTCAAAGGGATAAAAACCTCCAGAATACATATCTCTGAAACCATATTTTCTGATAAAGTCCGAGAAGTTATCTTCAAATCTTTGTCCTGTATATGTGAAGCCTGCCGAAGTGGATAATCCTGCTCCTGCTCCGATGATAACCGCATCTGCTTTCTGCAAAAGCTCTCTTAAACGCTTCACTTTATCCGAGCAGTCTTTTGTAGATGTCGTAATCTTCCTGTTTGAAAACATTGAATACCACCTTTTCAAGCCTTTTGTCTGTCTGCAAAAAATCAATAACTGTCTGTACCACAATTTCCGCAGCCTTTTTCTGCGGAAAATGAAATTCGCCTGTGGAGATACAGCAAAAGGCAATACTTTTTAAACCTTTATCAGATGCCAATTCCAAACAAGATTTATAGCAATCAGCAAGCTGTTCACAATGTTTTTTTGTTAAAATGCCCGATACAATCGGTCCGACTGTGTGAAGTACATAGCTGCATGTAAGATTGAAAGCAGGCGTAATTTTCGCTTTCCCTTTCGGTTCGTCATATCCCTGCTCTGTCATCAGCTCATCGCAAACCAAACGCAACTGAATACCGCTGACGCTGTGAATGATGTTGTCCACGCAAGAGTGGCAAGGTACGAAACATCCCCTTAAAGCACTGTTAGCGGCGTTTACAATCGCATCTATCTTTAATGTGGTAATATCACCACGCCAAAGGGCAAGGCGGTTATTGATGGGGGATACGGGTAAAGTATCACAATCAGTAACGCCTTTTTCCTTGACTTCCTCGTTTAGATACTCGTCCTGCACCTTGAGAAATTCAGTCCCAATCGGACGAGGGGAGCGGATATTCATAAGACTTCTAAGAAGCCGTTTCTGTTCCTCTGCATTGTCTGGGATGTCCATATCCCTATATTGCGGCATTTCTGACAATAATTCTTTAATCAGATATAATCTTTTTTCTCTATGTGTCAAGGCTCAATCCTCCTTTATTTCTGAAGCCTTTCTAAATGCCTCTGCTAATAATATGTAATTCTCTCTGGTCGGTATCCAAGTTCCTTGTTCCCAAGCCGAGAGGGTAGAACGATTGATGCCAGAAAATGCGGCAAATTCAACCTGTGTCATATGCAGCTCTGTCCGTACCTCTTTCAGCTTCTGATGATATGGATAATCAATAAATTTGTTGAAGTCATCGAAAAGTAATTCCTTTTCAATCTGAAGCACCTCGGCTATCTTGATTGCGTTTTTATAATCAAATGGGGATTTCAGATTTTCATAGTTTACAATCGTTGCGTGGTTGACATCTATCAGAACAGCCAGTTCTTTTCCTAACAGTCCTCTGAAATTCCGATAGTATCTCAACTGTTCATGTGGCGGGGCTGAACGCTCAACAAAACTCCACCTATACCGTAAGTGCATCAGCCATGTGCCGTTCTTGACTGCATATAACTCTGTGTGATTGAGAATGGTATCGCATTGTCTATGCAGTTGTGACACGGCATGTAGCATCCGGTCATGCCGCTGTTTGCAGCATTTACTATGGCTGAGACTGCAAGCCTTGTTATATCTCCTCGCCACACATATGTGCCATCTTGAATCTCCTGAATATCCTCCAGTTTCACTATGCCTTTCTCGAAATTCACCTGCGTCAGATATTCGTCCTGTATCTTCAGAAAATCCGCATCAATAGCTCCCGGCATCCTGATATTCATAAGAGAACGGAGAAGTCTCCGCTGATCCTCACTGCCAAATGGGATCTACACGCCTGCGCAATCGCTGCGTTCCTTAAGCAACCTCTTTATCAAATATATTCTTCTCTCACTCTGGTTCATCTGAATCCTCCAATCAACTATCACTTAATTACCATGGGGACGGAGCGCTCCGGTACTTTTCATGCCAATTTTACGCATAATTCCACAAATTCCCCCAAAGGGGTCACTAATCAAGACCCGCAACAAAACTGTACTGACAATCCCTGATCTGACCATCCGGCAGATTGCACTGGTGTCTCTGCCTGTAGACAAGCTGTGCCACAAAGTCTGTTGCGGGATTTTTCAGTATCTCTTCCGGCGTATCATACTGTTCAACATTGCCTTTATTCATAACAAGCACCTTTGTTCCAAGCAGGAGCGCCTCCGATATATCATGCGTCACGAACATGATAGTTATCTTCGTCTCCTCATGTATTCTCTTGATCTCCTGCTGAAGCTGAGCTCTCGTTATCTCGTCAACTGCGCCAAATGGCTCATCCATCAGCAATATCTCCGGCGATGCCGCAAGTGCTCTGGCGATTCCGACTCTCTGCTGCTGTCCGCCGGACAGTTCGCCCGGATATCTGCTCTTTATCTCCTCATCAAGCCCCACTATCTTCATCCATTTTGATACGGCTGCCCTCGTCTTTGCCCTGTTCTTTTTATTTAGAAGATTCGGTACATAGGATATGTTCTCCTCCACTGTCATGTGGGGAAAAAGCACGCTTCCCTGTATAGAATAACCAATACTTCTGCGGAGCTCAATAAGATCTTTGTCCCTGATATTCTCGCCGCCAATCAATATATCTCCGTCTGTGGCGTCGATAAGACCATTTATCATCTTAAGCGCTGTCGTCTTGCCACAGCCTGACGAACCCACTATGGTTACGAATTCTCCCTGCTCAACTGTGAGGTTGAGATTTTCTATGACCGTCTTATCTCCATACGACTTTTTTACATTTCTAAATTCAATAGCAGTATTCATTATTGGTACCTCCAACCTATTTTAAAAGTCCCTTGCCGGACAAAAACTCCTCCGCAACATCTCTAGGCTCTCTGCCTTCAGTCTCAATATCATAATTCATCTGTGCCATGTCGCTGTCGGTTATTGTTCCTGCCAGTTCATCCAGCACATCCTTTATCTCCGGATGGCTTTCAACGACCTCGTTTCTGACAACATTTCCGCACATGTATGACGGGTAGAAATTCTTATCATCCGCCAGCACCGTCACATCCGATGCCGCAAGCTGTCCATCTGTTGTAAATATATTCATAACGTCAATCTTGCCCTGATTAATTGCCTGATATTTGAGGCCAATGTCCATGTCCATCGTCTTCTTAAAATTGAATCCATATTCGCCGCAGAGTGCATCATATCCATCCTCACGCTCGAAGAAATCATATTCAGCGCCGAAGATAAGCTTGTCCGATACCGCTCTCAGATCCGAATACGTCTTGATGTTATATTTGTCAGCAATCTCCTTGCGCACCACCGGACCATAGGTGTTGTTGAATCCGTACATGCCCACCCAGCTCATTCCAAGTGAATCTTCGTACTCACTCTCAAGCTCCGTGAACATATCCTCAGTGTACAGTCCATCCTTTTTCAGCACCATATTCCATGCAGTGCCCGTGTACTCAGGGTAAATGTCAAATTCACCGCTCTCCATGGCGGGCTGGATATTTGAAGTTCCGCCACCCACGCCCTAGGTTATCTCCACATCAAGATCCGTATCCTGTTCGATCAGAATATCAAGCATCTCGCCGAGTATATACTGCTCCGTCATCGGCTTTGTGGCGATACGTATGGTTTCCTTTTTATCCTTTGGCACCACCTGAATCAGAACAAATATCAGAGCAAGCGCCACGCATACTGCTGCCATTATCCTGTTTGTCTTCTTTGCCTTAACACTCCTCTTTGAAAGACGCCTCTCCACAAATCCCAGGACAAAGTCAAATGCCAGAGCAAGCAGCGCGATGAGCAAACTTTCTACCATCGTCATGGCTGTGTTATTTGTCGTGATTCCTCTGTATATCGCCACGCCAAGTCCACCGGCACCGATGAATGATGCTATACCGGCAAGCGCTATCATCATTGTCACCATGTTTCTGATTCCGGAGATTATGACCGGCATCGCGAGTGGAAGCTTGACTTTGAATAATATCTGCGTTCTTGTGCTTCCCATGCCCTTCGCCGCCTCGAGAATGTTCTCATCTACATTTGTCAGACCTGTGTTGGTATTTCTGACCATCGGCAGCAATGCATATATGGTCAGCGCAATGACCGCCGTCGCATTTCCCACACCTGAAAACGGTATGAGAAATCCCAGCATGGAGATCGATGGAATCGTATACAGGAAGTTTATCACTCCGAGAGTCGGTTTTGACGCCTTCTGATATTCACTTATCAGTATTCCAGCACCCCCGCCAATTACTATAGCTATTACTATTGCCAACAATGATATCTCTATATGCTCCACAAGAAGATCCAGGAAAAATCCTTTCTTCTCAAGCAGCAATGTCCACATTTCTTTTAACATATTATATCCTTGTATGATAATTCCAACAGGGAATTACCACACATTCTCCCTTCTTTTCATATTTTTTGTATCGTGGTCTAATACATTCAGATATCATGGACTTTTGATTATTACCCTGTAGCTTTGACTACTCGACAGGAGTGTATTGCCGCTACCTTTATCTGAATTGTTTATCTGCTGGATGTTGCAAAGAGCTCTCGCTCGGAAGTACTTATTTCAATCAAGTCTACATGGATAATCGTTGGTGGATATCATGGTATCAGACTTTATGAAAGGGAGGTACAACCTCATGATTTATGTAGGCATTGACATTGCCAAACTCAACCACTTCGCATCTGCTATTAGTTCAGATGGCGAAATACTCATGGAGCCGTTCAAATTTACAAATGACGGTGATGGATTCAGTCTGTTGGAATCTAACCTTGCATCCATCTGTGATGACAAGGACAACATCATCATCGGTCTTGAATCAACGGCGCACTATGGCGACAACCTAGTACGATACCTTGTTGCCAGTTTCTACAAAGTGTGTGTGCTTAACCCCATTAAGACGTCCACAATGCGAAAGAATAACATTCGCAAAACCAAGACGGACAAAGTCGACACATACATCATTGCTAAAACTTTGATGCTTCAGGAATCCCTCAGATTTGTCACATTCTATGACCTTGATCTGATGGATTTAAAACAGCTTGGACGTTTTCGCCAGAAAACCATTAAGCAGCGTACACGATTAAAAATACAGCTGACTTCTTACATTGACCAAGTGTTTCCTGAATTACAGTATTTTTTCAAATCTGGTCTGCACCAGAAATCTGTCTACGCCTTATTAAAAGAGGCTCCAACACCGAAAGCTATTGCTTCCATGCACATGACTCATCTTGCAAATCTGCTTAAAGCGAACTCGCACGGACACTTTACGAAAGAGCAGGCAAAAGAATTAAGAGTTCTAGCACAGAAGTCTGTCGGTGCCAGCGACAGTGCTCTATCTATTCAGATAACTCACACCATTTCACAAATCGAGTTACTGGATAGCCAGTTAGAACAGGTTGAAGCTGAGATGACAGATATCATGAAATTCAATGATTCTGTTATCATGACCATTCCAGGTATCGGTTATATCAACGGAGGAATGATCCTTGGTGAGATTGATCATGTTCACCGTTTCTCCAACCCGAATAAGCTGCTTGCATTTGCAGGCTTGGATCCTTCTGTATATCAGTCTGGAAACTTTCAAGCCAGACGTACCAAGATGTCTAAGCGTGGATCTAGAGTCCTTCGTTATGCACTAATAAATGCAGCTCATAATGTAGTAAAAAACAATGCCACCTTTAAAACTTATTATGACAAGAAGATGGCTGAAGGCCGGTCTCACTACAATGCCCTTGGGCACTGTGCCGGTAAGCTCGTCAGGATCATCTGGAAAATGATGACCGACAATGTAGAATTTAACCTCGATTAAGAGGTCTGTATACAAACACCATATCGATAGATTTTGAAAATGCACCCTTAGGGAGCTTTATTAAAGTTACCCTTTTTTACCATCGATACGAAAAAGAAATTTCTTGCTAGTTTAGTCTTGACTTTTCATAGCTGGTCTCCCCGTGGCAGCTTTGCATTCTGTATACCTCACAGCACAGTGCCGCTCTATGTAAATCGTCGATATCTAAGATTCTGAACACAGTATACTTCAAACTTATATCCTTTTTTTATCCTTTTTTATTTTTTTGCCAACTACGGTGACGGAGGTACCTGTCCCCACCGGACAAATTTATCCTCTTTAAAGAAAAAAAAACGAAAAGATACAAAGCCTAAAAATTTTGTATCTTTTCGCCTTTTTCAAGCAAACACAGGATATTTTTGTATACAATCAGCCTGCCCAAACTATAAAAGATAAAAACAACTTGTTATCCCCCGTCTATCAGGTCCGCTCGTCATCGTGCTAGTTGTTCGACTCTGCCCCCTCCGACTGCTTTGCCTCAAGGGAAACAGTCTCTCCGGACATATACTTCACATAATCCAGATAGTCATTATTCCAGTCCGCATACTTTTCTGAATGTCTCTTATCCTTAAAAGAATAATTCTCTGAAATATATTTTCCAAGATAGGCGCTTACCTTCTCTGCACCCTTGCAGTTGAGATGTCTTCCACCATCCCTCGTGTCGGTGCTCCAGTCGATTGCATAATCACCCTTGAGCGTATTCATATCGACAAAATCAATATTCTTGGCCTTAGCATACTTAACCATTGCATTGTGTCTTGCATAATTCCATGACTTCGCCGTCGGAGTCTCCATGAACATGATCTTGATTCCATTCTTCTCACACTTGTCTATAAGCTTATCGAGCAGTATCTTTGATACCTCCGGTATGTCCTCAACAGCCTTGGTTTCCACCATCTTGCTCTGGCCTGAAAACGGCTTGACCTCCATGCTGAGATACTGTCCTCTGGAGGATGATCTGTAGGTATAATCCTTGGCACCGAACATGTCTGAAACACTCATGCTCTTCCACCTGTTGTGGTACTGTGCAAGAGGCAGATACTTATACGCCATATTCTTCAGATTGTTCTCCACCTTTTTCAATGTCGTCTTGCCTGTCCAGAGCATATTCACATCGAACACCACCAGCTTTGGCTTCTGACATGTGAGCACTTCATCCAGAAGATTGGATGCCCCGGTCACATTCTGGAACCCCTCAGCCGCCACATATGTTGGAATTCCATATTTGTTCCATATATACATCGGAGAACATGCGCTGTAGGCATTGCTGTCTCCAAGCACCAGTACGTCTATCGAATTCTTCGGTTCTCCATAAAAGCCCCTTGCATTCGAGTTGGTTATTCCGCTTCCCGGATCGCTCCGCTTCGGAGTAAACGCAACTCCCAGCACTCCCATGATCATCACGGCCACCAGGGCAAATGCTATGGATTTTATTATATTACGTCCACTTTTCTTCATAGATAAATCACCTCTAAAACTGTGCATATATAAATCCAGCCACCTCATAGCCCTTGCCATATGCTCCGAGTATGATCACTCCAAACAGCAGCACATAGTAAACTGCCCATCTGAGGACTATATTCTTCGTGGCAAGCTCTGCTCTTATCTGATGTCCCTTCTCCTTGTAAAGTCCAACTAGGAACAGAATGAGCGCGCCCACTGCCAGCACTGCAAAATCTGCCATGTCAAGCTTCATTCCAAGCAAAGTTCCATTTGTCAGATCCGCAAATGTAAATCCCCTGAACATGGACACAAACATGTGTCCAAATGCTGTCAGATCATCAGCCCTGAACATGAGCATTCCAACATTCACAAAAATGAAGGTTCTGACAACCTGGAGTAGTCTGTATACCTTTCCCTGACGGTCAACATGCATTTTTCCATACAGCTTCTTGAAAAGAGGCTCCGTAAGAAGTCCGATTATCATGATCGCCCAGTAATAAAGACCATACATGACGTACTTCCAGCTTGCGCCGTGCCAAATACCCGTTCCAAACCACACTATGAACATCGCTATAGACATAGGAACAAATGTCGCGAAGAAAGTATTCATATGTTCCCTGGTCTTCTTACTCAGCTTCACAAATGGCTTGGACAGTGAAACTGAATAGAACACATAGTCCTTGAACCATGCACCGAGAGTCATATGCCACCTTCTCCAGAACTCACTGACCGTCTTTGACATAAACGGCTGATTGAAGTTCTCTGAGAGTCCTATTCCGAACATCTGGGCACTTCCCCTTACTATATCCATACAGCCTGAGAATTCCGCATAGAGCTGTAATGTGTAGAGCAGCATTCCCACTACTACCGGAAGTCCTGTGTAGCTTGCGTAATTGTCAAATATCTGGTTCACATACATATTTGCGCGATCTGCAATAACTATCTTCTTGAAGAAGCCCCACAGTATAAGCTGGAGTCCCATGGTCATGTTCTCATAACTGAACCTATGCCCCTCATACATCTGCTCTCCAACAAGATCGAACCTGGCTATAGGTCCCTCAACAATGTGCGGGAAAAATGCAAGGAAAAGTGCAACCTTGCCAAACTTGTCCGATGCCCTGTATTTGCCTCTGTACACGTCCACTATGTAACTCACCGCAGACAGTGTGTAGAACGAGATTCCAAGCGGCATCATCCTCTGATACATCGGATTCTCTACATTTATGTGTATGAGTCCAAGCACATCTGTAAATACCTGTCCAAGGAATACCGAATATTTCAGGAATACCAGGATTCCTACATTCACAAGCACCACGCATACGCACACGCACTTTTTCTGCCATCCGATAAGTGCCTTGTACTCTTTTTTGTTTTCCTTTGGCAGAGCTTTCCTTGCCATGCTGCAGCCATCATCTATCTTGTTTATCAGCAGGCCGCCCACATATATGGTCAGCGACCCGAACAGGATAAATATGATATATCTGCCTGAATTGATAAAATAAAACAGATAGCTGAATGCCAGCAGCACCTTCCATCTGTGCTTCAGCGGCACTATATTGTACACTATAAACGCTCCGAGCAATATAAATACCAGATACGATATCGACGTATATGACATATTTCTCACTCCTCCAGTATTTTTTGACGGCAATCAGTCCCCGCCATCTTCCAATATCTATATCTGCTCTTACTCGTCTTCAAGTCTCTGGATCATATCGTATATGGTCTGGACTGTCTTGAAGTTTTCCGGTGTGATATCAACAGGAGAAATGTCTACGTCAAACTCATCGCTGAGCTGAAGCACCAGCGTAACCATCGTGATGGAATCCAGCACGCCATGTCCTATAAGATCTGTCTCGTTCTCATAATCAACTCCAGGTTTTACCTCATTCAAAATCTTTAATAATTCTTCCATAATCCCATATCTCCTTATAATAAAAATTTTCTACATATTATAATTTTCACGGCAATACCAGCGCAGCACATAAAGTGAATTATATCTATATAAGCTTGATAATACCACATGAAGGACATTTGAGGTCGCCGGCACTCAACGCGCTTGCAAGTGCTAGTGCCGCTGCAGACCGAAATGAGCGAGAGCGTTCCGAATGTGGTATATCACGCTTATGTAGATATTCGCTATTTTCCCTGCGCGTATTCCGCCTTCAGCCTCTTCCTGTCTATCTTGCCATTTGCATTGTGGGGCATGCTTGTCACCCTGACAAAACGGTTCGGCTCCATGTAATGTGGGACCCTCTCCTGGAACGCCTTAAGCAGCTCCGTCTCGTCCTTCTTCCTGCCCTCGTAGATGAACACGATCTTGTCAGCCGCATCATCATATATGCATGCATAGCTTCTGATACCGTCTATGGCTCCCGCTGCCGCCTCGATCTCGCCGAGCTCTATGCGGTAACCCATGTGTTTTATCTGATAGTCCTTACGGCACACATAGACCAGCTCGCCGTATCTGTTGTATTTCACCAGATCACCGGTCTTGTAGACCAGCTCTGGATAGTACGGATTCAGCGGATTCTGGACAAATGCCTCTCTCGTCTTCTCCGCATTTCCGAAGTAGCCCAGTGCCACAAATGAACCCCTGGCATAGAGCTCACCCTCATGGCTGAAGCCCGTCTCAGGATTGATCTCCGGTGACACCTCCCTACCGTTCTCATCAAGAACAAACACATCACAGTTGTTGCACGCATGTCCCATCGGCAGCGGCTCGTCATCGGCAAATACTCTGTCCACCACGTAATACGTACATATGTCGGTCGTCTCTGTTGGGCCGAACAGATTTGCATACATGGCATCCGGAAGATTCTGTATCCAGTAATTCAGCGGCTTTGTCGGCATCACCTCTCCGGCAAACAGCACCTTCTTCAGCTCGGGAAGCTGGGCGTACTGGAACAGCTTGTAATTTGCAACGATCTGCAGTGCCGATGGCACCCAGTATATCGTGTTGATCCTGTATGTATTCATGAATTCCATCAGCTTCATAGGGAAGGTGAAATACGCCTTCGGTATGATGTACAGCGTGGCACCATTTTTAAGAGTGCTGTAGAGATCTGACACCGACATGCTGAAGTAGAACGGTGTCTGGCTTCCGAATATCGTACTCTCGTCTATACCAAATGCCTCCGTGTACCAGTAGGTGTAGGATATTACATTCCTGTGTGATACCACAGCGCCCTTTGGAACTCCGGTCGAGCCCGATGTGAAAAGCGCATACACGGGATCCGTGTCTATCGCCCTGCTTCTGACCGCATCCAACACCGACTGATCTGCACTTGTGTCCAGCTCGTCAAGATTTAATATCCTGAATACCTCTTTGTTCTCGCCTTCCTGTCCCTGGCATCCATCTTCATCCACGCCATTTCTGGAAAGCTCCAGTGCCTTCTCCATATGCCCGATGTCAGTCACGACTGCAACCGGATTCAGCGTTCCGAGTATCGACTCGGCTCTGGACGCCGGCATCTCCGCATCCAGTACCACATAGAAATTGCCACTGTAGACAACTCCCATATAGGCAGCCACACTCCCAGGCTTTTTGTCCAGCAGCACAGCCACAGGCTTATTTCTCACGCCGTCTGTCTTCTCATATATCCATGCGCCGATCTGTCTGGAAAGCTTCTCCATCTGACCATATGTGAGTCCGCCTTCCTCATCCGCAACTGCCAGCTTATCTGGATATTTTAAAGCCGAATTCTCTATAAATTCCAATATATTTTTCAATATTTACCACCTCGTTTAACCACCTTTTTCTTTCTTCCAAAATCGAATAGATTATATGCCAAGCCTTTCTGCCAGTTCAACTTAATATACATTCAACAGACTTAATTATATGTAAGAGTTATTACAATATGGTTACACTTCCTCAATCCATCAGCGTAATCCGCACTGCAGCTTCTCACTACACCTGCTGATTATAGCCGCCATCCCTTTAAGTTTCAATGAGGCGAATCTTTAAGATATCTTTAAGTAAAACAAAAAACAGCGGCAGACATGTCCATCCACGGACATATCTGTCGCTGACAAATGTATAAATATTTGTTTTCCCGGCACGGCTTACCGCACTTATGTCCTCCCGCCGCACCAGCATATGCGCCTCATCCGTTCCGGCACATACCGCACGATCATAAAGTCCTGCTCCATCTTCTCTATTCTTCTACCTTCTTTCCCTTCTCCTTATATTAATATAAAGATTAAGTATTGCGACAAGAGCTATAAGTTCCAGTATAACTCCTGCCACAAGGCATATATTCATATATTTCATTTCAAACAATCCAAACATTAATTCTCTCCCACACGCAGTTGCCTGCAAACCAAACATCGACAAAATTTACACAACCATTCTTTTCGTTATAACAACATATTATCCTAAAGTATATGGCAAAAAGTAATTCCAGACGCACAAAAACCGCCAATATCGCTTATGATATGGCGGTTTTGTCGATATTCTTATTATTTTCACTCTTATTCCAGCTCCTCCAGAGCATCCAGATAACTCTCCATCCACTGCACCTGCTTTGCGCTTTTCGCATCTTCTTCATCCGGTTCGTCCGGATCATCCGGCCACTCATCGCCCTCGTCAAGCTCCTGCATGGTCAGCCAGTTGTCAGCCACCTCAAGCTGAAGCATCCTTCCATCGTCACACTCCAGACTTACCAGCACCATAAGCGGCTCCCCCGGAAGCCTCTCCTCACAGCCGAAGTCGGCCTCATCTATTCTCTTTATTGTCCACATATTATCACCTCATGTTCTGTAGATGTCATAAATCACTCTACCCGTATCTTCAAAAAGTCTATGAGTGCTTCCAGCGTCAATTCCTCCTTGCGCCATATCCACTCTGTCTCTATCGTATAGAACAGCCCGCCGCCTATGTCACATGCCGCCGCAAACTTCTGTCTCTGCTTTCTGGACTTCTTATACTTGAATATATAATAGTAATAAAGTCTTCCCTCTATCACTTCATGTTTCAGATATGCCCTTGTCCGCAGTTCCTCCGGGCAGGCTTCATCCTCCACCAGCTCATCCAGCACGTAATCCTCAGCCGTCTCATCATCGATAGCCTCCTGAAGTGAACAATAGACAAGTTCCGGCTTAAGCTCCTCATTAAACCCCGCAAATGCCGGATCACTGTCATCGCCATCTATCAGTCTATACCTCTGAGGCAGGTCAAAGCTTATCTTTCTGGCACCTGACTGCAATGAATATGTATTGGTTAATTGTGCATCTCCAGTCATCCCATAGATGTCCGCATATGGCATACCTTTTTTTCCATATACATTCCTATCATTTTCCATACCTGAACCTTCATCTAACTTTATAGATGTGTCCGTTGAATCATATGTATATCCGCCACCAGCATTTATCGTGCCAGAATAATCAGCATCACCATGTCCTACACCATCATACTCGTTCCCACCGTTAGCTGCTCTATCCGCCTCGCTGGCCTTCTTCGCCTGAAATCCGGATACCAGGAACGACACAAAAGCCAGCAATCCGATCAGAAACATCAATCCCTGTTCCGAAATATACGACCACAGCTCTGACAGATCCGATATATTTCCATGTGACTCATGATATATATTGTATATTCCTGCTCCCCAGAACAGCACCAGCAAGGCCCCGGCCACGACAAAGCAGGCGATCGCACTCTGTAAAACATACTTTAATCTTCTCATCTACCCTTCACCCCTGTCATTTTGCTTTTAATACACACATGCTTGCATCAACATACCGCAAGCATCTAACCCAAAGATACCGCATATTATACCCTCCAGTTCGCAGAATATCAATTACATTTGATATTTGATTACTCTTCTCATACAGCCGTTTCATATAGTCTCTTATGCCATATCTGTTATAAAGTCCTGTGAGTGCATCGACCTTGGCGATCTTCGCGCGCTGCCTTGCAAATATGACGATCACTGCAATTATTAGCGCAAAAAGTATTTTCAATGCCACAAGGAACGGTATAGTGTTCGCCTCCACTAATCGCTTGAAGGACACGCTCTGGTTCTCACTCTTCATATACTCGTCCAGCATGATCGTATTTGTCTCTTTGACATCCGAGGCATCCGCCTGCAGATCGGTGTAGTCCTCACCTTTTATCTGCGCCATTGTGCCCTTGAGTGCATCGTTGGAGCTCTTGGAATCACTCTTCACCATGACCTTCATTACGTCCATGGACTTAACAGAAAACTTGAGCTCAGCGCCATACTTACCGGACTTGTTCATGCCTGCGATCATGGATTTTGATCCGTCTCTCACACAAAAAGAGAACCCCAAATCTGAAGTGTGTACTTCTAATCTGGGGTCCCTTTTCATATATACTAGATATATCCTATTTTAGTACAGCTTCGCACCTGCAGGAATATGGTTATCAACCATCAGAAGGTGAAGCTTCTCCTCGCCCTCTTCCTCATGGATAGCTGAAAGAAGCATACCGCATGAATCGATTCCCATCATCTTTCTAGGTGGAAGGTTTGTTATTGCAATAAGTGTCTTGCCGACTAACTCCTCTGGCTCATAGAATGCATGGATTCCTGAGAGGATGGTTCTGTCTGTGCCTGTGCCGTCATCCAGTGTGAACTGAAGGAGCTTCTTGCTCTTTGGCACTGCTGAACATTCCTTAACCTTTACCGCTCTGAAGTCTGATCTTGAAAATGTCTCGAAATCAACCTCATCAGTAAAAAGTGGCTCTATATCTACCTTGGAGAAATCGATCTTCTCGTTTGGTGTGAAGAATCCGTTGTTGTCACCGGCTGTCTCAGATACTGAATCAGAATCTGAACCACCCTCACTCTTCATAGTCGGGAACAGAAGAACATCTCTGATCGCCTGTGAATCTGTAAGGAGCATAACCAGTCTGTCTATACCATAACCGATACCGCCTGTTGGAGGCATACCGATCTCAAGCGCATTGAGGAAATCCTCATCTGTGTGCTCAGCCTCGTCATCTCCGGCTGCGGCATTCGCATCCTGAGCGGCAAATCTCTCACGCTGATCGATAGGATCGTTCAGCTCTGAGTATGCGTTACACATCTCCCATGTGTTGATGAAGAGCTCGAAACGCTCAACCTTTGTAGGGTCTGAAGGCTTCTTCTTCGTAAGTGGTGAGATCTCGATCGGATGATCCATGATGAATGTAGGCTGGATCAGCTTCTCCTCACAGAACTCCTCGAAGAACAGGTTCACGATGTCGCCCTTCTTGTGGCGCTCTTCGTACTCTACGTGATGCTCGTCAGCGATCTTCTTCGCCTCAGCGTCATCAGCAACCTGGTCAAAATCAACACCTGTATATTTCTTGATAGCGTCAACCATAGTCAGACGCTCAAATGGCTTGCCAAAGTCGATCTCGATTCCGTTGTATGAGATCTTGGTGCTTCCACATACCTTCTCTGCGAGGTAACGGAACATGGACTCTGTGAGCTCCATCATACCATAGTAATCTGTGTATGCCTGGTACAGCTCCATCAGAGTGAACTCAGGGTTGTGACGTGTGTCAACACCCTCGTTACGGAATACTCGTCCGATCTCGTATACTCTCTCAAGACCGCCGACGATAAGTCTCTTCAGGTAGAGCTCAAGTGATATACGGAGCTTTACATCCTCATTGAGTGCATTGTAATGTGTCTCAAATGGTCTGGCTGCGGCACCACCGGCATTGCTGACCAGCATAGGTGTCTCAACCTCCATGAAGTCACGTCCTGCCAGGAAGTTACGGATCTCCTTTAATATCTGTGATCTCTTGATAAATACTTCCTTGCTGTCCTGGTTCATGATGAGATCCACATATCTCTGACGATATCTCATATCTGTATCTGTCAGTCCGTGGAACTTCTCAGGAAGGATCTGGAGTGACTTAGAGAGAAGTGTGATCTCCTCTGCATGTATGGATATCTCACCAGTCTTTGTTCTGAATGCATATCCCTTAACTCCATATATATCACCGATATCTGACTTCTTGAAGTCAGCGTATGACTCCTCACCGATCTGATCTCTTGCAACATACACCTGAATGTTGCCCTTAAGATCCTGAATGTTACAGAAAGAAGCCTTACCCATGACACGCTTGAACATCATACGTCCTGCGATGCTCACATTGATAGGTGAAGCATCCATGATGGCTCTTCTCTCATTGTAATCGTTGTTTAAAACTTCTCTCTTCTCTGCCTCTTCAAGGTCCTCAACTGAAGGTGTCTGTCTACCAGACAGAAGCTCTGCCTCATGTGCTGTGTACATCTCCTTCACATCTGCGCTGTGCTGCTGCACATCATACTTTGTTATGACAAATGGATCCTTGCCTGCCGCCTGAAGGTCTGCCAGCTTCTCGCGGCGCACCATCTGCAGCTTATTAAGATCCTGATCTTTTCCCTTGTTATTCTGCTCTGCCATCTTCTCTTACAGCTCCTGTCTCTTAATATCAAGTACTCTGTACTTAAATTCTCCGTCCGGTGCCTCCACCAGAACTTCCTCACCAACCTTTGCACCCTTGAGTGCCATTCCAACTGGTGACTCATCAGAGATCTTGTTGTTCATGATATCAGCCTGTGATGATCCCACGATATCATACTCGATCTCCTCGGCAAACTCGTAGTCATATACAATTACCTTGCATCCGATACCCACAACTCCTGTATCGACCTCATCCTCATCAACTACTTCTATATTCTTAAGCATTGCCTCAAGCTGCTCGATTCTTGCCTCGATGTCTCTCTGCTCGTCCTTGGCTGCATCGTACTCTGCATTCTCTGACAGATCTCCCTGTTCTCTGGCCTCTTTGATCTTAGCTGCGATCTCTCTACGTTTATTAACCTTCAGATCCTGAAGCTCTTCCTCTATCTTCTTGAGACCTGAATAAGTAACCACATTCTTCTTCTCTGCCATTGCCGCACATACCTCCTAAATATCATAAATTATTGACTCCACAGCTCAGCATTTCCGCATACTATGGTATAAAAAAATGCGGAAGATGGGACTTGAACCCACACGGTATTGCTACCACAGGCACCTGAAGCCTGCGCGTCTGCCAATTCCGCCACTTCCGCATGTTCACAACGAACGTTAATATAATATACTGTTTGCCTTGGTATGTCAACCACTTTTTTTGCATTTCCGCAAGCATTTTCCCATAAAAAAGGGAAAACATATCTACCACATTTCCATGCATGTATATATGTTTTCCCGCAAATATATCTACTGCTTGTTATTACCTAACATATGCCATTACTTTTTACTCTTGGCACTGGCGGTCTTGGAGTATGCTGACTGAGCAGCACATCCACCGTCGTTAACTGCCACTGCAGCGACCTTGTAATAGTATGTCTTGCCCTTTGCAGCCTTCTTGTCTGTAAAGCTGCATGATGATGTTGTACCGATCTTAGAGTACTTACCATTCTTCTTTGTTGCGCGATATACTACGTAGTTCTTCGCTCCTGTAACGCTACTCCACTTTACTGTGATCTTCTTGGCTCCGGTGTTAGATGCACCTGACATCTTTGGTGTACCTACAGCATGTGTATACACTGCCTTATACTGCCTTGCAACTTCATAGTCAATGCTGCAGTTAACCCCGCTGACAATTGTCGATGGCTGTATAAAATATGTATACTCAAGCTTGGTCGTGAGCTTGCGGTCACTGAAGTTTGTTGACGTTGTCTGTCCCAGCCACTGGGTTGTGCCGAGAACAGGGTTCATTCTGTATACTGTGTAAGAATCTGCACCAGGCACCGCTGACCATGTAACTCTGACCTCGGATGTGGACTTTCTCACAGCCTTTACATTCTTAGCAAGAGGGATATAGTTGACGCTGACGGATGTCATCTCGCCCTGCTTCTTACCCTTGTATGGCACTACGTATGCAGAGTAATACTTAATACCCTTACTGCTGCTTCCTGTATTCTTGAACTTGTATGTATTTCTGGCTGCAGATTTGATCACTGCAACCTGCTCAAGCTTATTTGTGTAGTTATTTCTCGCAAATATCTTGTAGCCTGAAGCTCCCCAGACTCTGTTCCACTTGAGATTGGTGTATATCGTCAGGTTTTTCTTGTCTTTGCTTGCAGATACCGTGGATGAGACAGCCTCGAGCTCTCTCACGCTCTCTGTGTATCCGGTCTGGAGCCATTTGTATGTCACGTTCTCACAAATGACCTTTCCACCTGAAACGCTCTGGCTCTTAAGCTTGAATGAATACTCAGCGCCAGATGCAAGTCCCTTGATGGTGCATGATGTTCCCTTTGTCGCAACAGCTCTCTTATATCTGTCTCCCGATATATCGGATCTCATATACCAGACTTCATACATATTTGCTCCGGCTGCCTTATCCCATGTGAGCTTTACTGAGCTCTTTGTGTTCTGAACCGCTGTGAGCTCTGTGGTACCCATGAGTATCTTTACGCCGCGGACCTCACTTGCAGTTCCCTTTGAAACCGCTCTGGTAGAGGCATCATAATACTTTGGAACTACCTTGTAGTAGTATGTCTTTCCAGCCTTAACTGTTGTATCTGTATACTCCGGTGTGTATATCGTCTTTATCTTCTTAAAGCCCTTTGTCTTTGAAGTTGAACGGTACAGATCGAACTGGTTGGCAGCGCCGTAATCGCTTACCGTTATATCAGCACCCTTTGCGCCTCTATCGACTGAAAGCTCCGCTGTTCCAAGCCTGCAGTCCACCTTTGCAACGGCTGATGTCTCTACAACCCTGGATGTCTTATTGTATGAGTCAGTTCCGGTTACTATCTTCGCCATATAGTAATAGGTATTTCCTACTTTTACATTATTATCATAATACCTCACTTCAGAAGCTCCATACATGTAACCGACGCCCGACAAAATCTTCGTAAAGCCTCCTGATGGCTTTGTGGATCTGTACACCTCATACCAGATATCATTCTGTACGTAGCTGTCAAATGGGAACGACACAGATACTCCACCTAATTCTCTATATCCGGTATCTCCCGTAGAATATGATACGTATTCTGAAGGCTTCCTGCTGCGGCTGAACTTAGGTGCTTCAAAATATATCTTTCCCGACTCCTGCGACACCGTCTGTCCATTGTCATCACTGACTACCAGCTTAAACTGATATGTCGCACCGGCAACTCCTCTGAATTCCGTATCCACATGCCAGCTTCCGTCATAGTCACTGTCTGTCCACGAGTCATACCATGCTCCATTTACATAGAGAACAGCCTCTGTTCCATATCCCAGAGCGCTTATATGTACAGAACCGCTGCTTACGGTATCCTGACCTCCTACACTAAAATATGTTATGGATGCTTCTTCAGCAAACGCCACCTCAGCCTGAGCGGACTGTACATCTGCACTGCCGTCTGCTGCCATTGCTGGCAATGCATCACCAAACACCATGGTTGAAGCAAGCGCCACGCATAAAGCTTTCTTTATCAATCTATTCTTCATAGTTTACCCCTTTTCATCTATTTGCGGATCTTTATTCCCTTTGCATGTGATGCAACTGACTTGACTGTCTTTCCTCCATCATTAACTGTTGAAGCCACAACCTTGTAGTAATAGGTCGTTCTCTTCTTGAGCTTCTTGTTCATGTATGAAAGTTTTGTAGCTCCAGTCTTGCCGACCAGCTTGTATGTTCCATTCTTGCTGGTTGAGCGATATACATAGTATCTGGTTGCATTTGTAACCTTCTTCCATGTTACAGTCGCTGTACCCTTGGAACCATTTACAACCTTTGTTATGGCCGGTGATGCAAGCTTGTGTGTATAGTCACTGACATACATATCATATCCGCTGCTGAATCCAAAGTCTGTGCCTACAACAACAGAGTATGTATACTTCATTCCGTCTGTCACGTTCACATCCGTGAAGTTGGTCGCCTTTGTGGCTCCTATGTACTGACGTACACCGAGCTCTGTAGTTCTGTATACATAGTATTCCCTTGCACCGCTTACAGCAGACCATGTTATCTTGGTCGATGTCGCGCTCTTCTTTACAGCCTTAACACGCTTTGCACTTGGCATCTCTGAATTCCACAGAGTGTTATCCTCGCCGCTTGCCTTTCCCTTATATGGTCTCACATATATCTGGGAGTATTTGCGCTCCTTGCCCTTGGCACTTGTGTTTGTAAATGTATATGATGTCTTTCTTCCCGATGTTATCTTCTTGATGGTCTCTATCTTGCCTGTACTGCTGTTGAGGCCTGATATAACATATCCTGATGCGCCCCAGTCTCTGTACCATGTGAGAGAATATCTTACAGACAGGACATCCTTCTTGCCGTTCAGTGATGAAGATACAGCTCCCGCAGTCAGATCCTGGACTCTCTTGGTGTAACCCATGGTCCTCTCAGATGTATCTGTCGTCTCATATCTCACGGCAGCTCCTGATTTCTTGACTGTCCTTATCATCACCTTGTATGTTCCGTTCGGATCAAGCTTTGTAAGGGTGCATGAGTTTTTCTTGGTGACCACCATACGCTTGTATGCATCACCGGTTATATCGGTTCTCTTTGCCCATACCTCGTATGATACGTCTGCGGTATTGTCCGCAGCCCATGTACACTTCAGTGATCTGTTGCCTGTCTGTATAAGGCTAGGTGCACCTGCTGCATTCATGATAAACTTTACGCCGACAACACCAGATGTCTTTCCTGTTGTTATCTTTCGTGTCTGTGAGTCGTAATACTTTGGCACTACCTTGTAGTAGTATACCGTTCCACTCTTGACCGCTGTGTCCGTGAAATCAGCAGAATATATAGTCTTTATCTTTCTGTAGCCCTTGCTCTTGTTTGTTGAGCGGTACACATCGTACTGATTTGCAAAATTGCTGGTCATCCACAGGAATACTCCCGGCTTACTTATCTTTTCTGATACATTCATGCTTGAAGCATAGAGCTGATCCACCTCTGGAATGCCCACCTTTACTGAAGCTGTCTTACTTGTAGCTATGACCTTGCTCGTCTTCACATACTGATCTGAACCGCTCACGATCCTGAATCTGTAATAATATGTAGTTCCGGTCTTCGCAGTGCTGTCAAGATATGCAAGTCTTGACGTGTAAGATTCACTTCCCGTTGCGATCGTGGTAAATGGCCCACCTGACTTGGTCGCTCTCTGAACCTCATACTTGACCTCATCTGAATGCCTGCTATCAAGATATACGCTGACAGACACATAGCCTGGTTTTGCATAGCCAGTGCTTCCGACTGTATATCCTGCACTAACACTAGGATCACCATCAAAGCTCACCTTGTCAGTTTTGACCGGTGAAACCTTCTGTACAGTCACCTCTCCATTTGAATCGTAGGCTCTGACCTCTGCGTTGTAGGTGGAATCAAGCAGCGCCGGGATCTCACAGTTAATACTAAAGGACTGCTGGTCCTCTCCGTTGTACTGTTCCCCGCACTTTACTCCATTGACCCAGACCTCAACTCTGTAAGCCCGGCCGCTTGCATTGATCGTTATGGTCCTTGAGTTCTTATAAGCTCCCGCATACCATATGCTGACATTGGCTGCCGCCACATCAGCCTGTTCCTCCGCCGCCACTGTGGCAGCAATTCTTCCGTCTGCCGCATTTTCCACACTGGCTGCCATAGCCGTGCCCGCCTCACCGAGCATCATGGCTGAAGCCAGAGCAATGCACAGACATTTTCTCGCAATGTTCTTTCTCATAATATCCCCTTTCCTTTTCTATCTTTAAAATAAAGACATGTTCTCTTTTATTTTAAATTCCCGGAGCCCCTTAGTCAATGTGGATAAACCACAGATTCATTTGTCTATAGACGACAATAGAGACCGGGCATAAAACCTCGGTCTCTATCAGCTTATCCATATTCAAATATATCGAGTGCAGCTTACTCCTCTGTGGCTGCCTCAGATGCATCTGTTGCAGTTGCCTCCACCTGAACTGATCTGTTCATGAGATAGTCAAGCACGTTCTCCTCTGTGGCATAGAACATCAGGTCTGACTCTGAGTAATACTTGTCCACGTCTGAGTCATTCTCCAGATTGTTCTTGTCCATAACCTTCTGTCTGTACGCCTTTATGTCTGCGTTATCGGCGATGAGGTCATTGTCCATTGCTATGCATGACACAACGATCTTCTCCTTCATGACGTTCTCAACTGTGGTGTGAAGGTACTCAAGGAATGATGCCTCGTCCTCATATCCATAGAAATACTTCATATATGCCTCGAAGTCGATTCCGTAGTTGTCTGCGGCACTTCTCACATTTGACACCATGGACTGAACGTATGAAGCTACCTCATCCTCAGGATACTTGTCAAATGTAACCTTCTCCTCAACAGCCTTGAGAACAGAAGCTCTGTCTGTCTCGTCCGCGGAATCGTCCTTGTCCTTCTGAACATCTTCCTTCAGATGTGCTGTGTAGTCATCGGTTGTTGTGTACTCACCATTAGTAGCCTTCTTGACCAGTGCGTCTGTGTACTCAGGCACCGTGGTAACTGATATATAATTGATCGTAACCTTGTACTCTGCTGTAAGTCCGGCAACTGTTGTGTCGCTGTAATCATCAGGATATGTCACTGTGATCGTCTTGACATCCCCCGGCTTGCTTCCTATGAGCTGATCGTCACTGCCATCACCAAGAGTGTTATTTCCCATGGTCAGTGTGTAATCTGTCTTGCTGTCCTTCTCTGTTCCTGAGACAGTCTCAACATAGTCCACATTGATCTTGTCGCCATCTGCCACTGTGCTGGTCTTGTCCTGTGTAGTCTCAGAATTGTCACTGCAAAAACTGCTTATCGCACTGTTTACATCGTCCTCGGTCACCTCTCTCGATGCTGGAACATATTCGATATCAGTGTATGCCGCCTTGTCTATGGTCGCACACTTTGAAAACTTCTTAAACTGGCTCTTTGTGTCATTGCTGCCACAGCCTGTCATCAGACCTGCGCACATGACTGCCACCATTCCTGCTGCAATTATCTTCCTTGCTCTCATATCTTTTCTCCGTACCCCTTTATTTACTCTTCAGCCTGCTCTGCGTCAGCGGCCTCTGTGCTGTCTGTTGACTCTGAGGTCTCTGTCGTTTCAGTTGTCGAAGCCGCTGTTGCCTTTGCATTGTCCATAAGGAAATTCATGACCTTCTCTGCCAGAGCGTTGTACTTTATCTCAACGTCTGTAAGATTCTGTCTGAGTGTAGACTCATCAACACTGTTCTTCGTTGCATAATCAGCTATATACTTATCAGCCTCGTCATCTGTGACACTGATATTCTCCTTCTTGGCAATGGCACATACTACCATTCTCTCCTTCTGTGATTCCTCACAAACCTGCTGTACATACTGTTCAAATGCAGCGCTGTCATCATATCCATAGTAGTAGTAGATATATGTGTCATACTCTATTCCGTTTGTCTCTGCCTGAGTCTTTATGGATGTTATGATCTTGTCAGCATTCGCCTGAACATCATCTGCTGATATGTTCTCTATTGTACTGTTGTTTATAACGGCAACCATGACCTCATTCTGAGCACTTGCAAGAGCTGAATCCTCCTTGCTCTGCTTAAGCTGCTCACGTACAGATGCCTCATACTCAGCAGTTGTCTTATATGAAGTATTGTTTGCAACCAGCTCATCATTGTATGTAGCCGGTTTATCTATCTTTATATAGTTAAGTGTCGTCTCGAACTTGGCCGCCTTGCCATTTAACTCATCCTTGCCATAATTCTCAGGAAAGGTTACATTCACGGTAAATGTCTCTCCCGGCTTATGTCCAACTATCTGATCCTCAAAGTTATCTATGAATGAACCAGAACCAAGGACGAGATCATATCCGCTTCCGTTGGTGTTACCACCTTCGAACTCCTCACCATCTACAGTTCCGACAAAGTCAATATTTACTGTATCTCCGTTCTTCGCCTCGCTGGTTGTGTCCTTATCAAATGTAGCAAGTCCGTTCACAAATGAATCAACCTTGGCCTGAACCTCATCATCCGTGACATCAGTGCCCTTCTCCTCATACTCCATGCCCTTGTATTCACCGAGTGTGACATCTGCCGCATACTGATCCACCATATCCTCTATAGAAGCAAATTCTTCTGATGAATTGTCAGCACTCTCTGTAGCATCAGAAGATGTTGCCTTACTCGCTGTATTATCCAGCTTTCCACTCGTACCATTACTGTCGCCACAGCCTGTCATAAATGACATGGACAGAGCGAGTGCAAGAACAACTGCACATCCCTTATTAAATTTTCGCATAATCATACCTCTTTTACTTTTTATTAGAAGTGTAACCATCTTCATGATAAACTTCAACGAGTAAACTTATACCATATTTTCCTGTAAAAATAAAGCAATTTGAAATAATTCATAGAATTCTCACAAATGATTTCACATTCCTATAACAGGCAGTTTTACATCTGTTTTTGTGATGTATTTTATCTGTCCCACATTAATCAAAGGCAAATCCACAATATGTTGTGTCTACATATTTTTTATTTTTCTATATTTTGTACTTTTTGCAAATAACCTGTAGACAAACAAAATTGGGAATGATATAATCGACCATGTTGAGACATCAGTGTGAGATTTGCGACGAGGCACCTTATTTGTCGCTAATTTTTTTGCGGCTTTTTCAGCCGGCATACCATATATTGATGTCTCCTGTATGGTAGTATACAATATTTAGGGGGCGTACTTTTTTAACGCCCATTCACATCACACACAGGGAGAATGGGAAATGCAAGTTATCAAGAGAGACGGTCGTGCTGTTACTTACGACCGAAGCAAGATCATATTGGCTATCCAGAAGGCTAACTCGGAGGTGGAGCCTTGTGAGAAGATCTCTGACGAGAAGATCGAGGAGATCGTCGGAAGCATCGAAGCCAAGAACCGAAAGAGAATGCTCGTTGAAGATATCCAGGATATCATCGAGCAGGGGCTGATGGCCGACGGCAAGTTTGTCCTTGCCAAGACCTACATTATATACAGATACAGCCGTGAGCTCATCAGAAAGGCAAATACGACTGATGATTCTATCCTCAGTCTTATCCAGAACAGGAATAAGGATGTCATGGAGGAGAATTCCAACAAGAATGCCACCGTCGCATCCACACAGCGTGATCTTATCGCAGGAGAGGTATCAAAGGATCTTACCAAGAGAATGCTCCTCCCTGAGAAGATCTCCAAGGCTCATGAGGAGGGCGCTATCCACTTCCACGACGCAGATTATTTCCTCCAGCCTATATTCAACTGCTGCCTTATCAACATTGGGGATATGCTTGACAACGGCACAGTCATGAACGGCAAGCTCATAGAGAGCCCGAAGAGCTTCCAGGTGGCATGTACCATCGTGACTCAGATCATCGCATCTGTCGCATCCAGCCAGTACGGCGGTCAGTCAGTCGATGTCCGTCACCTTGGAAAGTACCTCAGAAAGAGCTACAACAAATATAAAAAGAGATACACCGAAGAGTTCGGCGACAAGATAGACCCTGACACACTTGAGAAGCTCATCACAGAGAGACTCAAGGACGAGCTGAAGTCAGGAGTCCAGACTATCCAGTATCAGATAAATACTCTGATGACCACCAACGGCCAGTCTCCATTTGTCACTCTCTTCCTCAACCTCAGAGAGGACGACGAGTACATCAAGGAGAACGCCATGATCATCGAGGAGATCCTCAGACAGAGACTTGAGGGAATCAAGAACGAGGCAGGCGTGTATGTTACACCTGCATTCCCTAAGCTCATATATGTCCTTGACGAGCACAACTGCCTCAAGGGCGGTGAGTACGACTATATCACAGAGCTCGCCATCAAGTGTTCTGCCAAGAGAATGTACCCTGATTACATATCAGCCAAGAAGATGCGTGAGAACTACGAGGGAAATGTATTCTCATGCATGGGATGCCGTTCATTCCTCTCCCCATGGAAGGATGAGAACGGAGAATATAAATGGGAAGGCCGTTTCAACCAGGGAGTTGTCAGTCTTAATCTTCCACAGATAGCTATACTTGCAAAGGGAGACGATGACAAGTTCTGGAGTCTTCTGGATGAAAGACTGCAGCTCTGCTACGACGCACTCATGTGCCGCCACAGAGCCCTCGAGGGTGTAACCTCTGACGTCAGCCCAGTCCACTGGCAGTACGGTGCCATCGCCAGACTTAAGAAGGGCGAGGTCATCGATCCACTGCTCCACAACGGTTACTCAACCATATCACTGGGATACATCGGTGTATATGAGACCACCAAGCTCATGCGTGGTGTGAGCCACACAGATCCTGTGGGCGAGGAATTTGCACTGAAGCTTATGCACAAGCTCCGCGCAGCCTGCGACAAATGGAAGGCAGATACGGGACTTGGCTTCGGACTCTACGGAACTCCGGCCGAGAGCCTTTGCTACAGATTTGCACGTATCGACAAAGAGCGTTTCGGAACCATAAAGGATGTCACAGACAAGGGCTACTACACCAACTCTTACCACGTTGATGTCCGTGAGAAGATCGATGCATTCAGCAAGTTCAGATTTGAGAGCCAGTTCCAGACCATATCATCAGGTGGTGCCATCTCATATGTTGAGATACCAAACATGCGCAACAACCTGGATGCTCTGGCAGAGGTCGTAAGATATATATACGACAACATACAATATGCTGAGTTCAACACCAAGTCTGACTACTGTCATGTATGTGGATACGATGGTGAGATCCTCATCAACGATGACGGCGAATGGGAATGTCCGCAGTGTGGCAACAAGGATCACAACAAGATGAATGTTACCAGAAGAACCTGCGGTTATCTTGGCGAGAACTTCTGGAACGTGGGCAAGACCAAAGAGATAAAGGCAAGAGTGCTTCATCTATAGTCTTTTATAGAAAAACACTTGATATATTCAGGCAACTGATATAAAATAACAATATGCATTAATAATTTCAATTGTATGGTCTGCATGTCGTAGAGGGCAACGCAGGCCATACTTTTGTTTTAAGATAAATTTAGAAGGGATCACATTATGAATTACGCAGATATCAAACTATTTGATGTGGCAAACGGAACCGGCGTCAGAGTGTCTGTATTTGTATCCGGCTGCACACACCACTGCAAGAACTGTTTCAACCCTGACACATGGGATTTCGGCTACGGCAAGCCGTTCACGGATGTGGAGATCAACCACATAATAGATAGTTGCAAGGAGGACTATATAGCAGGTCTCTCCCTGCTCGGCGGAGAACCTATGGAATATGTGAACCAGCAGGGGCTTCTTCCTCTGGCAAGAAAGTTCAAGGAGACCTACCCTGACAAGACCATCTGGTGCTACACCGGTTATACATTTGAAACCGATCTCTTAGACCGCATGTGTAATGAATGGGAGTATACAAAAGAACTTCTCTCCTACATTGACGTCCTTGTGGACGGAGAATTCATAGACGAACAGAAGGATCTGTCACTGAGATTCAAGGGCTCAAGGAACCAGCGTATCATAGATGTACCAAAGTCCTTGAAGACAGGCACCACAGTCCTGTGGGATGAAAGCGGAAAGTATTTTAAATAAAAGAAAAGCGGTCTGGCACACCATTAAAATGATGATGCACGGCCGCTTTTTTGTTACTTTCCTGTTGAACCGAATCCGCCGGCTCCTCTGACTGTATCGCTGAGCTCGTCCACCTGATGGAATGCTCCAACGATATAAGGAGCGATCACAAGCTGTGCTATTCTCTCCTCAGGCTCAACCGTCTGTGCCTGGGTTCCGTGATTGTGGAGTGCAACCATGATTTCCCCTCTGTAATCCGCATCCACAACTCCAACCTTATTGGCCGGTGCAAGCCCCTTCTTGGATGCCAGACCGCTTCTCGCATACACAAGTCCTGCAAATCCCTCAGGTATCTCCATGGCTATACCCGTGTGAACCATCACCGTCTGTCCCGGCTCTATAGTAATCGCCTCATCAAGACACGCATACAAATCCGCCCCCGCTGCGTACTCTGAACCGTATGTCGGTATGACTGCCTTTTCATCCAGCTTCTTAATATTGATATCGTATACTGTTGCCATCTTTCTTCTCCTCTTATTCGTCAAATTTTATCTTGTTGTACACATCCATATCCACACTCTTACTGTATGAATATCCGCTGTCCAGCTCATCTATCCAGTCCTTCATAAGGTTGTCATAGTATTCCGCATCAGCGGCATCCGTGAGCTTCTTCTTGTTCTCGGCCGTGGCCTTCTCATCCGTAATGCTTATCATCTGGAATATATGGTAACCATACTCAGTCTCCACCACCGTGGATATCTCGCCATCCGACATGCTGTACAGTATGTCCAGCGTATCCTGGCCATAGGTGCTCAATATATCATCCCTGCTCATCGTATGTGTTCCCGCATACTTAAGCTCCTTTGCGCTTCCAAGGAATGATATATCCATATCTGTGCCATCCGAGGCTTCCTCTATGGATTCATATGCCTCATCCGCCTTTTTCTTCTGCTCATCTATCTTGTCCTGTGAGTACAGGGTGATATTTCCATAATCATCCTCCGAGTAGCACTCAAAGAACATGTCATAAAATGTACTCATCCTGGCCTGCTCATCGGATATCTCCGTGGAGCTCTGCTTCATCACATAATCATATATCTTGTCTGCCAGTGCGCTCTCACGCAAAACTCTCTTCACCGTATCGAGTTCAAGTCCAACCTCTGCGATCTGGGCATCAGTCAATTTGTCATAGAACTCTTGCGCCGCCGTATCCTGATCCTTCTGCTCGCTTGCAGTCAGGCTTATGCCGTACTCCCCGGATTTGGTTATAAGAGTCTTGGTCTTTATGAGCTTTGATATCGCCTGACGCCTTGCTGCATCCACGGCATCCATCTCCAGACCATCATCAGTCACTATGCTCTGTTTCCACACGTCACTGCCATACTTTGATTCGTACTCCTCCTTCACAGTCTTGGCATAAATATACACCTCGTCTATCTCTATGTTCTGCCCATTGTATCTGAGAACTACCTCCTTGCCAGTCTCCTCAGTGGCATCACTACCACATCCAGTCACGGCAAATGCACATATGAGCGCCAGCAGCACACACAACCATCTCTTCAACTGAACCGCACCTCCTTATCTTTGTATTCTCCTGTCTGTATATTTCTAACTCATTATCTATGCTTTGTTATCCACACTGTCTTCTTCACTGTGGGTCATTATCAACATCTGTGACATATCCGCCACGACAAATTCCGCCTTTCTGAGAAGATCATTTTTCTCCTCCCGTCCAAGCTTCAATATAAACTCAGGCTTTGCCCCCATGACAAATTTCATCCTGCCTGAATAACTCTTAACGAGCTCATCTATCCCATCTACATTTATGTCAGCCCTGTTGTACATGACAAATCTCAGGTCTCCGTCCTTGTACCATATACGGGTTATGAAGCAGATATTTGCATTTGCCCTTAACAGTGCCACATCAAGAAGATTCATTGTCTCGTCAGGGATGTCGCCAAATCTGTCAATGAGCTCATCCACTATGTCATTGTACTCATCCTCATTCTTGATGAGGGATATTCTCTTACAAAGCTCCAGCTTGACAAAGTCGTTTTTGACGTACGTCTCAGGGATGAACGAATCCACTGGAAGGTCTATCTCCGTCTCGTATTCATGGAAAACCTTCTCGCCGCGGAGCTCCCTGACCGCATCATTAAGCATCTTGCAGTAAAGGTCATAGCCCACGACCTCATAGTTGCCCGACTGACTCTCGCCCAGGACGCTTCCCGCACCTCTGATGTTGAGATCCGCCTTGGACACCTTGACTCCCGAGCCGAGATCCGTATATTCTTTTATCGCTCTAAGTCTCTTCTCAGCGACCTCGGATATCATCTTGTTGCGCCTGTAGAACATAAATGCAAATGCACTTCTGTCCGAGCGACCAACTCTTCCGCGTAACTGGTAGAGCTGTGCCAGACCAAACAGGTTAGCGTCGTGTATGATTATGGTATTTGCATTCGGTATATCAAGTCCGGTCTCTATGATGGTCGTGCACACAAGCACGTCTATCTCCTTTTTGTTGAACCGGTACATGATGTCCTCCAGCGTGCGGCCATCCATCTGTCCATGGGCAAACTCTACATTTGCATATGGCACGAGGCTTCTCACATCATCCGCAAATCTCTCTATGCCTTCGACCCTGTTGTACACATAGTATACCTGACCATGCCTTGCAAGCTCTCTGGCAATCGCCTCCCTGGCAAGCTCCCTGTCATACTCCATGACATAGGTCTGTATCGGTCTCCTGTCCACCGGAGGCTCCTCAAGCAGGCTCATGTCTCTGATTCCGACAAGACTCATATGGAGTGTTCTCGGGATAGGCGTCGCCGTCAGTGTCAGAACATCCACATTGGTCTTCATCTCTTTTATCTTCTCTTTGTGATTTACACCGAATCTCTGTTCCTCATCTATTATGAGAAGTCCCAGATTCTTGAACTCCACATCCTTTGAGAGCAGCCTGTGGGTTCCTATGACTATGTCCACCTTGCCCTCTTTCAGCTCTCTGAGTGTAGATTTTATCTCCTTCTGGGTACAGAATCTGCACAACAGTCTCACCGTCACCGGATAATCCTTCATTCGCTCTGTGAACGTCTCATAATGCTGCTCGGCAAGGATCGTGGTCGGCACAAGATACGCAACCTGTTTGCTGTCACCGACAGCCTTGAACGCAGCACGGATCGCCACCTCAGTCTTGCCAAATCCAACGTCTCCGCACACCAGTCTGTCCATGATCTTATGGCTCTCCATGTCCGCCTTGACATCCTCTATGGCCTTTAACTGATCGTCAGTCTCAGTATAAGGAAATGTCTCCTCGAACTCCTTCTGCCACTCGGAATCAGGAGAATAGGCAAAGCCTTCCCTCGCCTGTCTCTCTGAGTACAGCTTTACAAGATGCTGAGCCACCTCGCTGACATGGCCCTTAACCTTGTTTCTTACCTTCTGCCACTCACTGCCACCGAGTCTGTTGATCTTCGGGGCTCGGCTCTCCTTGCTCCTGTACTTCTGTATCCTGTCCGTCTCGGAAGCCAGGACATATAATTTGCCGCCCTCAGCATACTCGATGACCAGATAGTCCTTCAAGGCGCCGTCGACCTCTATCTTCTCAAGCCCACGATAGATACCTATTCCGTACTTCTCATGGACCACATAATCGCCCACGCTCACATCCGAGAATGACTTTACTATCTCCCCGGCACGCGGCAGCTTCTTCCTCGAAGCCTGCGAATGTGATGTCTTGCTGGAGAACACATCTCCCTCACTGACCACGATGAGCTTCATCTCCGGTATCATAAAACCGGCTCTGAGCCTTCCCGGCATGACCGCCATCTCTCTGGCAGCCAGAGCTTTGTCCGGGTCGTTCAGGTAATGACATATGACGTCATTGTCCATGAGGTTATCGACCATTCTCTTCGCACCGACCGATGATGGCGATACGAACAGGACGCTGTATTTGTCCTTCTTCCATTTCTTGATATCAGTAACCAGCGCATCAAAATTGTTCCTGTAGCTGTGAACCTCCCTGCTCTCGATCTCCACGCGGTGAGCATACTTTACACGGTCATCCTCACCCACAAATGAGTCAAAGCCCACAACCTTGTAGCGTCTGCATTTTTCCAGAACATCATCATAAGTGAACAGAACCTTCATCTGCCCCGGGAGGATATATCCCCCCTCCAGCCTGTGCGTCAGGCTGCTAAGAAAACTCTTCTCACTGCCATCCGCCTTCTCCGTGACCTTCTTCGTCTCATCTATGAAAATGTACGCATCCTCCGGCAGGCAGTCCACCAGAGACACCGTGTCACTGTAGAAATAATCAACATAGCTGTCCACTCCGTATATCGCACTGAACTCCGTGAGCTGTTCCTTCAGCGTGGCTATTTCGCCCTTTATCCTGGCATACGCCTCCGTCTGAAATGAATCCTTAAGCTTCTTCGCATACGGCTTCAGCTCTGCCTCCAGCCTGTGTATACCTCTGTCGATTCTCTCCTTTGAAAGCACCATCTCTCCCGCGGGATAAATTACAAGTTCATCCACATCCTCTATGGATCTCTGGCTCTCCGCATCAAATGTCTTGATGGTATCGACTTCATCGTCCCACATGTCTATTCTGTATGGACATTCCTCAGTCAGCGGAAATATGTCCACGATACCGCCTCGTATGGCAAATTGTCCCGGCTCCTCCACACTGTCAGTTTTTTCATAACCAAGGTCCACCAGCTTGCCCTTGAGCTCATCCAGATCAAGGGACTGTGCCGCATGGATATTTATCACGTATTTTTTCATATAGGACAGTGCAGGTATCTTGTCATACATTGCATCTACCGTGGCTATGATCGTACATGGTTCTCCCGTTGCCAGACGCCGAAGGACCTCCATGCGCCGTCTGGTTATGGCATTGCCGTGGACATCTGCACTGAAGAACAGAATATCCTTTGCAGGATACATATATACATCCCTTCCGTAGAACTTCATATCGCTGTACAGCTCCTCCGCACGCCTGTCGTTATATGTCAGTATCAGGCGCACCGATGCGTCATCACCAAAGCCCTGCATCATGAATACTCTGTCCGTGCCCTCGCCCGTCGTACCTGTCACATTGACAAATCCATCTCCGGATGCAAGCCACTCCTTCAACTCTGTATATATATTCAGTTTTTCAAATGGCTCACCAAGTACACGTATCATTCTCCATCACTCTCAATTAAACTTATTCATAGCTGCAACTGTGCCATCCGCCAGTATGGTCTCCACCGCATCGCAGGCATTACCGCAGCTCTCTCTTATATTCGCCAGATCTTCCTTTCCAAATCTCGACAACACATAATCAGCCAGATCCATGTGATCCGGCTTTTTGCCAACACCCACTCTGATCCTGACAAATTCCTGGCTGCCAACGTGCTGTATGATATTCTTCATACCGTTATGACCGCCGGCGCTTCCCTTCTGTCTAATCCTGAGCTTGCCGACGTCAAGATCTATGTCATCGTACACGACTATCAGATCTTCAACCGTGCATTTGTAGAAGTCCATTATCGCCCTTACGCTCTCTCCGCTGAGATTCATAAATGTCTGAGGCATGGCGAGTATGACCTTCTCTCCGTCTATTATACCCTTTCCTATAAGTGCCTTATGCTTTGCAGTGTCTATCCTTATATTATGTCTCTCTGCCAGCTCATCCAGAACCGCAAATCCTACATTGTGTCTTGTTCCGGCATATTTCGCACCGGGATTGCCAAGTCCAACTATGATCTTCATTTGGTCTCTCCATTTTCCTCCACCCAGGTGGATCGTTCTATTGTTATCTGTTCTCCATGATCTTCTCAGCATCTGCAAGCTGCTCCAGGGTGTTGACTCCTCTTATCTGGTCAGCATCGTCCATCGGAACAGCGGAAGCCGGAAGCCCCATTTTCTTTATTATCTCTATCGCATCTGGAAGATAATACTCTCCCTGGGCGTTGTCATTTGATATCTGTGACAGTGCGTCCTGAAGTGCTGCGCAGTCAAATATATACATGCCCGAGTTAACTTCCTTCACAGCCTGCTCCGCTTCGTCAGCATCCTTCTGCTCCACGATCTTTGCCAGGCTGTCACCGTCCCTTATGATCCTTCCATATCCAAATGGATCATCAAGCATCGCCGATATTACGGTTACACCATTCCCGCTATCCTTGTGGAAATCAAGTGCTTTTCTGAGTGTATCCCCTGTCACAAGCGGTGTATCTCCACAGAGTATGATCACATCCCCATCACGTCCAATAAAATCTGCAGCACACTTTACCGCATGGCCTGTTCCGAGCTGCTCCTCCTGAAGCGCATAGTCAACCTTCACATCGTTGACACTGGCAGCTATGGCTGACTTCACCTCGTCTGCCTTGTATCCAACGATCACACACACCTCGTCTGCACCCGCCTGGCGCGCCGCTTCTATAGAATAATATACCATCGGTTTTCCCATCACCTGATGAACTACCTTTGGCTTATCTGACTTCATTCTTGTTCCCTTGCCTGCCGCAAGTATAACTGATTTTACCATTATTATATCCTCCATATTCTATCTGGATCTAAACAGATACATTCTACTTTATACTATATTTTTTTACAAGACCATATAAAAAGAGCCAATGCTATCAGCTTGGTGACTTACGCCTCTAGCACTGGCTCTGAATGTCTATTTGAGACTGGTATTACTCTTCCAAAGATTCCTGATACTTTGAAAGAATCATACTCTGCAGACGCTCTCTTGTAGCTGTATTGATCGGATGAGCGATATCTCTATATTCTCCATCCGCTGCCTTTCTACTCGGCATCGCGATGAACATGCCCTTCTCACCCTCGATGATCTTGATGTCATGCACAACAAACTCGTCATCGATCGTAATAGAAACAACCGCCTTCATCTTGCCTTCCTTCTCAACACTTCTGATCCTGATATCAGTTATCTGCATCTGAATTACCCCCTTAACCCTGACACACATTGCGATCCCACACGCAATTGTCATTTGTACTACTTATACCGTATGCATCCTACAACGCATATCTGAAATCCTTCTCCACTATTACCTTGATGTCCTCAGGTGTTCCCTGATGTACTGTGTTCGCGCGGAGTGTATCCCTGCTCTCCACGATACAATTCTCGATGATGGAATTATCACCGATGTTGACATCGTTAAGTATGATCGAGTTCCTGATCACACAGTTATTTCCAATGTATACCTTCTTGAATATAACTGAGTTCTCAACGGTTCCGTTGATGATACAACCGCTTGCTATCAAGCTGTTATTTACCACCGCATCTGCATTGTACTTTGCTGGTGGGAGATCATCCACTCTTGAGTAGATATCCGGATGCTGTTTGAAGAAGAAGTCTCTTACGTCCTTCTTGAGGAAATCCATATTAGCTCTGTAATATGACTCCTTTGTTCCTATGTTTCTCCAGTAGCTGTCCATCTTGTATCCGTAAATTCTCTTGACACCCTTATATCTCACGAGAATATCTCTTACGAAATCATTTCTTCCCTCGTTGGCACATGTCTCAAGAAGTTCGATGAGCTGTCTTCTTCTTATGACATATACACCTATGGAAACCGTGTTGGTTCCTGCCACAAGAGGCTTCTCCTCGAAGTCTATGATCCTGCCATCCTCGTTCATCTTGATAACACCAAATCTGTTGATGTCATCCTCGCCCGGTGCCATATCCTTGCATACAACCGTGATATCTGCACCATTGCTTATATGCTCCTCAAGAACCTTGTTGTAGTCAAGCTTGTAGATACCGTCTCCTGAAGCGATAACTACATATGGCTCATGGCTCTCCTTGAGGAACTTGATATTCTGATAAAGTGCATCTGCTGTTCCCTTGTACCAGTAGCTGTTAGCTGCTGTGATGGTAGGTGTGAAGATGAACAGACCTCCCTGCTTTCTTCCGAAATCCCACCACTTGCTTGAGTTCAGATGCTCATTCAGTGATCTTGTGTTGTACTGTGTGAATACCGCTACCTTCTGAATATGAGAATTAGTCATATTGGAAAGTGCGAAATCAATTGCTCTGTAGCTTCCTGTGATAGGCATGGCTGCAACGGCTCTCTTTGCTGAAAGATCTCCCAGCTTATTGCTGTTACCACCTGCCAGAATAATTCCTAATGCTCTCATGTCTACTCACCTGCCTTTATAATACTACCGCCACTCGGAAGTGTTCCGTCCGGATAATCCGAAGGATCTGTGTCACCGAATATTGCAGTGTTCTTACCTATTGTTACGCCCTCAGGTATAACTGAGTTCTCACCTATAGTAACAAGGCCAAATGCGTAGATATTAGGCTTCATCTCATTGACAGCTTCCTCACCAACTCCAAGCTTGGCATTTGCACCAACCTTGACATTCTCGGCAATGATTCCCTTTTCAACATAGGCACCAGCTTCGATCGTAACCCCATTCATTATAATCGAATCCTTAACGACCGCACCCTCTCCTATGGTTACACAAGAGCCTATAACTGAATTCTCAACGGTTCCGTATATCTCGGTCCCCTCTCCGATGATACACTTGGATACCTTTGCCGCTTCATCTATGTACTGAGGTGGTATGGCGTCTGTCTTCGTATATATCTTCCAGAATTCCTCATACAGATTGAACTCAGGAACTATGTCGACAAGCTCCATGTTGGCCTCCCAGTATGAACCGAGAGTTCCTACATCCTTCCAGTATCCCTTGAAATCGTATGCACATATCTTGTTGCCGTTCTCATGGCAGTATGGAATAATATGCTTACCGAAATCGCATCCCGGCTGATCCTTCATGGTAACAAGTGCCTCGCGGAGGATCTTCCAGTTGAATATGTATATACCCATGGAAGCCTTGTTGCTTCTTGGGTTCTCCGGCTTCTCCTCAAACTCTGAGATGATGCCGTCATCATTCGTTATAACTACTCCGAATCTGCTTGCCTCCTCCCATGGAACCTGGTATGTGGCAAGTGTCACATCCGCATTCATGGACTTGTGATAGTCAAGCATGTGTTCATAATCCATCTTGTAGATATGATCACCGGAAAGTATGAGAACATAGTCTGGATTGTAATAATCTATGAACTCTATGTTCTGGTAGATAGCGTTGGCAGTACCTGTGTACCACTCGCTGTTGTTGCTCTTCTCGTATGGTGGAAGCACTGTGACACCACCAATGTTTCTATCGAGATCCCAAGGAATGCCGATTCCGATATGCTGGTTAAGTCTGAGTGGTCTGTACTGTGTAAGTACACCTACTGTGTCAATCCCCGAGTTGATACAGTTGCTCAGTGGGAAATCGATTATCTTGTATTTGCCGCCAAATGCTACCGCTGGCTTGGCAAGCTTGGATGTAAGAACCCCAAGACGGCTGCCCTGTCCACCAGCAAGGAGCATGGCGATCATTTCTTTTTTAATCATGTAAGTCACCTCTCCATGCAAAATTATAAAGACATTATACCATCCTTTTTATAATAATCAAAGTTTTTTATGCATTTTCACAAAAAAAATGCGCATTTTTCGATTTTTTTAAACATTTTTTACTCAGGGTATATATGACAAATGATGTATTTTGTCAGTATCAGGCGGTATTTTTTAGTTATTACTTACTTACACTCAATTACATTCTCATATTTTTCTTATATATTATGTAATTTTCATTTTGCAAACGGATATCTTTTTCATATAATGACTATATCGGAAGAAAATCATACAAAATACAAATGAGGTGTTGAATATATGTCAGAGATATTAGTAAAAGAATACCGTGGAAATATTGTTGAGAATGCACACCGCGGCTCCATCGCAGTTGTGTCATCCACAGGAGATACAATCGCCTACCTTGGCGACATAGAGAAACAGACTTTCATGCGTTCCGCAAGCAAGCCTATACAGGTGCTGCCTACACTGCTGGCAGGACTTCACAGAAGGTTCAACCTCACCGACGAGGATGTTGCCATGTTCAACTCTTCCCACTGGGGAAGCAACCATCATATATTTGTGCTGGAGGAGATCTCGCGCAAGACAGGATTGAATCCCGATGACATGATCATGAAGCCATGCGCTTCCACATCAGCTTCAGCGCTGGCGGCAAAACTCACCGACAGGTCAAAGCTCCACCCAAGGCAGGGACAGAGCAAACTTCAGCACTGCTGCTCGGGAAAACATTTCAGCCTTATGTTGCTCCAGAGAGAGCTCACCGGTAAGCCGGACGGCTATCAGCTCAAGGATTCCCCTGTACAGCAGCAGATAATCAATTTCATATCCATGCTCAGCCAGACCCCTACATTCAAGATCGGGCTCGGCATAGACGGCTGTGGAGTTCCGGTATTTGCACTGCCACTTAGAAGCATCGCCATGTCCTACGCAAAGCTCATGGATCCATTCAGCCTGTCAAACGAACTCCGGGAGACTATAGACTACAACTTCTCATGCATCCACAAATATCCTGAGAAGATCAACGATTACGGAACACCTTCATATTATATCAACCAGAATCCTGACCTCATAATGAAGGACGGCTCCAGGGGTGTTATCTGTATGGCGATAAAGAGCATGAAGCTCGGTATCGCAGTAAAGCTTGAGGACGGATGGACGGATGAATATCAGGGAATGATAATCGCAAACATACTCGAACAGCTCAAGTACGAAAACACTGAACTCATCGAGAAGCTGAAAAACTGCTACACGACCAAGCTGTTCAACGACTGCGGCATTGAAGTGGGTCACTCAGAGGTCGACTTCAAGCTCGATATAGATCCTACATTTTTTGAGAAGCCTGAGGAGTATGTCGACTCCGATCCTGAATTTGACGACACTGAATCAGATGAAAAATATGACCCTGATCTTGACAGCGCATTTGCTGATGAATACAATCCTGATCTCGACAGTGCATTTGCAGACGACGATACGGATACTTCCATCCACGCAGAACCGATAATTACAGATGCGCTGGATGACGATACGGATGATGAGCAGGAGGAAAATGACAGCAGCTTTGAGATAGACCTTTTCGGAGACGGCAATCTGGTGGATGCCGCCCCTGAGCGCACACCAGAGGAGGAAAGAGAGTTTCGCAACAAGAAGTCCATCCTCGGAATGACAGTTGTAAAGCCTTCGGCCAACAAGACATTTATCAGCAATCCACGCGTGGATCCTATAAGTGTAAACTCACATACAGTTGAGGCGCAGCCGGACACACCTGAATCTGACCAGAAAGACAATTCCGCGATTCCTGAATTTATAAAGAAGGAAATAAAATCTGCAAATATCATTTCACAGAAAAAGAGAGACTGACAGAGCAGATAAGATACAGGCTCTTGGCATTGCCTGCACATACAAAAAGGCCGGTACACATACACCGCATACAATATGCGTTTATGTGTACCGGTCTTTTGCATTCCCCATCACAGACTTTTCAGGCTGTCCTTACAGGATGGACATATCCCGATGAATTCCAGGTTGTGTGACAGTATGACGAAATCGCTGTCCACCTCCACGCCCATCTGTGTGATGGAATCCTGATATGGAAGCTCACTGTCAAATATCCTGTCACATACCTTGCAGCGTATGTGATAGTGATTCTCGGTATTGCCATCAAAATGCTCCATTTTGTCCCCTGAATACACATTCATGACAATTCCCTCATCAACCGCATCAGAGAGCACCCTGTACACAGTTGATTTGCCTATCTTATATCCTCTCTTTTCCAGTTCATCTATCAGACTCTGGACTGTAGGATGAGTCTTGAGCTCCTTTATAACAGAGTATATGACCTGTTTCTGCCATGTGTTACGCTTCTCACTCATTGTATAGTCCTCCTTCTGGTATTTATAATTTTCTATTAGGAACAGTTCTCTATAAGAGTAAGATAACACATTCCATATATTATTTCCACTATTTTTATAATGTAAGTTTTTCCTGTGATTCGATTCCATATATGAGCATTTGCATGTGATCATATATATCACTGTCTGGTGAAGGTGTATAACCTCAGTCCATGCTCTGTCCAGAGAGCGGTCTGGTCGTTGTAGCCAGTTCCCGCAAAGTTCGGAGCAAGGTTCACTCCAACGCGGTTAAACACTGCACCGGACGCCTTTACATATTCCTTCTCGCCCTGAAGCTTTACCACCTTGTCTATCGCACTCTGGGTCAGTGAATCAGGTTTCACATGCACCGGCGTAACAGCGTTGATGAGATCTCCCATGAGCTTTACGCTGTACTGCAGGCTTCTGCCCTCCATGACATAAACTGCATTCTCGTCAAGTCCCTTAGTCCGCATATGCTTGTAAGTGTAATTCGGTATCACCTGTCCCTCATAATAGCAGGACACCGCCTCGGAGCCATCCTGGGAAACCGTCATGAACTGGTACACATTCCTCCGGAGATCTGACACTGTGCCATTCTCGATCCTGTGATATTCGCCGAACTGAAATGTGCGCCTGTGTCTCTTGTAGAACTCCACCTGCTCTTCTATTGCCTCCAGATCTTTCTTCTTCATATCGCACAGATTGCACTCATAGCCCAGCACGCCAAATGCCGCCACTCCGAATCTCGTCTCAAGAGGAGTAACTCTGAGTGTCTGGTGATTCGGACAGCCCGACACGTGACTGCTGACAACCGACATAGGGTAGCCATAGCTGTATCCCGTCTGTATCTCAAGCCTCTCCCTGGCATCCGTGTCATCACTTGCCCATATCTGCGGCATATAGCACAGTATGCCGAGATCAAATCTGTTGCCACCGGCAGCACATCCCTCAAACAGAATCTCAGGGAAACGCTTAGTAATCCTTCCCATGATATCGTAGAGTCCCAGCACATACCTGTGTCCAAATTCGCCCTGCCTGTCAGACGGCAGCGTCTGACTGTAGCGGTCAGACATAATCCTGTTCATATCCCACTTAACATACGATATATTGGCAGATGAGAACACATTTGCCATGGCTTCCACTATATGATCTCTCACGTCCTTGTTGGTGAGATCCAGCAGCATCTGATGACGCCCCTCGGCATGACTCTGTCCCGGCACTCTGACTGCCCACTCCGGATGAGTCCTGTAGAGATCACTGTCCTCGTTCACCATCTCCGGCTCGACCCATATACCAAAGTCAAGTCCAAGTGCATTTATCTTGTCAGCAAGCTGCTTTACTCCACCCGGAAGCTTGCTCCGGTTCTCCTGCCAGTCTCCAAGTGAGGATGTGTCATTGTCCCTGTGTCCGAACCAGCCGTCATCCATGACGAACAGCTCTATGCCGCACTTCTTTGCTTCTTTTGCAAGCTTCAGCAGCTTTTTCTCATTTATATCAAAGTATGCGGCCTCCCAGCTATTCAGCAGAACAGGCCTCTCCCGATCCGCCCAGTGGCCTCTGACTATATGTCTTCTGACAAATGCATGCATATGACTGCTGACACCGCCAAATCCTGAATCTGAATATGTCATGACCGCCTCCGGCGACTGGAATGACTGTCCCGGCTCAAGCGCAAATGAAAATCCTTCCGGATTGATGCCGCTGAGTATACGCATACGTCCATATGAATTCTGTTCACAGCTCTCCATATGGTCTCCTGAATATATGAGATTGAAGCCGTAACACTCACCGTGTTCCTCTGAACTGCCGTGCTCAACCACCATGAAGAACGGATTGGCCCTGCTGCCCGAGGTTCCGGTCGACGATGAGACAGACACTCTTCCCTGCCTTACAGGGTGCACCGATCTGTGCATTTCCCTCGCCCAGGCTCCTCCGAAATGTATCATGTCATATTCCTGATACATTCTCATATCAAACTGCATGGACATAAGTCTGTCCACCCGCTCCACGTCATCACTTTCATTTGTCAGGCGGGCACTTCTGGTTATCACGTCGCAGTCATCCCATGTGACATATATTAGCTCAAGCTTCTGTCTGTAGAATTTGTCCCGGAGGGTTATTGTGAGCTGTGTTACCTCGCCCGCTGTATTCTGTCGCTCATATGCTTGTATGCTCTGCAATCCACCAGCCACACCGCTTCCCACTTCTGTGCCTTGCTGCTCATTTACTGTGTTGAATCTGCCATCTGTCCCCCTATGATATTCCACCGCACACGGAAGTCCTTCAAGCTCATCCCTGCCGTTTTTTATCTCGTATGATTCGTACACAAAGTCGCAGGTCGTACTGCCATTTGCATGGGTCATACAGACAAATGGTTCGCTGACATCCCCCTTGCCGGTTGACGACAGTTCCTGCAGCAGACTTTCTAAGGTAAGTCCACCATCCAGCGCTATGGCATTGCCGGTCTCGAACAGGCTGCGGTCGTGTGCCACATCCCAAAGTCCCACAATATTCTGATCTCCGCAGTCCAGACTCCTGCCACCGTAGTACAGGTGCTCAAGGTGTCCATCCGGGCGCACGCACATGGCATACTGCGTCGACTTT
Organism: Coprococcus sp. TF11-13; assembly: GCF_003481085.1. Taxonomy (NCBI): domain Bacteria; kingdom Bacillati; phylum Bacillota; class Clostridia; order Lachnospirales; family Lachnospiraceae; genus Coprococcus; species Coprococcus sp. TF11-13. The sequence continues at coordinate 51,060 of NZ_QUKK01000003.1, read as the reverse complement.
GTCTCCAGTATGAATACCTGATGTTCTTCTATATATCTGATCATAGCGGTTCCTCCTATCTAATATGTATCGCCCCTAATTGGCAGCGGTTCCTCCTATCTAATATGTATCGCCCCTCTCGCATATGCGAGCGGGGCAGGTCGTCGGAACCGATTCCAAGTATGAACTTCGTTCATAGCGGTTCCTCCTATCTAATATGTATCGCCCCTCTCGCATAAGCGAGCGGGGCAGGTCGTCGGAACCGATTCCAAGTATGAACTTCGTTCATAGCGGTTCCTCCTATCTAAGTTTCGTCATGATCTCCTGCATCCTCTCCTCGGTCAGCTTGTATTTCCTGATGAAGAATACAAGTCCTATGATGAGAAGGACTATCGGAACGACTGTCATCATCATGGAAAGTCCCATGAGAGTTCCTGTGCTCTGCTCTATGACTTCCGATGTTCCATCTGCCGGCTGGATAAGTCCGACCCATTTGATTGCAAGTCCGGCAAAGAACACTGCAACTCCCGATGCAAGCTTTACTACAAATGTCTGCATGGAGCATATGACGCTCTCATCTCTCTGCCCATTCTTGTACTCTCCGTAGTCTATGCTGTCGGCAAGACACACAGTTATCAGCACATTTAGAAGTCCGCTTCCCGCAAATACCAGAAGTCCCGGGATGAACAGAACGTACCAACAAGGCACTCCGCCCACCGTCATACGGGTAACACCGGCAAGGCTGCAGGCAAGCAGCATCACATATCCGACGATCTCATATACTACCGAATGTACAAACAGCTTTCTCTTGGACATCTTCTTTCTAAAGAGCGGGAACAGCATCATAGCAAGTATCTGCGCACCGCCGCCAAATGCGGAGAACAGCGCATATCCGCTCTCACTTCCTATGTCATATGTGAAAAAATATATGAGCAGGTTGCTTGTTATATAGAGTGCAGAGTTTACGAGCACGATGGTGATGACCACCGCCAGAGCCTGGTCATTTGTCACCAGCGAATGGAACATCTCACCTATGCCATGGGACTCCACTACTGTGTCACCCTTCTCCTTTACATTTGCCACGCAAATGGCCTCCGAGATGACGAACACCACCGCAACCAGAAGAGCCCACCACTTGAAGCCGATGCGGTAATCCGTGATCTTCAGCTTGTCCGCCGCCAGGACTGCGCCGCTGATGGCTGGAACTACTATCATAGTAAGTACAGTAGGGATGGCAGAACCCACGCCCGCGCAGGATCTTGCAAGTGCAGACAGATTCTCCCTCTCCTTGCCCGGCTCAGTGATGGCCGGGATCATGGACCAGTATGGAATATCCATCAACGTGTATGTGATTCCCCACAGGAAATATGTCACTGTCAGAAACACCTTCATCCCACCAGCTCCCATGCTTTCCGGCGCGGCGAACATCGCATAGAGGACAACCGCGTTCAGCACGGTTCCCGAAAATATCCACGGTCTGAACCTTCCCCATCTGCTTCTGGTCTTTGCCACCACGATACCCATGATAGGATCGTTAAATGCATCAAACACTCTCGCCGCCATCAGCACTGTTCCTATGAACACTGAGCTGACGCCAAGCACAGAATTGTAGTAGTACAGTATATAGCTGGCTACCAGCATATACACCATGTCTTTTCCCACGGCCCCTACTCCGTAGGCTATCTTTGTCTTTTTCTGAAGGCCGCCCTCAGGCACGCCCTGCTGTGTATTATCTCCCATATATAACCTCCTTAAAGGCCTAACCTTTTATATCAGCAAGCCTTGTCTCAAGCCACTTGTCAATATCGTCAAATACCTTATCCCTGCACAGCTCGTTCAGTATCTCGTGCCTGCAGTCCTCATACAGATAGCATGCAACATTGTGTGACACCCTTCTGTGGTATAACTCGTAGAGCTTCAGTACATCCCTGCCGTAGTGTCCCACTGGATCACTGTCACCGGACACGAACAGAACCGGCACATTCTTCGGTATCCTGGCGATATTTCTGTCTTCCTGTATATAGTGAAGGGTGTTGAAGAGCGTCTCGTAGCCCTTCAGTGTAAATGAGAACTGGCACAGAGGATCATCCACGTATGCGTCCACGCGCTTCGGATCACGGCTCACCCAGTCCTTATTTGTCCTCTTTCTCACTTCACCATCCACTATAGTTGTCTTCGGAATACCCCTGTTATAAGTTCCAAATGCAAGGAGCTCCATGAGGGTGCTCCTGTACCTCTCACCGTGCTGACTCTTCTCAAGCTCCAGGACAAGTCTGCCTATCTGCAGCATATATTCAGGCATGCTTCCTGTTCCCATGCAGATAAAGCCGTCCACACTTGAGCCATCCGTGTAAGGTGATGGATATTTGGGATCCCAGCCGTAGTCACTCATGTATCTTCTCGCCATGAACGAACCCATGGAATGTCCCATCAGGAAGAACGGTACTCCTTTGTATGCCTTCTTCAGACTTCTAGTGACTCTATGAAGATCCGCGACTATTGCCTTGCTCGCATCATAGGCATTCATATATCCAAGCTCATCCATATTTGCCGCCGTGAGTCCGTGTCCCAGATGATCATTTCCTGCAACTACGAAGCCTTTCGCAGCAAGATATCTCGCAAATTCGTCGTACCTGTCTATCAGCTCTATCATTCCATGTGATATCTGAAGTATCGCCCGCACCTCGCCCTGTGGCTCCCACACGATGACATGCAGCCTGTCCTTGCCATTTGATGATGGTATAAATGTCTCTTTCTTCTTTACCTTATACATAATGTAACCCTCCATTCTCAGTTCTTCATATCCATCGCCAGTTTTACGACCTCATACGCTCCGTCGTATATTCCATCCAGTTTGTTCCGCTTTATGTTCTCACACATATCTGTGAGTATGCTGTCATCCTGCATGAACAGCTTCATCATCTGTAGAGTGTGCGGTATATCACGGCACTCCAGTGTTCCATCTCCGATCTCCGCCGAGTGTATCGCCCCCCACTGCTCATGCCCGCCAACTCTCTTGATGAACAGCTTTGGAACTGGATAAAAGGCCAGCTCAGACGGCTTCGTTATGAGTACATCACAGCTTCTCATGAGAAGGTTGGTGCAGTACACAGCCTCATATATATTCTCATGGCAAAATGCGTGTATTCCGTACACCTCTTCCTTAAGAGCCTTATCCGCAAATGCTGTGGTGTCGCTCCAGTCATCGAAATGTGTAGTGACAAGGCTCTCCATGGCGGGTATCTCTCTCACCAGCTCTTCCCACACGTTCATGTAGTCGCCCACATTTACATACAGGACCATGTTGCCCTTCTTCACACTGGCAAGCGCCGTCCTGATGATAGCTGCAAATATATCCTTCTGTGCTCCGGCACCTCCTATGGTGAGAAGGAAACGCATCGGTGCCTTTTTCTTTCTTCTCTCTATTCTCCTGTCGCAGTCCTCCTCTATAGCTGCCACCAGCTCATGGTCTATATAGTGTCCAACGTATCTGATTGAATCACCGGGCATAGGCTTAAGCACCTCGTCGCCCTGCATGCCGTTCAGGGTCCTGTATCCGAGGTATGCCGATCTGGTCTGAACCGTGTGAAGGCTTCCCTCCGCAAGGTGGAGCGCCATAGGCCAGTTGTCAGGGATTGCATTCACCACATGTTTCATTCCTGCATGAACCGCCGCCTGAGCCGGCCACACATGTGTAGCCACAAGTGGGATATCCTTTGGAACATTCCTAAACACCGGTGTCATAAGCTCCGCATTCATCTGATCCGAGGCATTGTATGACAGCTTCCTGAAACCCTCATAGTTCATCGGCTCCCACACCGCTTTGTTGAAAACCTTGCTCTTTCCCGATATCCTGGATCCCATGGAATAGAGCTTATTCTGTGCCTCAATAACCTTTCCTCCCGTGGTCTCACTGTAGGAATTGAGATCCATCCAGTACGGCTTGTATCCCAGATGATTGGCCGCTGATGCTATCGCCATGGATATTCTGTAATGTCCGAACCCCATCCTGATATTGCCAACTATGATTCCTTTGTCCCTGTCAAATTCCTCCCGGCCGCCATCCGGTATATCATCACTGACTCCGCCGTCGATCACAATATTGGAGACACCGAGAGTATCTCCAATATACGGATTCTTCACAACTGCAAGAGGATAATCCACGTCACTGTCATCACCGAATCTTTTTACAAATCTCTCTTTGGAGTTCTCCGCCTTTTTGACGACCTGACTGCTCATCCTGTTGCCAAATACAACCTCAGATCTCTTACCCATAACACAACCTCCTGTCTTTTATATATACCGCCCATCTCGCCCCGGTGAATGAAACCGGCCGCGGGCATCAATTCCATATAATCACTTCATTCAAAGCGGTTCCTACTCCTTACAGGATATGCCATCCATAAGTACATCAAGTGTATACTGCACCGCCTCGTCAAATGTAAGTCCCGCGTCTATCAGGACTGTAGTCTCCATGTATTTCTCAAGCGTGGCCTCGAACATCGTCTTGATGACCGGAATCGGAATATTCCTTATAACACCCTCGGCAATTCCGCGCTTCAGAAGCTCTATGGTATTATCCCACTGCTGCTCCATCATTACTCTCACCCGGGCAAATATCCGTGGATATGAATTCTCCAACTGGTATATCTGCCGCCAATCCAGCTCGCTGTAGCTGTCCGGCATGGCTATGAGAATCGCCTTTATCTTCTCCACCGTGGTCAGGCGGTCGTCATCCATGACCGCCTGTTCACTTCTCTTGATCTGCTCGTATATATATGTCGCCGTGTCAAAGAACAATGATTCCTTGTCCCTGACGACCTGATATATGGTTTTCTTGCTCACTCCAAGTCGTCTTGCCATATCGTCCATGGTGAATTTGAACCCTTTCTCCCGGAACTCCTCTATGGTCGCCTCATATATCCTCAATTTAAGCTGCTGCTGTGCTTCTCCGTCCATAACTCCCTCCTGTCCATCCGTGTCTGTCAGCTTCCTGTACATACTTCCCGCCTGGGAAACTCAGAAACTATTTTTAGTTTCCCCGTTTCCTTAATAATAACATTTCTTTGTAGATATTGCAACAATAAAAATGCGTTATCTCTATTTATGTATAATTTTTGCACAATCAACACAAATCTCAATTATTAGCTGGTGAATAATTTACAGAGTTCTGACACTCACAATTACATTTCTGCTCAGGCGTACCATCTGCCATATAGCAACAATAAAAAATACGGCATCTCCCAAAGCGGAAATGCCGTATAGTACATCATATATGTTCAGTTGGAATCGCGATTTTCCCAAAAATATTTCTAGATATAATATTTCTGTCTTTGTATCACTCCTATGGCTGCTCCACATCAAGCACATACAGCTCATGGAGTGCTCTCGTACAGGCTATATAGTGCGCATGTCTTGTGACCATGCTTCCGTCGTAGGTTCCGTCCGTCATGACGTACACTGCATCGAACTCCATTCCCTTTGCAAGGAACTTTGGAAGTACGACCACACCGCCCGCATAGACAACCGACTGATTGGTGATGAGCGTCACCTCGGTGTACTCGGAAAGCTGTTTGTACACTTCGTAGGCGTCTGCCTCGTCATTTGTCAGGATAGCTATGTTGTCGTAGGCGTCCATGTCTCCGTAGCTCAGCTTGTCATTTATGAACTCCACAGCTTCATCCAGTGACTCACACTGTATCTCCTCAGGCACCCTGCCGTGTCTCTCCACAGTGTTGCCGCCTACGCCCTCTCCGCCAAGTATACCGTTGCAGAACTCGGTGATCTCCGCCGTGGATCTGTACGACGCGAACAGCTCCTTGAGCTCATAGCCGCCCTGTCCGTTCCTCTTTGCAAATATCTTCGTCAGAACATCCACAACAGTCTCCTCAGGATCATAGAAGAGCACCTGATACCTGTCGCCGAGGATAGTCTTCTTGCAGCCAAACACCCTGTCTATCACCGCATACTGGAATATATTGTAATCCTGCATCTCATCTATGACGAGGTGCTTGATATTGTTGTAGGAATGACATCCGTAGAAATACACCTGCAAGTAAAGTATAGGAAGGATATCCTCATAGCATATCTTTCCATATTCATTTCTGTACTCCGATATACCCGGATATTTCTTCTCCATCTCCGCCAGGAATCCAACATACAACTCAACCAGATTCCTCTCTGCAAATAAATTTACCATCTGCTTCTGTATCTGCCTTGCCAGATTACGCTTCTTCTCGTCCGGGAACTCCTTTGGTGAATTATCCTCCACCCTGTCCACTATGAAGTATGCTATGTTCTCGAATCTCTCATACACAGGTTTTCTTGCAAATCTTCCATTGAACATGGCAGCTATATCCTCGCCTGTATACTCCACCTTCTGATAGTGGAAATTTCTGAACTTTATACCTGACACATACCTGTCCAGATACTCATTGAAACTGTCGTAGAAAGAGATGGACGACTTGACCTTGATATTTCTCATCCTCTGGTTGTCCTGATCGCCGCTGTCTATAATGAACTCCGACTGATCCAGCTTGCTCTCATATTCCTCCTCTATGAAAAGAAGCTCCTCAAGCAGACTGTCAAATTCCTTCTCAGGCACACTGTTCTCCTCGAGCTCCGGGAGAACCTCTGATATATAATCGCCAAATATACTGTTTGGAGACAGTATCATGACATTGTCACTCTCAAGTGTCTTGTAGTTGTACAACAGCCACGCCAGTCTGTGCATGGCTATGACCGTCTTACCGCTTCCGGCGCGGCCGTCCACAATAAGGTTATACGCCGTGCGGTTTCTTATGATCGCATCCTGCTCCTTCTGTATGGTAGCCACCACATTTTTCATCTTCACACCACTGTTGCCGCCAAGGGCCTCCAGCAATATGGCGTCGTTGATGTTGGAGTCAGTATCCACCGCGTCTTTAAGTCTGCCATTTGACACCAGAAACTGTTTCTTCTCCACTATGTCTCCAGAAAACTCGTCATCTTCCATGTCATCCACATGGACATTGTAGGATGCTGGGCCCTTTTCATAAGCATAATACATAGAGGATACAGGTGCTCTCCAGTCGTACACAAGCTGCTGTCCATTCATATCTGACTGATAACCGCTCATACCCACATATACCGGGAGATACTCTTCGTCATCTTTATATTTAAATACAAATTTGCCAAAGTACGGCACCTTCTTCTGGTGCTCATACACCTCCAGGCGCTTCGCAGCTCTTCTGAGGAACGCCTCATCATTGTTCACCGACTGCATGTTCTGCAGGAACTCCTCGTCGTCCATGTCTCCATGGCTGTCACGCATGTACTTCTTCTGTTCCTTTATATTGTCCTTTCCAAGCTCCATGGAGCCCTCAGTTATACTGATGCTGTAGTCGAGCTCCATCTCCACATTGTCAAAATAATCCTCTTCATCCTCCATCGTGGAGACTTTATATTCTTCCAAATCCTTATTTTCTGCCATCTTATCTGCCTTTCACTATTTTACCTTTACGCGCTGTACACTGCTCCAGCCGCCATAAATGGTCTTGCCGCCAACTCTTCTGTAGGTTCTCATCCTCACATAATAATATTTTCCTGAGAACAGGGAGCTTATCCTGCGTCTGAGTTTTGTGGACTTATTTATCGTTGCCACCTTATATCTGTCAAATTTCGACGATGTACTGTACTGGATCTGATACCCGCTGACATACCTGACCTTGTTCCATGTTACATCCATCGTCTTTCTGGAATTTGATCTGACCGTTTTCGCCTTGCATCCCGGCATCCTGTACAACCTGACCCCCGCAGTATCATACGAGCTTGCAGAAGTACCCTTGAACGCCTTGACCGTGTATGTATAGTTTCTGTAATTAGTCACATTCTTATCGACAAATGTGAGCGTTCCCGCTGACAGCACCTTGTACTGCTTCCATCCGTTCTGCCCCGGTGCCTTGCGGTATATTTTGTATCCACTCGCGCCCTTTACTTTGTTCCAGGATACCTTCACGCCGGAATATGCATTCTTCACGTTGTACTTCGGCTGGATAAGTCTGACCAGTGCCTTTGTAGCCGCCGGCTGTCCCTCGGCCGTGCCGTTCACGCCCCTCACCGCATATCTGTATCTGATTCCAGCCGCCGCAGTCTTGTCAGTGTATGTTCTGACTCCTGAACCTTTTATCTCAGCTATACATTTGTATGCGCTTGTCGCAGTTTTCCTGTATATCTTATACCCACTTGCATTATCTGCCGAAGTCCACAACAGTCTCAGTCCATCCTTCGCATTTCCAAGACTTTCCACCGCACAGGTTCCGACCTTTGTCTCCGGATGTTTTCCGCCAAATGTATTAACAAAATAATCCGCCATGTATGGACAACCGTAACCGTAGTATTTATCCTTTCCCGCTGTCCCCAGATCCACGGAATATGAGATAAGTCTATTCTTCAACTGGTCACTGTCAAGCTCCGGCTCTGCAATCTTCACATAGGCTGCTGCAGCCGATATGTGAGGTGCCGCCATGGATGTTCCTGTACTGACATGTCCGTGATCCGTTCCGGTCTGCCACGCCGATGTTATATAAGTTCCCGGAGCAGAAAAATCCACCGCATCACCATAGTAGGAATATGCATCGTCAAACTCTACCGTATCTGCAGCAATCCTGTCTGCTGTCTCCTCCGTTCCAGCCTTCTGCATAAGCCCCGACACTGTTATCACATCACTGCTGTCCGCAGGATATGACACACCTTCCACGTCGCTGATCTCCCAGTTGTTCACAGTGCTGTTCGTATTGCCTGCTGCCACACACATGATGACGCCATCTTCTTTTGCACTTTTTAACAATTCGTCAAGCATCGACCTGGTGTTGTCACTTGCATTTTTACCATAGAAGCAGAAGCTCATATTGATCACGTCCGCACCGCTGTCAAGCGCAGCCATGATTCCCTGCTGTACCGTTGACACTGTGGTTGCTCCCCGGCTTGTGAAACATTTGATGATCGTGAGCTGGACATTGTCCGGTGTCGCATCCGCTATTATACCCGCCACATGACTTCCATGTCCCATGTTGTCTCCGTAGTCGCTCCGGTCTTCGCCCTCACAGCAGTTCATACTTCCTTCCTCATTTATCCTGCCTTCAAACAGAGTATCCGAGGAATTAACTCCGGTATCTATGACCGCCACATTTACCTTAGCATCCAGCTTGTACTCCGACACCTCTGCCTTCAGCCTGTCCATTCCCATGTACCTTGTGCCCCAGCTTACAGCCTTATATGTCTCCGATGCGGCAAGCATGGCATCAACGTTCCGCTGTGCAGCATACGAATTTGAATCCAAATCTGAATCCGCCAGCACATCTTCTGAATATATGACCTGATCAAGCATACATTTGTCAGGCTCGTACTCTTCCTGAAGCTTTTCGTATGCCTGTTTCGTCGCTTCCTCGGTATCGTAGCCAAGCACATAGTAATCGTATTTGTCATAACAGATGACTGTTGTCGAGCCATAGGTCTCCGGCACTTCATCTGTATACAATATGATCCTGCGAAGACTGTATATGTCGGCTGACTCACAGCTGTACATTGCCGCTGCGTCGACATCCGCTCCTCTATCCATCACATCGGCAGAGTTTACCACATCAGCTTCGTCCATGGAATCTCTAAGCTCTGACACACTGGTTACGTATTCTACATTTTCATAATCCTGCGCGTACACCTTGGTATATGTGCCAGGCGCTGCCAGCCCACCTGCCAGCACCACACAGGCAATCAGGTACGACCACCTTTTCCTTCTCACCTATATTCCTCCTGTATATAAAAACAGCTCTTTAAACCACATAGTTATCTTTTAGTATAACATAAATGTGCCGCAGATGGTGAGTAATATCTGTAACCCAAAGCCTCCACAGCACATATTTTATATCAGAGGTATATAAACCTCTGACAACACAATACGGAGGTAAAGTAATGGCAACATTCACTAATCAGGCAACTCTGTCCTACAACGGAGGATCCACCAATTCCAATATCATAACTGGAGAAATCATTGAAGTCCTCACAGTCTCCAAGACGGCTGTGGTGGACACCTACAGAACACCGGATAAGATCACTTATGTGATAAGTCTCATCAACTCCGGAACTACCACACTCACAGGTCTGTCTCTCACGGATAATCTGGGAGCATATGCAGTGGGAAATACAACAGTATATCCTCTCACATATATTCCGGATTCCATCAGATACTACACCAACGGAACTCTGGTAGCTGCCCCGGCTGTCGGTGCTGCAGCACCGCTGACGATCACTGGAATCTCCGTTCCAGCGGGCGGAAATGCTACTATTATATATGAGACAGCAACAAATGAATTTACACCTAGAGGCAATGAGGATTCCGTGACCAACACTGTTACAGTAACCGGCGCAGGACTTGCCAACGCAGTCACTGCAACTGAGTCGGTTTCCCCTGTTGCGGCTCCCGATCTCGCCATCACAAAGTCTGTGAGTCCTAGCGTAGTTGCAGAGAATGGTCAGATCACTTACACCTTCCTTATAGAGAATTACGGCAACACCGAGGCATCCGCAAGTGACAACGTCATCATCACAGATACCTTCAATCCGATCCTTACCGGAATCACTGTGACCTACAATGGAAAGGCATGGACAGCGCCGGACAGCTACACCTACAATGAAGCAACAGGCGAGTTCGCAACAGTTGCCGGACAGATCACTGTTCCAGCGGCAACATTCACACAGGATGCAGCCACGGGAGTTATCACCACAACACCGGGAACGGCAACCGTGACTGTCACTGGAACCATATAGCTGGCATGAGCCTATCCGGGTCGACAGCCTGACAGCCTTGGGAACATTTCCCAGAAAATAGCAAAAAAGAGAAAATTTTGTGCTCAAGCTCCCGGATTTCCCCTGAAAAGATACACGACTTCTAATCTATGTATCCTTTTCAGGAATTTGGGGATTTTATAGCACAAAATTTTCCCTTTTTTCAATATAATACCTGAACGCAGCTTGACGCATCACTCCACATTCTTGAGCGCCTCGTCCATCGGAATCTTCTTTATCCTCTTCATCTGCAACAGTGAGATCACCAGATAGCATGTAAAGCTGAGCACGAACATGAGTGGGAATATCCATGGTGCCATGTATATCGGCATCCAGCCGCTTAGCATATCTATCAGCATTGCCCTGTATATAACCTTGATTGACAGGTAACTGAGCAGTATATCAAGCAGCGTCACCACTGCAACCATGACAGTCGTGGATGACAGGTACAGCTTACTGATCTCCTTAGTGTCATATCCCAGTATTTTAACCATGGATATGGACACCGTGTTCTTCTCTACTATTAGTTTTGTGAGCAGATATACGAGAAGCATGAACATAACAAGTGAAAATACAACCACTATGTAGAACATACCTCCCATGGACTTGGTGAGCTGTCTGGACACCTTTATCATGTCATCCTTTGTGATCTCTGACACTACATGATCCTCTATATCGGTCAGCTTGTCATTCGAGAAATAGCCGGTGAAGTAATCCTCGTCCTTGTCAAATATTTCTCTGAAATCACCCTCTGTCACGAACACCGCAAGGGCTGCCGGATACACCACAGACCCCGTCACCTTGAGATCATATGTGTCATCAGTATAGCTCTCCTTGAGCTCAAGTTTGTCGCCATCAACTATCTCATATTTGTCTGCGTAGCTGTCAGATACCAGCACATCTCCGTCGTCCAGCTTAACCGGGAAATATTTACTGTCCGAGTGTATTCCATACACCATGATCTCATCATCTATATCTCCGGTCGTCCTTAGCGTCTTCATACAGTAGGTTTCCGCATTATTATTTGCCGTCTCCACCTGTGAATCCAGAACATACTGGTGGTCAGCTACCATATTATCCAATATGTCATTCTGATAGTGCTTCAGCATAGGATTCAACATAAGTCCGAACATCAGAAGAACCTGTGCGAAGTAAATTCCAAGAAGCATGACCACATATCCTGGAATGTTCTGAAGTATGACACGGGTCTTGAACCTTGTCATGAACTTCCAGTGAGGCAGCTTCACCGCCTTCTTTCTCTTTGACCTGCTGAGGTCATGCCTCAGGAACCTCAGTGGTGAGAGCTTCAGTTTGCTGTTTACCACTAACAGATTCACAGCGATCATGATTATAAGAGGTATGACTGTGGTGAGCACAAATGCATCGGCATTCCAATACGTCACATACTTAGTGAGGGAATAGCTTGCATAGTAAAGCTGTGCCCCCATATCCTTGAACACCGAATAGCCAAGCACGTTTCCCACCACCGATGCCACAAAAGTAACTATGACAGGAAGTGATATGTAATGAATAAGAAGCTCTCCCTTTGTGTATCCCGAGGCTCTCAGGGTTCCGATGACCGACGCCTCCTTTGTCAGCGTGTTGCTGATGGTCACCGCAAATATAAATGCAAGTATCACTATGACAATATATTCAAACCATTTCATCATATTTGTATCACTGCCAATATCATCCCCTGCAAAGTTGATCGCCTGGTTCTGATATCGTGGAATATAGTTCTCCATCGTAATACCATTCATGGCCGCCTGTGTATACACTGTCTCAAGGAGATCATCCGCAAGCTTCTTCTCATCACTATCATCCTCCGGCATTCCTTCATCGTACATCCATGAGTATGACCATGTCTTACTCTGTGCCGGAAGATCATCAAATTCCTCATTTGTCACAATGGCAATTCCGAATATCGTGGCGTCAAACATGGTGTCGTTGTTGTTCTGGAACATGGTGCTGTAGTCGGAGAATGCCACAAATCCGCACACGCTGTATACCTTGTCACCCACTTTTATATCATCACCGATCTCTATATCGTTGTTCACCGCATACATTCTGTCAATGGCGATCTCATCAGTTTCTGCAGGAAATTCACCATCCATCAGACACATTTTATTTACATCGTGTCTTGGTGCAAATATCCTCAGTGTTCTTACCCCACCATCTGCAGCGTCATTTACAGAGTCCACCATATCATCTGTTGTCTCTGCATCGCTTTCCACATTACCACTATTGCCATCAGAGTCTGATCCGATCTTACTCATAGGCAGTTCATAATACGAAATGTCATAGAGCTTCACGCCCTCATCCTCTATATTACTCTTCATATCGTCTGACGCCTCATCCGACAGATCAAAATGTCCATCCTCCACGTTGTATTTGTCAAATGTATTGTCGTAGGTTTTCTTCATGCTCTCACCTGCAACCATGAAGCCCGACACCATTCCCGTCGTTATGACCATGAACAGGAATATGACCATATATTTTCCAAGCTCTCCCTTCAGTTCCTTTGGAATTCTTCTCCACAATGGATTTCTCATAACAGATCCCCTTTCCTATTGAACGTCTACCCTGTCTGCCCAATTACCAGTCAAGCTCTACAGCGGATATCTTGTTCTCATTTACAATGTTGCGTCTTATCATGCCGTCCCTGAGCTTCACAGTCCGGTCCGCCATATTCTTGATGGCATCATTGTGTGTGACCATGATTATTGTGTTGCCATACTTCTGGTTCACATCCTCTATGAGCTTAAGTATCTCCTTGGAAGTGTTGTAGTCAAGGGCACCTGTCGGCTCATCACAGAGAAGTATATCAGGATTCTTCACGATTGCCCTTCCAATTGAGGTCCTCTGCTGCTGTCCACCCGACAGCTGATTTGGGAGCTTATGTCTGTGCTCATAAAGCCCCAGAGTCTTTAACAGATCATCCACATCAAGAGGGTTATCGCTAAGGTATGCTCCAACCTCCACATTCTCCTTTACATTGAGATTAGGTATGAGATTATACATCTGGAATACATAACCGAGATGCTTTCTTCTGTATCTGGTCAGTGTCTTCTCATCCATATCCCCTGTCTTCTCTCCATCTATGGAGATATAACCGGAATCCGGGCTGTCGATCCCACCTATGATATTGAGCAGAGTTGACTTGCCAGACCCCGATGGGCCAAGCAGCACACAGAACTCGCCCTTTGCGACCTCAAAATCAATTCCTCTAAGTACCTCAGTTCGGTTCTCCCCTGAACCGAAGCTTTTCTTTATCCCACTGATCTTTAAAAAACTGTTGTCTCCCATGATTCTCTCCTTTTCCACATTTTATATTCTCCATAAACACATCGCATAGCTCTCATGCCGTACGCCAATATTTAAACACATGATTATATGTTCATATATTTATTAGCACATATGTAGGCTCTGTGTCAACTATATTAGTGATAAATAATATCAATTATTCTTTTATACACATTTACAGGAGCATTTGGGGATATCCCAGAAAAAAAGAGAAAACCACATTCACATCATATTGATCTGCCTGCTGTTTTCTCTTTTTTACATCTGATTCCACACATGTGGCGATCAGAATCTATATTCTCTTATCTCACAGTTCTTTATGCCAAATGCTGCGAATTCCTCATTTGTCATATCATTGAAATACGACTGTACTATTCTTGATATTCCATTGTGGGCAACCAGAAGATATGTCTTCCCGGAATCTTCCGACTCAGCCTTAAGCTCATCTAACAGATTGTACACCCTCTGACACAGATGAACCATGGTCTCTCCGCCCTCATAGTGATCCAAAAAATGCGTCTTCGCCTTGGCGAATATAGCGCCGTTTCTGGCTGTTCCCTCGTATTTGCCAAAGCACTGCTCACGGAGTCTCTCCTCGGCTCTCATAGGAATTCCTGTTATCTCGGATATATGTCTTGCCGTCTCCGAAGCCCTGACCAGAGGCGAATACAGGATCTCATCTATGTGATAATCTCCATTCTTTATCATCTCACCAAGCTGCTCCGCCTGCTGATGTCCAAGCTCTGTGAGTTCAATATCCGTGGCTCCACATATCTTGTTTTCCACATTCCACACGGTCTGCCCATGGCGGGTGAAGAACAGTCTTGGGCCAAACTTCTCAACAAGCACTGCCTTTGCATCGTCATATCCCTGTGTTATCCTCTTCTCAACACCTTCAGGCGAAAAGTCAAGCATGCCATCTATGGCACCACCAAGAGGAATGGACGGATATATATGTATCATCTCTGCATCATCGTATCTGTCGGTCTTCCTCTCATCGAGATGCACCACGACAAATTTTCTGTAGCCCTCATCATAGAGAGGCTGTATTGGCACATTATCTCCCCCAAGGAAGAAGCCTCCATCATAATACTTTGTCTTGTCTATCGTCTCCATAGGGAATATGACCGGTATGGCTGAAGAAGCAAGAAGTATCCGTTCTATCTCCTCTGGTTCCATGCCTGACAGCTGGAATCTCTCAGGAGTAGGCTTGCCCTCCACATTGAGACATGTAGCATAACAGCTCATGTCACTGTTCGACACACCATCAAGTACTGGTGAATTCTCCAGTATGTCCATAAGTCCTTCTCTGGAGAAGAAGCCATCCTTTATCCTCATGCCTTTTGCCACAGCATCCAGTCCTATGCACTCTATTGCACTCTGTATGACTGGATTGTCTATGGTCGTGAGCTTCTCCTTGATGGACTCAAACCATTTGTTCCTGTTGTCCTCGTCTATATCCTTGTTAGACAGTATCCTGTCGTTAGTTATGTCGTACCACATCTGTGTAGCCTTATCCAGATCGCCGCAAGCGTACAATGCCGCATTCAGTGCGCCTACCGAGCTTCCTGATACCGCCTTTATATCGATCACATCTCTGTACTCCTCAAGAGCCTTCCACACTCCGATCTCATAGGAGCCACGGCCACCACCGCCACCGAGCACCAGACCGTATCCTTCCTTAACCGGCACATCCGGCTGCCCGTCCTGACCGCCCAGTTCCGTGTAATGTATCTGCTTCTTCTGCGATATAGTCTCCTCTATCGCCTTATGAAGCTCCCCGGCCTTTTCCTTTATCTCCTCTGTTCTCTCCTGAAGCTCCTGTATAACCTTTTCTTTATCCATATATTAATCCCCCTTACTATTCCATAATAAAGCTGCTCTATCCAATATTGTCATCTGATATATCCACCAATTATGATCATATGTGTGTTTCATTTTAACATGTCAGCAACTATACCCACAACCTTATACTCACTATATTCAGAAGCTTTACCATTTATAGAACATTTATTTACGCTTTATATATTATTTCTTTTATGAACATATTTCTTTAACATCCGATACACAGAATGTACACAGTACCATCTTATTATATATACAGATTGATGAGGACAGCAGATGTGCGACATGCCCAGGCAGCACCAGCGTATCTGCCGTCACTCAAACTATCAACAATCCAATTTATATAGATGGGAGGCCGGATACCTCACAAGTCCGGTCACAACACCTAAAACCTTCCTTTATAACTTTTATAAAAAAGACGGATATCAGACAATGAAACTTTTACCCATTTTCCATTTCTGACATCCGTCTTTTTGTATATATCAATTATTCTACAAGTATTTGTACAAGGCACTGCCACTCTCAGCCCTGCCGATCATGCTAAGTGCGGTCCTGTCTCATGGTGTACCACCATTTGAAAACTGCACTTCCAATGATGATCACATATCCTATAATGCTCAGCATGTCAGGGATCTGATCCAGGAATACAAATCCCAGTATAGCCGCAAATATGACCTGACTGTAGTCAAATACCGATATCTCCCTGGCTGGAGCCTTCTGGTATGCTGCGGTTATACTGAACTGTCCACCAGCCGCCGCAAGTCCGGCACAGAGCAGGCACACAATCTGCTGCCATGTCATAGGTGCGTGGTCCAATATGATAAATGGAAGCGTCACCAGACATGAGAATACAGAGAAACACATGACTATGACCGGTCCGCGCTCCCCCTGTTTTCCAAGCTTTCTCACATAGGTGTAGGCTATCCCTGCCCCAAGGCCGCCTGCCACACCAACCATGGCATACAGAAAATCCATATGAAACGAAGGCTTCACAACGAACAAAGCACCTGTAAATGCCAATGCCACGGATGCCCACTCTATCTTATTTGCCTTCTCCTTGAGCACAAAGTACGATGCTATGATCGCAAAAAACGGAGACAGCTTGTTGAGGATATTTGCATCCGCTATGTTGAGCTTGTCGATTGCATAAAAATTGCAGATAAGCCCTGTCGTTCCACAAATACTTCTCGCCGCCAGCCCCGGCCAACTGCTCTTCTTTATCTTGAACTTCTCCTCAGTCCTCATGAGCATGGCAATGGCCACAACAGCGGCCACTGCATTTCTGAAAAATGCCTTCTGCATAGTTGGCAGATCTCCAGACAGTCTCACGAAGAAGGTCATCAGTGAGAAAAAGAACCCTGCCATGATTATGAACAGGATTCCCTTGTATTTATCTTTTATTACCAGTCTTTTTGCCATTTGATCAACTCCCGATAATGATAAAATGCCACCAGATCCCGCAGCACTTTATCTATTTGAAAGCATCATCCTTGAGCCCATGCTCATACAGATACTGCTCCCACAGACTGTAATACTGCGCCTGCAAATGTATGTCATCCCAGGTATAGTCCTTTACAAGACCACCCTTGCCATCGTCCACAACCGTATTCATATCCAGATAGAAAAGCTTTATTCCATCAGCATATGCAGCTATGGCACCATTCTTGTCATCGATATTGTCATTGTTCACAATATCGTGGCTTGCCGAATAGTCGCTGGATACATGCATGCAGCCCATCATAAAGATCACTGCGTCCGGCTGAAGCGCCTGTATCTGGGCCACCGCATCGATATATGTGGATGCGTATGTCTCCGTATCATATCCAGCCTCATTTATACCAAGCATGATGTAGATCTTCCTGAATTGTTTGCTTTGCAGCAATTCCGTGAGTGTCTTGGTTCCATTTGCGGCTATCTTCTCCCCCATCAGTCCAAATGAAGTAAGGCCCTCCATATATGCAAATTCTGCATTGTCCAGTCCGGAATACAACGCCAGTCCTTCCACTCTGGAATCACCTATGAACAGAGCATCGTCAAAATAAGACTTGTCAACCTTTATATATGGGTACTGGGTCTCAAGAGCGATCTGTGTGAGATCTCTGTAGCAGCTATTTCTTGCCTTTCTCTTCTTAACCTTCTTGTATTGAGTCTGTCTTGTCACCGGAGCAGCCGAACCGCCTGTATCTATGGTTGCTTTTTCCGTAGTTGCCTTTTCGGTGGTCGCTTTCTCTGTAGATTTCTCTGTTGTCTTCTCCGTGGATGCATTCTCAGAAGTCTGCTTCTCCGTGGATTTCACCTCCGTTGTCTGCTCCTCTGCAGCCTCACTGCCCGTGGACTCCGACGTCAGCTCGCTCTTTCCCGGAGCATCCGTGCTTGTTGCGTCAGTTCCGGTTGCCACCCTCTCATCAAGCAGCACAGTCTGAGCCATAGGATGATGAAAGCTGACATCCCATTTGTACACGCCAAGCGCAGCTCCCACATAACCGCCTGCGGTAACTATCACGCCGGATATTATGAGTATCGAGAACAGTGGACAGCCTTTTATCATTTGCCATAATTTCTTCATCTGCCCACCTCCTAAAATCTAAAATAAAGGAATGGATTGGAGCCACCCTTTGCTATCTGATATACACAGAACCAGAACAGTGCGAGCATTATAAGCTTGCATACCCAGTTCTTGTAGAATTTCTCTATGAGCTTTCTAGGCCACGGTGTACAGAAGATCACGCAGATCAGCAGCAGCCACCAGTATGTGTGTCCCAGCATGATCAGCTTGTCCATGGCATGTGTGGTGACTGATCCCTCTATGTTCATTCCAAACATTCTCTTCAGGTACAGTCCCAGAAGCTTCAGATCAGATATGTTAAATATTGTCCATGATATCGGTATCAGGAAGAACATGTACACATGGCCAAGAACCTTCACCTTGTCAAATACCTTGCCAAGGAACAGCTTCTCCATGAGAAGGAACACGAACAGGAACAAGCCCCATATCAGGAAATTCCAGTCCGCACCATGCCACAATCCGGTAAACATCCACACAGTGAACATGGCAAGTATCATTCTGAGCTTTCCCTTTCGGTTGCCGCCCATCGGTATGTACACATACTCCCTGAACCAGCGTCCGAGTGTAACATGCCAGCGTCTCCAGAAATCTGTGAGGGAATGTGCCATATAAGGATCGACAAAGTTCTCCGGTATCCTGAAGCCAAGTATAAGGCCAATTCCTATTGCCATCACGGAATAACCCATGAAATCAAACAGGAGCTGGAATGAATATCCCCATGAACCAAGCCATGCGGTCACAGTGTTTATTCCATAAGGGCCAACCGTCTGCACATCGTTCCACAGACTGGCTATCTTATTTGCCAGAAGCACCTTGTACGCAAGTCCCAATACGAACAGTGTCGCACCGCGCTCTATATCGTCCGCCTTGACCTCTCTGTGATCCAGCTCAGGCTTCACCTCATCGTAGTTGACTATAGGGCCGGCTATGAGCTGAGGGAACATGCTCACATATGTTCCGAACTTGATTATACTCTTGTCCGCCTGATACTTGAGCCTGTACACGTCAAATATATACGATGTTATCTGGAACGTATAGAAGCTTATTCCAAGCGGCAGTGTGATCGCCACGCTATCAAATATCTTTGTTCCCGCTGCAGTGTTTATTATCTCTATAAAAAAGTTGATATATTTGAATATGAACAACATTCCAAAATCAAACACCATAGCCACCGCCAGCCAGCAGTTTCTCTCAAATGAACAGTCGATCTCCGAATATACTTCTATATCATAAAAACGCTTGATTCGTCTTGCCACCGAATAGTTAAATATAATAGAAAACATCATCAAGAACACGTATATGGGTTCGCCATACGCGTAGAACACAAGGCTGCCTAAAAGCAGTACAACATTCCTGTACTTCGGCTTTGTCACAAAATAGATAAGCAAAAATAAAGGCAGGAATCTAAATAAGAACTCCATGCTCGAAAAAACCATAATATACTCCTTAAATAAATACTCAGTCCAGTGTGAGTATAAATACTTTTACCACTTATGTCAACCGACACTAATCCTATTTTTTCTTAAAAAAACTATTGTTTTCGACATATTTTCTCACCACCACAACATATGGTACTTCGCCCATATCCACGCCCCTATTAACATAAAAAATGCGTGATCCATATTTCATGAATCACGCATTTTTTCTCTATTCTATATATGATCATATTAAGATCTTATGATATGACACATATCCCTGTGGCATGTCTCAGCCTCATCTTACAGATAATCAAGTGGGTTGACATATGAGCCATTCAGGAATACTGAGAAATGGCAATGTGTTCCTGTTGAATATCCTGTTGAACCTGCGTACGCAATGGTCTGTCCCTGTGAAACCACATCGCCAACGCTTACTGCAAGTGATGAGTTGTGAAGGTACATCGTCACAAATCCATTACCGTGATCTATCATAACGTAGTTACCACCACTCTCGCCCCACTCGGCTACCGTTACAACACCTGAATCAGCCGCTGCGATAGGCACTCCGTATGAACATCCTATATCTATACCCATATGATTGGAGCTTGCTCCTGCTGTCGGTGACTCTCTAGGTCCGAAGTAGTCTGTGATAGGTCCTGATACAGGCCATATGAACCGACCTGAACCGGTTGTTGAACCGCCATTGTTACTTCCACTGTTGTCGCTGTCACTGCCTGAGTTGTCGCTTCCACCGTTGTTATCCTGCTGCTGTTGTTCAGCTTCTCTCTGCTTACGCTCCTCCTCAAGTCTCTGCTGTTCCTGACGCGCAAGCTCTGCCAACTTGTCATCCAGCTCTGACTCCTGCTTTGCGTATTCAGCCGCAAGAGCTTTCTGCATCTCAACATCATCACTGTACTTGTTGATCTCCGCATTCTTCTGGCTTATAACATCGTCGAGGTCTGCCTGCTTGGTCTCCAGGTCTGCCTTTACCTTCTCTACATCCGCCAGATCATCCTTGAGTGTCTGCTGATACTCTGCTATGTCATTCTTAGTCTTTACCAGCTTGTTGAGCTGCTTCTGGTCATATGTGCTGAGCTGATCAACATACTCAGACTTGTTAAGACTATCCTCAAATGAAGCCGATGACATAAGTGCATCTATGTAAGCAACATCGCCCTCCTCGTAGAGGTACTGTATCCTCTTCTTCATCGCCTCATACTGATTATCCTCACTGACCTGAGCCTCTGCAAGCTTTGTCTGAGTCTCATCTATCTCATTCTGAAGATCCTCAGCCTCCTGCTTCTTCTCCACGATCTGTGTGCTTATATCTGTGGCCTGCTTATCGAGCTCATTTACAGCCGCTGTAAGCTTGTCTACCTTCTTCTGATACTTCTCTGCGTTTGCATTCGCCTCTTCCTGAGCCTGCTGAGCCTCTTCCTTCTGCTGCTCAACCTCCTCCTTGGTCTCCTCAGCATGCACGCTGAACACAGGAGCCGCAAATATGGATGTAAACGACATGAGCAGTGCTCCGGTAGTAACCACTGCCACCTGCATACCTTTCTTCTTTATCTTGTATAAATCTATTCTCATCATTCATGCCTCCTAAACGCATTTCATAATGTTATTATCTTTTTGCCCTACTTATCAGCATTATAACACATATTGTCCCTAAAAAAGTAATAACAATTTGTGAATTTTTTGTGCATTGCTCTGACCGCATTTAACACTACACTCTCAAGTGCTTTCTTGTGGTAAGAATACTTCCTACCAGACCAACACCGATACCGAGCACAAGTCCGACCGGTACCATAGTCCTGAACAGATCCTGCTGGCTCACAAATGCGAACAGCGTTGTGACAACCTTGAACCTTCCGGCAACGTATGTCAGTATCTTATCGTACATGTAGTACAGAAGGACCAGGGGTATAGCCGAACCGACCGCGCCTATGATCACACCCTCTATGATGAACGGTGCTCTTACAAATACATTTGTCGCACCGATCAGCTTCATGATCCCTATCTCTTCCTTTCGCACTGTGATACCTATGGTGATCGTGTTACTTATAAGGAATATAGATACCAGCATCAGTATCACAACTATTCCTATGGATGCATATCCCACAAGGGATGACAGTGTCGTGATGCTGTCCGCAGTCACGTCAGAACTCTTTACCTTTCTGACTCCTGAAAGGCCCTGGGCAAATGCCACGAACTCCGGCTGTCTTGATACATCCTTGAGCGTGATCTCATATGACGCAGCATTCTTTAACGGGTTATCTCCGCCAAATGCATTCTTTGCAACCTGTGGATCATCGTAGTTCTGATCTGCAAACTTGTCCCATGCCTCATCGGCTGAGATGAAATCCATCGTCTCAACATAATCGACCGTTCTTATCTGTTCACCTATGAGCTGTATGGTCTCATCGGACGCATCCTCGTCGAAGAATACAGATATGGTGACTGTCTTCTCAAGCTCCTGCATACCTGACTGGAAGTTTACAACCACCGCATATATGATTCCGAAAAGGAACAGACATGATATGATGGTTCCCAGTGATGCAAGTGAGAACAGTATGTTTCTTCTTATATTCGCAAAGCCCTGTCTGAGGACATAGAAAAATGTACTAATCTTCATCTATGTAGCCTCCTTCCTTCTCATCACTGATTATAACGCCCTTCTTCAAGGTGATAACTCTCTTCTTCATCTCATTGACGATATCCTTGTTGTGGGTTACCACAACAACTGTGGTTCCTCTCTTGTTAATATCCTCAAGGAGGTTCATGATATCCAGTGAGTTCTTAGGATCAAGGTTTCCTGTAGGCTCGTCCGCCAGTATGATGTCCGGATTGTTGACCAGTGCTCTCGCCATGGCAACTCTCTGCTGCTCACCACCTGAGAGCTCCTTCGGGTATGATTTGTATTTGTCTGCAAGTCCAACCAGCGTCAGCATGGCCGGAACTCGTCTTCTTATATATCTCGCCGGGGTCTGGATGACTCTCTGTGCAAATGCAACATTCTCGTATATAGTTCTGTCCTTCAGAAGCCTGAAGTTCTGGAATACGACTCCAATCCTTCTTCTGACCTTCGGTATATCCTTCCTCTTGATCTTGCCGTAGTCGTATCCGGCAACAGTGATATTGCCCTCCGTAGGATCGAGCTCCTTGAGCAGAAGCCTGAACAGAGTGGTCTTGCCCGAACCACTGCTTCCAACGATAAATACGAACTCGCCTTTCTCTATATTAATATTGACATTCTTGAGTGCCTGATTGCCCCCAGGATATGTCATACTCACGTTCTCTAATTCAATCATAATATCTGTAGTCTCCTTCGACCTGTATCTTTATTTTTCTCCCCTTTACTCAATCCAAGCAGAATTGTAACAATTCTGTAACATTTTGTCAAGCGTTACCATATATTACATTTCTTAATTCTTTTTCGACCTTTCGCGGCATTACATCGTCTCCATTTTTTCGCTGTTTTCACAAAATTGTGACATGAAATTTACGGAAATTACACTATTCAAATTGACCTTAGTGTAAATAAACTTTATAATATTTAACTAAGAAAAAATATGGGAGGATTATTACTTATGGATAATCAAAAAGAAGCCATTCGTGATGCACGTAAGCTTGGAATTCCAAAGATGCTTTTACTTGGATTCCAGCATATGTTTGCCATGTTTGGTGCAACAATTCTTGTTCCGCTTCTCGTAAACGGATACTTCGAGGGTCAGGGACTCTCAATTCAGGTAACTCTTGTATGTGCCGGTCTTGGAACACTGTTCTTCCACTTATGCACAAAGCTTAAGGTACCTGCTTTCCTCGGTTCTTCATTTGCATTTCTTGGAGGTTTCTCCACAGTTGCAGACCTTAAAACAGGCATATTCAAGGACATGCCAATGGGCGAAAAGCTTCCATATGCATGTGGCGGTATTGTGGTTGCAGGACTTCTGTATCTTGTACTTGCACTGATCGTCAAGCTTGTCGGCGTGAAGCGTGTCATGAGATTCCTTCCACCAGTGGTTACCGGACCTATCATCATATGTATCGGTCTGAGCCTCGCACCATCAGCTATATCAAACGCATCCACTAACTGGCTGCTTGCATTTATCGCACTGGCTGTTGTCATTGTGTTCAACATCTGGGGCAAGGGCATGTTCAAGATCATACCTATCCTCATGGGTGTACTTATCTCATATGGCGTTGCACTCATACTTCACTTCTGTGGTATGACCAACCCTGATGGTTCAGCAATACTCAGTTTTTCTGGAGTTTCAGACGCACATTTTCTCGGTCTGCCACCTTTCCAGATCTGTAAATTTAACTTAACTGCCATACTTGTCATGGCTCCTATCGCCATCGCTTCCATGATGGAGCATATAGGTGATATATGTGCCATATCAGCAACTGTAGATCAGAATTTCCTTGAGGATCCAGGTCTCCACAGAACACTTATCGGTGATGGTCTGGCAACATCTCTCTCCGCACTCTTTGGCGGTCCTGCCAACACAACCTACGGAGAGAACACAGGAGTTCTCGAGCTCAGCCGCGTTCACGATCCAAGAGTTATACGACTGGCTGCCATTTTTGCAGTTATTCTCGGTTTCATACCTAAGGTTGCAGAAGTCATCCGCTCAATGCCTTTCGCCATCATTGGCGGCATAAGTTTCATCCTCTACGGAATGATCTCAGCCATAGGTGTAAGAAATGTGGTTGAGAACCACGTAGACTTCACGAAGTCAAGAAACCTGATCATCGCAGCCGTTATCATGGTATGTGGACTTGGTTTCAAAAATGGCCTTACATTCACGATCGGAGGCACAACTATCACTCTTACAGGACTTGCCCTCGCAGCTATATCCGGCATCCTGCTGAACGCTATACTGCCTGGTAACGACTATACATTTGGTGAGAACACCAAGGGTGATGTAAGCCGCGGACTTGGAATGAATCCACAGAACTCTGACATTGAGGCATAATAATTATCTGTATATTATTTATTAGGAGGTTACACAATATGACAGATTACACAGTTATGACACATCCACTTATTCAGCATAAGATTTCAAAGCTCAGAGATAAGAACACCGGAACTGCCGAATTCCGTGCACTTGTTGAAGAGATCGCCATGCTCATGGGATATGAGGCTCTGAAAGATCTTCCTACCGAGGATGTATGTATAGAGACTCCTATCGAGGAATGCATGACTCCGGTCATCGCAGGAAGAAATCTTGCGATCGTACCTATTCTCCGTGCAGGACTTGGAATGGTCAGTGGACTTCAGGCTCTGGTTCCTACAGCCAAGATTGGACACATCGGTCTGTACAGAGACGAGGAGACTCATGAACCTCACGAGTACTACTGCAAGCTCCCTGATCCTATCGATGAGAGACTTATAGTTGTCACGGATCCTATGCTTGCAACCGGAGGATCAGCTGTTGCTGCCGTTGATTTCATCAAGCAGCACG
Source organism: Coprococcus sp. TF11-13 (assembly GCF_003481085.1). NCBI lineage: Bacteria > Bacillati > Bacillota > Clostridia > Lachnospirales > Lachnospiraceae > Coprococcus > Coprococcus sp. TF11-13. The sequence goes on along the minus strand of NZ_QUKK01000003.1, from coordinate 25,660 downwards.
GCGGTAAGCATATCAAGTTCATGTCGATCATCGCTGCACCGCAGGGAATTGAGAGACTTCTCAAGGCTCATCCTGACATCCAGCTCTATGTTGGACATGTTGACCGCGAGCTGAACGAGAATGCTTACATCTGCCCAGGACTTGGCGATGCCGGCGACAGAATTTTCGGAACAAAGTAAGATCTTTCAGACATGATATTTATACCAGCAAAGACATGCCGCAGCCCAGCACATATACTGGGCTGCGGCATGTCTTCTCTTCCCAACATTTTCACACTTCTAACATTTTTATTAAGAATTCTTTTTCGATATCCATTTGCAGGCCTTTCATGTTATCATATAGAGACTGGAGGTCTTTTTTATGGAATCACAGAAGAGATATACGAAAAAACAGAGAACACTGGACATTATCGAGAGGCTGAAGAAGGAATATCCTGACACAGTATGCACCCTCGATACTTCACACGCATGGCAGCTTCTTGTCAGTGTCCGCCTGGCGGCGCAGTGCACTGATGCAAGGGTGAATGTGGTAGTCCAGGATTTATTTGCCAAATATCCGGGAGTAAAAGAACTGGCTGCTGCCGATGTCAGTGACATCGAGGCCATTGTGAGACCTTGCGGACTGGGGAAGAGCAAGGCCAGAGATATTAGTGCATGTATGAATATGCTTGTTGATTCCTATGATTGCCAGGTTCCTGACAGTCTAGATGAGCTGCTTAAGCTCCCCGGCGTAGGCCGCAAGAGCGCAAACCTCATCATGGGTGATATCTACGGCAAACCTGCCATTGTAACAGATACCCACTGTATACGCCTTGTCAACCGAATGGGACTGGTTGACGGGATAAAAGATCCGAAGAAGGTTGAGATGGAACTGTGGAAGCTTGTACCTCCAGATGAGAGCAATGACTTCTGTCACAGGCTGGTGGATCACGGCAGATCCGTGTGCACAGCCAGAACGAAGCCACATTGCGACGCATGTTGTCTAAGCGACATATGCAAAAAGATCATCTGATTTATCATACAAACGGAAAGGAGTTACTTATATGGAGTATATGGAGAATCTGACAGAATACGTGGAGAAGCAGGCTTCTCTCTGTCAGCAGCATGATGTGATAGACAAAGAGCTCTATGCCAGATACGGAGTAAAAAGAGGACTGCGTGATGAGAATGGACAGGGAGTTCTGACCGGTCTTACCAATATATCACAGATCATAGCATTTAAGGATGTGGATGGCCAGAAGGTTCCGTGTGACGGACAGTTATTGTACAGAGGCTATGATGTACAGGATCTCGTAAAAGGCGGCAAAGGAAAACGCCATATATTTGAGGAAGCTGCTTATCTTCTTCTCTTCGGAGAACTGCCTACCGAGGCTCAGCTCTCAGAATTCAGCAGTGTCATCGCCGAGTCCATGAACCTGCCGACCAACTTTACCCGTGATGTCATCATGAAAGCACCTAGTGTGGATATAATGAACTCCATGACAAGAAGTGTGCTGACTCTGGCTTCATACGATAATCAGGCTACCAACCTGGATATAGACAATGTTCTCAGACAGTGTATCGGTCTCATCGGAACATTTCCTATGATGGCTGTGTATGGTTATCACGCATACAACCATTATGAGAACGACGGAAGTATGTACATTCACAGACCTGACAAGGATGCTTCCGTGGCTGAAAACATCCTCAGGATGCTCAGGCCTGACATGAAGTATACCGAGCTTGAGGCAAGAGTTCTTGACATAGCACTTCTGCTTCACATGGAGCACGGCGGTGGTAACAATTCCACATTCACCACAAGAGTTGTAACGTCATCCGGCTCTGACACATACTCTGCCATTGCCGCCGCCCTTTCATCCCTCAAGGGAAGGAAGCATGGCGGAGCCAATCTGCAGGTTATGAACATGATGGATGATATAAAGGAGCACATAAAGGATTACCATGACGAAGAGGCCATAGAGGCATATCTGGATAAGCTGCTGAACAGGCAAGCCTACGACCACAAGGGACTCATCTATGGTATGGGCCATGCCGTTTACTCACTGTCAGACCCAAGAGAAAAAGTCTTCAAGTCATTTGTCGAACAGCTTGCCGCTGCCAAGGGCAGGGACGAGGATATGACTCTGTACAACAACATTGAGAAGATCGCGCCAAAGCTCATCGCCAAGGAACGCAAGATATACAAGGGTGTCAGCCCTAACGTAGACTTCTACAGCGGATTCGTGTATGAGATGCTCGGAATTCCTAGGGAGCTCTACACACCGCTCTTTGCGGTGGCACGTATAGTTGGATGGAGCGCTCACAGAATCGAGGAGCTTGTCACTACAGACAAGATCATCAGACCGGCATATAAGAGTCTGGTTAAGTATAGAGAATATGTAGACAGAGACGCCAGATAGTCAATGTGTTTTCAATAACCTTAAAGCCCTGTCAGACTTAACATTCATATGTATCCATAATATGAGACCCATATGAATGTTAAGTCTGACAGGGCTTTATGTTTTTCCTGTTTCTAGTTTGTATCCCCACTTCAATTCAGATCCCAATGAAAATATCCGGGATACATATCACAGACAATTATTTGATCTTCTCAATGAAATCGAGAAGATCATACTTGGATATAGCTCCGACACTCCTCGATGCCTCAACACCATTCTTGTACAGTATCAATGTCGGAACACTGAACACCTTATTGGCAGCCGCAAGTCCGGGATTCTCATCCACGTCCACACTGAAGAAGTCCACTTCACCATTCAGTTCATCTGCAACCGTGTGAAATACCGGTGCCATCATTTTGCACGGTCCGCACCATGTTGCTGAGAAATCCGCAACCGCCACACCGCATGCCTTTATATCTTCAAAATTATCGCCTTTTACCGTTTTTACCATACTGATCATCCTCCATTCTATTGTGATGAACACACGCATCATGCTGTGCTCCACACACATCTGTATATTTTCATTTCATAAACATTCCAGATAATATCTGCTAATATTCTGCCCTTATGTTCAGCTATCTACTCATGTTTTATACGTACATTTTGTCATATCCTGTCGGCCCGGTCAACAATTCTTACAGATTATTTTTATTATTTAAATTTAAAATCATTTTTTAACTACAAAACTGCCCTCCTCACTAATGTTCCGGAATCCCGGGTACTCATCCCAGTGAAGAGGGCAGCTTTATTTTATATTCTATATGATTCTACGCTTCGATCATCAATATAATTCTATGCTCCAATCATCAATCCAGCAGCTTCTTCATACTGTCAAGACTTATGAGAAGCGTCGATGAATTGTGAAGCAGTGCTGATGTGGTTGGCTGGATAACTCCCATCACGCCCAGGATGATAAGTCCTGTGTTGATGGTCACTATCTTGCGATAGTTCCTGTTGATCCTGCTCATCAGCTTATTGCTGAGCTCCTTAAGTGTTACGAGCTCGTACAGATTGTCTGCACTGACAGTTATATCTGCGATCTCTCTGGCAATCTCCGCGCCATCACTTACGGCAATTCCAGCATCGGATGCCGACAGTGCAGGTGAGTCATTGATTCCATCTCCCACCATGATGACCTTGCGGCCCGCAGCCTTCTCGGCCTCGACAAACTTTGCCTTGTCCTCAGGAAGGACCTCTGAGTAATACTCATCCACTCCTACCTGCTCTGCAATAGCCTTGGCCGTTCTGTCACTGTCTCCTGTCATCATGACAACCTTCTTGATTCCCAGCTTCTTGAGCCTTGAAACAACCTCGGCCGATTCCTGTCTCACCGGATCCTTGATGGATATGACTGCTGCCAGCCTGCCATCGATTCCCATGAACAGATGTGAATGAGTCTTGGACAACGACTCGTACAGCTCTATCTTATCCTCAGGTATCACACAGCCCTCATCCTCAAATACGAAATGATAGCTTCCTATGACAACCTTCTTGCCGTCTATGCTTGATGAGATACCGTGAGCCACAACATACTCAACCTTGGAGTGCATCTCCTCATGCTCCAGCCCCTTGGCTGCAGCTCCTGCCACAACCGCTCTTGCCATGGAATGAGGGAAATGCTCCTCCAGACACGCAGCTATCCTGAGCAGTTCATCAGGATCTCTTCCGTCAAATGATACGACGCGTACAAGCGTAGGTGATGCCTTTGTAAGTGTTCCTGTCTTGTCAAATACTATCGTGTCTGCATCAGCTACAGCCTCCAGGAATTTGCCGCCCTTGACTGTGAGGTGATGCTTATTTGCCTCCTGTATAGCAGACAATACCGCTATAGGCATGGACATCTTCAATGCACATGAATAGTCGACCATGAGTACCGCAAGTGTCTTGGTGATATTCCTTGTTAAAAGGTATGTGAGGATAGTTCCACCGAGAGTCCATGGCACAAGACCATCTGCAAGATGCTCTGCCTTGCTCTCAAGTCCTGACTTAAGCTTCTCAGACTCCTCTATCATCGCAACAACTTTATCATATCTGCTGGTCTTACCAGTCTTTACAACTCTGACTACCAGCTCACCTTCCTCAACAACTGTACCTGCATATACACTGTCTCCGTGTCCCTTGTGGACCGGTACTGACTCTCCGGTGAGGGATGCCTGATTGACCATGCCCTCGCCCTGATCCACAACACCATCAAATGGAATGACATTGCCCATATGAACCACTACCAGATCATCCTTTGCGATCTTCGCACTGTCCATAAGTACATCACAATCATCCACACGCACCCATACCTTATTGATATTGAGTGACATGCTTCTTGCCAGTCCATCCACCGACTTCTTATGTGTCCACTCCTCAAGGATCTCACCGATCTCCAGAAGGAACATGACTGATCCCGCTGTCGCGAAATCATTTGTCAGAATGGATGCTGTTATGGCTGTTGCATCGAGAACCGGCACCTCAAGCTTCCTGTTCGCAAGACACTTGAGCCCCTTGCCTATATACTTGAGCGCTTTGACGGATGTCAGACAATACCGAAGCGGCATTGGCATGATCCATTTCTTGGTCATGTACCAGGCGGTCTTCCAAAACAGCTTGTCCTCATACTGTCTGTTCATGACTCTGCCTGATGTCTCTGTGAGATCCGCCGGAACCTCCACCCTGTCATATCCAAACTGTCTCAGCGCATCTATCACCGCTGCACGGTCACCATCATATATGATGATCGCGTCACAGGTTCTGTCGTGCACCTTGACCTCTTCCACTGCCTCACAGTTCTCCAGATAATACTGAAGTATGTCGGCCTGTGCCATGGTCATGCGGCTCTGTGCCATGTGTATACGCAGACGATTCTTTGTTTCATTTAAAATAGAAAACTTCAAGATCTTCGCCTCTTTCTTATGTTTTGTCTTATACTGATTACTCTTCTACAGTCTCTGCTGCATCAGCGCTCTCAGCCTCTGTGCACTCAGTATCCTCAAAGTCAGCCTCTGCTGCCTTCTGTGCTCTTGCCTCGTTGATATCCTTTGCTCCTGCGTAGATATCACCACAGTTCTCCTGGATAGTATTTGCTGTCTTCATGACACAATCCTTTGCTCTAAGAACACCAGCTGTACAATGTGTATATACGTTCTTTGCATCCTTGCTTGAGAGAACCTTGATACCAGCTGTTCCAAATAATACTCCACCTGCAAATATTCCAAGCTTCTTCCAGTTTACCTTCTTTAATGCCTTCATCATGATTTTGTCCTCCTTGATTATATATTTATTCTGATTAATGATATGACCACTTATACGCATGATAGATTATATGACAGGCTTCGCCGTGATTCGATTTTTCTAATCACGGTTTGTTCAATCAAACTCTCCTTAACGTAAAAAATGCATTCTCGATCTTCGTACTGTAGAAAGAGTCTGCATCTGTTTCGTGGCTTTTTATTTGCTGTAAGTATAGCACTGTCCCCGGCGTTAGTCCAATATAACATTCGCAATTTAAATGACTTTTTTTCTCAATAAGTATCAACAAGCTATCTTACACTTGTGACATTTTGTAAGGTTGCTTTTTTTCCTTCTATATACTATCTTATTACTATTGGCAAAGTCATATATACAAAGGAGATTCCATGTATGGATAATTTCAATATCAAAAGTATTCTGGTAATATTATTTTTATTTTTCATAGGATGCATCATGGGCTGGTGCATTGAAGTCATATTCAGAAAGTTCTTCTCCAAGAGCAACCCAAGCCACAAATGGATCAACCCGGGATTCCTCATCGGACCTTACCTGCCTCTCTACGGTTCAGGCCTGGTGGTGCTGTATCTCCTGTCCCTGATCCATATAGATGCTGTTGACGCCCATCCTGTTTTGCAAAAGGTTCTGGTGGTACTGATCATGGCCATCGCCATGACCGTTGTGGAATACATTGCCGGACGTATATTTATAATAGGAATGAACATCAAGCTGTGGGACTACTCAGATGAGTGGGGCAATATACAGGGCATCATATGTCCGCTGTTCTCATTCTTCTGGGGTGTGATCGCGGCACTGTACTATTTCTTCCTCCATCCACACATACTGAACGCTGTGTACTGGCTGGCGGATCACCTGACATTCTCCTTCTTCATCGGTTTCTTCTACGGGGTATTCGTGATCGACTGCGTTGTATCATTCAACCTGATGAACAAGGTGAAGAAATTTGCGAAAGAGAATGATCTTATTGTCCGTGTTGAGGAACTCAAGTCCCGACTGGCTCTGGATCGTGAGAAGTTCAAGGAGAAGCCAAGCTTCCTTCTCTCTCTTCACGATACAGCATCGATCAAACGAGCATTTGAGAATAACCCTGAAAGCTTCTCCATAACAAAGAAGATCAAACTGAAGGCTGAGGAGCTTACAGAGAACGTAAAGGAAAAAAGCGCTGTGATAAGTGAAAATCTCAAGGAAAAGAGCGAGGTGATCACCGAGGGTATCAAGGCTGCCGGAACTGAGGCAAAGGCCCGCATAGGCGAGACCCTGAATCGAAATGATTCATCAGATGTGGCCGACACAGATCTGTTCGACAATTCCCACAGGGACATAACAGAACACAAGAATGAAAAATAATATCATTCTAAGCATATAACAAAAGCAAAAATACCATGTACAGGCGAAATGCTGTACATGGTATTTTTTTACGTGCTCTATTTACTTTTTATCTGTACTTGACACTAGCCTTCTTGTAGGTTCCTGCCGTCTTTCCTTTGTATGGTTTTACAAAGTATGTGTACTTTGTTCCTGACTTCACACGGCGGTCAAGATATGTTGTGGTCTTTGCTTTCACAACCTTCACACATTTGAATCTGCCGCTGCCTGTCTTTTTGTATATCTTATAGCCGGCGGCTCCCTTTGTCTTCTTCCAGGAGACTCTTACTCCCTGTGAGGTATTCTTTGCTCTTGCGGTCGTGCAGCCTATATAATACTGGCTCTTTGCCTTGGAGCCGCCCTTTGTATAGCTGTTGTATGCCGATACTCTGTATGTGTAGGTCTTCCCTCCTACAACAGATCTGTCTACCATTGATCTCACAGAGCTTCCCTTCACTGTCTTTATAAGTCTGTATGCACCCTTGCCTGTGCGTCTGTATACCTTATAACCGGTGGCTCTTGAATCGGTATTCCAGGTGAGGCTTATTCCCTTACCTGTATTCTTCGTTTTGACCGTCACCGTCGCAAGCTTCAATTTGTCGAGTGTGACATTCTTGGTATATCCGCAGTTGCTGCATTTGTACTTCTGCGATCCCTGGGATGTGAATGTCGGCTGTTTTGTAACCTCTCCCGCCTGCCATTTGTGGCTCATACATGCTCCGAGATAGTAAGCGTCCTTTCTTGTACAGGATGGAGTGTCGGAAACCCAGATCACAACATCATTTCCGTAATATCCCATTCCATATATGTTTACACCTGATACATACTTCTGTCTTATGTCATATATAGCCCACGCCTTGCGCTCATTTACCTCAAGATCTATCCATGCAACATATCTCGATGTGCAGAAATAGAGCTTTTCCTGTGCAAGGAACAGTGTTCCATACTGTTTGTTAAGTGTCGTACCATCTGTATCCAGCCATTCATCCTGCCCGGTAAATATCGTTGTATTTACACCGTTGCTGAAGCTGTACTTGTTTATCTGATAGTATGATGACTGGCTGCCCTGCTTTATGCTGTACCAGTAGCCCTTTCTATAAAAGATGACCTTCTCAACGCCATTCCAGAACTGACCTTTTTCATATCGCTTATCCGTGGCATTGCTGTATGTTCCCTTCCATACATTTCCCACCTTTGTGTCATATCTGCCAAGATAATAATCGCTGCTAGCGGCCTTAGTCTTACTGTTCAAGGTGTCAAAGCTTACAAGGAAATAATCATGCATCGACCTTCCCGGTATATCACTTGCGGGATCATCCCAGGTTGCGTCAACGTGATACCACTTTCCACCTATATTTACAACATTCCACGCATGGTTTACATACTGGCTTGTGGCAACTCCACTCGGAACCCCGGCTTTCCTGAGAAAATACCACATGGTCTCCGCATATCCCTGACACACGCTGCTCCTCTTAACCAATACACCATACATATCATACATGTGGTCTCTTCCGGTTGTTGGATCAAATTCCTTAGCCCCGCTGGTGTCATATGCAACTGTGGATGTCAGGAACTCATGATATGCAAGCACGATCTCTGCCGGCTTCATGTTCTTTGTATTTATCTGCTTGTTCACTTCCGCTATGGCTGCATCCAACTGCTTCTTTTCGGTTCGGGCATTTGGCTTGTATGAGAACTTCAGATACACGACCTTTCCTGTGGTCTGGTCATACAGATAACTGTATCTTGCCACATACACGACCTCGGGATGCGCATTCATTGCGGTTGTGACTACATTTGCAACATTTCGTGTGGTCAATCCCCAGCTCTTTACATTGAGTCTCGGTGAAAATTTCTCCACAGCGCCGACAATGGCACTCTCATATTTCTTTGAATTTGCCGCTGCCAGTGACGCTTCCGATGAATCCGATGCTTCATCTTCTATTATCTGTCCGCCAAATTGCAGGATACCTGAAGTATCGCCCTCCTGCTCAAGCAACTGACCATAGCTGCTCTGTGATGAGTCATACTGTTCCTGAGTATCTTCCGCAAATGCTGGTATTTTTCCGCCGTACAGCACACACGCAGCGATGACGCCCACCACAAATATCATCCTGATACGCCGCACAGCTTCTGTGAGTCTTACATTTTCATATTTCATTCTTTTTCTCCCTTATAATTACGCAGTAAGCATCTACCTTTTTATTCTCTTCTGCGGTGACGCTGCACTGTATGTCTTATTATTCACTGCCTTCACAATGTAATAATAAGTCTGACCTTTCTTTGCCGTTTTGTCTGTCCAACTGAGAGTTTTCGCTGTTACAGTCTTGACTGCCCTGTATTTGCCTGTTGGTGTCTTTCTATACACAATGTATTTTTTTGCACCGGCAGACTTTTTCCAGGAAAGTTTCACTCCCTGTGCTGACTTCCTGACCGTGACAACCGGAGCCTTGATGTAGAGAATACTTGCCTCTGTATATCCACTGAGTACATTTCCATTATATGCCTTTACACAGTAGTAATACCTGTTTCCTGACTTGACTGTCTTGTCTACATAGCTTGTCGTTCCCGACTTGACTGTCTTGATACATACATATCTTCCCTTGGCGGTTCTCCTGTATATCTTGTAGCCTGACGCCCCTGACGCTTTATTCCAGGTAAGCTTTATCGCGCCGGCCTGCTGTGCAGACTTTACGGTTACCTTCGCAAGCTTCAGCCTTGCAATTGTGACCTGCTTTGCTGCGCCACATGTCTTGCACGTATATTTCCTGACTCCTGTAGCTGTATATGTAGCTTTCTTAGTAACCGTTCCATTATCCCATGCATGGGTCGTACATACAAGCTTGGCTATAGTCTCGGTCTTTGTCTCGCCACAGTTTGTACAGGTGTACTTCCTGGTTCCCTCTGTCTTGTATGTTGGCTGTATTGTCACTACTCCGGCATCCCATGCATGCTCGGTGCACACCAGTTTGTCCACAAGCTCTGTCTTTGTCTCGCCACAGTTCTCACATGTATATTTCTTTGTACCTGTGCTTGTATACGTAGGTGCTGTTACTACTACTCCGGCATCCCATACATGCTCGGTGCATACAAGCTTGGCTATAGTCTCGGTCTTTGTCTCGCCGCAGTTTGTACAGGTATACTTCTTGGTTCCCTCTGTCTTGTATGTTGGCTGTTTTGTCACTACTCCGGCATCCCATGCATGCTTTGTACATACCAGCTTGGCTATCGTTTCGGTCTTGGTTGTTCCGCAATTCTTACACGTGTACTTCTTGGTTCCCTCCGTCTTGTATGTTGGCTGTTTTGTCACTACTCCGGCATCCCATGCATGCTTTGTACATACCAGCTTGGCTATCGTTTCGGTCTTGGTTGTTCCGCAATTCTTACACGTATACTTCTTGGTTCCCTCTGTCTTGTATGTCGGCGCTGTCACAACCTTGCCGCTATCCCACACGTGGCTCGTACATACAAGTTTGGCTATCGTTTCTATCTTGGTCTCACCGCAGTTTGTACAGGTATACTTCTTGGTTCCTGTACTTGTGTAGGTCGGCTCCTTTGTCACCACTCCAGCATCCCACTTGTGGCTTATGCACATCTCGAATGTATACTCGGCATACTCCTTGTTATACTTGCTTGAATTGCTTGAATCCTTAGTTTTCTTTATATTAGGAGAATCTGTAATAAAATACACCAGCTTACCATACTGTTCTCCAAACGCATATAAATTATTTCCTGTTGAACTATTATACTGTGTTCGTATATTTATAAGCTCTGTAGGAGTTACATTTGTCGATGTAACATCTATCTTGTTCAAGCTATCCGGAGTAGTAAAATATAAATTATCACCTCGGAGATATATTGAACTATAAACACCAGGATAATACCCACCACTCGGAGTTGTCCATTTTGCAGTGCCCGAATACAAAACCTTGTTTATGTTAGTCGAATACTGGTACTTATTTATGTTAAATGATGTTTTCGAACTGCCCTCACTTATGCTGTACCAATAACCGTCTTTATAAAAAATAACTTTCGCAATACCATTCCAGAACTTACCACTCTCATAAGTAGTGTCCACCGCTGTCGTATATGTATCTCCCCACTGTGCGCTGACAACCATATCCGTTCTGTCCTTAGTGTGGTTGGTTAGCGTATTCTTATTCATTGTATCAAAGCTGACAAGGAAATAATCATGATATGATCTTCCAGGCATATCCCACACCGGATCGTCCCAGGTTGCATCTATGTGATACCATTTTCCATGTATCTTAACTATGTTCCACGCGTGATTGATATTTTCACTTGATGCGACTGCACATGAAAGGCCAGCCTCTCTTAGCAGATAAAACATAGTCTCAGCATATCCCTGACACACACAACTATGTTTAACCAAAGCTCCATACATATCATACCCGTGATTTGCAGCGATTGTTCCATTGAAATAATCCTCATATGCATATGCAACTGTGGATGTAAGGTACTCATGATATGCAAGTACTATCTCTTCATCGGTCATTCCACTGATATCTATCTTGCTCTTGACTTCCTGAAGTGCAGCATCAAGCTCCTGCTGCTCCTCCTTTGCATTTGTCAAATACGCAAATTCTATTTGGGTGATCGTGGAGCCAGAAGTCCAATATCTATAGCCTCCCGACAGACTGATAAACTCAGGATGAGAATTAATAATAGATCTTACTGCCCCGTTATCAATATCATCGCTCGTAAGACCAAGTCCCGATACATCTATATTCGTCTGCCACGCCTTGATTCCTTCAACAATAAGTTTCTCAAGTGCTGTTACATCATACGTAGATGCCAGTGCAGCCACACCATGCTGCTGCTCGACGACAACGCCAAGTCCGCCTTTCTGCAAAGTGTCGTCCAGATCATCATATCCTATCGTAACCTGACTCTCATCTGAACTTACCCGAGTCTGATCAGATGCATATGCTTCCACTTTGCCGCCTGTCAATAGCACAACAGCCGCCGAAAATGCCAGGGCACCGATACAGATTTTTCTGCTCAGCCCCCTTAACCACTCAGACCTTATACTGCCTGCCACCGCTCTATATGATTCCCTCTTTTTTATCATAAAACTCCTCCTTAAACGATACGTTCCAACCTTATATTTCCGTTCATCCCTCAATACTTTTATTATATAGTTTTTTGACACTGTTCGATAGCTTTTTACCTCACTTTTGTACATCTTGTAGAAATTGACAAATTGCGCAACTTTGAGCAATTCATGATATCTTAATCACAAGCAATTATATCTCTTATTTCAAGCCGTTTTTCTTAATTATATACAATATTGTTCTTATGAATGGCAGTGTATATATTTTGTGTGTTTTGCACAAATTAAAATGTATTATCAAATTACAATTGAATTATTTGTCTATTTGTGCTACCTTTAAATAGTAAGTTGTGCAACCGCTTGCGCATATATTTTAACTTAGAACAGTTAATATAGAGTACATTACCTTTTATTTACAGGAGGATGACAGATAGATGAACAAAAACAAGCTTTTCCCACAGATAAATGGAATACTACACGGCGGTGATTACAATGCTGAACAATGGCTGGACCGCCCTGATATCCTGGCTAAGGATATCGAGCTGATGAAGGAGGCAGGAATGACTTCCGCTACTCTTGGTGTATTTTCATGGTCAGCATATGAGCCTGTTGAGGGCGAATACCATTTTGACTGGCTGAAGGATGTTATGGACAACCTGTATAATGCAGGCATTTACACCGTTCTTGCCACGCCATCGGGCGGCAAACCGGCATGGATGGCACAGAAGTATCCTGAGATCAGGCGTGTGGATTCCTATGATGTCCGGGAACACCAGGGTGTACGTGAGAACCACTGCATGAGCTCACCTGTATACAGAGAAAAAGTTGACAATATCATCCGTCAGCTCCACGCCCATGTGGGAAACCATCCGGGACTCATCATGTGGCATGTGTCAAATGAGCTTGGTGGCGAGTGCTACTGCCGTCTCTGTGTGAAAAGATTTCAGAATTACCTCGCAGAGAAGTTCGACCACGACATAAACAAGCTGAACAAAGCATGGTGGACCACCTTCTGGAGTCACTCATACAACAGCTTCTCACAGATTGAGCCGCCATACAAAAATGGTGATTTCAGTATCATGGGGCTGAACCTCGAATGGAAGAGATTTACCACATGGAACATGAACGATTACATGAAATCAGAGATAACGCTCCTCCGTGAACTCACCCCTGAAATACCGATAACTACCAACTTTATGCAGCTCTATGACGGTCTCGACTACAGACCGATGGCAAAGGAGCTGGATGTGATCTCATGGGATTCATACCCTAGATTCCACAATGACTACGAGAGTCTTGCGGATGTCATGGGCCAGAATACATTTGACCACGCGGTTATGAGATCCATGAAGAAGGACAAACCTTTCATGCTTATGGAGAGTGCTCCGGGGCTTGTAAACTGGCATCCATACAACAAGCTGAAGAGACCTGGCATACACAGACTGTTCTCATACAACGCAATCGCCTGCGGTTCTGATACAGTCCAGTATTTCCAGTGGAGAAAGGGCAGAGGCTCATTTGAACAGTATCACGGTGCCGTTGTTGACCATCTCGGAACAAATGACACCAGAATATTCAAGGAGGTTGCCGCCCTCGGCGCAGAGCTTGATGGGCTCTCCGAGATAACCGGCACACTCATCAGATCAAAGGTTGCACTGCTGTTCGACTGGGACAATATGTGGGCCATAGATGATGTCAAGGCTCTGGGGCAGGAATCAAAAAAATATCCTGAGACCTGTATGTCTGTATACAAAGAGCTGACAAAGCGCGGCGTTGACGTGGACGTCATTGCATCCGATGAACCACTCGACGATTACGATGTGGTTGTTGCACCTATGCTCTACATGCTGAGAGATGGCGCAGCCGAGTCTCTTGCCGCATTTGTAAAGAGGGGCGGACAGCTTCTATCCACTTACTTTACGGGCTATGTAGACAAGGAGCAGCTCTGTATACTCGGTGGATTCCCGGGAAATGGACTTGCAGATGTATTTGGAATCATCAGTGAAGAGATAGACACCCTGTATCCATCTGACAGAAACAGCGTGAGCTTCACAGATGGCAGTTCATGCGAACTCCGTGACTATGCTGAGATCCTGAGAGTCGGAACGGCGGATGTACTTGGAACCTACGATTCTGATTTCTACGCCGGAAATGCAGCAGTGACAGTGAACAGCTACGGCGAGGGCAAGGCCTACTACGTGGCTGCAAGAATAGATTACAGTAAACTCGGTGAGATCATGGAGCAGATGCTGGCAGATGCCGGAATAGCAACCAAATGTCTGCCTGACGGAGTTCAATATCACCGCAGATACGCAGATGACGAAACCTCATATGGTTTCTACCTGAATAATACCGATGAACCTCAGTCCATATCCGATGTTCATGGAACCAATATTCAGACTCAGAATGTAGTTGATGGAGAGCTTGAGTTAACCCCGCTCGGAGTCGCCATCATCAAAGAAAAACAATTAATATAATTATGGTAATGACTTATCTTCCTGTCTTACCCTACAGGAAAATATAGTTTTTATATTTTGCAGTCTGCCTGTTGCTAAAGCCGTACCTCCCTCCTGGATAATATCTGAAATTTATCCTTTGCGGTCATACACGCCAGGCGGAACATATACCTTAAAACCTTTTTAAAAGGCGGTGATACCTTAGTATGGTGTATCACCGCCTCGTGTTTTTTGTACCTTTACTTATATCTGTCACAAATGCGTTATATCATTCTGAGTATCGAGTGATCGCATCCGGCGCCCATCATTAGTTGTCGAGATGCTCCAGCTTATCCTCTATCGCCTTGATAACGATCTTGAGGGCTTTTATTCTGGCATACTTCTTGTCATTTGACTCCAATATGTGCCATGGCGCAAAGCTGGTGTTGGTCTTTTCCAGCATCTCATCCACCGCAGTCTCATAGTCATCCCATTTGTCACGGTTGCGCCAGTCCTCATCTGTGATCTTCCAGCGTTTCTCAGGTGTGTTCTGTCTGAGTGTGAATCTCTCAAGCTGTGTATCCTTGTCGATCTGAACCCAGAATTTGATGACGATCGCACCCCAGTCGTGGAGTTCCTTCTCGAATTCATTTATCTCGTTGTACGCTCTCTGCCAGTCATTTTCCGAACAGAAGCCCTCAAGTCTCTCAACCATGACTCTGCCATACCATGTTCTGTCAAATATCGCCACATGTCCTGACTTAGGAAGTCTTGTCCAGAATCGCCACAGAAAATGCCTTGCTTTCTCATGCGGCTCAGGACTTGCTATAGGATTTACCACATAACCTCTCGCATCAAGTGCCTCCGCTATCCTCTTGATATTTCCACCTTTGCCTGCCGCATCCCAACCTTCGTAGCCTATGATAACAGGTATCCTCTTCTGGTAAAGCTCATTGTGCAGTCTGCCGAGTTTCTTCTGCAGCTTGTCAAGTTCCTCCTTGTACTCCTCATCCGTCAGTTTCTTGTCGAGAGACACCTCGGAAAGTTTCGGGATCTTCTTGAGCGCAAATGTATTCTGCAGTATAGGTACAGCATGCCCCTGATTGAGCAGCGCAGTATCTATTCCCTGATTGATGATATCGAGTATCTGAAGTTCTGCCCATTTTCTCTCCTTTGCATCTATCATGTACCACGGTGCATTTGACAGATTGGTGTCATACATAAAGCTGTCAAATGCCTCAAGATACTCGTCATACTTTTTGTTCTGCTTCAGATCATGCTTAGACACTCTCCAGCTTGTAGTATCATCTTCAAGAAGTGTTTCAAGCCTCTTCTTCTGCTCATGCTTGTCTATCTGGAAGAAAAATTTCATGACCAGATATCCGTTGTCCGCCAGAGTCCTCTCAAATCTCTTGGTGCTGTCAACTCTCTTCCGGTATTCCTTGTCTGACAATTCTCCAGACATCTTGCCACCTACTATGTCCCTCATCCATCCACCATCCAGAAATACAAACTCCCCCTGTTCCGGTATTCTCGTAAAATACTTGTACAGGAATGGTCTGCGTTTTTCCTCATCTGTGGAATACTTCACTGACTCAACGTTGAAAAATCTCGGATCCATATTCTTTATGATCCTTCCCACAAGACTTCCCTTACCTGCGGCTCCCCAGCCCTCAAATATGACAAATACAGGTATCTTACCTTCCTTTACCTTGATCTGATTGCGTGTCAGATTCTCTCTGGCAATCTTTAACCGAGTGTCTATCTCCTCATCCGATGGACGCTCCGGCTTGTTCCAGTCCTTTAACATGTAACCCACTGCTCCTTTCACATTGTCTCTTCATTTGTTTTTATGAATAATATACCCCGATTTACAGAAACTAATGCCGCTTCGCATTTACTAATACAAATGCCGCTTCGCGTCGCGCATTTTTCTTCTTGCGATATCATTATACTACTTTCTTTTGAGTTGATACATCTGAAAAAACATTAAGATGTGTAAGGGAAAGCATATTGCAGAGTTAGAACTCATATGCTATAATGTCGGCAGACAAAGATACTAATATTTTCAAGATGTACTAACCCATAGTACAACAAAAACCCCAGTAGCGCCTACTACTGGGGTTTTCTCCGTCTTTCAAAGGCGACGTACTCCTTGGGCTGATTGCCAGCTACCTGTCTCTGTCCAACCACTTGCAGATATAGTATGCTACTATACTAGCCACAACAGAAATTCCAAAAGATACTAATAAACTCAACAAGACATACGCCCCCTTTCCTAGCCTGTCTAGGGGTGGCAACATCTGTATTGTGACATATTATCTTTTTCTTTTCAATATGTTTACATAACTATACAAAATGTATAAGTTTTATACATTACTACATATAAAATCCCCGGCAGCATACTGACATGTGTCCTGGATTTCAGGTACATATCAAAGGCCACCGGGGCTTAATTATCACTATAATTCTCTATATTATGACAGCTCCAGATCAGGCTTGCCATACTCAGCAAGCTTCACATCATATGCCTTGCGCATAGCTGCCTCAAATGGTATCTCTTTCATAGGAGCATCCAGTTTTTCCAACAGATAATGTACAAAATCAGGATTCTGAATGAGCAGTGGTCCATGAATGTATGTCGCAATTACTCTGTTCTTGCAGATTCCCTCATTCATGGTATCAGGATTGCTGCCCTGTCCGATCTCCACCTTGCAGAATGTCATATCATCAGGTATTCCGTAAGTGTGGGCAAATCGGCTTGTGTATCCGATGAGTGTCATATCGTTGAACTTCGCCTTGATGAGCGTGTTGAAACGATTCGGAGTCTGGCGGACTGAGTACATGCCCGGAACAACGCCAAGTCCTGTAACTCTGGTTCCATCCTCTCTCTTGATATAATCACCAAGGAGTTCCATGGAATTGCCAACCAGAAGGAAAAGCGCCTTTCCATCCTTCATGCATGCTGCGATCTCGTCCTTGTACTGCATCAGTCTGTCAAGCACGAGCTCCTGGCTCTTCTCGCTCATGGAACACATATACACCATGTCTATATTCTCTTTGAGGAAGAGTGGCTTCTCATTAAGTCCTGTTGTCACAAATTCCGCATCCGGCAGACATTTCTGCAGGTACATTGTATTTCCTTTGTCACCGTAGAGTGTACATATTTCCGGATATAAAATCTCAATCTTCATTATTTGTCACCCTCCAGTCTCTTGATTATCTTCTTCTTCATCTCACATGACATTCCGTAATTCTCACAGTCGTACAGGATATATATTCTGTCAACACCATCTATAGTCACATCATCTGCCGCAGCGACCTCGCTGAGATTTGTGAGTATCTTCTCCTCAGGGATACCAGCCAGTAAGCATCTCACCTTGTGGTCGTAGCATCTAGGTCCTGTGCAGATGACCTGTACAACATCATCCCTGTTGAACTGCTCATACTCCAGATCGTATATCCAGCCTGAGAACTCTATACTCTTCTGTCTGTCCTCAAGATCGTCCATCGCAAGGAGGATAGCCTTCTTGCCCTCCTCATTTGCCACATACTCAAATGTTCTGGATGAGGAAACCGCACTCTGTCCCTTTGAGAGCGCCTGGATTACTGTAACACCATTCACTGTAGTCTCGTTGTGGCGGGAATCCGGTATACGGATCTGACCCATGAGTTCCTTGATTCTCTCAGCCGAGAGACCGATCTCGCGCAGTGCCGAGATAACTGTAACTTCATTATATATATTGAAGAGAGCTGTATGGATCAGCGGATAAACTGTCTTCTTGTCTCCCTCCTGTATAGTAATTGTCATCTTCTCTCTGTCTATGTCGGTTGCCAGATACTTCTTGTCTGGTGAGTGAAGTCCACACTTCGGGCATACCACATCGCCGATGTGATGATATCTGAGGTAATTGTACTTCAGCTTCTCGCCGCAGTTAGGGCAGATCTGGTAATCCGCGATAAGGTTGTATGGCTCGGTCTTGTCATCAGGCTGCTTGCCGATTCCATAGAACACTCTGTAGCTGTCTTTCTTCAACATGCTTGAGCAAAGCTCGTCCGCATTCAGGATAACCTTTGCAGAATCAGGGCAGTAGGTATCTATGACACTGAAAATATAGTCAGGGTGAGCATTTCTCTTGAGTGAATCTCTGAAAAGTCCTGTTACAACAAGATAATCCGGCTTCACATATGGAAGTATCAGCCTTGAAGCACGCTCGTCCACCTCAAATACAGTGGCATCCACTCTGACCCTTCCCGTAAATGTAAGGCTGTTGATGACATTTGTCGTACAGCCAGGGACGATATTGGAACCTGTTCTGTTGCTGACAACTCTTCTTCCATCCTTCTCCAGAACATCAGTTATCAGGTTACTACAGGTGGTCTTACCATTTGTTCCTGTGACACATATCGTAAGCGGTGCCTTGGGCGCCTGTGCCAGGAAATCCGGACATATCTTCAGGGCGATAACTCCAGGTGTATGCGTACCGTTCCTACCCAGGAGCTGGATGAGTCCCTTGCTCAGTTTGGCGGCTGCGAGAGCCACATGAAATCTAAAAGATGACATAGCTATTCATTCTCCTTATATATACAAATAAAACTCATGTAATTCTACAACCTTTGACAGATGTTGTCAATTATACCAGCACATAACAAGACTATGATTTCGCCTCTTTCCAGTGTTTCCTGTAATTTATCCTGCGATATGAATTCGGAGTCGCTCCATATTTTGTCTTGAAGCATTTTGCAAAATAGCTTCCGCTGGCAAATGCCAGATACTGCGATATCTCCGTACAGGAAAAATCTGAATACAGAAGCATATTTCTGGCAGTCTGAAGCTTCTTCTCCATGATGTAATCTGAGATTGTCTGACCGACCTCCTTATGAAATAGTTTGCTCAGATAAGAGCGTTCCACTCCCACAAATTCTGCCACTTCCCGCACATCTATCCGCTCATGCAAATGGTCATATACGTAATCCATAGCCTTGACACAGTGTGGCGATATGACTGTTTTCTTCTTCACCCGGCGCATCCTTTTGGCATAATCCATGATTATCTGATTATGTATCTCTATGACCTGCTGCGTGGTCTGTGCTTTGTCCAGCTTATTAATATAGAAGTCACTGAGATTGTAGCTTTCCATCTCCTCCATGCCCTCTTCTATGCAAAATCTGGATATCATCGCCACAAGCACGATCTCGTGATATCTTCTGTTTCGGACTTTATCCTCCGACAATATTCCCCTGGCTGCCAGAACCTCGGCATCCTCCTCTCCTGCGAGGAGCATACCCGACAGTGCCTTCACATTGCCACTGCTGACAAGCTGATAGAAGTCAAGTTCACTGTCGTATGTCGGGTGCGCCAGTCCGTATTCTCTCTGTACAAACTGCTGTTTTACGATCTCGTTCGATATATTCATGGTCCATCCTCCTTTCTATTATATTACTATAGCATAATTATTATATTAATGACACATTTGTTGTATTTGCATAAAGCTGCAAATGCTACTATAAAGTCACAGAAAACGAAACTGATAAGCACTCCCGAACGGCAAATGAGTGCAATATATATTTTATTATTTCACAGGAGGTTAAAGATTATGAGAACTTTAGACGGATTCAAAAAAGGCGTAAATTTAGGTGGATGGCTTTCACAGGGACCACTTGACAAGGAGCATCTTGACACATTTATCACAGAAAAAGATATTGCAAGAATAGCATCATGGGGACTTGACCATGTTCGTCTTCCTATCGATTACGATAATTTTGAAAACGAGGACGGAAGTGATAAGGAATACGGCTACGCTTACATCGATTCATGCATTGAGTGGTGCCGGAAGTACAAACTCAACATGGTCCTTGACCTGCACAAGACATATGGATATATATTTGACGATGAGGCTCATCTTCTTGAATTCTTCCATGAGAAGCCTCTTCAGGAGAGATTCTACGGAATGTGGAGAAAGCTCATAGACAGATATGCAAAGGATGCAGACATAATGATGTTCGAGCCGCTGAACGAGGTCGTAAGTCCGACCGTTGTAAACGAGTGGAACGAAATCTCAAGCAAATGCATCGAGATCATCCGTGCGAAAGCACCTACTGCCAAGATCCTGCTCGGTGGGGTTGGCTACAATGCTGTTACATCTATAAAACTTCTCCCTCATCACAACGATGAGAACATAGTTTACAATTTCCACTGTTACGAGCCAATGGTATTTACCCACCAGTCTGCTTACTGGGTAACAGGTATGCCTTCAGATTTCCATATCGAATATCCGGGGGATTTCAATGACTACATGGAGAAATCCCGCCAGATCGAAGGGTGTATGCATGGGGCCATCACCGAGAGTAGCCTTGGACTTAATTCCATCGGACCTGATTTGTTCGAAAAAATGTTTCTCGACGGCATCAAGGCTGTTGAAGAAAGAGACGGATTTATGTACTGCGGCGAATATGGTGTTATAGATCAGGCACCACTTGACGGAACTCTGAACTGGTACAAAGATATCCATTCTGTATTTGAAAAGTACGGAATAGGCCGCGCCGCATGGAACTACAAAGAAAAAGACTATGGTCTTGAAGGCGAACACTACGCTCCTATCATCGATGAGCTTGTCAAATATATGTAACGTGATTTAATTTACGATAAAACCTTCCATTTTTATAAACGGAGCCGGTTCTCACTCATAGAGAACCGGCTTTTTGTTAATTTTATCCACGATGTACCGCACCCGCCCTTGTGAGGAGCACCACGGTCTCTACCCCGCGGGTGAGTGGGAACATGTCCACAGGGGTCATCTTGATTACCTGATAGCCGTGCTTTGTCATATATTTCAGATCCCGGGCAAGACTCTCCGGTCCGCAGGATATATACACAACCCTTTTGGGTCCAAGTGTGATGACCGATGACATGAACTCCTCTGTACTTCCAGATCTCGGAGGATCCATGAATACCACATCTATGCTGTCACCCTCCTCAGCGACATCGACCATAAATCTGCCGGCGTCGTTGCTGTAAATATCAACATTCTGTATCTTGTTCATCTTCACATTCACCCGGGCATCGTGCACAGCGGCTTCATTCAACTCCACGCCTATGACCTTCTTTGCACGGTCGCTTGCAGCTATGCCTATGGTTCCTATACCGCAGTAGGCATCGATCACGGTCTCCTTATTCTTGAGATCCGCGTACTTGATGGCTTTGCCATAGAGGACCTCCGTCTGCTCCGGATTCACCTGATAGAAACTGCCCGGTGATATACGGAAACGCTTTCCGCACATAATATCCTCTATATGCCCCTTGCCGTAAATGACCTGGTTCCTGTCGCCGATGACCATGCTGGTGTCCTTCATGTTGATATTCTGAACAACCGTTGTAATCTCCGGATGAGCCGTCACAAGTGCCTTTGCGAGATTCTTCTTGGACGGAAATACCGGCGACGCTGTGACTATGATCACCATGATCTGCCCGGTCTTTCTTCCAACTCTTATCTGCAAATGCCTGATAAGTCCGGTTCCTGTATCCTCGTTGTATATCTGCAGCTTGAACGACTTTATCAGTCCGGCAAATGTTCTGATGATAGCCGCAGCCTTCTCATCCTCCACATAACAGTTCTCGACTGGAAGTATATTGTGTGTTCCCTCCTCGTACACCCCGGAAATTATTTCTCCGCTCTTCATTCTCCTGAATGCCGCAGTGACCTTATTCCTGTAGTGATACGGATTCTCCATGCCTATTATCTTGTCCACAGGACCAAATACGCTGAGCAGGTCATCTATATACTTCTGTTTCTCGGCAAGCTGCTGCTCATATGGCATATCCACATACTGACAGCCACCGCACAGGTGGGATATAGGGCATTTGCTGTTCGGGTGGGGCTTATACTGTGATGAGTGTGCCTGTCGCGGTTTTCCCTGTACAGCTTTACCTTTGCTTCCTGTTTTTATTTGTTTCTCTCCACCTGTTACATCGTACTTTCTGCTATGTGTCTGTCTTTTTCTTTCGTTTACGCTGCCACTCGTTTTATTTTTTTCTTCTCTGCGAGGCTTGCCCCCGTTTCTTCGCTCTGCCATCATTTTTACCACTCCTATTCTCCGGTGAGCGTCACCTTGATCATATCGTGGTGAACCGCCTCAAGAAACTTTCCAAATATATCCTCCGTCCTGACCTTCATACTTGATGTGTTCACACACGGATGGCATCCAAGATACTCACCCTTCATAACATCCTCGTCAACAAGCAGCTGCACATGATTCTCATGGTCATTCATGAGACCCATGACGCTGACCGCCCCCGGTCTGATATCCAGATACTTCTCCATATCCTCAGGCGATGCAAATGAAAGTCTCGCGCTGCCTATCTGCGATGTGATCTCCTTTGTCTTGAACGGCTTGTCGCCCGGCATCATGAGCAGATAGAACTGCGTCTTCTGCCTGTTGCACAAAAACAGATTCTTACAAATGGTTGCCCCAAGCACCGCATCTATCTCGCTGCAAACTTCCATTGTGTCTGCTGGAGCATGATCTGTGCGCCAATACTCTATGCCGTGATCATCAAGGAAATCATAAACTCTGATCTCCCTCTCAAGTCGTCCTTCATTTGTATCCGGTCTGCCTTTATATAATTCCATTTGTGTGCCCTCCGTTGGTGGTTTATATATTTTCTCTCATGCATTTACGCGTAAATCATATCACGTTTCTTGTGGTGTTGCCATATAAAACAAGCAATATAAAACCAATATAAAACCATGCCTTCGAGAGTGTAAACACATATCTACAACCTATTGCCTTGCCTGAGATGATCAAGAAAGCCCTCACATCCCTGACACACATCCCTGTATGTCTCATCAAATCGTCCCGTATACCATGGATCAGCTATAGACTGTCCATGTCTTCCCGCGTAATCGAGCAGCAAATGTATCTTGTCCTGGTAGTCCGGACCGGTTATGCGCATTGTGTTCCTCACATTTGCTGTATCTGCGCAGAGCAGGTAATCATAATATTCATAATCCCGCCTTGTAACCTGTCTTGCCCGCTTGCCACTAAAGTCTGTATAAGCCGTCTTACCTATGCCATGCGCCCTCAGCACTTCCTGCGCCGGTGGATATATCGGATTGCCTTTTCCGCCCCAGATCTCCTCAGTGCTGGTGGCCGCAGAAGCTATATCAAATTTATCTGCTATGCTGAGTTTTTCTACCATGTCCTTGAGGACGAACTCAGAGATGGGGGAACGGCAGATGTTGCCGTGGCAGATGAAAAGTATTTTTATCATTGTTTTGTTTCTCCTTGATTTGCCCGGAAATGTCCTGTTTTGCGAGGGATTTCTGGGATTTGTGAATGTGTGTATTGGCTGACATCTTGGCAAAATTGGGCAAGATGGAGCAAGTTATTGCAGGCTGTTAGTAGTAAAATTGGTAGTAAAACGAGGTAGGCTTACTACTAAGTTTTTTATCACTTTACTACTAAAGATCGATCTCCCTCTTTTTAATCCGTTTAGATAATATTACTTTTTCCTCTCCAACTAATAATTCTAACAATTCAAATAGTTGATTTAATAGCACAAACACTTCATAAACTTTTCCTAGATTTATCTCTAGTGCGCTCTGACAATTCAAATATTCCTGTCTAAGACAATGATACTCTAAATTACGAATTTTTTCATAATGTGAATATACTTTCCCCTCCATTATTTCCATAAATTTCTCTATGATATCTGAAGTTATCTGTTTTTCATTTATCTTTGCAATTATATCTTCAATGTACATATTTTTAAATTTTTCTGATGTAATATATTCATGTTCAAAATCATATTTGCACAATATAAATTTTGCTATTTTTTCACATACTGAATAAGTTTTCATAATAGCATGAAAACAATATATATTTGGTGTTATCACTTCATTATAAAGAAACTTAATAAAATCCTCTTCCGAAAACGCAAACAGTATTTTTTTATCCATATCATAATTTAAACAACAAAAATATAAATTTAATGATCTTACAATTTCTTTTGCACGAAAAATTGCATCTATTAAAAGAGTATTTCGAATATTACTAGCCTCATCACCCATATCAATGCACCACTCATTTATTTGATTTATTACGTTTCTGTATTCTTCTCGTAATGTTTCATACCTTTTTTCTAACTTTGCAACATCATTAACAATATTCTTATTAAGCACCTCTGTCTCGCAAGACAATCTTTCTGTGCAGTTAAAAGAACATCTCCTATTTTTAATGGAAAACTCATTTATAATTTTCTTCATTAATCTTATATATATACCTTGCTTCTTTTCAATCGGTTGAATCCACTCCTTCAATTCTTTCATAGCAATTTCATTAATTCTATCCGTTAACTGAAAACATTTTTCCATATTCATTTTTATTTGATCATTATTTATAAAGATTAATTCTCCAATATCATTCTCAGTTTCTTTTGTATCTAAATGCGTAGAAACAAAATGTTCGTTGTTGTTTCGTTTCCATTTAATTCTTTTGCTATTATAATCGCCTCTTATGCATCGTAAATCCACAATTATATCATCATCTGTTGAATGTTTCTTTTTTATCATATCATACAACGGTTCTACTGATTTCTGTTCAAAAATAATATTCACATTTAGTTGATCAAGCACACCAACAAGAAAGATTATTCGTTCCCATATCATGTCATCTTGTAAAATAATATTTTCAAAATAATAATTAGGATTAAACGACACGGCATTGTTATAATTTTCATACGAAAGATTAAATGCATATATATTTCGTTGTATATCTTCTATTAAATCTATGCTATCATTTACAATTGCTACAATCACAACCTGTTCCATTGATGCATCTGAAAACTTTAACTTTTGTTCAACCATTGCTCCTATTTCATTCTCTATATTTTTAATCTTGTCATTAACATCCTTTATATTCATTATCCATCTGCCTCCATCACAATATCTCAAATATTATATCGTCATTTTCACTTCTTTTCCATAGAAAAAACGCCCCAGCCTAAGCCAGAGCGTCATCCCACTTCCATATTAAACTGATATGTACCCAGAATCCTGGACACATATTTATGAACTAGGCTGAACACATGGATGC
>NZ_QUKK01000029.1:0-889 GCF_003481085.1 Coprococcus sp. TF11-13 | reverse complement strand
ATAATGGGGAATAGAGGCGTGCTTTTATATGTAGACTTGGGCAAGCTTGAAGATGAACCTTACAGATTATCAAAGATATATGATACACTTGGACAGTATATTGATGATATCAGACGTCAGAGAGATATAATATACATAAGCAAGATGGCGGAATCCCTGGATATATCATCCCTGGACAGATATCGTGCTCAACTGGTAGACGAATATGATCGGCTTGGAACTCTGAAGAAGATTCTGGATGAGGCATACGATCTGTATAAAGAATGTAATGAAAAATTCGAGGCATCTGGACAGACTCTATGCAACCTATATGCTGAAACTCCATGGTATGAGACCAGTGAAGGAAAGCTGGCTATAGGCATAGGCGTGCTTGTGGTTACTGCTGCAGTGGCGATAGTCTGCCCTGCTGTACTGGGAGCTACGGCAGCTGCAGTGACACAGTCTGTAGCGACATCGGCCCTCGTGGGATCAGCAATATCTGGTATAATGAATGGCGCTGCATCAGTGAAAGCAGGAAAGTCGTTTTTTGATGGATTTGCAAGTGGCGTTGAAGAGGGCGCAATAATAGGTGCTCTTTGTGGAATGTTTGGCGCAGGAACATCAGCCATGATGACTGGTGCAGAGATGACGGTCGGTAATGTTTTTGCTGCCAGAGTAATAAATGCTGTTGGGGATGCAACAATAGGTACAGCTACATACATATATCATGAAAACAAATATGATAAAGCAATAACAGGCGGAGATGTAGCCAAGACCTGGGCAGAGTGTGCAATAACATCATTTGTTTTGCGGTCAGTTTTTGAGGGTGGAAAGTCATCGTCAAAAGCAGATGGAAAGAATAGGGGTATGTCTACTAGCAAAGGACGGGTGGAGTCTGAAAGAAGTATTA
>NZ_QUKK01000028.1:0-995 GCF_003481085.1 Coprococcus sp. TF11-13 | reverse complement strand
TGGAGCAGGCGCTGTCGCCGCAGTTGGAGGAAAAACGGTTTGAAGTATACTGTGCGGTCGGCAGTATATACCGCCCGGAGATTAATCTGAACCGGTCTGTGTATGCCAGCATGGACTGGATACATACTACGATGCCTCATATGTACATGAAGGCAAAACGCAATGAAATAACGGTGTATGAGAATGAACAGCCGGGGGTTGACTATATCATCAAAAAGGGAGATGAAGCATCTCTTAGGGAACAGATTGCGTTTGCCATGACAGGCATAGAGCATTATATAATTCCGGCGTTTGACAAGGTGGTGGATTTAAAGACATGCGTGGATTATCTAGAGTTATATGATTCTATGTGCTTAACAGTATGGAACAGGTATCAGTTTGAAAATAGCGAGGAAGCTTTAATTTTACCAGCCAAATATCCTAATCAAGAAAGCTACAAGGAGAATGTGCTGAATAAGTATGAAGCAATAAAGGAAAGAGTGTTTCATGATATTGATGAAGGTAAAATGTTGAGAGCGGATGGAGAAATAAAAATGCTGCGCTGTAAAAAAAGAGCTGATGATACAATAGAGCGATACGAAAAATTTTTTACAGATGAAGAAACTAAAAAAGAACTTGTACGATTAAAGGCAGAGCGTGCAGAAAAAAATATAAATGCAATACGTGCGATGGGAATAGAAGTGTAAAAAACGAGGGTAAAAAAGAAGGTTGGCTCTGAACAGTTACATTAAATTTAACGAAAAGGAGGTATCGTACATCTGTTGTGTACGAGAAAGAGAAATGGGAACATTGGAAGTGGACAAGAGTCTTAAAGCGGCATTTAAGGAAACGCTGGAGCCGCATGGGTTCAAGAAAGTAAAGGGGAGGTATCCGCACTTTGTGAGGATGGCAACTCCCGAGATTATTCAAGTCATCAACTATCGGCTGGAGCAGGCTCTGTCGCCGCAGTTGGAGGAAAAACGGTTTGAAGTATACTGTGCGGTCGGCAGTATATA
>NZ_QUKK01000027.1:429-1039 GCF_003481085.1 Coprococcus sp. TF11-13 | reverse complement strand
CATCCGGTCTTAAGCAGACAAAGGAGATTTCTTTGTAATCTGCCGGGACTTCCTGTGTTCCGGCAAGATGATAGTATTCATAATAGACTCTGTTCTTCACATGAACTTCTTTGTAGTAATTGCGGTGATATAATTCGCCATACTGCATCCGGTTTTTGAGTTGTTCCTTTCTGGCAGCTTTTAATATTTCAGTCAGAGTATCGCCAAAATCAACAATCCTTACTTTCTTCCGTTTCGTTGGTCCGATAATGTTTTTGTGTTTTATGCCGTCGTAGCGGATACTGCGTTTTATGGTCAGGCATTGTTCCTCAAGGTTAATGTCCTGCCATGTAAGACCACAGGTTTCTCCGATACGGAGCCCGGCATAATACGCAATCTGAATCGGCAGAATGGCAGGTGGGTTTTTCTTTTCCAGATACTTGATAAGTCGCTCGTAATCCTCGTGTGAAATCGGCTGTGTGCCTTCTTCCACTTCATCATCGGAAAAGAGGTCAACTTCCTCTGCCTGTCGTTTCAGTTTGATATATTGCATCGGATTGAAACTGATTAGTTGTTTTGGAAA
Source organism: Coprococcus sp. TF11-13 (assembly GCF_003481085.1). Taxonomy (NCBI): domain Bacteria; kingdom Bacillati; phylum Bacillota; class Clostridia; order Lachnospirales; family Lachnospiraceae; genus Coprococcus; species Coprococcus sp. TF11-13. Next base: position 477 of record NZ_QUKK01000027.1, on the reverse strand, counting down.
TACTGCAAAACGGAATGACTGCTGTAACACTGCGGAAAAAGAATGTAT
>NZ_QUKK01000027.1:0-419 GCF_003481085.1 Coprococcus sp. TF11-13 | reverse complement strand
TGCTGTAACACTGCGGAAAAAGAATGGATATAATCTTTGCTGTATCCCTTTCTTACTTTCCCGTCTGGAAACTCACCACCGAATGTAAGCAGATCAAGAAATGCCTGTAAATGTTCGGCAGTAACTGTTTTCAGTTTGCGGTCTGCAATCGGGTGTTTTTTGATACAGCGGATTGCACCAAGATAATTTTCCACTGTGCCGTTGCTGAGTGTCCCGGTTTTCAGTTCTTCTTCCGCCCACATATCCAGAAGCTCTCCTACCGTAAGGCTGTCTGCCTTTGCGACAAACTTCTTATTTTCGTAATCTTCCAGTGCTTTGCGGAGAAGTTTTTCCGTCTCACTTTTACTTTCGGTTCCAGCATATTCTTTCTGAACCATTTTACCGCTTGCATCTTCTACATAGAAGCGATAGTACCATTT
>NZ_QUKK01000026.1:0-1044 GCF_003481085.1 Coprococcus sp. TF11-13 | reverse complement strand
GAATTTAATAACAAAATATAACAGTTATTAAATCTCTTAAAACAGGTGAAATCTCAATCGGAATTTGGAGGGGAATAACATGAATAGATTTGGTGTAAAGCTAATTCTTTCAATCGTTTCTTTTTTGGCAGTCAATATCTGGCTTATAGGTAAGGGTGTAGCAAAGGGCGCTGCTGACTTTTTCATATCTGCAACGGTTGAGGAAACAATACTATTTATCATTTTACAGCTATTAGTTGTACTGATATATTTTATATATCCTCTTACGGTAAAAAAATATAAAATCATTTACTGGTCTGTATCTGAAGCCTTAGTCATTATTACAGTTCTCTTTTGGGGAATATTTATTGTCGGTCCGATTTGGTTAAAATAAGCAAATTTGAAGTTGTATTATTGAATAAAATGGAGATTTTGATATGAAAGACAAGGCAAACAAGGGTTATTGGCAACGACTTGCAAAAATATATGCACCTTTGATGGAGTCAGATAAGAAGTTTTATAATGCAATCTGCGGATATATTAGAGATTATCTCAAATCTGATATGAATGTATTAGAATTAGCTTGTGGAACAGGGCAGCTATCTTTCCCATTGTCCGATTGTACTAATAGCTGGACGGCAACCGATTTTTCGGAAAATATGATTAAGCAAGCGAAAAAGAGAGGTACAACAGAAAAACTTAGTTTTTGCGTAGCCGATGCAACGGCACTTTCATATGAGAATGAAAATTTTGATTGTGTAGTAATTTCAAATGCACTGCACATTATGCCAGAGCCTGAAAAAGCAATGCAGGAAATTCGTAGAGTATTAAAAAAAGATGGTATTTTGTACGCACCAACCTTCTTATGGGCAGAGAAAAAATCAAGTGGTTTACGAAAGCGATTGATGTCTATTACAGGATTTAAAGCATACAAAGAATGGAACAAGGAAAATTTTTGTGAGTTTATTACGAATTATGGCTTTACAGTCGTCAAAGTGAATTTGGTGGATGGCGGTTTAGCTCCTGTTGGAGTTTTGATTGCGAAAAAAACTAATTATTAAATTT
>NZ_QUKK01000025.1:0-1465 GCF_003481085.1 Coprococcus sp. TF11-13 | reverse complement strand
TGATATGTACCCTCTTTACTGGACAACCAGTAAGGAGGGTATTTTTATGCGTTATAGTTATGAGTTTAAAATGATGTGTGTTGAATTGTATCATTCGGGTTCGTATCCTGACATCCCAAAGGGGCTGAATCCCAATACTCTCAAAAGGCATATACGAGAATGGTCCAGATTGGTTGATTTACATGGTCCAGAAGTTTTAAAACATAAGGTGTTTAATAAGGTATGGACACCCGAAGAAAAACTTGAACTGATTTCAAAGGTTATTGCAGGCACGCCAAGAACGAAAGTTGCCATAGAAGCAGGCATTAATGCAGGACTGCTTTATCAATGGGTACACAAATATAAATTACAAGGATATAATGGATTGGTAGAAAGTAAAAAAGGACGACCAACAAAGGAACCGAGAATGAAAAAATCAACAAATCCATTACCTTTAACAGAATCGGAACGAGAAGAACTGATACGCTTGAGAACTGAAAATGAATATATCAAAGCCGAGAATGAAGTAATAAAAAAACGGATCGCCTTGAGGCAAGAAAAATGGGTTGCGCAACTCAAGGCGAAAAAGCAGCAATCATCAAAGAACTCAGAGAAAAAGGATATCAACTAAAGTATCTCCTAAAAGCAATGCATATGGCTAAATCTACTTACTATTTTGAGATTAACAGAAACGATATTGTTGCCGAACGCAATCAAGAAGTACTAGAAGAAATAAAAAATATTTTTGAGGAGAACAAACGCAGATATGGCGTAAGAAGGGTTCACCAGGAACTTATTAATCGCGGGTATCAGGTGAACCATAAGAGAGTTCAGCGTCTTATGCATGAATCAGGATTAGCCGGCAAACGACCAAAGGAGAAATATCATTCCTATAAGGGACAAGTTGGTAAGATTGCTGATAATATAATAGGCAGAGATTTCAGCACAACTTCGCCTTTACAAAAATGGACCACAGATGTGTCTCAATTCAATTTTTCATGGGGAAAGTGTTATATATCGCCAGTATTAGATATGAATACAAACGAAATCATTTCATATGATTTATCTAGGACTCCTAATCTTGGCCAGATAGAAAGAATGCTAAATAAAGCTTTTGAAAAATTTCCTTCTGTCGAAGGATTAATATTTCATTCTGATCAGGGGTGGCAGTATCAGCATGTCAATTTTAGAAATGCCTTACAAGAACATGGCATTGTACAATCCATGTCACGGAAAGGTAATTGCTATGACAATTGTATTATGGAGACATTCTTTGGAAGATTGAAAAATGAGATGTATTATGGTTATGAGAAAGACTATTCTTCCTTCGAAGAATTCTCACAAGCGATTGAAGAATATATAGATTATTATAATAACAAAAGAATTCAGGCAAAAACAAAATGGATGCCACCTGTACAATACAGGATAGCATCCATGTGTTCAGCCTAGTTCATAAATATGTGTCCAGGATTCTGGGTACATATCA
>NZ_QUKK01000024.1:0-1958 GCF_003481085.1 Coprococcus sp. TF11-13 | reverse complement strand
TGGAAAGAATAGGGGTATGTCTACTAGCAAAGGACGGGTGGAGTCTGAAAGAAGTATTATTTGTGAGGGTGGAAGTAAGACAAATTTCAATAACGAAATACCTAGAAGTGGAGCAGAGTGGAATGAATATTTAAAGGGAAAATATGGTGCAGACAATGTTCGTTGGAATATCAATTCTGTTGATGACATTTTCAGTGACCCGACTAGACTAAAGGGGTATACTGTAGATGAGTTGCAAACTATACTAGGGAACGACTGGACTAGAGGTGTATACGGAAGTAATGGTGGTGGATGGAAATTAATGAACGGTGATATTTCTATTTTTTATCATCCAGGCGGAGGTAAGCATGGAGGTTCATATTATGGAATATCATCTGGAGCTACTGGAAAAATTAAAGTAGTAAATCCAGAGACTTATATTCCACTGAAGGGTGATAAAGCAACTGTAATTTATGATTAGGGGTGACAAAATGATTTCGTTAGAAAAAAGATATGAGAATTTTAAAAGTACAATTGAGGAATGTGGAAGTTATCTGCTTCTAGAAGATGATGATACAATTAAACATAATCTATTTGAAGAATTTTCAATAGATATAATTAGTTTCTTGCACGAAGATACACTAAATCTTTTTTTAGATGAAGGTATGATTGATAATGATATATTAGAGAAAAGTATAGAGTTAAGGAATGCTTATTTGGAACTAGAACGTATTCCTGATATGCTTAATGTTGAAACTGTAAAAACATCTGAAAAGTGGAAAAATATATTAAGAAAATCAGATGAAATAAGTGAGTTGCTTTATTGGTAAAAATATTATTTAGAAAGTTATTTCAAACTAAAAACGGAGACAACCTAAAGATATGTTAGGGTGTCTCCGTTTTTTCTTGTCGTTTCAAATTTACCAGCTCTAGAAGAAATACAAAACAACATTGCATCGTCATACGGAAGGCAACTGTAGATATGAAACATAATCCATTCAGATAAATGAACAAGAATTTCAGATGAAATGTAACAGATTGAACAAATGCATTGTTTTATGAGTAGAATTAGTTAAAAAAGGAGTCCTAAAAACGGTAAAGCAGATATAAAAATGGTCAAAAGGCGGTAATTTTTATGTGGATATTCCTTCTGGTGATGCAAATATATTATAAATAATAGGATAAATATTCACGATATGTAATTGCATATTAAATTTATTGAGCCAGCAGAGAAACGTAAAAATCTACTGGCTTTTTCTATGCCCTCAATTCTCCACAATTACTTTTGAAAAATCTCTTATTTTTTTAAAAAATCCCATATCAAGTTACTTTCTTTTGAACATCTGGTGACAGTGTGTCCGTTCAAAATCCTGCATATAAGGAAAGTGCCGATGTTAGAGCCTGGGGGAATTAACCACTCAGAGTCCAACAGAATTGACCAATTTAAGCTCATTAGAAATAGCCAATGCACCAACTTATCTAATTGCTTATTGTCCCTTATTCAACAGGATCATTGATTTCTATCGAATAAGTTTTTAAGTTTCGTCCACGATAACTTTCTCCCTTCATGAGATAAACGGTAGAAAACTTAGTAGTTCCAGCAGTTCTAGGGGTATTCCTGTGCCAGTCTTAGCTGGTGCTTTTGCTGGTTCTGCCCTTACGAATGCACACGTTGTCCTACGTTTGTCTTTACGTCTTTTGGTGCTAACTACTTCCACTGTGGCATGAAAAGGCAAAACAGGGCGAATTACGGCTTGTGGTTTTAGTTCCTATTCGTACTGTATTTGGAACTAGGTTGCTACTGCTGGGTTCTGCACAGGCAATGGCTTGATTATGGAACTTTAGAGGCTGGAATTTAGGAACTATAAAGAATTTACAGGTGTTGCTGGTACGTGTGTTGCATTTGTTCCAGCAACATCTATACTTGACAAGTACAGGGGGGATGAAAATAATGGGGAATAGAGGCGTGCTTTTATATG
>NZ_QUKK01000023.1:0-2542 GCF_003481085.1 Coprococcus sp. TF11-13 | reverse complement strand
TGTGCAATAACATCATTTGTTTTGCGGTCAGTTTTTGAGGGTGGAAAGTCATCGTCAAAGGCAGATGGAAAGAATAAGGTTATGTCTACTAGCAAAGGACGGGTGGAGTCTGAAAGTAGTATTATTTGTGAGGGTGGAAGTGAAACAAGTTGGTATAAAGCAGATGGTACAATAAATTATCCACCAAATAACGGAGCTGTACCAGGAACAGAAGTAAATATGTCGTTAAAACCAGGAGATACATTTGGGCGGTATGGAAATATTGGGAATAAGAGTAACTTTGTAACACAAACAGGTGCAAATGCAGATAAATTAGCATTGCCACCAACTACTGACCCTAATATTTATCAGGAATTTAGGGTTATAAAGGAAATACCAAACACTATCCAAGCAGAGATTGCAGCATGGGGAGGTTCTGCAGGTGGAGGATTACAATATGAATTGCCAATGCCGATTTTACAATTAATTAGAGAAGGCTATATAGTGCCAAAATAAATAGAGAGAGGTGAAAAACTATGTTAACAACAAATGAACTGCAAAAATATATTATGAGTGAAATTAATGATAAACTAGATGAGATTTCATACAGTAATGTTTTTTTCGAAAAAGGGGATGATAATAGTGCTGAGGGAACATACATTTTTAGTACAAATTCAAATTATCATATTCTTTATGCAGAAAAGGGGAAGATAAGAAGTGATATAGTTGTAAATGACGAACGAGAAGTATTGTGGTATGCTTTAAATATATTATCAACAAATATTACTATGAAGTATGCCATGAATAATCAAGAGAAAGGAAAAGATTTCCGAAGACCACTCTTTGAGAAAGAAAAAAAAATATTTGCTTTATTTGGTGAGGATTTTTTAAAAAGGAAAGATGAAGAGATTAATGAAATACTTGAAAAAAATCCGTATAATGATATTTAATTATGGTTATACTTTAGGACTCCAAAACCCTTAACTCAAAAAGCTATTTTAATCTCTGTCTGTTCACGAAGTGAATGACATACAGAGATTAATAATAGCTTTTTGTCATTTACCTGAATCCGTGAAGTTCACGGATTTATAAACTATCGCCGTAGATGCTGGAAGGATATTGATTGGGAATGTAGCAGAAGATAAAGCTTGTGATGCAATCTATCAAAGTACAGACAGCCATATATTGGCAATGTTGGGAAGCAATATGGTAGAAGAAGTTATATCAGGAAACCCAGCGAACAGTTCCGTATCAGAAATCGGAGATGTAGCGAGAAAGACGGATATTGAAGAACTAAGCCATACAACGATATTCAAGAACTCAGATGACATTGCCTTAGGTGAAAAAGCTTTAAGTAATGTAGAAGTGAATAAGCTAGATGATGTTGCAGAAGTTGTAGAGAGTGGTAGTACAACTGTTATATATTGGTCAGGTGATATAGCTAATTATCAATATAATATGATTGAAAATCCAGGACCGTTAGCAGAAATGCCTAATCAACCTGCAAAGAATTTCTATGGTGGCAGATACAATATGGAAGTATTACAGGAAGATAGAATAATGTATCGAGCAGGTAATGCTCAAAATCCGTATGGAAGATGGTTTACGAGTGAGCCACCTGCTTCTGTTACTAATGTAAGAATTGACGCAGCGGTAAAGACTCATTGGATAGACCCGAAAACTGGTGCGTATGAGGCAAGCTCTTATATAGATAATGTATATGCGATTAAAGTACCAAAGGGTACTACTATTTATACAGGATCAGTCGGACCGCAAGGTGGAGTATACGTGGGAGGATATAATGTTATGCAAACCTATATAGATGCACCATGGACTTTTGAAGTTGTAGGAAAAACACCGTTACAATAGATTGGAGATAGAAGAATGATAAGAAATGAAGAGTTTTTGCAGTTGCGAGAGGCGTATATAGAGATTGGCAAAATGGTACAAAAATATGGATATGGACAATATAACGGGATATTAAGAATTCTTATGGGACAAGTTAATTGTATTGACTCGGATGAGAGCAATGGTGAAAAAATGAAATACTTGATAGAAAGCTATAGTAAACTGTTTGCTTCGAGAGGCGGGTTAAGCGATTTCATTATTTATGATGCAGATGTTCAATTAAGAAATCAGTTGAATGAGAAATATAATGACGAAGTAAAAAGGGTTTGGAACATTATGAAAGACTATATTTAATAATGACTTCGTATAAGAACATCCGAAATCACAACTGAATATTTTTTCTTTAAAATTTAGGACGCATTGTTTTCATGGCACTTGGTGCTATGGAGATAATGCGTTTTTTCTATGTTAATTTTCAAATTCTTTTCCAGACTGCTGATATCAGTCTACTTCTTTCGAATATCGTGCCCAGAGTCTGCCTTTTGGTCATCTCACAAAGAGAAAGTGCTCATCTGGCTCAAGAAAACATCAAATCAGAAATCTTGATTCAGATGCAGTTTTTCTATTGAAGATGCTCCATCCGTAAAGGAGGAGTTCATGATTAAGTCCAGGTTGATTATGCCGGAAATAAATCAAGAATTTGATGTTCAATATA
>NZ_QUKK01000022.1:0-3020 GCF_003481085.1 Coprococcus sp. TF11-13 | reverse complement strand
GAAGGAAAGCTGGCTATAGGCATAGGCGTGCTTGTGGTTACTGCTGCAGTGGCGATAGTCTGCCCTGCTGTACTAGGGGCGGCGGCCGCCACGGTAACACAGTCTATAGCGACATCTGCTATTATTGGTGCAACCACGTCAGGCGTTATGAATGGAATAGCTTCCATGAATTCCGGCAACTCATTTTATGATGGATTTGCAAGTGGCTTTGAATCTGGAGCAATATTGGGTGCAATCAGTGGTGGATTAGGAGCCGGGATATCGGCAGTTGCAACCGGGGCAGAACTGACAGTAGGAAGAATAGTGGCAGTAAAAGCTGTGAATATGATATCTGATGCGACTGTAGATACTGTGGTATATGCATATCATTCAGACAAGTACGATAAGAGTATTACTGGTGTAGACATAGTCAAGACTTGGGCAGCGAGTGCTGTAACATCGCTTGTTATGCAGTCGATTATGGATGAATGTAATGATAGGACTCAATCACCAGATAAGAACAGTAATTCAATTAATTTTAAGAATTCGTTGGATAATCAAAGTAAAGCTAATAGTAATAAGCCCACAAATACAGTCACATATAGACGTGTTCAAGGAGGAACTGGAGACAAAGCAAGTCAACAGAGAATATTAATTGATAGTGAAGGAAATGTATATATAAATAAGAAAAATGTAAATTTGAATGTTAGTGTGGATAACGGAGAGCATTCGCAGTATTATATAGAAAATAAACGACCTGGTGCTGATATTTATGAATTTGAAGTTCCTAAATGGTTAGATGATATGGTAAACGAGTATATCGTGCCGGAAAAGAATTATAGAACAAATCCTTTAAATCAGGGGAGATGTGCGCCAAAGCTAAATGATCCCACAACTCCTGGAAGATGCATAGAATTTCCTGCACCGTGGATTGAATGGATTGAGGAATATGCTACAAATGGAAGAATAATAGCAGGAGGGGGGTAGGTGAAAGATAAGAAATAGAATAAGGTAAGCTTAAAATTGTTGAAAAAAATAATTGGAGGATTGGTTTAATGAAAAAAACGATTTCGATAATGACAGAGGAGTTTGTAAATGAAAAAACAGGCGAAAGCGTAGAGGGTATAACTATAATGATTGATGGAGTTATAAAAGATTTATTTGATATTATTAAGCATGAAAAAAAAGAATACAGCGATAACGTAAGTATAGTTCAGGATGCTTTAATGAAAGGTTTAGAAGAAATAAAAAATACTATATAAGCTAAGGTAATTATCATAGAATTTGCGATTTGCAAAAATACATTGTTTCCATAACAATTAGTATAGTGGAAACAATGTATTTTTTATAGTAACATGAGAAAAAAACATGCTGATTGACTATGTTGTACACACTACGTCAGAGGCAAAACAAATTGCTGGAGAAACAGGTGTAACACATGAGGAGAAAAATACGTATTTAAAGAATCGCAGATATTATTTTGATGCTGTTACCAAAACAATGGTTAGAAGTATGTCGGTTTTAGATAGTGGAACAATAGATGGAATGGCTACGGATGAAAATGGGAAGGCTTTAATATTACTGATATCAGATCATCTTGATTGGAAAAATGAGTATGATCATTTACTAAGACTACAAGAAAAAATAAATTCTTATATTACATTCTGCGAGGAACATCAATGGAGAATTAACAGTAAAAGAGTTTGTTGATTGGTACAATGATATTGACAACTATAGACCAGAACTGCCTAGTAATAACCGTAGTCACAAATATGAATAAGGAAGAATCTAATGGATATATATTTAGTAGCAAAATTAAAGAAATATGATGATTTTATTTCCTGTTATAATGAAGGAGATGAGAAAAAAATGTACAAAGGTAAATCACTGCTATTTTATTCATTATCAAATAATGATGCAGAAAGCCGTTATTTAATAACAATTTTTTTGATCAATAAGGGTGCTGATGTTAATGTAGTAAATGAGTGTGGTGAAAATCTTTTGCATATATTGCTTTCAAGAGTGAATCACAATATAAATCAGACGGTGGAGTTGTGCAAAAAGTTGATAGATGGAGGTGTGGATATAAACCAAATAGACGAAAAAGGAAGAGTCCCACTACAGTATTTGATTAATTTAAAATTTACAGATGAGGAACTTGAACCTTTATATAAAATCTGGTTTGCACAAAAAAATATTCTGGTTAATTACAAGAATGCATGGGGAAAAACGCCATTGGAAATTGCTGCTCAAATGCCGTACAGAAAAAAATTAGTAGAAAGGTTAAAATTATATGAGTGATGTAGTAAGTTTTATTTCAGATGCTGGTGGAAGCGTTGTTTCAAAAAATATATTGATACGGAAGAGTATTTGAGTGATGCAGATAATATGAGCATCTGTGATTTTAATACAATTGCAAATATTGAACCGGCAATTCTCACAATATACAACTGTAAAGTTGGAACTGATTTAGAATTGGTGGATGAGAATGGAAAGAAATATTTCTTGGATAACAGTACAGGAAAGAAATTTAAAGTATAGGACATATTCTGGGCACTCGGTAAGAAGTAAATGAGTAGCGTAAGAAGCCGATGCAGATAGTAAATACATTGTTTACTTAACAACACTTGTTATGAAAACAATGTATTTTTTTACAATCAAATTAAGAAAAACTAAACGACTGTTGACAAAAATAATGAACGATGTAATACTATTGCTTGGCAATAATATAAAGGAGATGGTGTTGTGTCGCGGGAAGATGATGTTGGAGCTGCGGGCGTTGGAGAAGCTGCGAAAGATAGCAGAGATGAGCTTGAAGACATTTTAAAAGCGCTTGAAGCTGGTGATTCTGACAAGCATGGACCCAATGTGAAGATCATTATAGGTGTAATAGCTGGGATCGTATTGGCTTCAGTTGTGTTAATCAGCATAATGGTTAAAATAAGAATGCACAGGTTCGTGATGTGATAACGGATACTTTGTATGTTGTATCGCAGTATCTGCGAACAGGCTATGTGAATCGTGAGCACTGGGTATTAGTG
>NZ_QUKK01000021.1:0-3412 GCF_003481085.1 Coprococcus sp. TF11-13 | reverse complement strand
TGTCTACTAGCAAAGGACGGGTGGAGTCTGAAAGAAGTATTACTTGTGAGGGTGGAAGTGGTTCTGTAATTTACACTTCAGTAGAATATGAAGGCACAGTTAAAGTTAATGGAGAAGTTAGAGATGTAAGTAGAAAGGTATATCAAAGGAATGATATAGATTTTGAGTATTTTGATGAGACAACAGGACTAACAAACTTAGAACGTATGCAGGCTGGCAAGCCTCCTATAGGGACAGATGGTAATGCTATTCAACTACATCATATTTTGCAAAAAGAAGCAGGACCAATGGTTGAGATTCGAGAGATTACACATCAAGAATATTATTCACAGTTGCATGGTCTTATCGAAGATGGAGCAAGTTTTAGAAATGATCCAATATTGAATAAGCAATATAATAATTTTAGACGTTCATATTGGAAATGGAGAGCAGAGCAAATCGTAGGAGGAAAATAAAATATGTATGATAAAATTGTTAAGATTATAAGTCAATATGAAGAAAAAGGTGATTTTACACATCCTAATGTAGATGATAAAGATTTATATGATGCAGAAAAAATATTAAATTTAAAAATTCCAGAGCAGTATGTTTGGTTTTTGAAAAATTATGGGCATGGTGGACTGGATGGCATTGAAACATTGGGTGTAGGTAAAAATGGCAAAATGATATTTGTGGAAAAGACACTAGAATTCAGGTCATATGGGTTGAATGACGATAAGATTGTAATAGAAAATTGTGACGAATGGATTTATTGTATTGATGTAAAAACTGGAGCCGTTATGATGTGGTCACAAGGAGATAAAAAGTACAAGATTAATTATAAAAATTTTATTGAATATCTAAATGATAGAATCAGTGATGCTATAGAAAATATGTAATATTTATAAAATTAAATTTAATTATGTCTATACTTTAGGACTTCAAAGTCCCTAACTCAAAAAGCTATTTTAATTTCTGCCTGTTCACGAAGTGAATGAAATGCAGAAATTAATAATAGCTTTTTGTCATTTACCTAAAGGGGAAAGGACACCTTATGGCGAAATTTGCCCCCAGGTATACAAAAGGATTTGTCCGACAATTTATTTCTAAGGTACGGTAAATCATTGATTTTACTGACTTTATTGCAAGCAGACAGATTTCATTCTTTCACAGAACTATTGTTTGCTAAAATACTCATAAATACTGTGAAATAGCCATTTTCAGCAATTGATATAAAATTATAACAAAAGATTTCGTTACAAGTTTGGCTGGTATCTACAACAGTATATTTTTATGAAAGTATATGCCAAAATCAAGACAATCCGACTAATTGTTAAGAAAATGCCTTATTCTGATATCTTGAATAATTTTAAGACCTAGGATAAGAAATTTAATCAGTATTGGTGTATTCATAAAACGCATATAAGTTGTTATCCTTGGAAACAGAGACAGGATTAGTAAGATTGGCATCTTTGCATATGCTGTTGCTACCCAGCCATATGGCACAGCACAGGGGGATGTCTGTTGCGGGTATTGATGGTATGTCAAAAACAGTCAGATAAATTTCAGCCTTTGAAGATTCACAGGTGCATACGTATAATTGCTGTTTTGCCCGTATTTTTGCCGATATCGACAGATTAAGGGATTTCTTAGCTGTGAAAGTGTCTGTCTTTGTTCGTAAAGAAATTTGGCTGAGACAGATGCTTAGAAATATTATGATTTTGTGAGATAATAAGGTTTGGTAGATACCCATTTGTATCGCATTTTAGAATGTTGTACAGATGGGTATTTTTGTTGTGGTCATATATTTTGATATTCACAGGTATCGTTTCAATGTAGGCTGACAGCGAGAGACCTTGCTATCTGTATGTATCCAGTGCCAATGGGGTATCATCTCACAGTTGATTTCATATCAACTGCAATCGTTTTAATCTGAATTTCTTTGAAATGACCTAATCTTAATTCGTTATGATTTTATCTGAAATAAATTCCACTTGAGATTCTACAAAATATTATAAGGAACTTTTAATGGAACTGCCGATTTCAAGAGTGACAGAAAATCAGTGACAAAAAGTCACGAAATAATTATACGTATCCATTTTATTTTGAAATTTCCTGTTATCACTGACTTTTAAAGCTTTTTTTTAAAATAAGTTGTCGACTGATAAAATTCATACTCCATTTTTGTCACAACTGATATTGCAACTGTTTTCTCTGGCATGGATTAATTTATGGAACTTCCATTCTGTAAGATTCAGATATTTTTATATTTTTTGTAACAAGAAATCATCTGTTACAGATTGGTGGTGAGAGTGATGGTATATGGAATTATTTCAGCAAAAGATAATCAGACGAGCCTCGCTTATTTTAAGAGTAAAAAAGTTTCACAGCTTGAACCGGAAAATCTAAAGGGAAGAGGACTCATAAAGGTCGATGGAGAAGTAATGGAATTCCAGACAGCGATAGCTACGGATAGGTGCGATGATATGGAACGTATAGAGTTACTTCGCAATATGTGTGCATCTATGGCTGAAGGAGCTACTGAGGTAGCGGAAGGTGTTCCTGAAATTCCAGAAAAACCTACGTGGGAGATATTCAAGAGGCGTAATGATGTTGCACAGATGTGTAATGGATATATGCTGCCGATAGGATATGACAGTGTAAGTGCGGAGGGATATGGAATAGACCTTAGGAGAACATTCTGCTATACAATTACGGGCAGAGCAAGAACTGGTAAGAAAAATGTTATGCGGTTATTGATGAATGCAGCACTGATGAGAAATGCAGATATAGTTGTTATAGAACATGGTTCCAATGAGTTCAAGCTTGATTCGGAATTGTTGGGAGCAACGTATATAGATAGCGAAGCAGCACAGGCAGATTACTTTACAATGCTGGTTCCAGAATTTGTGGAGAGAAATAAGTTTAAAAATCAGGTAAAGGAACAAGGCTATGATGAGAATGAAATATATAGCCAGATGACCCGGTTTAAGGAAACATATATTTTTATTGCAGATATGGAAGCGTTTTTAAATACATTGTATTCGCCGAGTGAAGGCATTACAAGAATTGTCCCATTTATAGAGAATGTTGTAGAGAAAGGCGCTCTGCACAACATATTCAGTATAGGGTTGATTGATACAGCAAGTCAGTCAGAATGTCGTGGACGAAAAGTATATGATGTTATGACTGGATATCATATGGGAATACAACTGGGTGGCAATTGTGCTGAAACTTCATTTTTTAATTTTACTAATCTATCATTTACAGAGGCAAATAAGATATACAAACCAGGTATAGGTATGATCCCACAGGATAATGATGATCGGAATGTATCGCAGATAATTATACCGTTATACAGGAGGCAGATAAAGCATGATTAAGTCCAGGTTGATTATGCCGGAAATAAATCAAGAATTTGATGTTCAATATA
>NZ_QUKK01000020.1:0-6101 GCF_003481085.1 Coprococcus sp. TF11-13 | reverse complement strand
CTATAACGCATAAAAATACCCTCCTTACTGGTTGTCCAGTAAAGAGGGTACATATCATTTAGATAATGTTCAAACACAATTAGATACTTTAGTTAAAGAAACTCATAAAGCAATTATAGATACTCGGGTAGCATTTGAAAAAACAGATAAGGATAATATTAAGTTTTGGAAAGGATAGCGACATGCGAAAAAAAAGTGCATTATTTTTGATTTGTTGTTTTATTATATGTTTAGTAGGGTGTGGTGTAAAAATAAAAACAGAACATTCACAGAAGAATTCTCAAGTAGAATTAACAAGTAGACAGAAGAAAATATTAAAGGAAGCGGGATTATCCACCAATTATGATGATTTGTTATCTTCACAGAGGATTGCAATCAAAAGAATTGAGGAATTATATAAGTATTTAGATAGTGAATATGATGAAGAATTTATTTATGAAGGTTATATTGCTCCAAACTCGCTACAAGATGAACAATTAATAGTTTATCCACAAGGACTAACAGAAAGTGATATTGTAACAGTAACGGTTTCTAAGATAGATGATAAAGAGATTATAACTGATGATTATTTGAATCTATTATTAAGAGATGATTATGAATCATATATAAAAAATATTATAGTAAAATTAGTTAATTCAGAAAATGTAAAAGTATATTCAGAGATAACTGAAGTTAAAGATAAGAATAATTCGGAATATGATAACAATGTTTCTGCAATGAATAAAATCTTTATTCTCAACACAGATGATAATAAAGAAATGCTTGACAAGCTTAATAAGAAATACAAAGAAAGTTTAGAATCTCATAAACTGTATAGCGTTAATAAGTTTTATATAATGGAAGAAAATGCATTTGAAAAAATAACCAAGTATAATTATGATGAGTACTTGAATGATGATAATATAGTAGCAAAATTCAGATGTAGTTTATCTGAATAAAAAAATGAATCGTTAAATAATAAATGTAAAGCAGAAACAAAAATAGAAAGTGTGTCTAATAGAATGTGATATATAGTAGCTGAAAATAATTTCAATAATTGGAGATTATATATTGTAATAGCTAGATTTATAAGAATTATAATATAGAACATTGTTAAATATTATTTTGGGGAGTAAATGAAGAATTTCTACTCCCCGGTTATGGCAATTTCCAGTACAATGATCCGGCGAATGGCAATGACAATTACAATCCGTATGGCAATGCTCAGTATGGTGCCGGATATGGTGGTAATTATAAAAATAGCTAATTATTATTTATATAGAAGAGACGCAATATAGAAGAAAAACAATAATATAATACGTATAGATCTATAATATGGCTGGGGGATTTATCGGCTGCTGATAATAGTTGACTACGACAATAAAAATGTCGTGGTCAACTATATTTTTATGTATGGGACTTAAAATGATAAAAAAGACTAAATCTGATTTAGTGATCTGGTGTATTTACATATTTGCTGAAAACAGCCAATTCCCGCATCATGTCCTATAAAAAACACCCGAAAAACCCTATTCTGTCAATGAATGTGTCAAGTTTTTAGCAAAAGCTTGACATGTAGCATCAGCCCTTGCCGAAGGCAACTTAAAATGGGCTGATGTTCAATATAAAGGAGGCAACAGATATGGATCAGAAAAAGACCGGTTCATTCCTAAGAGAACTGAGAAAGGAAAAACAGCTTACCCAGGAACAGCTTGCTGAACGGTTTGGGGTAACAAACCGCAGTGTGTCAAGATGGGAGACTGGCAGCAACATGCCGGATCTCAGTATTCTGGTGGAACTGGCAGATTTTTATGATGTCGATATCAGGGATATCATTGACGGAGAAAGGAAAGGCGAGGATATGAACAAGGAAGAAAAAGAGAGATTGATGGTTGTTGCTGATTATGCAGAAAACGAGAAGAATACACTGCTGATGAGATTGCGTATATTCAGCATAGTGGGATTGGTTTCATTGATTGCAGGACTGACGATGATGGTGATCAGCAGAGATAACAATCTTCCAATCTATGACTATTTGATGGGAACGCTTATGGGAGTTGCTATAGGTGCATTGCTGGTTGCGGTGTTCTATTCAACCGGAGTTTTAGAAAACATGAGGAAGCGGAAAAGAACGCTTATGAGAGTACTTTTGGTAATAAGCATATTAATCCTGCTTGGAACATTCATCGCGGCAATCATAGCATCGTTATGATATATATAATGAGCATTGCGACGGTTGAGCTTGCGCAAACTAAATGTAATATGCTATAATTTTTAAGGATGCAATGCGGACGATCAGTTCGTGGCATCCACATGAGCACAGATATTATGCGTGAGTATGATTAGAGCAATCATTTTTTATGACGAAAGAATTACAATTATATATGTATAAGCCCATAATATGGTTGGGTGTATCTACCAGCTACCGATAATAGTTGACTACGACATGGATTGCCGTGGTCAACTATATTTTTTTGTAAAAATATGTGTGTGGATACAGAGCGTAGATAGGGTTTAATAAAAAATATAAAATGATTTTGGAGGGTGCGCGTATGAGGTATGATGTGATAATTATTGGAGCGGGACCAGGAGGAATATTTTCTGCATATGAGCTGACAAAGCAGGCTCCGGATCTCAAGGTTGCAGTGTTTGAGGCTGGACATGAGCTTAAGAGAAGAAAATGTCCGATAGACGGCACAAAGATCAAGAGCTGCGTGGGGTGCGAGAGCTGCTCTATCATGAGTGGATTTGGAGGCGCAGGTGCATTTTCCGATGGAAAGTACAATATCACCAATGATTTTGGTGGAAGTCTGTATGAGTACATCGGCAAGAACGAGGCCATAGACCTCATGAAGTATGTAGATGATATCAATATGGAGTACGGCGTAGCGGGTACGAAGCTTTATTCCACTGCCGGCACAAGATTCAAGACAGTGTGTCTGCAGAACAGGCTTCATCTGCTGGATGCCTCGGTCAGACATCTTGGCACGGACATCAACTATATAGTTCTAGAGAATCTGTATGCATATCTTCAGGACAAGGTAGAGTTTTATTTTGACACATCTATACAGACTGTGGAAAAGCTGGACGATGGAACATATAGTGTATTCTGCAAGAAGGGTATATTTGCTTGTAACAAATGTATCATATCCGTTGGAAGAAGCGGAAGTAAATGGATGGAGACAGTGTGCAGGGATCTTAATGTGCCTACAAAATCTAACAGAGTAGATATAGGAGTCAGAGTAGAGCTTCCTGCGGCCATATTTGCACATTTGACGGATGAGCTCTATGAGAGCAAGATAGTATACAGAACGGAGAAGTATGGAGATAAGGTGCGAACCTTCTGCATGAACCCAAGGGGCGCCGTGGTTACTGAGAATACAAATGGAATCATAACGGTAAATGGCCACAGTTATGAGGATCCTGCAAAGCAGACGGATAATACAAACTTTGCGCTCCTTGTGGCAAAGCATTTCTCAGAGCCGTTCAAGGACTCCAACGGATACGGCGAGAGCATAGCGAGACTCAGCAACATGCTGGGCGGCGGAGTAATAGTGCAGAGATTTGGCGACCTCATAAGGGGACAGCGATCCACCCAGAGCAGGATAGAGGAAGCGTTCATCACACCTACGCTCAATGCCACACCGGGAGATCTGAGCCTTGTCCTTCCAAAGAGAATTCTGGATGGAATAATCGAGATGATCTACGCTCTTGATAAGATAGCCCCAGGAACGGCAAATGAAGATACACTGTTGTATGGAGTTGAGGTCAAATTCTACAACATGGAGGTAGAGGTAGATGACAAGCTGGAGACAATATATAAGGGACTGTATATCATAGGCGATGGAAGTGGTATAACCCACTCGCTGTCCCATGCATCTGCAAGCGGTGTATATGTAGCAAGAAATATTGCACATGGCGAATAAAACGAATAGATATATTTATATAGAAGAAAGTCATTCAAAACAGAGTATCGTGATAGGGGTTCCAGATACTCTGTTTTTATTTGATAAATGAGTTTCAAGCGAAAATACATTTGTTTGACTGGATGGGAGAAGGATGGTAGAGTTGTAAAAGGTATGAAAATAGATTTAAAGCCTATAACAAATATGAAAACAAATTTAACTGAGAAAATTATTAGTGGCATTGTATAGAAGACACTATATGATGGATTATTTTCGAAAGAAGAAAGGGAATAGGAAAATATGGAAGGATCAGTTATAAATCAGATATGCGCATCTCAAGATATCGCTGGCGAGAGAACTCGTGGATGCCAAGGATGACGGTGAGATATCTGGACATATATCTGTGGATGATATGGAAGGTTCTCTGAGAGGGATACTGTCGAATAAAATGGAAGAACTGAGACAAACTGTGGCCATGATCGACAGAGAGGAACTTAAAAAGATATTGGAGGCGGCAAAGAGCCGCGGAGCAGTTGCCATATCAATAACCAATAATGCCAGGTCAAGTGTTGCGGAGCTTAGCACATATCACATCACAACAGCTACCCGTGAAAAATTATTTCTTGATGGATACTGCTTTTCAAGGGTGTCTGCAACCATGGTGATAGAGATAATATATCTGCTGCTTGCATCTATGAGAAAGGAATCCTACGAGTCAATAGTAAGGCACGAACAGGCGATGGCTTATACAAAGGAGTGACATGATGCTTATGTATAGTGTATATACAATCCAAATACATAATTATATATGGAGGAAACAGACATGAAAGATATCAAATGGGCAGTTCTCGGAACAGGAGTTATCGCAAATGAGATGGCAGTGGCACTCAAAAAGAATGGCAGGAACATTTATGCGGTTGGTAACAGGACGTATGACAAAGCGGTGGCATTTGCTGAGAAGTATGGCATAGATAAGGTTTATTCAGACTACAATGAGATGTTCACGGATCCGGAAGTGGACGTGATATATATAACGACTCCACACAATACACACATACAGTTTATGAGAAAAGCGATAGAGAATGGTAAGCATATATTGGTGGAGAAGTCTATAACATTGAACAGCGATGAACTCGAAGAGATGGTAAAACTTGCAGAGCAGCATAATGTGATCATAGGTGAAGCGATGACTATTTATCATATGCCTATTTACAGAAAACTTAAGGAGTTACTGGACTCGGGTGCACTTGGCAAGGTCAATCTCATAACCATGAATTTTGGAAGCTTCAAAGACTATGATATGAACAATCGATTCTTCAACAGAAACCTTGCGGGAGGGGCAATGCTGGATATAGGTGTGTATGCCCTGTCATTTATAAGGTGGTTCATGGACTCAAAGCCAGACAAGCTCCTTTCACAGGTTAAGCCTGCGCCTACTGGAGTGGATGAGCAGGCAGGACTTTTGCTTATGAATAAGGAAGGCCAGATGGCAACCGTTATGCTGTCCCTTCACTCGAAGCAGCCGAAACGTGGAATGGTATCATGTGAAAATGGATATATAGAGGTGATGGAGTATCCAAGAGCGTGGGAGGCAAAGGTTACATACACAGATACAGGCAAAACTGAGATTGTTGCAGCCGGAGAAAATGCGGATGCCCTTGCGTATGAGCTTCAGGACATGGAGAGTGCGATATCCGGTGATGGAGATATGTATCTGGAATATACAAAGGATGTCATGGATATGATGACAGAGTTCAGAAGATCATGGCGATTTACATATCCAGAGGAAGAATAGGTAGAAGGTAGATTGCCATATGTAGGGGAGGCTGTTTAGAACAATTGCACACAATTGTCAGATAAATAAAAAAAGTCCTTGACATAAGATTGCCGTAGTGGTATCTTATAAAAGCTGTCGCATGAACAGGCAGCAGACGACAGCTTTTATAGGTATACAACATGATATGTCACTGAGACATGATTATAAATTACCTGAAAAAGTTGTTGACATACACACTTCGGTGTGGTAATATTTAGAAGTTGTCGCCGAAGAGGTCAGACATCAGCAACCGAAAAGGCCTTGAAAAAAGATAAAAAGTTGTTGACAAAGAACTTCGGATGTGATAACATATAGAAGTTGTCGCTGAGAGGCGAAAACATAAAAGAACCTTGAAAAATTAACAACATGACAACCCTGAAATTCCAAACAAGAATTTCAAG
>NZ_QUKK01000002.1:0-443228 GCF_003481085.1 Coprococcus sp. TF11-13 | reverse complement strand
GCATCCATGTGTTCAGCCTAGTTCATAAATATGTGTCCAGGATTCTGGGTACATATCAGAATACGGAGTTTTTCTATATCGTCCTCATTAACACCTAAGTTTCGCAACTGCTTTTCCTCGGCTTCTTTCCAGAGCCGCCATTTCTTTTCTTCTTTGGCTTTGTTGTATGCCATATTGTTTCCTCCAATCTGAATTTTTTTGAAAATCCAGATTGGCAGGCGGAGAACGACAACCAACGCAAGAAGTAGCCTTGTTCTGTGTTAAGACATTTTTCGACAAACAAAAAGCCGCAAAGGTACTAAGACCTCTACGGCAATAAGCGTAAGCATATCTATAATCAAGAGATGTAATCTCTACTTGTAAAATGTAAGAGTGCCACGAGTGAGTGATGATTTTTTCTAAAAGATAATCTTCACTCCACTGTGACACTCCGTAAATAGTAGCTGCTTCTGATGAGCAGCATTGCGGTCATATTCGACCATCGCATAAAAAAATTCCTCCAAACTCGAAAACGGGTTCGGAGGGAAGTTGAATTTTCGTCTGGGCGTGTTTATACTGCCCACCAAAGCACCGTTTTTTTATTTGGTGGGCTTGCTTCATATTGATTTTAAAGCTTATCTTACTTGATGTTTTGAAAATGCCTTATGGGAAATGATTGAACCTATTACTACTAAAGCAATCGCAACAGGAATAGACCATACTGCATAAAGCATACCATTGTGCATTTGTTCAACAGACATTATGGAAATATACTGTGAATAGAAAAGGGGCATCAGCACAATAATTCGATATAATGCACTTGTTTCAGAGATAGGAAGCATTATCGGTATCACATGAATAGCTGCTGAAATTACAAACGCTATCATTTGACTTTTACAAACAGCAGACAGAATTAAAACTATTCCTGTTACACTGATTGCACTCATAAACGCCAACAGGATTTGATACTTTAATACTGTTCCGCAAGTAATATTAAACGGAATATACCCTTCTAAAAAATCTATTGGAGCAAAAAGGATAGAGCAGTCCAGCCCCTCTGTTCCATAAATAGCAACCGCAATAAGCAAATTGAAAATAACAACCAAAGTCGTTATGAAAACGGCTGAAAGTAAACTTGCTAATACTTTTGCTGTGGCACATTTTGTCTTTCCGTATTTACTTGTCAAAATAATGTTATCCACTCCACCATACTCGCCAGAGAAAACAGGAGCAATTAGCAAAATAATTACTAATGAAAGGACAATAAAAATCTTCGCCATATTTTGGCTTGTACTAAGCCAACCGTTTACATACCCAACTTTTATTTCTTTATCGCCAAATACATCTGCTACGCTTAACCCGTTCCAATTTCCATCTATATCAGCAAAATGGGAGAATACAGAAGACTGCAAAGCATTTTGATAAATGTATTTTGCGTTCATTCCATGTAAATCTTGAGTAGGCTTAAACTCAGACATCATCTGCTGTACTTTATTGTCAGTTAACTTTCCCTCATACTTCAATGCAATTTGCTTATCAATTTCTACCGCAGCTTTTCCAGTTTCCTCTGCACCGTTTCCGTCAAATGCGTACATACTGTGAAGCGTGGAAAAAGACAGTATCAAGGACAATAGTAATACGGCAGCAACAGAAATAACCGCAAAGCGTTTTGTCAATATTTTTCGTAATTCAAACTTGATTAGATTTTTCATTATTCGTTCACTCCTTTAAAATAGAATAGATACAAATCCTCTAATGTAGGTTCTACCTTTATCGCATTTTCCATAGGCGACTGTTCAGAAATCACACGCAGAACCGTACAATTATTTTCAATGTTTCGCAAATTGCTTATATTCAGAGTTTCAGAATATTGCTCCGCACGACTGGTCGGAACTGTACATTCCCATACCTGTCCGTCAATTTCTGTGGTAATTTCCTGCGTTTTTCCAAAATGGAGAATCTGACCGTCTTTCATCATAATAATGTCCTCAGCAATAAACTCGACATCAGAAACAATGTGCGTAGAGAGAATAACTATTCTATCTTTAGAAAATGCACTAATCAGATTACGAAAACGGACACGCTCTTTTGGGTCAAGACCTGCTGTCGGCTCATCTAAAATTAAGATGCGTGGATTATTCAACATCGCCTGTGCAATACCTAAACGTTGTTTCATACCACCAGAGAAAGTTTTGATTTTGAGGTTTCTTTTCTCTGCTAAGTCAACAGCTTCCAACAATTCTGTTGCTTTCTTATGAGCTTGTTTTTCACTCAGTCCTTTTAATGCCGCAACATACATAAGGAAATCCCAAGCTGTAAAGTCTGGATAATATCCAAACTGTTGCGGTAAATATCCCAATAAATTACGGTACTTCTCTCCGAGTACAGATATGTTTTTCCCATCCAAAGTAATTTTCCCAGAGGTCGGTGTCTGAATATCGCAGAGTAACCGCATAAGGGTAGTTTTTCCCGCACCATTTGCACCAAGCAAACCGTAAACGCCATTTGATAATGAGAGGTTCAAATGGTTTACGGCTGTTTTTGAGCCATATTGCTTTGTTAGTTGAATTGCTTTAAGTTCCATATCAAAAACTCCTTTCGTCTTAGGGAGCAAAAAAATACTCTCCATGTGTTTACATAGAGAGTATAGAATGCAATTTTCTACTTTTTATCTACTAATCGAGAGATTTGAAAAAAGCAGTCACTTTTGCTCCGATTGAGCAATTTTCAATTTTCAGATAACCACCGTGATGTTCACATAAAATTTTACAGATATACAGCCCAAGTCCGAAATGCTCAGAGTGATTTTCTTCTTCCGTAAAATATGGATTGGTTGCTTTGCTTAAAATATTTTTTGAAAAGCCACATCCATTGTCTGAAACAGAGAGATAAAAGCCATCATTATTACTTGTGTAAGTGATGTTTACCTTTGATGTTGCGTATCGGATTGCATTTGAAATCAAATTATTATTAACTTGTGAAACAAAAGTATAATCAATGCCAATAGGAATATCGGAAATGTTATTTTGAATAGAAAGAGTTTTTCCACTTTGCTCACACAAAATTCTTGCACTATCAGCTATTGCGGTCACATAACCGCTTATATTAGACTTGTCACTTATGGGTTGAGCATCTTCTAAACGACGCAAGTGGCTCATACTATCAACATATCTTTCCAAACGGAAAATATGTTTTCCCATTGTTACAGCGGTGCTTTTGGTTATTGGGTCATGGTTGGACTGTAAAATTTCATTATACCCTTTTAATACGGTAAGTGGAGTACGTAAATCGTGAGCAAAAGCAGCATTAAGTTGTTTTCGTTCTTCCATTTGCCGCCACATTTCAGAGAAATTATTAGCAAGGGTAAAACGCATTGTTTCAAATGATGAACACAATTCTCCTAATTCATCTTTGCTGTCATATTTAATTGAGAAGTTTAAATTATTATTAGAAATCATTTCAGAAGCGGCTTTTAATTCTGTAAGCGGTTTTTTTAACTTGTTTCTATAGAATAACAAGGTCGCCGTAATAATACATAACGCTGAATAAATCGGAGTTGCAATTATTGGGGCAACTTCACATATTGAAAGTAACCGTTGGTCTTTTTCAGACATTGCAACAGGTGCAACTCCAATATAATTGCCATCACCGAGTCTTTCTCCATTTTCATTTGTTAAATAATATTTTTCTCCTGTTGGGGGATATTTGCTTTCAATCGTTTTTGTAGCATTATTGCACAAAGTAGCTGTTCCTGCACTTAATAGAATGGCAAGAATTACAAACGCTGAGATATAAAGTATTATACTTTTTCGCAATGACAGGTTACACCACATTTTCTTTATCTTATCCACTTATATCCACACCCCCAAACTGTTTCAATATAAGATTTATTTGTGTATGCTGCAATTTTTGTTCGTATTCTGCGAATATGCTCGGCAACAACACTACTATCTCCCTCACTGTCATATCCCCAAACTCTTTCATAAATTCTCTCTTTATCAAAAACTTGTCCTGCGTTTTGAGATAATAACTCAACAATGTCAAATTCTTTTTTTACAAGACCAATAGGTTGGTTCTGTATATAAACAGTTCTTTCAGAGTAGTCAATTAAAAGTTCTCCTGAAAACTTAACTTTTGTATTCGTTTGATGTCGTTCTTCTCTTCTTAAATGTGCTTGCACTCTGGCTTCAAGTTCAACAAGAGAAAACGGCTTAACAATATAATCATCACCACCTACGGAAAATCCTTGTACCTTATCATTTTCTTCAATACGGGCAGTTAAAAAGAGTATAGGGCAAGAAACATAATCCCTAATTTTCTTGCAGACTTCCATCCCATCAAGCTTCGGCATATTTATATCTAATAAGATTATATCTGGTTGTAATTCTGCTAATTTGAGGGTTTCTACTCCATTATAAGCAGAAAAGACCTCATAGCCCTTGCTTCTAAAAAATCCTGTAAGCATTTCAACTATATCAACTTCATCATCGGAAATTAAAATCCTGTACCTCACATATAACACCTCCATAATAAACACTAACGAAAAATTTTCAATTTTTCATCAACTTTTTTCTTGCATCAGCAGGCTTTTCAGCATTTTTCGGAATAAGCCACACACGGTTAATATTCATAACCCCCTCAATACGGTTTCCTTTACAAAGTCTTTGTACCCATCTTAACGATACGTTCCACTTTTCAGCGGCTTCCTGTGCTGTCATATATTCAAACATATCTGACCTCCTAAGGTGTACTGTATATATTATAGCCGTTTGAACGAACAGTATCAAGTGTGCAATTATGAACTTTGACCGCTTGTAATAAGAGATTTTATATCCTAATATCAGAGATTTCAAATCGTTCTATAAGAACTCACATTTCTGCAAAATATAACAGTAGCATTTTGCAGATACAAGGTGGTGAGTTTATGGACACAAGAAACAATGATTTTGACTTCGATTTTACACCGATAGGACAGGCAATCAAGAAAGCAAGGACAGCAAAAGGTATGACCAGAGAGCAGCTTGCTCGTATTGTAGATTATGACCCAAGACATCTTCAAGCGATTGAAAATGAGGGACAAAAGCCAAGTCTGGAACTGCTCATTCAGCTTGTGACAATGTTCGGTGTATCGGTTGATGAATACATATTCCCAGATAATGAGGTCAAAAGAAGTTCCGTCCGCAGACGCTTAGACGCAGAACTCGACAAACTAAACGATAAAGAGCTGTCCATAGTTGAAGCAACTGTCAGCGGACTATGTAAGGCAAAAGAGCCAGAGGAATAAACCTCTGGTTTTTCTTTTGCCCATTTTTAATAGGCAGGAACACCGTAACCATAGATGGAGCTGCTTCCAACCGTATATTGCTTTTGTCTGCAAGCATCGCCAGAATTACCCTCCACGGTGTAAACGACACCGTTTTCGCATTTCTCCACAATGCCTACATGGTCGGTTTCTCCGTCGCCTTCCCAATCAAAGAAAATAATATCGCCTGCCTGCGGCTCGTAGTTTCTGTCTTGCCATTGTCCGTTACCCTTAAACCAATTTGAGCCGTCCACGCAGCCTGCGAATTTCGGGATAATCCCGCTTTCGATATAACCACACTGGTCGGCACACCACGATACGAAGCAGGCACACCATTCTACACGCCCATCAAAGCCATACCAACTCCAATAAGGCTGACCGCCCTCATTTCCGAGCTGTGTCAAAGCGACCTCTACAATGGCTTGGTTGCTGCCGCTTGTGAACGCCCGTCCATACGGATAATAGCGTAACACATGGGCGGGGTACTGTGTGTCGCCGTATTTTTCCCACCCTAACCGCTGTGCCTGCATGGTGGAAAACTCTACCGCATTGGCGTAGGAATAACCGCCGTAGTTGGTTTTCGCCCATGAGATATACCCATTGCCGAAGTTATAGCCCTGCAAGGCGAGCTTGATACGCTCCATGTCAATCGGGTTTTCCACCTCGGCAGAGATAAGGGCGGCTTTCAGCTCCTGAACGCCGCACTGGATGGAATACTCTGGGTCTTGTATCCCGTTCGGCTCATGGGGATACCTTGTGTTAAAGCTGCCCTCCGCCGCCTGCATGGGGTCAAGCCCACGCCCGCCAGACTCCTGCATCATCACCGCCTTGATAAGCTCCACATATTCGGGGATGCCGTACTGCTTAGCGTATTTCTGTATCAACGGCGTGTAGGCTTCCACCTCCGCACTGACGGGGGTATAGGAAGTGCTTTCGCTTCCTCCCCCAAATAAGGACACGGCACATCCGAGTAGGACAACAATCAAGATAATCACGACGGCAATCCAGCCGCCTGCGATTAAAGCGGAAATCAGAGCCTTTGTTCCTGCAATAATCGCCTTGACCGCAACTATAGTGGCTCTGACCGTAGCTTTTGTTGCTTCAGCGGTTGCCTTTGCGGTGGCTTTTGCCGCCTGTGCTGCCTTTTGGGCAGTTTTCGCAGAAGCCTTTGCCGCTGCATGTGCCGTTTTTACCGAGGTTTCCGTCGTTTTGATTGCCGCCTTAGAAGTTGCCTGTGCGGTTTTAATTCCCTTTTCGGTAGTCTTGACTGTTCCCTTAGCAGTTGTTTTCACCGCTTTTTCTGCATTTCGGGCTGTGCTCTTAATCATTTTTTGCCCCTGCTGTCGGGTCTTTATCAACTGCGATTTTGCTGTCTGAGAAACATCGGGGGCAGAGGAACGGCTTGCAGCCCCGTGACGGATCTGCAAGCCGTGTTGTTCTGACATATTCTGTGCTGCTTTCTGTTCTGCGGCTTTGACAGCCCGACTTTGCTTGAAATCGGTTATTTTATCTTTTGCCTTACCGATATTCTCCTGCGTTGTCTTGACTGCCTTTTGCCCCTGCTTATTGAACTGGTGGACACCTTCGTCCTTTGCACGGTCTGCCGCAAAAGAAATCCTGTCCGCAGCATATTCTGTGGCAGAGTTTTCATCAGCGTAATATCCCTGTTCCGCTTTTTCCTTTATCCCCACATAGGCAGACTTCATACGCTCACTGGCTATGGCGGCTTTATCTATGGTCTTTATCGTACCTTTGACCGCATCTCTGGTTTTTATATCAGCCATAGAAAACCTCCTTTCCCAGAGAATTTGCGTTCAAATCAGCCGACCTTTTTTGCCACTACAACGAGCCTGCCGTTCTGTGCGGAGTATTCGCAGGTGGAAAGGGTAATGAGCCTGTCGCCGTATCCAGCGGTCACACCTGTATCATACAAAGCAAGCTCCTTGCACTTCCCGATATAGGAATTAAAATCTTCCTCATTCTCCGCATCAACAAAGTCGTAGTATCGGAAGCCCTCAGAGCTGTACGCCACAGTCTTAAATACAGCGACGATTTC
This sequence comes from Coprococcus sp. TF11-13, assembly GCF_003481085.1. NCBI lineage: Bacteria > Bacillati > Bacillota > Clostridia > Lachnospirales > Lachnospiraceae > Coprococcus > Coprococcus sp. TF11-13. Next base: position 435,891 of record NZ_QUKK01000002.1, on the reverse strand, counting down.
ATACTCTGCCTGCTCTGTGAGGGTATCAAACTGAATATTCTTGTGTTCCTCATAAAAGCTCTTGGACTTGTAATCCTCCAACGCTCCAAACATCTTGCCGCCCTTAATGTGATGACCGTAGATAACCAGATTGTCACTTTCAGCAATATCGCAATTCTCCTGCACATAAGGCGTTCCTAAATCGCTGTACTCTTTTTCAAAATTGTGCTTCAGATAAAAATTCGGATTGTTCCTGCTCTGCATCACAGGATAATTGATTGTCGTGCCGGCAATGGAAATCCAACCGACCATATCCTCATTCTGTAAATACAATTCCTGATACTTGGCAAGCACATCTTCCCCCTCGCTGACAGGGGCATCGTCTGGCACGGTTTCATCCGTGGGAGCCTGCTCTACCATCTCGGCAATCTCCTCAAAGGCTTCCGTCTGCTCGTCCACCTCTGCATAGTAATGATAAATGCGGAAGCCGCAAAAAGCCGCCGTACCTAACAGGCACACGGCGGCTACAACACAGATAATAGATTTATAATTCTTCATAGGCTTTTCCTTTCTTATCTTGAAATTTCCGTCTGTTTTCTGGGAGCAGGAAGCTCCCTGCAATATTCGGGGTATCTGACCTTGATACCCTCCATAAAGTAGGGAGCAAACTCACAGCAAAACAACTCCTCTGGCGTGAAATACCGTTCCCGCCCTTCCTCTGCATACCCGTTCCAAAGGTTAAAAGCAAGATGGCAGACCTTGACTGTTCCGCTTGTCTGCCAGCCGCCGTGCATACCCTCTGGCTCGATGCAGTCCTCCTTGAAATTGAACATCTGGTTGATGTTCGCCCTCGTTTCCGAAGCGATACCCATCACATAGAAAAATGCCCTGTGATAACAGTCGTTCACTCTGCATTTCATCATATTTTCCAGAAAGAAATCACGGTGAGCCGTATCACGGAATTTAATATCAGCCATAAAAGACCTCCTTTCTTAGACCTCACCGAACTTGGTCGTCATCAACTTGTAAAGCTCGGTATTGCGTGGGAACTTGTTTACAAACGGCACAAGGGAGCTGCCAACTTTGAGTAATCCCTGTCCTGCACCGACATTCGTGATATAACTCATCTGAAGGTCGGAGATATTAAGGAGCTTGGCAAGCTCAAGTCTGTCCGTAGATGCTTGGTTAAGCATAATGATAAATTCGCTGTTAGCAAGCATCGTCCTTGCCGTATGGCTCTGCAAAAGGTCGTCTACATTCTGCGTAATACCCGTACAGTACGCACCGTATTTACGCACACGCTTCCAGAGGGTAAAGAGGAAGTTTGCAGAGTATTCGTGCTGAAAGAGCAAATAGATTTCATCAATGAAAATAAAGGTATTTCTGCCTTTGGCTCTGTTCTGCGTGATACGGTTTAAGATACTGTCAAGCACCACAAGCATACCGATAGGCTGTAACTGCTTACCCAAATCCAGAATGTCATAGCAGATAAGGCGGCTGTGGGTATCCACATTGGTATGCTTGGCAAAGGTGTTGAGAGAGCCATCTGTAAATAATTCGATAGCAAGGGCGATTTCCTGTGCTTCTGGTTCGTTCTGTTTAAGAAGTTCCTCACGGAAGTCCTGCAAGGTTGGCGGCGTTCCCATATAGTTGCCCTGCTGATAGTAGCGGTACACGCTTGCCGTACATCGGTCAATAATGGATTTCTGCTTTGCTCCCAAGTTCGTGCCGCCGATGAGCTGTTCGCAAAGGGATAAAATAAACTCCGATTTCAGAATGACAGGGTTTGCACCGTCACCGTAATCGGAGTTCATATCCATAGCATTGATGTGATTTTCACTTGTCGCAGAGATATGAATAACCTCTCCCTGCATTGCTTTAACAAGCGGGGAATATTCACGCTCTGGGTCAATGATGATTATATCGGCATTAGGGTCGGTCAGAATGATATTCGTCATTTCTTCCTTTGCAGTAAAGGATTTTCCTGCACCCGACACACCGAGAATAAAGGAATTGCCGTTAAGGAGCTGCCTGCGGTTGGCGATAATCATATTTTTGCTGATGACATTCTGACCGTAATACACACCATTTTCGTGGTAGATTTCCTGCACTCGGAACGGGATAAACACTGCAAGGCTCTCTGTTGTGAGGGTACGCAGGGCATCTATCTTCCGTACACCAAATGGCAGAGCTGTATTCAATCCGTCCATCTGCTGATATTTCAGCACCGCAAACTGGCACAAATGCTTTCTTGCGGTAGTCAAGAGAGCTTCTGTATCATTGTCGAGCTGCTCTTTGGTATCTGCCGTATGCACCATCGTCAGCACAGCAAACATCATTCTCTGGTCACGGGTCGTCAAATCGTCCAGAAATTCCTTGCTTTCCTTTCGCTGCTGTTCCAAGTCATAAGGAATAACGGCAGAAAAATTGTTGTTCTGGTTCTGCTTCCTCTGCCAATTCGTGATATTGGTTTCCACACCAAGCAGACGGTTTTCCACCTCCCGCACGGCTTCATCTGTGGGAACAGGGATAATGTCAACGGACAGCATCATATTCCTGTTCAGCTCACAAAGCTCCGCCACCATACTGTCCTTGATATATGCCGCATACTCTCTGAGAAAAATCACACGCCCATATCTGTCACCCATTCTGAAGCAGTCGCTCTCAAATTCAAAGGTATCGGGACAGATAAAATCCTTGAAATCGTGACCTTTCCGCATCGTCTGGGTAATATCGAAGTGGAACGCTGTTTCTTCTCCTGTACGGTAGAAGTCGTGGAAGATACGCAGCTTGTCGCCTGCGTCCAGTTCCACACATTTCGACCCCAGACGGTTAAAGTGGGCGATAAGGTCAGCACCCACACGGGCGAAGTAGTTTCGGGCTTCCTCAATATTCTTCTTGCAGACGGATACGGTTACATACTTATCCTGTACGATGGAATTAGCCCCTGTCGCCTTATCCAGAAGCATTTTGTTATATTCCTTACGGTACTTATCCAGACCGTCATCAGCCATTGGGATTAAAATAGTCTGTTCAAAATCAGCTTTGTTCAAGCGACGGTTGTTGATAGTGATTTTCGTGGTCGCACCGCTGTCAAGGGAATTAAGAAGCTCCGAGTATTCAAGGAACATTGCTTCCTTATCCTCACGGCTTGCCACGGCATAGTTTATATCCTCAAATTTAAAGGTCTTTGCGTACTTGTTCCTGCCGACAAGGAATATGCCGTCATCCCAGATTGTCTTAATCGGGATAACATTCTGTACCGACTTCGGCACAACAAACTTTTCCCTGTCCTGCTTGAACAGATTTTTAAGAGTTCTCAGCATTGTTTACCTCCTTGCTGCGTTTCGCTTTTTTCTTTTTCGTTTTCTTTGGTTTCGGTGTCCTGCCTTTCTGCTTTTTCCGTACTGTCGGCAACCCTTTTTCATGGGCTTCAATGGTCGGCTTCATCGTTTCGTAATAGAGATTATCTGGCAGGAACATCAGCTTTTTCGGCATCAGAAATTCCGATTTAATCCACGCCCAGACAAACTGCTCTGCGGTCATACCGTTGTATTTGATAAATCCCATTGCCGCAAAGGGGAACGCACCTAAGATACAAACCCAACTGAGGGTTTCCGTACCAAACCGTGGACGGAGAAGAAAATACAAACCCACCGCCACGCCGCAGGCAAGGACAGAAAAAATGAACTGTCTGAGGGACAGTCCAAAAAACATACTCTCCGTATAATTACGGATTTCCTTATTTATCTTGACTTCCAATCATAGCACCTCCCTTACAAGCCCATCATTTCTCTTACAACACGGTCTGCCATTTTGACCGCACCGACAAGGACGAGCATATTGAACACAAGCTCCCCGATATAGCTCCATACCATTGTAACCGCCGCCGCATCGGGATTGACCACAGGCGGAGAAGAAGCAAATAGGGAAAAGATAATGCAGGCAAGCACGATAACCGCACCTTCAAGGCATACAGCGGCATAGCTCTTAATGAAGCTCTTGCCGACGCTTTGGCTCGGCTCTCCAGCAAAAGCGGAAAGGGGTACGGGTGCTATGGCAGTATAGATATACAGCTTGAAAAACCTGCCATATACCGACATAATCATTATGAATGACAGCACCGTAATAAACAGTCCGCCTATCAGCGTGACCGCCCATAGCGGGATACTCTCAAAAAATCCGCAGTCTTCAACGGCTGTCACGATTTCCTGCGGCAACACCGTCTGCTGTGCCGAGCCAAATCCTACGGCATTCATAATCGTGGAAATCATACCCTGCACAATCTTAAACAGTGCCATCATCAGTTCTAATCCGTAGGTCACTGCACCTTTGGCAATGGCAAAGCGGATAAACAGCTTCAAAGCCTGCTCTGGTCGCTTGACTTCTGCAAAATTTCCGCAGGTACGCATCACACCCACAACAAAGAACAGCACGAGCAGGGCAAGTCCAATAGCCTGCACCGCACCGTGAATATCCACGATGACATTCCATATCGTGCCTCCCTTAAAGTTCTCTGGGGATTGGGTAATGAGCTGCCATATCTCGGCTAATTTCTCATTCCAAGTGTTTAGGGCGTTCTCTAAATTCTGTACCACCCAGTTATCAGACATTTGACCACCTCCTTGATGATATTAGATAACGGGAGCGAGTTCCGCACTCGGCGGATCTGCTCCCGTTATCTTTTTGTGTCAGTCTGTTATCTTAGCCTGTGATAAGAGTCAAGATTTCTTTTGCGAAGGTAATGACAACGCCGCCTGCAAGGGTCAAAAAGCCGTTAGCTCTCTGGGACGGGTCATGGGATTTGAGGGAAAGACCAATCTGCACGATACCAAAGCCGAGCATAATCATACCAACAGCCCTCACCAGACCGAAAATGAAATCGGACAGATTGTTGACTACCTGAATGGGGTCATTGGCAGCAAAGGCGGTTACGGAAGTACCAAGCACAAAGGTCATTGCCATAACAGCCATACAGTAATAGCGGAAGCCTTTCTTAACCTTTTTAGTCATCGGCAGCTTCGTGGTTTTCTTGTTCTCGTTCTTCTTAAAAAGTTTCATAGGGTAAATCCTCCTTATAAATTGAATATTTCTTCCAAGTCCTCATCGGACAGAAGCTCATAGGAAGTGCTGACAGCTGTCACGCTCACGGCGTTATCTGGAATATCACTGTCAAACACAAGAGTTGCGACAGCCTGCGTAGGCTCTCCGTGGATATACGGCGGTTGCCCTCCGTCAGCCGTCAGCTTCACATTCGGGTGCTTCAAGATGTCATACTTGAAATCCATAACGGGGCGTTCTCCACGCACAAAAAGAAGTGCGTATCGGTTATCAAGCATACGCACTTCGTCTGGGGTCATCAGCTCACGCCCCGAAATCTGATAATTTGTTGAATAGTTACCACTCCGCCCAGAGCTTTTCCCATAGGTGTTGGTATCAATGGTTTCCTTGCCCAAAAGTTCTGACACATATTTGTGGGTGCTTTGCTCGTTGCCGCCCAAATACAGAAACTCATCGCAGTTGCCGACAATGCTTTCCCATTGCTTTTCAAAAAGGGCTTTGAGCTGTGCCAGATTTTGCAGGATAATGGATACCGATACCCCTCTGGAACGCATAACAGACAGGATTTTATCAAAGTCATCAGGCAATGAAACATTCGCAAATTCGTCCATTATAAAATGGCAATGCACAGGCAGGCTTCCGCCGTACTTGTGGTCTGCAAGATAAAAAAGCTGCTGAAAGAGCTGGGTATAAAGGATACTGACAAGGAAATTAAAGCTCGTGTCGTTGTCTGGTATCAGAGCGAACAGAGCGACCTTCTTTTCTCCCAGACTTGGCAGGTCAAGCTCATCGGTGGCGGTAAGCCCTGCAAGGCTCTCCAGATTGAATTTTTCAAGCCTTGCGGCAAGGGTTATCTGGATACTCTTTAAGGTCTTTGCACTACCAGAGTGGTAATCCCTGTAATACTTGAGGGCAATATGCTCTGGGTTTACCATTTCCAGACGGTCAAACAGCTCGTCCAGAGGGCTTACATAGCTGTCATCGTCCTCTCGGACTTCGCCTGCACGGAGCAGCTCCATAACCATCGGGAAATTCTGCTCGTCTGGCGGTGCTTCATATTTCAGATAGAACACCAGAGCCAGAAGCAGCATACTTGCCGCCGTATCCCAGAATGGGTCTTGCGACTGTGAGCCTTTCGGCGTGGTCGCCTTAAACAAGTTTGTTACCAACCTCTGAACATCGTTATCGTTCCGCAGATAGACAAAAGGATTGTAACAATGGCTGCGGTGCATATTGATAAGGTCAAGCACACGCACCTCATAGCCTTTCTTTTCCAACAGACCGCCGATGTCACGGACGATTTCGCCCTTTGGGTCGAGTATTACAAAAGATGTGTTGCACTGCATAGCATTTGGCTTGCAGAAAAACCTCGTTTTACCCGCACCAGAGCCGCCGCAGACTAAAATATTCAGATTCCTGCGGTGCTTTTTCCCGTCCAATCCGATACGGACATTCTGGGTCAAGAGCTTATTGGCTGACGGGTCTTTATCTCGGTACTTCTTATTCAAAGCACCTGCGTTGCCCCATTTCGCAGAGCCGTGTTCCTCACGCCTGCGGTAATTCCTGCGTGTAGAGAAATAAACGCCGATGCCCATAGCGTAGGCAAGCAAAAAAATAAGGACAGTCTTTATGCTGTCCTCACACATCGTTATTTCAAGCGGATTGCCCATCGCCACGGGCATACCTCGGATAATCTCTACAAGACCGCCACTGACATAGGGTGCTGTCAGCAGGGCAAGCCATACAACAGGAAGTATGCCGCAAACAGTAAGGATTAGGCTCGTTTTCTGGTCATCGTTCCTCATTACACCTGCAATGCACGACCTTAACCTTTTTTGTCGGAGCATGTGCCACCTTACTTATCAGCTCGTCAACAGGCTCGGTGGGGCGTTCCTCCTGTAACTGCCTTGTACGCAGGGTGTTTAAGGCGTTGATGACGATGTTCTTATCGTACTTATCAAGTGCGATATGGTATCGTTCTTCTCTCATAGTCTGCACCTCCGATTAGCGTTCCTGCTCTTTGTTCTTTGCAGGCTTGTTCTTCTCCATACTCTTATACATATCGCTCTGGATTTCGCCCAGAACATCACGCATCGTGCCAAGCTCTCCTTTGAACGCCTGCGTATCCATTTCCGCATACTCTCTGGGAAGTCTGGAAAAGTCAAAACCTCTGGTATCCACACCGTAACGGGAGCTTACCATATAGGCAACGCAGAAAGATTTGAATTCGGAAGCATCACGGCTCTCGTTGTACTTAAAATCATAGACCGCCGCCGACACTTCTTTTGCCATACTCACGAACAGCACTTCCTCGGAAAGCCCTTTCTTGACAAAAATGGTCTGCTGAAAGCTGTCATAATAGGCAGGCAGTTCAAGCTCATCGACAGGAACACAGGGTACAGGGCTTGCATCAATCAGAGCTGACACAAGCTCACGCATGGATTTCGGCTCCTGTTCCTGCCGCCTGTCCTTTGCCGAGGTTTCAGAAATGTCATAAACCACTTTGGCATTGTAGGAGACGCCCTTTGTCCCGTTCTCACGGGTGTATTCCTTGCTCGGCTCAAGGATAATGATTTTCTGTGCGTCCTTGTTCACATAGACACGGCTCGCTTTCCATTTGCTGTACTCTTTAAGCTGCGTTGCTTCGGGCATCTGTGCTGACACCAGAATAGCGTTAGCCACGGAGTAACGGTCAAAACGACCCTGCACATCAAGATACTGACGGAAGCTGTCGCCGCTTGCCATCATTTCAGAGCAGGTATTGTCAATCAGCTCATAGGCTTCTTTCCGCTGTGCCTGCTTTGCGGCAGCCCATTCCTCTTTATCAAAAGGTCTGTTGCCACCGCCGAATACATCGTAAATACTCATAGCTGTTTACCTCGTTTCTTTGGATTTTGGTTTCTTTTTCTTTCTCTGGGGCTGTTTATGCTCCGTTTTCCCGTTAGCACTTTTCGCCCTGTCGGAAGCTCCGCTTTTGTCCAAGGCGGAAGTGCCAATCTCTGCTTCCTGCTCCTTGCGGCTCTCCTTGATTTTCCGCAGTTCCTCTCTGACAGAAGGTTTCTCCTTAGTCATAGTAGCCCCCTCTGCGAACTTCTTTGGCTGCTCTGAGGTAGGCTCGGACTGAGGGGATTTTTCTGTCTTTGCCACCGAGGGGTTTGGGGCGTTTTCCTCCTTCTGGATGGGCTTGCCCATAAGCTCGTCAAGCAGCTTGTCTTTCTCCGCCTTTTCCTGCACACCAATATCTGGCTCTGACTGACCGTCCTTTGCATCTTTGGATTTCTCGGCTTCCGTCACAATAGAAGCGGTATCCACCGAAGCAAGATTAAAGCGTTCCACGATACGACTGATTTTCGATGCGTCTTCGGCACGGGCGATGACATCGACCTCTGCATTGGGGTCTTTGTTTTTCCTGTCCGTGAGGACGCAGTAAAGCACACCGTATTTTTTCGCTTCCTGAGTGAACTTTTTCAAGTCGCCGCTTTTGACGGTAAAGACTTTCAGTTCCTTACCAGAACGGAGCATACTTGTCAGCCTTGCTTTGCCTTTGGTTTTCTTTTCTTCTTTAAGAATGGAATACAACAGGATAGCGATGTTCTTCGCACCTGCACCTGTAATTTTGGCAGCGACCTCAAAGCCCTCCAAGCTCATTCGGACGATTTGTTCTGCCGCTTCGCCGCCTGTGTTCATTCTTCATCAGCTCCTTTCTTTGCTGTTCGTGTTCGTCTGCCCGTATCGTCTGCAATTTTTCCTTGAGGGTATCACTACGGGCGGAAATGCCCTCGCACAGTCTGACCTCCTTTCGGATAATTTTCAGCCGCCCCGAAATATCGGAAAGCTCTGCCTTGACTGCTTCCTTTTCTTCGCCGCTTGTTCTGCGGGATTTAGAGTAAAGCTCCTTTCTCTTCTGAAGCAGGGCAGACATCTCCGTTTTCAGAGAGCCTTTATATGAACAAAGCTGCTCCGCCGTATCAATGTGATTGCGGCAAAGTAGCCTCGTTTCCTGTGTGATGGCTTCCATCTTCATAAGGTCGTCCTTTAAAAGATAATGAAGCCGTGCATAATTTTGTTTTCTGCCTTTCGGCAGGATACCGAGCTTGTAGCAGTAATGGAGATACAGCCCACGCAAGCCACCGATTTTCTTGGCGTTCTTCAAAGAGCCTTTGACCCGATAGACCTTAACCTGTGGCTGTGGCTCTGAGAAGCTCTGGAATTTGACCGCATAGGAATTTTCGCTGATACGCTCCATAATCCTGTCATTGGTGTATTCCTCTCCAAGCTTATAAAGCCGCTTGGGTCTTTGCCAGCCCTTGCCGATAATCGTCCAATACTTGCGGTTGGGGTCAAAGTTTATGCGGTAACCCATTTCTGTCAACTGGCGGTCAAAGTCTTTCAGCGTGAATGATTTGCTGATAGCTTCATCCACCGCTTGTCTGGCAACATTATCCCTCGTGGGTCGCCCCTGCTTTTCGGCTTGGTAAAGGGCGTAGGGCTTTTTCTTGCCGCTTGGGTGTTCGATGACGGACAGGGCATACTCACGGCAAAGCTCATCGGAACGCTGACGGAGCAGCCGCAGATTTGCTTTGTTGTCGTGGTAGTGCATACCGTCCGCAAAAGAAACAGAGTTCACGACAAAGTGATTATGCAAGCAGTCGGTATTTAGGTGGGTGGCAACGATGACTTGAAATCTATCGCCCCACATTCGCTCGGCAAGTTTAACACCGACTTCGTGAGCCTGCTCTGGCGTAACCTCCCCGTGCTTAAAGCTCTGAAAGCCGTGGTAACAGACAATCTCACTCGTGTCGTTCCATTGGACTTTGGCAATCATCATTTCATCTCTGGCGGTGGTCGGGTCACAGTTTACGCCTGTGACAAAAAAACGCTGCTCGGTCTTATCCTTATTAGTAGCGTACTCCATTACATCGACCATCGCCTGCAGGTCGGCTTCGGTGTATTTGGGGTTGGCGGTCTTTTCGGGATTTTCGGCATAGTCGATTGGGTGGTCGAGCCTGCCACGCACATCCCATATCTCGCAGACCGCCATTACGATGACCTGCGTGGAAGCAGATACCTTTTGCGAATGTCAATCTGAAATTCGTGCCATTTCCTTGCTTCCTCACGGAGCATCGGGGTATCCACAAAACCGAGGGCGTTTGCCTTAACCGCAAGCTGATTGATACGGTTGCCAATGGCGGACAGCTCACGCATCATTTTATAGAACTCTGGGTCAGGCTTCTCGCAGAGCTGATAGCCCCTTACCATTTCTCTTAAAAAGGCTTCTTTTGAGCGACCCGATTTTCGCACAAGCTCATTAAGGTGTTCGGCTTCCTCCTCAGTCAGACGGAAAAGTATCTGCACATTTCTTTTTCGCATTGTCCACTTCCTTTCTCTCGGAAAGTCTGTTTATCTGCAAGCAGCACATACACGCAATGCCGAACAGACCACCGAGCATTGTGCCGATAATGAAAAATAAGAACTCACTCATTCTTGAACTCCTTTCTGTTCTCACGGGGTATTAGGGGCTGACCCCTAACAAGCGAATTTGGCTAACCAAATTCAGTGCTTGGTAAGACATCTCATTCTTCGCAGTCCTCCTCATACATACACTCACCGCACACGGGGCAGAAGTACGGACAGTCCGAACAATCCGTATTTTCCTGTAGTGTATTCTCGCCCGCACCGTCAAGACCGTCCTCGCTCTGCTCGGTAATATCGGCTTCGCCGCAGACAAAACCATCATCGGTAAAGTTGATAAGGTCGGTATCGAACAGGATAATTTTTGTCTTTTCCTTTGCCTGTTCGGGGCTTTCCGCATAGACGGAAACGGTCTTTCGGTAATGGGCAGTAAGGGTTACATCATACTTTTTCAATAGTTCATTCCTCGCTTTCAGCATTAAATTTTGATTTGGTTTCGGTGTCTTTCTGGGCAAAAACTGCTACACAATCAACGGACATCACTCCTTTCACGCTTAAGCTTTGGTCTTGCAATTTTCAGATAGGACAACAAAAAATCGTTGAAGTCCTTGCCGACAGGCGGAGGATCATCAACGATTTTGTAGTCTTTCTGCAACAGTTCCTTCAAAGTAGCGGTACAAAGCCTGCCTACCTTATCATTATCCAGATGCAGAACGATGGTTTTAATTTGTGGATTGGCACTCAAAAAAGTTATGAGGGCTATGGGGATTTTACTGTCCTTCATCTCTTTCTTTGGCTGATACACTCCCGAAAGAGAAAGCAGACTTTCCGATTTGTAATCCTTGCCCTCGCATTTCAGATAAGTGGCATAGGACAGTAAATCAATGGCGGCTTCAAATAAATGCACGGTATCCGTTGGCTCTCTTGCCAGAAGTCGGAACGAATACCGCTTGTCGCTGCCCGATGCGTCCTGCTTGAAAGTGCTACCGAGAGTGCTTCGCAGAGCGGCATATTTCGGTGTTCCGCTTTCATCTTTGCCGATAAAAACAGCATTGTGGTAATCGGCACTCTCGTAGAGCGTTCCGTCTGAGATACACTCTTGTATGAGCTGATAGTCAATACCACGCCCGAAAAGATACTGTATCACTCTGTTACAATCCTTATTTTTGGGCGGCAGGAGCAGGACTTTCGGTTCATCTTTCTTGGGAGCAGGGGGCGGCTTCCAGTCCGCCAACGTCTGTCCCGTGAGAATTTCCACGGCTTCCACAAAATCATATTCCTTGACCTTGATGAGATAATCGAGGGCAGAATAGCCGCCGAAACCCCTCGACCACCAATACCATTTGCCGTTGGAAATCTTCAAGCTGTCGTGTTCTGCGGTACAGTACACATTGCTTGTGCCTTTGACCTTAACGAGATTGCTCGGCTCAAACTCACGCAGATAGGATAACAGGTCAATCTGTCGTACCCGTTCAAGCACATCTGGGTCAATCTGCACATAGGGTCGGTTAGTTCTCAATGGATAAAATCACCTCCAGAAATAGAAAAAGCCGAGGGGATTTCGTTAAATGAAAACCTCTCGGCTATGTAATAAATATTTTTATTGAGCAATCTTTAATTTCAAAAACTGTTCCTTCGCTTCTTTTGCAACATCGAATTTTTTATCCCATTTCGCACGAATTTCTGATTTCTTTAATACTTCTCTGAGAGTATAATCATCAAAATATTTAATTCTGTCAGAAGTATAATATTCTTTGCAATAGTGTTCATATAGAGAAATTATTGCATCCTTACATTCATCTGGCTCAAAATTGGGGTCATATCTCCTAAGAACTTTTTCTAAATCCTGCGACAAATAAAATAAGTCTGGGGGATAACTGCCATAAACAACCTCACCCTCATATTCAATAGGAACAGGTTTTGGATTAATCTGATTTTTCTTTAACGTATATTCAAAATAGGAAAATAGAATATCCGCATTGACACTTATATCATTGTATGTACTGACTTCCTTATACGCCATCAAAAGAGAATTAAGTTTTTGTTCCTCTGTTTTTGTCAAGTATCTGGTACTATAATCTTTTGCTATCTCATTTAATTTATCATAATTCTTTCTTGAATAGGCATCTTGCAATAATCTTATTATTGGATGGATAACTGCCATCCTCAAATTATTTCTATTCCCTTTGCGATAATAAACCGCTGATATTATTAAAGAAATAAGTCCTGACAATACGACTGTTATAATTGTAAAGTAATTTGCATACCAATTTGATAGAAACCACTCTATAAAACTCATGCTAATTTCCACCTCATTCCTTTTCTTTAATAAAAATATCATTCTTTGTATTCATGGAAAAATCCGTGAATATCAAAATCATCGATACTATCAAAAATTTTAGGCGTTCCATATACTCCAAATCTTGGATAAAGCCGAACAGCTCCTTCATCTTCATAAAATGTATTGTTAAGGCTCTCATAATAAGTTACTTTTAATAGTAAGTTCTTGATTTGGAATGTAATATGATATCTCTTTGCATTGGGGTTAAAAGGAATGTTTCTGTCTTTCAAAATCATTCCACCGTGAGTTTGCCGCCATTCTATCGTAGGATTACTCTTACAAAATGCCAAATCAATAAATACTCCTTCGGGTATTTTCCCAGAATATAGTTCCTTATAGTGTTCATCTGGAACAAGGTGTCTGTAATTTGTTGCAGAGTTCAATAATATTACATTTTTAAAAGCCCATTTTGCAACTGTTTCGTGATGCTCATTCAGAAATGCCAATTCAGTTTCTAACTCGTTCATATTCATTAAATTTATAATATGATTTTGGCAATCCCCCTCTAATTGACTCATCCAACCATTATTACATGTTTCACATACCAATCCGTTTACCAACTTTGAAAATGCGTGCTTCCTGTTAGATATGGGCATGCCCGCTATGTTTGCGTGGGTCATTAAAACATCATTATTAAATATATTTAACTCTTTTAATAACCACTGTGCAAAAATATGTTCCTTGCTTAAATTTGTATTTTCACAAAAAACGCACTCCCGTTTATTTGCCATTCCAATCTTCCTCTTTTATTTATAATGATATAATCAGTTTACTGCTCTGTATCAAAAGATTCCATAACTTCTTTCTCTATCTCGTCCAAAATTTCTTTCATATATTTTGATGCCGTAACATAATCTTCCAAAATTCTTTTAATAATAAAAGTAGGATGCTGCTTAAAATTCATATCATAATCGCTCATAACAGCTATGTTAGGAGAATTCCTGTGCGTCATTTTGTTTCTAATATCATTGACGTATGAATGATTTCCTTTCCATTCTCCCTCACAATCAGTATCATCTGATTCTTCCAAATAATTGTTTATTTCCGTGGCTTTCACTTTAAATCTATCACTGGACTGTAAAGAAGGGTCAAATACTTTCTTATAGTAAACTCTTTCTTTAGGCATTTCCAATTTATAAAAAAGTCGATAAAACTGAGCTAATAAATCCCACAGGCTTGAGGTTCTAAAGAGTGCATTTTCAATATAATAATATGCGTTTCGTTCTTCTTCAGTTTCTACTCTAAATATACTAAAGTTATTCTGTACAGGTTCTGAATAAGCATATTCTATTGCTTTATCAAATGAAAATTTGATTTTCCAATCTAAATCTATCAAAGTATCATACAGCGTTTTATACTGCATCAATCTGCCAAATGGTGCTTCACTATCTCCTGCTGAAACAATACCGAACAAAAATCTATCCTCACCAATCAATACTTTAAAACGATTAGGGTTATATATTACTTGAGAAAGTTTATTATTAAAATACTCTTTCTCTTTTTCTGTATAATTCATACTTTTCCTCCAATACTGTTTTAAACATTTTATCACATACAGATGTCTTTTTCCAGCTCCATGGTATGTAAAAAGCGGCATCAGCTCCACGCTAATGCCGCCCATTCTTGGTTATAAAATTCCTGCCTTTTTGAGATACCCAACGCTGTCATAGCACCCTCTGAAATAGATTGCTTCCTGCTGCATATCGCTGAGCCTGTTCCGAAGCTCCAAAACTTCTATCAAAACCTTACACTCCTGCTCAGATAAATCGCTCGGCTTCTCCGTATCCAGAGCCTCCATCACTTTTGGATACTCCTTGTAGAGTTCCTCTATTCTTTCCTCTATGGAACGGTATTCTGAATTTTCTTTTGACAGCTTTGCGATAACGGAGCTTAGATATTCAGCAAAGATGTTACTATGCACATCAACAAAGGTTTCAAATCTGAAATTATCAAGCACATCTTTCACCTCCGACATTTACTAATCTACACCTATTATACTTCCCAGAAATCAGCAATACAAATATGCAAACCGCATTATCTCTCCCGACTTGCACATTTTCTTTCGGGCTGTTCTTCTGTCTGCTCTGGCTCGGTATCCATAACAGAAGTATCTTTTTCATTCAGATTCAGCTCAATGTTAAGAGCGTTCAGCCGTTCTGTTTTTTCTTTCAGCTCATCTTCAAAGGCAAAAGGCTTCTTGATTTCCTCCTTTGCGGTTTCAAGCTGTGCGATAGTTTCCGCCTTTTTGGTCTTGGCAGCTTCCAGTCTGGCAGGGAGCTTTGACAGCTCGTTTTCAATTCGGGTCAGATTTCCGAGGGCATCAGCACCTAAATCAACCTTATGCTTTGCTTTTCCGCAAAGTTTCATACAGTAATGGGTGTTGACCGTATCATAATAAATCTCCATTCGGAAACCTCGGTAGCTGCCAATTTCGGTAGGTGCGGGCATCGGATAATCCTTGCAGATTGCAAGGAGCATCTCGCCTGCGTCTGCCTTTTCGGTGTAGGTCACGCCTTTTAGGGTCATCGGGCAGAACTTATCCTCGCCCTGCGGCTTGTGCTGCTCGGCAAGAGCTGCATCATTTTCATAGCCTGCAATGCGTTCCTCATACTCCTTAATGGTCTGGGGATAGTATTTCAGCACCCTGTCCTCAAGGTCGTAATGTTCGGAAAGATAACTCTGCTTTAACACTCGGAGCTTGGAAACCTGTATATCCAAATCCATCTTTTCCTTAAAACGGGCATCACCTGTGGCAAGCATTTTAACCTCCGCAAAGGACAGGGCAACCTCGTCCACATCTTCGGCAGAGCGTACAGGGCTTTTGCTCGTCATTATCTGGCTGATAAATTTCTGCTTGCTCTCCACTAACTGATAGAGATAAGCATCAAAAGTCTGCTCGGTCACATATCGGTAAACCTCCACCTCTGGAAACATATTGCCCTGCCGTTCAATACGCCCCTGCCTTTGTTCAAGGTCAGTCGGTCATTTTTTGCGGACAGTTCATACATGCTATCCTTTTCTGTTCTCTGCTCCTGCGTTTGCTCTCGTTTGATTTCTCCCTCCGTATCTTCTTGGCACAAGCAGGACAATACCTTGATGCACCA
The DNA here is from genome assembly GCF_003481085.1 of Coprococcus sp. TF11-13. Taxonomy (NCBI): domain Bacteria; kingdom Bacillati; phylum Bacillota; class Clostridia; order Lachnospirales; family Lachnospiraceae; genus Coprococcus; species Coprococcus sp. TF11-13. Next base: position 419,994 of record NZ_QUKK01000002.1, on the reverse strand, counting down.
GAGCCCGGGACATATTCAACGCCGCACACCGTACAATTTTTAGCGGGCATTGCTGCCCACCGTTTTGTAGGTATGATATGTAATTCATCGACAAAGCCGATGAATTTATAGTAAATCTTGATTTCCTGCTTCACTGTTCCGTCTGCCATCTTCTCACGCTCCGAAACAAGTATCTTGTCTATGAGTGCGTTTATAACTGTTGCATCCAGTTCTTTTAAGCCTTGATAATTTCGGATAAGGGCGAGGAAGTCACGGATTCCCCGTGATTTCTCGTAGCTTTCATTAAGAGTTTCCGTCACCTCTTTCAGCCTTGCTTCAATTTCAAGCTGCTCTTTCTGGTATTTCCCCGACATCATCTCAAAATTCCGCTCGGTAATACGCTCCATGACCTTATCCTCGTAGAGAGAGGAAAACAGCCTGTCCAGTTCCGCAAGGCGTTTGTTCAGCTTCTTACGTTCTTTCTCTAATGCTTTCGCCCTGCTCTGGTCTGTTTCCGTGAGCCGCTTTTCTATGGCCCTGACCGCCTTTTCATCATTCACTGCCATATCCGCAAAACAGTTGATGTCGGCAAGAACGGCATTGAATAAATCCCTTGCTTCTATATTGTGGGCACTACACTCGCTTCTTCCGTTTCTTGCATAATTATTACATGAATACTGTACACAGTCGATAATCTCTGGGCGTTTCCTCCTGTGTACGTTCATTGCCCGCAGAGCACATCCGCAGTCCACACACTTGATAACGCCTGCAAAAATATTTACAAATCCTCCCTTGTTCTGTGGAAGCCTACGACTTGTAATAAGCTGTTGGACAATATCAAATTCCTCCTGCGTGACTATTCCCTCATGGGTATTGGGTATCACTTCCCATTCTTCGGGCAGCTTAGAGGGGCGTTTCTTGCTTTTCATATTGGCGGCAATCCGTTTGTAGCCTACAAGATTTCCCGCATATATCGGGCTTCTTAAAATGCTCCTCACGCTGTTCCCACTCCAAATATAGCGTTTGTCCTCGTTCCCCTCAAAATGACGTTCAAAGCCTGTTTCGCCACGCTCCGCCGCATAAGCGGCAGGGCGTAGGATATGCTGTTTATTAAGATGTCTGCAAATTTTGGCAACTCCATTCCCTTTTAATGCAAGGTCGAATATCTCTTTTACAACATGTGCCACTTTATCATCTATCAGCAGATGGTTGTGGTCGGCAGGGTCTTTGATATAGCCATAAGGGGCGGTAGTTCCCATGAATTTCCCCTGTTGAAACCTCGCCCGATATGCCGATTTTATCTTAACAGATATGTCAGCGGCATACATTTCGTTTAAAATGTTGCGGAAAGGCGTGATGTCCATAGCAGATTTATTCAAGGTATCTACGCCGTCATTGACCGCTATATACCTCACGTTATGCTCTGGGAAGAAAACTTCCAGATATAACCCACAATCAAGATAGTTTCTCCCCAGACGGGATAAATCTTTCGTAATCACGCAGTTTATCAGACCGCTTTCAATGTCTTTTATCATATTCTGGAAACTTGGTCTTTGGAAATTTGTACCAGAATAACCATCGTCCACATACGTTTTTGCTATGTGCCATCCCTGCTTTTTCACATAATCCGTGAGGATGGATTTCTGTGTCGCAATGCTCGCACTCTCGTTATCCGTACCATCGTCTTTAGATAAGCGGCAATAAATGCCGACTAAATAGATTTTCTTTTCTTCTTTGATTCCTGCCATACTGTAAAACCTCCGTATCTGTCCTATCTGTTTTCATGTCCCATTGCGTACATTCTAAGCGGACAGCCCCTCATTGTCGAAGGTGTCGCCCTCGGCAATCTTCTTCCGAATATCCTCGGAGATAATCGGGACAAACGCTTCTGTAACGGTCTGTGTGCCGACATATTCACGGCTGATTATCATCTGCACTGGTGCTTTTGGCACGATACGCTTTCTCTTTTTATCTGCTTTCTTATCCTCGCCCATACTTAAATCTTCCTTTCCAGACAGGGCAGGGAAGAGTTTGGAAATGTCCCCGCCCTGCCAATCAGATACCATTAATCCTCGCTGTTTAATTCTTTCTGTAATGCTTTAAGGAGTGCCGCCGCTTCATCAGCGTTCAGCGTGATTCCCTTGCCGCACTTTTCACGGTTCGGGGAAAAGCTGCGGATGTCATACTTCGGCTCTTTCCCATTCCATGAAATGAGATTGATTTCCTTTGTGTAGCCACTGTCGCCCGTAGACAATACTGCGATTTCCTTTACGATTTCATACTGGATTTCTCTCATTCTCCATACCTCAACTCTCTGTATTTACTTCCCGAAAAAAGAAGATTAGCGGCTGTCACGGTTGCGTTTCCTCTGCAACTCACGCTCCAAAAGTTTGATGATGGTTTCCTCCATCTGCTTCGGCGTTGTGTTCTTCGGAAAGTATTTTTTCAGCTTGCTTGTGTTGATTTTCAAGGTTTCTTTCTGGTTGCCCTTTTCCTCCGTCATAATCGCAAATATCGTATCCATGTCAAGCCGCCCGCTCTGGCTTAACTGTTTCATCCGCTGTGCCTGTGAGAGTGAGGGCGTTGCTTCTTCGCTCTCCATCGTGGCAAAGAGGTTTTCCTGCTCGTCTTTCTTCAAGAAGGACAGTTCCACCGCAGGCGTGAGGGCGATTTTCCCCTCGTCCACCATCTGCAAAATCGGCGGTATCAGTTCCGTCAGGCGGATAAAACGCTGCACGGTCATCCTGCCCACGCCGAAGCCCTGTGCCACCTTGTCGTCCGTCCGCAACTTCGTCACAACTTGTGACGAGGTTAAGTCTGTGCGGAAACCCTGCCGCTTCATGGCTTCGGATTTCATCTTGTAAGCAAACGCCCGCTCCGATGGCAGGATATTCTCACGCTGCAAATTGCTGTCTACAAGGGTGATGATGGCTCGGTCACGGTCTAAGGGCAGGACAAACGCAGGCACGGTATTTATCCCTGCAAGTTCAGAAGCACGGACACGCCGCTGTCCTGCAATCACTTCATAACCGTCCCCGTCCTCTTTCGGGCGTGTGATTATCGGCGTGACAATGCCAAATTCCTTGATGCTTTCCGCTAACTCTGACAGTGTTTCATCTTCTGCCACATGAAACGGATTGTCGGGGAACGGGTACAAGTCTTTGGTCTTTAACACCTTAAAATCCTGTTTCTTCATTCACATATCTACCTTTCTTTCGCTCTGCTTCTATGATTTTTCTGCAATTCTTCCAACACTTCGGGCGGTATTTTTGACAGCAGCCGCCCCATCTGCTCGTTGGTTCTCTGCAATTCAAATATCTTCTGATTCGCTTTCTGCACCTTTAGTTCCTGCTCGTACTTTTCATCACGCATACGCCCCGCATAGTCTGATTCCTGCCCAATTCTCTCTTTCAAACTGTCGATATACGCCTGCTGTTTCCCGATTTCCTTAGAGAATTTCTCCACGTCTGGCAGCCATGCAGAGAGTAAATCTAACGCTTTATCCCTTTTCTTCCCTGCGTTAAAGGCGTTGATGTCGGATAGGGCAGACACGATTTCTTCATACTGTTTATCAAGCCTGCCGCCTAATTTATAGAGCCATGTGGGGACGTGTTTCCGCTTGGTTTCCATTGAGGACTGCCCCCGTTCAAGCTGATTCCACCGTGAGGACATCCGCTCATGGTAGGCGGTCTGCCACTCGGATAATGATTTCTGGTTGCCTAAGATAGCTTTCGCTGACAGCTTATTGTCTGGCGTAATCGGCACAAAGCAGAGGTGCATATGGGGCGTTCTCTCGTCCATATGGACGACAGCGGAGAGGATATTCTGCTTTCCAACACGCTCCGAAATGAAGTCAAGAGCCGTCTGGAAATACGCTTTTTGTTCTTCGGGCGGTAACTGGTTCATAAATTCTGGTGAAGCTGTGATGAGCGTTTCCACCATCATCACGCTGTCTTTCCTTGTCCTGCACCCCGCTTCGGCTACCATGCGGTTAATCTCTTTCTTGTAGGTGTACTTTGGTGGTGCTATGAGATGGTAATTGTTTTTAGAGCGTTCCATATCTATATCTGGGTTGCTTTTGTAGGCTTCTTTCTTCCGCTCGTTGTGGCGTTCACAAGCCGCAACGCCGCCCGCTTTTCGTTTCTGGAAACGCAGGATTGCATAAGGCATAGGCGGATTCCTCCTTTCTTTCGGCGGGTGACCGTCCTTTGGGGTGACAGCGGTGACGGTGGTGACAGCAGTTTTGGGATACCCCCTGCCGACTGCCGCAACTGTCACCCTCACCCCCTGCATGACGGTCATGTCGATGATGACGGTGTTTTTGGGATACCCCCCTCGCAAGAGCCGTCACCGTCATGCCGCCATTCTTTTATCCGAAGCCGTAAGGCGTAGGATAGCAGGGCACAGCCCTGCCTTAAGGGAGTCCAGAGGGAACGTCTGGCACACGACTTTGCAGGGCAAAGTGTAGTGTGTTACACCCTGTAAACGCAGTCGGAAAAATCGGAATGATTTTTCTGACCGCAGGGGTGGTTTTACACGACCGAAAAGGGCGAGTAAATCTCACGCCTGCATTTTGCGTTTACGGGGTGTTCTCCCGTAGGGATGACAGCGGCAGGGTATCCTAAAATCACTGTCACCACCGTCACTGCTGTCACCCGCAGGGCAGAGCCGCCAGCTTTACATGGCTTTAAGCGTCAATGACAGTAACAGGGGGGTATCCTAATATCGCTGTCACCACCATCACCGCTGTCACCCGCCCTCCTTGCAAGGGCAATCCGCCTGCCGTCTTTCCTGCGGCTGTACTGGTAGCAGATACGGTTCTCGCTTAAAAATGTGGTGCGGTATTCATTCAGCCATTTCGTAATCACCGTGGGTATGGTTTCCGTTTCCCCCATAGCGGCTAACAGTTCCGTTGCCGTGCCTATCCATTCTTCCTTATCCCTCATAAAATCCACCAACCGAAAAAGGACATCTGGTATCGTTTCTTTCGCAAGCTGCTCCTGCGTTTTCCGCTCCACAAGCTCCCAACGGCAATCACGGAAACGCAGCGTGTATTCCTGATAAGGCGTGTCCCTGCCCGTCACATACAGCTTGGCGGTGTCAGACGCACGTTTCTCCTTTTCCAGAACAAAGGTAGCGTCCGCACTCCCCGTTAATCCTGTCGTCCCAGACACCTTGTTGAACACGTCGCTGTCATTCTGCTTTCGGATGTGGTGTACGACAATGACCGCCAGAGAGTGCCTGTCGGCAAAGTCTTTGATGAGGGAGATGTCCCCATAGTCGCTTGCATAGGCATTGTCTTTTGAAGCTGTACGGACTTTCTGCAAGGTATCAATGACAATGAGCCTGCTGTCTGGGTAATCTTTCAGATAATCTTCAAGCTGCACGATAAGACCGTCTGACAGCTTGCAGCTTGCCACGGCAAAGTGGAGCCGCCCGCTTGCTTCGTCCGTCAAACGAAATAACCTGTCCTGTATGCGGCAGAACGTGTCCTCAAGGCAGAGGTAAAGCACATCGCCCTCCATTGTCGGCATATCCCATAAAGGGATTCCCTGCGACACGCATAAGCATAGCTTCAGCATGAGCCAGCTTTTGCCTATCTTCTGTGAGCCGCAGAACAGCGATAAGCCTGTCGGGATAAGGCTGTCCACCACAAAGGATGGTTTCTCAAGCGGTTCATAAAGGAGCGTTTCGGCGTTGACTGTCTGTAACTTCTGCATGGCTTTCCTCCTTTCGGGCGGTGTCTTTGTTTTCGTTGCACATAGGCGTTGACCTCCTTAAAAATAGATTTACTCCCACGGAAAAAAGTGAGAGTATGTAATGCCGCCAATCCCACACAAATAAAAAACAGATTTCTTTTTCGGGCGGTGTCGGTCACGGTTGGAGATATTTCTTCAATTTCCGCCTTTACTTTCTCCTTTGCAATCGCAACAGATTTCTGTATTGCCGAAGCGGTGCAATGCTCCATAGCGGCGATTTGGTAAAAATTGAACTCATACTCGTAGTAGAGCAGGAAACGCCGCCTTTGTATCTCTGGAAGGCTCCCAACCGCCTTATAGAGCGTTTCATTCCGTTCTTCCTCAACCATGCGTTCATCAAGGCTCTTAGGCACACGCAACGCCCGTCTGTAAAGGGTTTCGTCCCATACCTCGTTAAACTCCCTGTGCCGCTCGTCCCATTAGAAAAGATTCCTGTTCCTGCGCTCCATCTGCCGAAACTCCATAAAGAACTGTTCCGACACTTCCAACTCGTGGGATTTGCCCTGCCCGTCCTTAAAGCTGATAAAATACCTTGTGCCGCTTTCCGTGGATTCCTCCCGAAGCGTGTATGCCTTAACCCTGTATGCCATCCTGTTGTCCTCCTGCAAAAAATGAGTGAGGGGATTTCCATCCCTCACCCAGTAGCCCGCAGGATGGCAGGCTGTTTTAGAAGCTATAAAATTTTCCGCAGCTTCTTCCGCAGATGGTCTAACCTCGCATAGATGGCACCAGTCGTCAAATGCACAAGCGGAGCAATCTCCTTTGTGGAATACCCCTGCATTTTCAGCAGGACGATTTTCAAGGTACGCCCGTCCACCGTGACTAATACTTGATAGAGATTTTCGCTCTCAATCTCTTCCAGTAACTCCGCAACCGTACCCACTTCCGCCTGCCGCTCCCTGCCTGCCATGTCCTCAAGATATTCCGCAACGTCATTCGTCCATCGGTAAAACCGCCTGTTGGAATTGAAGTCTGCCCTGTCCGCAATGCGTATCTGCTCAATGGTCGCTTCATCAACGCCGCACTCACGCAGCAGCTTTTCCTCCGCTTCTTTCCAGATACGCCATTTCCTGTCCTCCCGTCCGTGGTTATATGCCATGCTTCTTTTCCTCCAATCAGAATTGATTGAGAGGGCAGAGAAAAACCCCCTCATTTTCCCAAAGGAAAAAACAAGGGGGCTGAACGCCTTAAATTTTAATTTTCTATTATCTTTCTTAGTTTTCTTAGGATTCTGGCTTTGCGTTTGTTCACAACGCTCTGGGTTATGCCGAACCTCGCCCCGACTTCACGCTCAGAAAGTCCGTCAAAAAAGATTGCCTGTATCAATTCCTGTTCACTATCCGACAGCAAAGGCAGGGCGGCTTTCAGCCTGTCCACCATGACCGCATTGACAACGGTTTCTGCAATGTCCACCGCTTCATCAGTGATAAAGTCCAGAGGATTCCCCTCGCTGTCCGTAAATCCGTCGAGAGATAGCAGTCTATTCTTTGTATCTAATTTTTGCAGATAACGCCACCGTTCCTTGTCACGGTAGAAGTCTGTGTATTGCTCCCTCACGACTTCAAGCAGACAGCCTTGAATGGGGATAAACAGCTTGTCCATATAGGTCTGGTCGGATTCCCTGCAACGGCAGAACTCCGTGTAGGATAATTCCACATAGCCGCCACTTTCTCTGATATATACCTTTCTTGGTGCATATTTCACCATAAATACCTCCCATCTGAATTTTTGAAATGTAAAAAATCCAGATGGAGAGGCGGAGAACGACACCGCATATCAGAAACAGCCCTACGGCACTTTCCAACAAAAATCGACAAAAGAAAAACCGCAAAGGCTCTGTGACCTTTACGGTTATAGGAAATAGTAATTCTATTGTATGGAGATTGTACTTCTACTTTCAAGGTGAGAAGTACCGTTGCACTGGCAGAAATTTTTTTAACTGGTTTCCTGCCGTTCTCTGATATGCTATGTATTGATAAATTTTGCTTCGTATGAGCAGATAGATAACTGCCCGAAAAAAGGACATAAAAAAATCCCTCCAAATTTAAAAACAAATTCAGAGGGTAATTTAGGGTATAACAAAATAACCCACCCGAATATCGTTTTTTTTATTTGGTGAGTTTGTTCTTTCAAATACGAAACAAATGCTCATGTACGGTAAAGTATCACAAGAAAATTATGTCGAATTGACAGCCGCCTCCGCTATACCGAATAAGGAAATAAAGAGTCCTCAAATTTTGCGCTACTAAATGAAGACGAGCGGAAGTAATCTCCCGCTCGTCAGTAAACTTAACTATGCCATATCAATCCCGCTTCTTTCCCGCCACCGGCACTAAGAACAGCGCGGGCAACAGCAGGAAAGCGGTACAGACCAGCCCCCAGGGTATGGACACCTGCTGGGCTACCAGCCCCACAATAGGCCCGCCGATGATCTGCCCGAAAGAGTCCAGCTGTCCGCTGGTGGAAAAGACTGTGGCGCGCATTTTCTCATCCACATGGTCGTTCATCCAGGCGGCCAGCACAGGCTCCTTGATGGTGCGCATAAGCCCCGCCAGCAGGAACACCAACAACATGAACCAAAAGCTCCGCCCCACCGCGAAGAGAACCAGGCACAGGATATACCCGGCGCTGGTGGACATGACCACACTGGTTCGGCTGACAGTCCCTTTTTTCTCCATGCGGGCGATGAGCAACTGAGAAGCCAGAATACCTAAGCCGCTGCCGATAAGACTGATAACACCGAACCAAGTGACGCTGTTCAGCGGCCCGATAACGGGTATTACCGTGTCATCCAGAAAATGAGCGGTGGAGAGCCGGTCAAAGCCTTCACTGGCAAGTCCCCCGCATAGTGTGATTGCTAAGAGCGTCAGCAACACAGGTGCGCCTTTCACAAAGCCCAGGTTGAGCTTGAACAGGCAGACAAAGTCTTTAAGCAAGCCCTGCCGTTCCTCAATAGCAGGGGAGAAGTTGGTTTCTGGCATGATGCGAACCATCACCAGCCCCAACAACAAGCACAAACTGCCCCCCAAGATGACAGGCATTTGCAGGTTTATGTTTCCCAGCAGTGTGCCCAGCACCACGCCCAGAACGCCGCCGATTTGCCCCATTTGACTGCCCCGCAGGAACACCTTGTCTATGGGTTTGTCCTCTTCCTCCGAGGCAATCCACGCCTCCAGAGCGCCGGTGATGAAGGTATCACCGCAACCCCAGACAACCTGGGCCAGCAGAACCGGCGCGAACCACGGTAGCGCACCCTCCATCAGAAAGCCCAGGCCGTAGAGGAACATTCCAATCAGCACCGAGCGCCGACGGCTATACAAATCCGCCACCACACCGGTGGGCATCTCGAACAGAAAGCAGGAGGTCTCCTGAACCGTCCCTACCAGGACAAGCTGGAAAGCATCCAGCTGCACCACCTCCAGGTGGTACACGATGGAAAGCACTGTGGACATAGAAACCGCCAGGGAACAGACAAATCGGAACAGCAGGTAGACAGAATATGCCTTTGAATTTTTAGCAAACATGAAGTTACATTCTCCTTTCAAATCTCATTTTATATGACTTTTGCAAGCTGTTAAGCTAACTTGTGGAACATATGCCGAACCTTATCTATACGGCTATTCGGGCGGCGGGGTTGGCAAATAAATTTACCAATAGCTGGCTGGTATCCTTTTAACTCTGTCAAGCAGACTCCCTGCCCATTTGTGAAATAAGTTAAATCGTTCCTGTATTCTTGAATACATCTAGCAGGGATTTCTCCTTTCAGAATGACCTCGTCATTCTTTATCTGAGTACTTACAATATCTGCACAATACCTTGGAGCATCATGATACGCCCGTGAGAGATATTCCTGCGGTGCATAAATTTCAAAGTGGAGATATGGCTCTAATAGTTCTGTCCCTGCTTTTTTTAAAGCCTGCTCCAATACGATAGGGGAAAGCAGCCGAAAGTCTGCGGGGGTACTTACAGGACTATAATACAATCCATATTCAAAACAGATTTTACAGTCTGTCACTTTCCATCCATACAGCCCCTGCTCGCAGCCATAAAGAACCCCCTCCATAACCGCATTTTGGAACGATTGATTTAAATATCCAAGTGAAACTCTGCTTTCATACTGCACTCCGCTTCCAATAGGGAGCGGCTCTATGGACAACCCGACAGAAGCCCAGAAAGGATTTGGCGGGACTTCTATGTGGATGGTATATTCTGCTTTTCTAAGCGGTCTCTCCATATATATAACAGTAGGCTCTTTTATTTCTGCCTCCACATGATATTTTTCCTCAAGGATGGCACAAATGACTTCCATCTGCACATTCCCCAAAAAAGAAAGTATAATCTCATGCGTTGTAGTATCCACATAATATTTTAAAAGAGGGTCGCCATCTGAAATTTCTGTAAGTGCCCCAAGCAATATTTCCCGCTGTTCAGATTTCTTTACTGCAATCGTTGTTTGGAGCATAGGGAGAGGATTTTCAATAAATTTTCTCTGCGGCAACAGCATTTCGTTCCCCAAAATACTGTTTAGCTGCAAAACATCATTTGGTAAAATTACAATATCACCAGAGCAGGCTGTATCGGATGAATATAATTCACCGTTTGTCGGAACACACATCTCTGTGATTTTTATTTTCTCTTTTTCAGATATTCTAATAACATCCCTCAAATGCAATGTTCCGCTATATATACGCACATAAACAAAACGCCGCCTTTTCTCTGAATATTCAATCTTAAAAACCTGCCCGCATAGTTCAGATTGACCTTCAGGCGTTGATGAATAAAATTTACTGGCAATCACTTCTATAAGCTGCCGAATCCCCAGATTGTTTTTAGCGCTTCCGTGATAAACGGGAAATAACGTTCCGTTTTGGAATCTCCTGTTTTCTTCCTGTTCCAGTTCTGACATTTTAAACGGTTTCCCTGACATATATTTCTCTAATAGTTCATCGTTTCCCATAATTACCGTATCCCACTGTTCCATATCGTCATTGTCTGTTACATTTATATGGGGATGCTGCCCAACCTTTTGCTTCACTATAATTTCCGAAGAAAGCTTTGCTTTCATTTCTCGATATACCATTGGCAAATCAATCCCCTCTTGGTCAATTTTATTGATGAAAAAAATTGTCGGAATCTTCATTGTCTGTAGTGCATGAAACAGTATACGGGTCTGTGCCTGTATGCCATCCTTTGCAGAAACTAATAATACTGCTCCGTCTAATACGGATAAAGAACGGTATACTTCCGCCAAAAAATCCATATGGCCTGGTGTATCTATAATGTTGACTTTTACATCCTCCCACTGAAAAGATGTCACTGCTGTCTGGATAGTGATTCCCCTTTGACGCTCCAAATTCATTGTATCTGTCCTTGTTGTGCCTTTATCTACGCTCCCTGGTTCTGCAATTGCACCACTGGTATACAATAAACTCTCCGTTAATGTTGTCTTTCCTGCGTCAACGTGAGCCAGAATGCCTAAGTTAATTATTTTCATGTGATTTTCCTCCTATCAACACCCAAAAAAGGGCATAAAAATACCCAGTGATAAATACTCCTATCACTGGGTAAATAACTCCAATAGCCCCAAAACACTTATATGTTTTCGGGCATATAAAATTACATGATAAAAGCATTCTTAAACTGGGTACAAAAAACCAAGCCCCATATTAAAAGTGAAACGGGACTGCTACTTTTTGTTCCCACTATCAAATTGACAGTTTATTTAAGAATACCTTGCCGCATATTTATTAACTCCTTGTATAATACTGAATCTAATTATATTCCTTAACCCTTTATTTGTCAACCCTTTATTTGTCAAGCTGACAAACTAAAGCAGAAAAAGCGGCAGGATTTCCCCCTGCCACTAATCATCTGTTTATGCAAAAATAATTTCCTTTTCCACAATCTCCCTCGCACAAGCCCTTATGTTATTGAGGCATCCTGTCCATTCTAAGGCGTTTTCTGCCTTTAGCCGTTATGCCCTGTGCCTGTTTCATACCCTCTATGAGCCTTTCAAAGCGTTCCTGTGCCTGTCTGTTGATGTCGGCAAGGTAGGCGTTTAGCCTGCCGCTTGTAAGAAGATTGGCGTATGTAACTTTACAGTACTGTTTTAGATAATCTAAATGCCGTTGCCCCCAGATGCCTATTGCCTGTTCTTCTTCGGCGGGTACAGTTAAGCACGGTATCAAATAATCCCCTTGCCTTTCGTATTTGCCGCCCAGTTCCTCAAATAATGATTTTGCCATTGTCTGTTACCTCCACATTCTTTTTTATTTTGAATGTCCGCAAAATCCGTCCTACATCGGAAGGACGCCACGGACAATCAAGGTTATGGATTGCTATGAGCCTGTCCTGCACATTCGTACCTGCTCCCATCTTAGGAGTAGAACCGAACAGCACACGGACTTCGCCGCTTCTTACCTTGCCGAACAACTCTTTTTTCTGTGCATCGGTGGTCGCTTCGTGGATAAAGCGTATCTGCTCCGCAGGGATACCACGGGCTATCAGCTTCTCCCTCATATCGTCATAGACATTGAAAGTACCGTCATTTTTCGGGGTGGACAGGTCGCAGAACACAAGCTGTGTCGCTTTGGTAGCGGCGTGTTCCTCCCAGATACGGTACACATTATCCACGCAGACATTGACTTTACTGTCTGGTTCGTCTGGCAGCATCGGGTCAATCATTCTCTGGTCAAGAGCCAGTTTCCGTCCGTCATTGGTTATCTTGAGCATATTGTCAATGTTCGGCTCGACAAGCCTTGCCCTGACTTTCTCAGCCCGCTTCGCAAGGGAAGCTACCATTTCGGTCTGTATCTCACTCGGCTTAGTCTTAATATTGTGGTAATTGACCTTTGGCACAGGGAGCTTTAGCATATCGGCGGTCTGTATATCTGCCGCCTCACGGAACATCTGCATCAGCTCTGGCAGGTTATAGAACTTGGCAAACCTCGTCTTGGCTCGGTAATTCGTGCCTTCGGGTGCTAATTCCAGAGCTGTAACCGTTTCTCCAAAGGTAGAAGCCCAACTGTCAAAATGCTGCAAACCGTTCTGTGCAAGGGTGTCATACTGCAAGTACCTCTGAACGGAGTACAGCTCAACCATTGAATTGCTAACAGGCGTACCCGTTGCGAAAACCGTGCCACGGTTGCCCGTGATTTCGTCCAAATAGCGGCATTTCATAAAGAGGTCGCTTGATTTCTGGGCTTCGGTCTGGGCGATACCGCCTACATTCCGCATCTTGGTGTAGAGGTACAAATTCTTATAAAAATGGCTCTCATCAATGAAAAGCCTGTCAACGCCGAGCTGTTCAAAGTCGATAACCGTATCCTTACGCTTGGTGTCGTTGAGTTTTTCGAGCTTCGTCTTGATTGCTTTTCGGGTTTTCATTAGCTGTTTGACCGTGAACTGCTCGCCTTTGGAAGCCTGCACATCGTCAATGCCACGCTCAATATCATCAAGCTGCTTTTCCAACTGCTCCCTCTGGCGTTCTATGCTCATCGGGATTTTTTCAAACTGCGAATGCCCGATAATGACTGCGTCATAGTCGCCTGTGGCAATCCTGCCGCAGAACTTCTTGCGGTTTCCTGTTTCAAAATCCTGCTTTGTTGTCACAAGTATATTTGCACTCGGATAGAGCCGCAGATACTCGGAAGCCCACTGACCGACAAGATGATTTGGCACAACAAACATGGATTTCTGGCATAAGCCGAGCCGTTTGCTTTCCTGTGCGGCGGCTACCATTTCAAAGGTTTTGCCTGCTCCCACCTTATGGGCAAGGAGTGTATTGCCGCCATAAAGGATATGGGCGATGGCATTGACTTGATGGGGTCTTAGTGTGATTTCTGGGCTGATACCTCCGAAAGTGATATGGCTTCCGTCATACTCACGGGGTCGCACAGAGTTAAAAGTGTCGTTGTAATAACGGACAAGGCGATTTCGCCGTTCTGGGTCTTTCCATATCCAATCCTGAAAAGCCTGCTTGACAACTTCCTGCTTCGCCTGTGCCGCTGTAGTTTCTTTTGCATTGAATACTGCTTTTTTATTGCCGTGTTCGTCATACACATAATCAAAGATACGGGTGTCACGCAGGTTTAAGGTGTCCTCAATAATGCGATAGGCGGAAGCTCTTTTCGTACCATAAGTGCTGTCCGCCTTTACATTCCCCATATCGGAGCTTTTATTTTCTATGAACCAGTCTCCGTTTATCGGGGTGTATCGTACCTTTAATCTGCCTGCGGCATAGCTTGACGGAGTTAAAAGCTCCATCACAAACCGCTGTATATCGTCCTGCGGTATCCAAGTCGCACCCAGACGGACAGAGATTTCCGCCGCCGAGAGGTCTTTGGGAATGACCTTTTTCAAGGCATCCACATTGACTGCAAGCTCTGGGTCATTCTTCGCAGCAAGCTCCGCAACCGTCAGCTTGTTTCGGACATTTCCCGACAGATACTCGTCTGCGGCTGCATAGGAAACAGGCTCACAGTTCGGTACTTTGAAGATAACACCTTGTAAATCCTGCACAAGCTCAACCTGCGTTTTGCCTGTGAGCTGTTCCATATAAGGCAAATCAACACGGGCTTTCTCTCCGATAGAGAGGGCAAGGGCTTCGCTTGCAGTTTCAACCGAAGTTACTTCTCGGTGGGGTTTGATAGTCCGCTTCGTGAACATATCTGCCTTCCGTTTGAAGTTGCCCTCATCATCAAGCACCTCCAGAGAACATAAAAGGAAGTAGCTCTCATCTGAAGCAAAAGCAAGATAGTTTCCTCGGCTGTTGATTAGACCGTATTTTGCGGTATAAACATCATACAGACGGTTGAGGTTTTCCTGCTCGGTGCATATCATTTCCTCTGGGTAATCCTCGGTCTGATACTCTATGAGCTTACGCACACAGTCACGGATTTGGATAAGTCCCTTAATACGGTTTTCTGCGGTCATCGACACAGAAGCAGGGTGCATACGGTCATTCTCTCGGAAGTAAACCCTGCCGTCCACCAGAGTAAAAGAGAAGTTACGCACATTCGGGTCAGCATGAACGGAAAGCTCCTGCTCATCGGAGATTTCATCAACCCCATTATCAAGCTCTGGGATTTCTCCGTTTATCCTCTGAACTGCATTGGACAGAAGCTCGGAAAGCGGTATATCCTTACGGGCTTTACAGACAGGCTCAAAAGTACCAAAGCGTGTGCTTTCCATCTTTATCTCGCCCAACACCATTTCGGGGTGTTCGACAAAATATCTGTTCATCGTAACACCGTTTTCGTCCGTATCAAGGTGTACCCAGTCTGGCTCTATATCCATCACTTGGTCACGCTTTTGCAGGATAAGAATATCGCTCGTGACCTCCGTGCCTGCGTTTGCCTTAAAGGTGTTGTCTGGCAGACGGATAGCACCTAAAAGCTCGGCTCTCTGGGCAATATACTTGCGTACCTCTGGACTTGCTTTATCCATCGTACCCTTTGAGGTAATGAACATCACAACGCCGCCGACACGAACTTTATCCAGAGCCTTTGCAAAAAAGTAGTCGTGTATGAGGAATTTCTGAGCGTTGTATCGGCTGTCATTGACCCTTATCTCCCCAAAAGGCACATTGCCGAGGACTACATCAAAATGGTCGTCTGGGAGATTTGTTTTCTCAAAGCCCTCAATGGCAATGTTCGCTTTTTGGTAGAGCTGCTTTGCAATCCTGCCTGTGAGAGAGTCGATTTCCACGCCGTGGAGCTTGCTGTTTTGCATACTTTCGGGAAGCAGACCAAAGAAATTGCCTGTACCGCAGGACGGCTCCAAGATATTACCCTGTGAAAAGCCCAGGCGGTCAAGTGCGTCATACATCGCCTTGATAACAACAGGCGGCGTATAAAAAGCGGTCAGCGTTGACTCCATAGCGGCACGGTATTCCTCTGGGGAAAGGCTGGCATATAGCTCCTTAAATTCCTCCGCCCACGCCGCATTGTGTTCATCAAATGCCATAGAAAGACCGCCCCAACCGACATACCGAGATAGGACTTCCTGTTCTTCGGGTGTGGCAAGGCGGTTTTCGATTTCAAGCTCGTGCAGCAGGTTGATTGCCGCCATATTGTTACGGAACTTTTCTTTTGCTCCGCCGACACCGATGGCGTCATCGGTAATACGGAAATTATGACGGTCAGTAACAAGAACGGCAGGAGTTTCCGTTTTTTCTTCGGGTGGTAATTCGGTTTTTTCCTGTTCCAATAGCTTTTGGATATAGCCGATTTTCTCCACTCGGTTTATCGGAAAGCCCACATTGTTCTGGAATGTGATGTCACGCAGAGACACATCGCCGCTGATTTTCCCGATGCTCTCAATAAGATATTTACGGTTGTCTATGATGATTTCCCTGCCTATGAGGTCGTCTGTGGATTGCTCCGTTTCAATGGCAGGAGCTTCTGAGCCATTCAGTTTATCGGCATACACCTGTGGTTTTTCTTCGGCTTCCTCGGCTGTCCTGTACCAATCACTTTCGGTAGCCATAATCTCATCAAGGAGCTTCTCGTCCTCTTGGGTCAGCTCGGTGTGCTGTTCCAAGAATGGGATAAACTCATCTCTGCCACGGAGCAAGCTTTCTCGGTCATCTCCATATAGCTGTTCGCCCTTTGGCGATAAGGCATAATCGTAAAAATTCTTAATGTGGGCAATTAAATCGCCCTCACCATCGCCAATATCAAACCGCCCTTCATAGTTAAATTCCTCGCCGCCGATAACAGCCTTGATAACAAAATCTGTCTTGTGATACCACCCGATATTTTTATCGCCCTCACGCTCACGGTGCTGTTTCTCGTCCAAAATACCAAGCAACTTATTACCCAGAGCAAAGCTCAAATCCGTATAGCGGTCATTAAGCTGTCTGTCATAAAAGGCAGGGTGTTCGGAAAAACCGATAGAAAACTGTATTCCGTCCTGCTTTTTCTCGGACGGTGCTTCTGTCCTCTGTTTCTCGGTTACGACCACCTTCAGATGGTCGTTTGCAGGATTTTCCGTTAGCTTTTCTTCAAAGTCGGCTCGGCTGTATTCCTGCCCCAAGATAGGGAACTCGGCATTTTGCAGATAGACCTTTTCCTCGGTAAGTGTTGCAATCTCATATTTATCCGCACCGATATACACCACATCGCTCTCATTGTAGAGGTAGCAAAGTGGGTACAGCTCCCTTAATTCCTCGGTAAACTTCCACCCATTACTACGGCTGAAAACTGAGGTCGTTTTCCATTGTACCTGTGCAAGAAAGTCTATGAGCTGTTGAACAGTTGAGGGGTCGGATAAGTGCTGTTCCATTTGCTCGGCGGTAACATCTGCAAGGTCGCCTCGTCCCACAACAGATAACAGGTCTTTTTCGTACCTGTCCAAGTCACGGATAAAGTCAGATAGCCGCAAAGCAAGGGTATCCCGTTTGTCGGCAAGCGGCAAGTCACGGTGGGCGTCAATAAAACGCTGCCTTGCTATTTTCCTCTGGGTGTCAATCTCATATTGGGGAGCTGACACGCTCTCCAGATAATCGGCATAATGGTCTTTTTCTTTCGGATTAAGATAGCGGTTATCCTTAATCAGCTCACGCAGACGCTTTTCAACCTGTGACCATTTCAACACAAGGTCGTGATTGGTATAAGTGCCGTTTCGGTCAATGGCAAGACCTTTGCTGTCATGCCAAGAATGACCGCTGAAACCATCGGGGAAGATGTGCGTACCGCCGCCCGTTCCATACTCATTTTTAAGGAATTCAATATTTTTCTGTCTGTCCTCGCCCTTTTGGAATTGGCGGTAGATGCGGTATTTTCCGTCCGCAACGCCACTGCCTTTCTGAAGCACGGAGTCAATATCTTCTTTGGAAATAGCAAAAGCAGAGGCATTTTCGTCCTCTGCTTTTGCTATCATTTCGATTTGTTCATCTACGGTTGGAAGATTGACCCTAACCTCATCCTCTTTGGCAACGCTTACTTGTAAATCAGTTCGGTCAGTATCACTTCCTCCGCTTGGCTGCGGATGTTGTTCATCAGTCCGACCCACTGCATCGGTGCTTTCTCTTTCAGTTCCTCTGTCACGCCCTGCTCGGCTGAGAGCTGCTTCGTCAGAAGCTCCAAACTCTGGAGTGCTGTCTGCTCTACCTCGTGCAGATGCCCGTTCAGCCTGCCCGATGTCAGCAGATTGAGATAGGTCACTCGCTTGTGCTTCTCCAGATAATCCCTGTGCATCAAAGCGTACCTGCCAAGCGGAAGCTCTGGCTCTGTCGGTAATGTTAGGTCGGGAATAAGATAATCCCCCTGTCTGCTGTAAGTGATTTTGCTCATTGTATTCGCTCCTTTCGGGTTGTTGTCTGCCTTTATCATACTGAGCCTGCGTTCTTTGTGCAAAGGTGCGATTCTGGTCTTTTTCCGCCATTTGCACATTTCGGATAGACTGTGAGATTTCCCGTAACGCCATTTCCGCAATATCGCTCGTGGCAACGCCGATGGCGTTTATCGTTGCAGGGGTATTGAAATTTACAATATCCGCAAAATCATCACGGTCAAAAAACTCATTCGTATCCAGACCGCAGCGGCTGATCAGCATAAAAGCAACGCTGTTTGCTGCCAGCCGCCTGTAAATGACTTCTATATTAAAGTCGTCCAGTTCTTCCAAAAAGCTGTCTTTCGTGCAGTCCTTTAACTGAGAAAAATAGTCTTGCAGATTGTCCTCCACGGCGTTCTTTGCCGTTTCCATTAGGGCAGAAGCAAGGTCAGTGCTTTCCACATCTCCAAACCTGTCCGAGAGCCTTTCCATAACAGCCTGCTCGTATCGCTCATCCATCTGCCATATCGGAACAGGGCGGCTGCCATAATAGCCCTCGTGGGTGTCGGACACATCAAAATAGTATTTCAGCGTATTCCTGCGACCTTTCGGGTCAAATACGGCAATACCCTTGCTGTCCTTATTGACCCAACGCTTGAACTGCCTGTTCCAAGTTTCGAGCTTCGCAACGGCGACAGCATCGGGGCGTTGGGCGTATATTAAAAGCTGTTCGTCATAACGGCATTTATAGTTGCGGCAGGCAGAGGACAGAAAGCCCTGCCACGCCTGCGGATTTTTTGCAACCGCAACGCCTGTACGCCGATACAGCTCTGTGATTAGCTGATACTTCGCAGCCATTCAACCTACACCTCCTTATCGTTTCTGTTTCAAATATTTCTGTTTACTCACTCCGCATCACCGCCAAGAAAAGAAATGATCTTGTTCGATTTAATGCTCTTTTGCAGGTCATTGATGAGGGTAATATCCCCAACCGTGATGCCCTGCATAGAAAGAATATCGTCCATAGTCATAGCGGCAATCGCCTTTTCATCGGTAAAACCTGCTTCCAAGACCTTATTCAAGACCTTGACGGCTTTCTGATTAACAGCCATATTCTAAATCCTCCTTATCGTTCTAAATCCTTGTGCTTCGGTGTTTTCTGCGACGTTTGTTCCGCAGGTTTCGGCTCATAGGTCGCCCCGTTTTTCTGCATACGCTCGGCAAACTCGCAGATGTGGTACAGATTGCTGCCGACTTCGGTATGGTATTCATCAATGAAGCGGCAGGGATACTCCCGTTTCTCTCCCCAAGAGGTTGTGACAATGACCTTTCCGCCGTCTGGGATACGGAACAGTTCTTTATATTGAGGGTCAATAAATCGGATACCTTGTTCTGCTTTCTGGATATGCTTATCAAGCCATTCCTTCACATAACAATAGCAGTAAAAATTATAGTCGCCTTTGGCGGGATTGCACCGAAGCAGAAAAGCGTGTTTCTCCGTATCCACACGGAAACCGTACTCCGTACAATAGTTACCCTTGATAGCACTTTCGGGAAAATGCCTTGCAAACGCACTCATATCATAGCGGTTATGCAAAAGCCCTTTATCCTCCCGTAAAGCATTGATGACCGTATCAAGGTCTGCCTTAAATTCGTCAGATTTCCATTGTGGTCTAGTATCAAACCAAGTGGTGTAAAAGCCATAGCCCGTCGTGGCAAAGTCACCACGCAGATGCCCGATAGTGCCTGTCTGCCCCTCAAGCTGCATACTTTGGGCATAGGTGTATTTCTGTTCTGTCGGGGTTAAAGGTCTTGTCTTTATTTCATTACTCATTCGGCTGCTCCTTTCTTTCCTTTTTCTCTTTCTGCTCGTCTAAAATCTTGCGAATACAGACATCGCAGAAAATAACTGACCCATCCTTATATCGGGGATAAGGACAGGTCGTGCAGTCATATTTTATTTTATCGCTCACGGTCATCACCGTTTTTCTCCTTCTGGGAAGGCTGATTATAGGGCATACGGCACTCTGACTGGTATCGTTCATTCAGCTTTTGCCGTGCAGCATCAAGCTCATTCGTGTAATAACCCCAGAAATAATTTGAGCCGCCCTTGCAGTACCAACACACATAAGGATTGGGTGCGTTGGGATTGTGACCGATGACAAGCTCTGTACTCCCGATAGTACAGCTCTCGATGATTTCATAGTTCTGATTGGAGCGTTTTTCTTCGTCCATAAGCACCTCTCTATTCTTTGGCATAACGCCGATAGGCTTTTTCGCCCGTGGCTCTCATTTTTTGCACAGGGTGACTCCCTGCAAGCTCTGGATGCTGTGCCTGCAGCTTGCGGCGTGTCCTGCTGACGCTCTCAAAACTCGGCAGACCGAGATATTTGTGCTGCGTCATTATCTCTGCAAGCGGCATTGCCCCTGCATCCTTCAGACAGGCATTACAAAGTGCAAGATACAGCACCATATCGTCATTTCTGGCATCTTCATTCTTTTCCAGAACAGCTCTGACTTTCTTTTCAATGGTTTTTAGGTTTCTCATCTTTACCTCCATAAAGGAAAGGGCGGCATCTTTCAGCCGCCCCAACCACTTACTTATTCTTTCTGTTACGGATATTCAGCCATACCGCCGCACCCACAATGAACACGACAAGCACGATTGCGATAATGGTTTTAGCGTCCATCAATTAGTCCTCCTTTTTCTTCTTTCTGTTCTTATAGCTGACAAATCCGAGAACGCCCGCACCGACAACAGACAGAGCTGCAAGGCTTACCCATAAGCCCAGATTGAAGTCATCGCCTGTTTTCGGGGTATCCCTGAACTCATTGTGCATCTGCACGATAGCCGTAGCGTCCACCTTGACCGTTGCCTGTTTATCGGCAGGCAGGATATATCCTGCGGAAGCCTTGTCACTTACTTCGGATACGGTATAGTCGCCAATCCGCAAGCCCTCAATCACGATTTCTCCGTTCTTATCTGTCTTAAAGGTTTGGTCATAGTCCACGCCTGTCACACGGAAAGAGAAGCCCTCCACCTTACCGTCAGAGGAAGTCTTTACAATTTTAAGAGAGCCTTTCTGTGCTGCATTGATAAATCCTACACCCGCCTTATTTTCCACGGTGTAGGTCTTGCCGTTCTCCTCAACGGATACGGAATACACATTTTCATCAAGTACAAAGCCTGTCGGAGCTTTGGTTTCCTTTACCAGATATTTGCCGTAGCGGAGTTCACTCATCTGGTAAACGCCGCCGTCAAGTTCTTTCATTTCGCCAAGCAACGTATCGTCTTTATCCAGTTTCCCATCGCCATTAGTATCGGAGTAAACCTCAAATACCGCACCAGACAGCTTGTTGTCGGGATAATCCTCATCAACCTTTGTCAAAGCGATGTTGCCCTTAATGAAGTAGTTGACAAGTTCGATTTCCACAACTTCGTCCACCTTGCCTATAGTCACGGCGATTTCTTCCTCGGAGAGTACATATCCCTTCGGGCTTTCGATTTCACGGATTATCCAAGTTCCATACGGCACTTTGGCAAAAGAAAAACTACCATCATCTTTTGATGTGGTAGCGGCAATCGCATTTTCCTTTGTAAACTCGGTAGTTCCTGTCTTAAAGATACCGATAACTGCACCTCCCAGAGCCTTTCCGTCCTCATTAGATTTCTTACCGCTTACAGAGCCGTAAATAATGTCATTTGTGATAGCTTCGCCCTCATTGGCTGTGATGCGGACAGTTTCGGTATCCTGTCCTGCGTATTCAAAAATAACAGGATATTTTGCATCGCTGACAATATATGTGGAGTTGGTCGTGATTTCCTGCACATAATAGCTGCCCATCGGCAGGTCGCTGATAGCTTTCCCGTGACCGCTTTCATCAAGGGAAATGACCTCAATCAGACCGTCCGCAGGAATGGTCTTTCCATCTGCGGCTGTGAGTTCCTCCGCCGCATACAAGCCAAAGGTCACATCAAAGATTTCCCCGTTCTTGCCAATGCCATAGGCTTCATCAATGGCAAGGCTCTTGATGAGGTCGATTTCAACACGCTGTCTCTCATTATAGAAAGAAGTACCCGTTTCCGTTACATCAACATTCTGTCCTGCATACACAAGCTCAACAGAATGGACTTCCTCATTCAGCACCATTCCATACGGAGCTGTGATTTCCTTAACCTCATATTTTCCGAGATACAATTCTTTGGATTTTGCTGTACCGTCCTTTCCTGTCGTAACGGTATCCACAACCTCGCCCTTTTTGGCTCTGACCGTTCCGTCCAGAGTGACAATATCCTCGGCTGCGGTAATCTCATAGACTGCACCCTCAAGACCTCTGACAGAGAAAATCGGCTGATACAATCCCTTATCGCCTGCCACGGAGCTGAATACCTCGCCAGACTTTTCTACTGTAATTGTACCTTTCTGTGCCATATTGGAGCGTACTACCTCAATAACGGTAATGCCGCTTTCTTCCTCGGAATTTTCCTGCACCACATCAAAATAAATAGGCTCGGAATTTAAGACATACCCATACGGGGCTTGCACTTCCACGAGGGAATAGCCTTTGCCGTATTCCAGCGTCTGCGGTGTGATAAGGTCGCCGTCTGCCGTAGTATAGAAGGTGTCAATGGTCGTCACTTCGGGATAAGTGAAAGTCATAGTCACAAGGTTTCCATTTGGGTCGTAAATCTGGAAGCCTGCACCTGCATACGGGATTGTATTACCTGTTTCCACATCTTTCTTTACGATTTTGATATAGCTCTCAAAGTTAGCGTTGTTGATAAGGTAGCGGTAGGTCTGACCGTCCTTGCTGATAAACACATCAAAATCTTTCATCAGTTCACGTCCCTCCCAACCAGAGGTCTGACGGACGGTATAAATGCCATACGGCATATCCTTTGTCTGGGCAAAGCCGTTCTCGTCACAGGTCAACACATCACGCTCGGTTTCCTTTGCATTTTCATAGCTGCCTGCGGATTTGAGGAACACTTCAAATACCGCACCTTCTTCAGGTGTTTCAATCTGGGTTTCTCCGTTGTCCGTATGCTTGGTGATTGCGATATTGCCTTTGATGACCTGTTCATTCACATCGTTTGCGGTACTGTTCAGCTCTACCGTGTATAACTCTGGTTCTGCACCTACCTTGTGGATTGCAGTATCCAGAAGATACCCCTCGGACGGGCTGATTTCACGGACAGTCCAATCATTATCACAGATATAATACTTGGTCGTAAACTGACCGTTTTCATCAGTCGTGTAGGTGTCAATCAGTTCCTCACCCTTATAAATGCCGTAAACCGCACCCGCAAGAGAAGCGTCGCCCTGCGGAGAACCTGTTTCTGCATCGGTCTTTGTCACAGTCACTTGGAATTTCTTCAATACATTATCGAAGCTGCGTTTTGTGACCTTGTTCCATTCAATCGGAGCTGTCTGGGAAGCAGGAACGACATAGCGGACTGCGGTATCCACTTCCTCAACCACATACGGGGTATCGCCGCTGATAAGGACATTTTCAAACTTTGCCAGACCGTTTTTATCAGTCACGGCATACTCGTCAACAGGCAAGCCGCTTAAAGATGTGCCGTAAAGGTGGAATTTCATTCCCTCCACCAGATTGTCCTCGGAAGTCTTGACGATTTCCAGACTGCCACGCTTCAAAGTATTGCTGAAGGTCACAGTAGAGGTTTTTCCTCCAATAAGGGTCACGGTCTGGGTTTTCTGCGGCTCATAACGGTCAATGGACTGTTCTGTGACGGTATAAGTGCCAGGGAATAATCCCTCCACGGAGACAGAGCCGTCCTTTCCTGTCTTAACTGTCTTATTGAAGTTATCACCTTTGATTGTAAAAGAGATGCCCTCCACAACTCCGTCCTCCGAAGTCTTTTTGAGGGCAATCGTGCCTGTCGGCGTTTCGATATTGATATATGCAGACACGGTATCAGCATTCTCCACACCTGTTACCAAATCCTGCAAGTTCGGGTCGCCATAGGCAATGAGCTTTGCACTGTTGCTGACAGTCGGCACATTGTTCCTCTTTGCCGTAATGCGGACAGAACCGCTGATAGCTACGGTGGAGCTGATTGTCAGCTTATTTCCAGACTTCGATACACTCACATTGCTGTCAGAGCTTGAAAAGCTGTAATCGGAAAGGACGCCGTTGCTGTCCGTCAATGTGATGCTGTACTTTCCGTCCTTGTAGGCAAGCTCCTTTGTGATGTCATTCTTACCGCCCGACATAAAGCTCGGAATGGTGTTATGCTCACGCAGCATTGCAACAATCTGGTCATACACTGCCCTTGCTCCGCTGTTGGCATAATTTGAACCGAAGTGCAGGCTGTAAACGGTAGTGCTTGTCTGGTTATATGAGCCTGTGGCTTCACGGCAGCCTGTGACAAACTCCCAAACGAGTGTCTGCGTGGCAAGCCATTTTTCATCATCACTTCCCGACAGATTATTTCGGTTGCCCTGATACCCATAGAGCAGGGCAAGCCCAACCGCCTTTTTCTGATTGGCTGAAAGGGCGTTCCAAGTATCAGAGGAAGCCTTTTTCAAGGTGTTTCCTGTTTTCAGCGGTACTCCCGGCTGAATACAAAACGCATTCTCTCCGTCCACAAACATACGGTACTTGTAATTTCCCGTTCCGCCTGCGGTATAGCCGCCGATATTCGCACTGGAATTGTACCTCATCGCATTACCGTTGCTGTCATAGGTGTGGGAAAAGGAAATCGTCCCGATGTCACCCGCAGCAAACGCCGTCGCAGGCATTATGGATAATGCCGTGACCGCAGCCATTACAAAAGCCGCAGCCTTTTTGAACAATTTAGGGATTTTCATAGTTACCTCCTGTAATTTGGATTGAATATTTTGCCTTACTGACCGAAAAAAGCTGCCCGTTATGGACAGCCTAAAGTATTTCTTTTCTCGGATAGTTACTGGCAGTAGTTAGGGGGTGAGGTGTGGAGAGGGGGAAGCCGAAATAATGGCTATCCACTCAAATGGGCAGACCTCGCCCTCGATGTGTGGCTATCTCTCGTGAGCCTTGTTCCGCTGCAAGTGTCGGTTATAAAACTCCAACGCCTTGACAACAAAATCCGTTTCCTGCCCTTTTGGAACAGTCTTGGGAATGAGCTTGGTTATCCTCTCGTCACGGAAAGCAGGTTTTTCCTTCTGGTTGGGCTTTTCTTCCTCCATAATGGACTGGATAACCTCGGAAGTGAGCTTGCCGTCTTGGTTATACTTCTTCATTTTGATAGTCTGTGCCAATGACGGGGTAGCATCGTTGTACTCCATTGCTTCAAGCAGGGTGTATTGCTGTTCCTCGGTCAGATAGGAAATTTCAACCGCAAGACGGAATGCAATCTGCCTTTCATCTACCATTTGCAGGATTTCGGGTACAAGCTCCGTTAGACGGATATAGCGGCGGATTTGCTCACGGCTTTCTCCAACCTCTTTACCCAGTTTCTCATTTGTTCGAGTAGTATCTAAATCTGACACCATTGGTGTCAAATTATCTTTGCTCGGTCTGCCTGCTTGCCTGTTCATAGCTTCCAACCGCATTTTATACGCAAAGGCTTTTTCACTCGGTAGAATAACAGAGCGTTGGAGATTACTTTCCACCATCACAATAATGGCTTCGTCACGGGTAAGCTCTTTAACCTCGCATTTCAGCGTTTCAAGCCCCGCAAGTTCACAAGCCTTTTTTCGCCTGTGACCGCTGATAAGCTCATACCGTCCGTCCTCTTTTAAGCGAACTGTCGCAGGGGTCATTACACCGTTTCGCTTGATACTCTCGACAAGCTGTTCCATATCTTCGTCCATTAAAACCTTGAACGGGTGGTCTGGAAACTCGTCAATCTCCGATATGGGAATATCCCTTATCTTAGAGAGCTTTTCTTCCTCACGGCTTTCGTCCGTTTGGAAAAGGTCATCGTATGCGGTCAGCTCGATTTTGGTTTCTCTGCTTCTCGCCAATCTCTGCCACCTCCTTTCCGAACTGCTCATAGGCTGCGGCAACCTTGCCGCTTTTGTCGTAGGCAAAGATACTTTTGCCTTCTGCGGTAGCTTCCACCGCACGGATAGAATGAGGTATCTCGGTATCAAATACCTTGATTTTCTTACCGTATGCACTTTTGACCGTTGCCGTAATTTCCTTAGAAATGTTGGTACGGGGCATTACCATAGTCATTAAGATACCGTCTATCCGCAGCTTGGGGTTGATTTGCCGCTTGACCATTGATACGGAGCGAAGTAAAAGCTCCAGACCTTTAGCCGAGAGATAGTGGGGCTGTGTAGGGATAATCACGCTGTCAGCCGCCGCCAGAGCATTGATGGTTATCATACCTAAGCTCGGCATACAATCAATAAGCACATAATCGTAATTCTTTTTAACCTCATTGACATAGGTTTTCAGCACACGCTCACGGCTCATTGCATTGATTAGCCTTACCTCAAAGCCAGACAGCTCAATGTTTGACGGAAGCAGGTCAACGCCCTCTCTGTGGTGGATAATACCCTGTGAAACATCAAGCGTTTTATCGTCTATGATGTTCTGCATCACAGTAGAGAGCGTTATGGGAATATCGTCTGGTCTGTTATAACCCAGAGCCATCGTGAGATTTGCCTGTGCATCGGCATCAATCAGCAGGACTTTTTTACCCTGTTGCACCAGACTTACGCCCAGATTGACCGCTGTGGTTGTTTTTCCGACACCGCCTTTCTGGTTAGTCAGAGCAATCACTTTGCAATTTGACATAGATGCGTCCTCCTTTCACATAGATTTAGCCACTTTGTCAAGGTGGCTATGTAAACAGTACCAGAGAACGCAAAAAAGCCGCCTACTCTTAAAATCAATAAGAATAAGCGGCTTTGAAATTTGCCCTAGACATATTCAATTTTCATTCTCTTGGTCGGTGCATTTATGACCTTAAAAACAAGCTCATCAACACAATCCGTATATCTGCCTTGCTGAATGAGCTGATTTTTTAACTCTACAAGGCTATGTATTAAAAGTTTTCTTTCGTGGCTATCCAAATACAGATGATTAAATTTCTCTCTCATAAGCACACCTCCACTTCTTTAGCTTCATTATATTGGAAAGCAGGGGAAAGGACAAATCTGCAAAAAGGGACAAAAATAAGCGTACCACTATTTCTAATGATACGCCTATCCTCATTAAATCACTTCAAAATGCTTCAATGCATCCTTTATTGCTTCAGCCTTCTCTGGAGTCGGATGCTTTCTCGGCTGTTTCAATTCTTCTACCGCATTAGGAGCATCGTACATTGGCAAGCCTAAATCTCTCTTTACCTCTGCGATATATGCGGTATGTACTTTGAAACCGTATTTAGCTTCTATGTATTCCTTTATCATTTTGTAGGTCACTCGCTCTTTAGGCTTGTAGCTTTCCGCTCTTTGAGCAATATTATCAAGCGGAACTTTTCCCTCACCCTCGCCAAACTCAACTTTTACGTTGATATGTCCGTCTGGCTTTTTGTGGGAAAGCAGTACTACCGTCTCAACAGTTGTTTCAGTTTCCAAGGGAAGTTCTTTCACTTCCTCACCATCAACAGGCACAGGAAAATTGAATACGATCTTCTTTATCCAGCTTCCGTCTTTCCTTTTCTCCGGGAACATCTCAATTCGCTCGATAAAGGCCTTCATAAACTCCTTCTGCTCCGCTTCCGTTGCGGAATGGTAGACTTCATCAAATGCCAGTAACAAGCGATAGATATTGTCACCGGAAATCTTCTCCTGCTGTATGTTGCGGATCTGACTTTGCAATTCGCCAATCTGTACTTCGATTTCCTCTATGGTATCATACTGCTCATCATAGCGGCGCTGCAAGTCTAAAATCTTTCTGTCATAGTGGACATCGTTGATGTCCAAGGTATCCATCTGACGCTCCAAGCGACTTTTCGTTCCAAAGGCTTGCTTTAGCTGCCCTTGCAGAACGGCGATCTGCTTTTCCATATCCTCTGTATCAACCGCCGTTCCGATTTTCGCTTGAATCGCTTCCACAAACCGGGGATTGTTGACCATAGCAGAAATAATCTTCGCCACAAATTTATTGATTTCCGTCTGCTCGATATTCAGACGGAAGCTGCACTCATGCCCGGTAGGTGTAACCGTATTTTTGCAGTAGTAATAATACCGTGTTTTTTTGTCCTTGCTGTGCGCCTTGGCGATATTGCCGTACATACTCTTACCGCAGCATGGGCATTTCAAGATACCGGACAGGATGTGTGCATGGTCTGGATTGTTGACCTTTTCCCGCTTGAAAGAATTGATCTTGCGCTTTTCCTGTGCCAGATGCCAATCTTCTTCGGAAATGATAGCTTCGTGCTGTCCTTCATAAACCGGGAACTCCGACTGCTCAACCACGTGCATCTCGTTTCTTGTACCCTGTTTCTTTTCTGTTCTTCGTCTGCCGTAAGCAATCTTTCCCATATAAACAGGATTGTACAATACATTTTTCACAAAATCTCTTGAAAATCCCGGAATGGTATTATTCTGTCTTAGTTTCTTTACATAACCATTGCGGTTCAGATATTTTGCAACTCCAGCAACGCCCTCGTTGGTATGGATGTAGCGGTCATAAATGACACGGATTACTTCCACTTCATCCTCTGCAATAACAAGGTTTCCGTCTTCCAGTTTGTATCCATAGGGAGCGAAACCGCCGTTCCATTTGCCCTCACGAGCCTTTTGCTCCCGTCCTGCCATTGTCTGTGTGCGGATATTTTCTCGCTCAATCTCTGCCACCGCAGACAGCACAGAGATCATCAGCTTTCCGGCATCCTTGGAGCTGTCAATGCCGTCCTCCACGCAGATCAGGTTGACACCAAAATCCTGCATAAGCTGCAAAGAGTTCAGAACATCCGCCGCATTTCTGCCAAATCGGGACAGCTTAAAGACCAGCACATAAGAAACATCATCTTTGCCGTCCTGGATATCATTCAGCATCCGTTGGAAGTCCTGCCGCCCTTGGATGTTCTTGCCGGAAAATCCCTCGTCAGAATATTCCCCGGCAACGATCATATCCTCGTATGCCGCATACTTCCGTAGCTTGTCACGTTGGGCATCCAAACTGTATCCGTCAACCTGCATCGAGGTGGACACTCTTGTATAAAGATAGCATTTAAGTTGTTTCTTTTTCAGAATCTCCACCTCCCTCATTCCTTCCTTTTACCATAAGTCCCTCGTTGCGGATATAATACTCCAAAAGCCACAGCACATAATCCGGTGCATGGCGGTTGTCCAATTCCCATTCAGTCATAGTCCGGTAAGGAATATGGACGAGCTTGCAAAAATCTTTCCGGTTCAGTCCTGTGCTTTCACGCAACTTTATAATTCTGTTTTTACAATCCATCCGTCTTTTCTCCACAAAAGCAAAAAGTACACGTTGCGTAATCATTATAGCATAGCTGTAACGAATACGCAACGTGTAAATTGCGAGATTTTACGCAGCCTTATCCGTCAAAGGCTGTGTTTGATTACTTTCCTCGGAATGCTCCACTTCCTGCGGAGCGTCCTGTTCCAATTTATCCAAAACCTGATGTCCATATTTCTGGAGCATCTGGCTCATAACATCCACACAGCGGTCAAATGCCGCATTATATTTCGCTTCTTCATAATATTTCTTCAATAGGCGATTCCTCCATCAAAGTTCCATATCCTGTCCACGCTTCCGGGCAGGGTGTTCGTGTTCCTGTGTTTCCTTTCCTCTGATGAGGATAGAATTGATAAAAGCCCGAACCTTTTCGGATGCGATTTCCAGTGCATCCAGAAAGGGTTGGGCTTTCTGTTTGAGTTCCATATATTTTTCGCTTACCGCTTCATACCGCTGCTTCCAGATGGAAACCGTCTTTTCTGCGGAAGCCAATTTTTCTTTCAGTCGCTTGTTGTCAGCATTGGCAATAATACCATTGACCGCATAGTGTTTGAGCGTGTCGCATTCATCCGGAGTCAGCGTGATATTGTTTCCGAATGTGGCTTTTTTGCCCATTGCTTCAATGTCCTGCACTGTCAGCGCAATGGTCTTTGCCGCCTTGGTTTCCTTTTGCAAAGATTCCAGTTTCTTTTTCTGTTTTGCTGTGGCAGCTTTGGCATCCTCCAAACTCTGCTCTGCCTGTGCTACCTGCCCGGCCACAGTTTCCAGCCGCTGCTGTTCTGCCTGCACCTTGAACTGGGTCACAGTCAGATGTTCCTCGGTGCTTCCACGTTCTCCACGCTCCAGATCGGTATATCCGGCAACTCGCATGAAATGAAAAAAGTCATCCTGCAACACACTGTAGGATGACCTCAAAATCTTTTTTCCTCTTGCGTTCAACATTGGATTACCGTCCTCGTCAAGCACCGGCTTGGACTCCCATTTCTTACTGCGGCTGACCTGTGTGATGACCTCCTTAACGGTTCCCCGGAGGTCTTCATCCTTGCATCGCTTCGACCAAAGGATCTGCTTTTCCACCACCGGGATATAAACCACATGAAGGTGGTAGTGGTACACATCTTCGCCCAAAGCTTCGGACATTGCTCGGTTGCGCTCATCGGCGTGCATCACAGCGGAGAGGATATACTGCTCACCACCTACGATCTCCGCAGCAGCTTTGTAGGCATCGGCATAAAACTGTTTCGCAAATTCATAGCCGCCATGATTGTAGAAATAAGCGGAATTCACATCAAATACCAACTCACCGTATTTGACGGCATCCGGTTTCAGACCTCTGGTGGAGATCACGCCGTCTTGTTCCATCTGCTCAAACATTTTTACATAATCGTCCGTGGGTGCTTTGAAATGGACGTTCAGAGAAGTGCGTTCCGGCACGATGTCCTGATTGCTGTAGCTGTCCTTTTCACGCTCATTGTGTTCCTGTACCTTTGCCACATCTGCCGGGTTTCCCAAGTCCTGATTTCTGGCTACGGTACGGTCTATTCCATCGTTTCTTGCCATTGGCGTTTCCTTTCTTTGAGATTTGCAGACAGCGGAGAACTACGGAGAGGCACTTTTTCAAAGTGTAATAACCCACTATGACACTTTCATCCATACTGGCTGCAAAGTGCCGTGGGCTCTCCGAGGGCTCTCCCGAGGGGGAATGCGGTCACTGCGGTGACCTCTGCTGACCAAGGCGAAAATGTCTGCGCCTTTTCCCATGGTCAGCCCCGTCTGCATGAAGCTGTTCTGTGTCAACTTCCTCTTGCAGCCGATGTCCACAGACACTTTTTCAAAAGCCTGTGGACATAGAAACAGCCCGAACGAGAGGATGTGTGCTGTTTCTATAACGAGCGTTTCACGCTCTTTTGCTGCGTACATACGTACCAGCAATGGGATTTACTCGACCTGCCGCCATTCCTCCGGAATGTCCTCCGGTACGTACGTACACGGCGAATCTCCGTAAAACCCATTTATATGAGGTCGTGCAATGGCTTCCACGCCCATGAATCCCCACACCCGCCGTCCGGCAGAGTTGGTGATGTTGTTACAATGCTCCAGATTGAATTTCTTGGCATTGGCAATCATGGCGTCGCTGAAGCTGCGAGCTTTCAGCGGTGCAAGGGAATTTTCTTCGCACCACATCCGATAGATTTCATAGAAATCCTTGGAGCTGATGGAAGCATCCGCTTTCAATCGGATGTATCCCTCCGACTCCATGAAATCAAAGATATTGTTGTTGTCACGCTTGACCGCTTCCCGGTTTTCCCGGATACGGTCACTCTCCGTAAACTTAAAGTTGTTGGCAACAAGCCGCTGTAAGCCTTCAAATGCCCACAGGAAGATACCCTCGGCTTCAGCTTTCATCTTCTCTGCAAGGTCAGGATCATCGGCTCTGTCCATGGGCTTTTCTTTGGTGGTCAGCACAAGTTGTCTGCGGTAAAAACCGTCGCTGCGGTCATACAGAGCTTGCAGATCGCCGTTGCTGAATGCCAGCAACCGGGCAAACATCCAGCCCTGATAACTCTGCTTTCCCTTGCGTTCCAGATCCATCTTGCCCTGTGCAGTCACAATGGATTTTACATAGTTGGTCTGACGCAGAGCTTCCATCCGCATATCATCATCCACGCACAGCAGGATGTGTTCCAGATCAGCACGGGCGAAGCGGTTTTCGGAAATTTTTCCGATGCTGCCGTCTTTCATATTCGTGCCGAATATAGCGGACAGCACCGCACCGATTTGGGATTTGCCCTCGCCGCCGTTGCCCTTAATCACCATCATGCGCTGCCCCTTGTTGGAAGGAATCAGGCAGTAGCCGATGAATTCCTGCAAGGTAGGAATGTCCTCCGCATGGAGCAGACCATCCAGAAAGTTCAGCCAGATCACCGGCGCAGGAGCATCGGGCTTGTAGGCAATCGGCAGACGGCTTCTTACGATAGCCGGTTTGCCCTCGGTGAAAGTTCCGTTCAGCATGAGCGTGCCGTTGGCAACATGGATGCGATCCTGTTCCGGCGGGAAGTCAGGCTCTTGCGCTTCCAGTTTCAGCACTTCCAGAATGTTGGTGATCTTCCTGGGAATGTTATTCACGGCACAGAATTTCAGCTTTTCGTAAATCTCACCACGGAGCGGAAGATCGTCCGTCACCCGGCCATCTGGCGTAAAAAAAGCTCCGTTTGCGAAGATGATTCTGCGCTCTTGCAGAAATTCTTCACAAAACAGAGCTTCGTTGATGTTCTGCCCGTCAAACCAGACAGGCAAATTCATATCAGGCGTTTTCCGGTTCTTCGCCATGGTGTGCTACCTCCTTTTTCTTTCGTGCGGTATACTCTTGCAGAAAAGCAATTTTGCCGTCCTGCATCAGCTCGTCCACCAGTGCCACCCGTTCTTCCAGATCACCCACCGTCAGCACATCTGCCATATATTCGATATGGCAATGCATCTGGCAGGCTTCCACAAAACGGTCATCCAGAGCATCTTCCGGTGTCTTGGGTGCGTATCGTACTTTCCAATCTTCCAGCAAATGCAGATAATCCGTCAGCACCCGGAAACAC
Source organism: Coprococcus sp. TF11-13 (assembly GCF_003481085.1). Lineage (NCBI taxonomy): Bacteria > Bacillati > Bacillota > Clostridia > Lachnospirales > Lachnospiraceae > Coprococcus > Coprococcus sp. TF11-13. Next base: position 386,999 of record NZ_QUKK01000002.1, on the reverse strand, counting down.
AGCATTTCATCCTCCCGGAACTGACGGATATAAGGACGCTTTGGCTTGGCCATAGCTGCGGCAGTGGGCGGTTTCGGGTCAAGTCCGAAGTCCGAAGCCAGCTTTTGCGCTGCTTCATAGCTGCTCATATTGAACAGCCTTGCCACAAGGTCGATTACGTCCCCCTTGGCTCCACAGCCGAAGCAGAAGAAATAGTCCTCATTCAGCTTCAAGCTCGGATGCCTGTCATTGTGGAACGGGCAGCAAGCCATACCGTTTCGGTTGACTTTCAGCCCGTAGTGTTCGGCGGCTTGCTTGACACTGATTGCCGCTTTGATGGTTTCATAGATCGTCATAGAAAACCTCCGTTCATAGTATTCAGAAAGCACGAAACACCCACCGTGATTGGCAGGTGCTTCGCTCCTTCTATTATGGTTATGACGGATTTCTCAAAAAACAGGCTAATCGGAGGACAACTCCGTTTCAAAAAACAGGACAACTTATTGATAGATGTAGATTTCTTTACATTAGCATGATACAATTAAGAAAGTGAAAAAACAGGACAGGAGGTAAGCATGAACCAAGAATTGATGACATTGGATTTCTGGCAGGATACGGTCATATATGAGGGAAAAACACTTCCTGTCGGCACTCTTGCCTGTGATGCGCTGAATGTCCCTGCGGATACCATCGCAAAGATGAACGAGCAATGCGAGAAAATCAATCTGCTGCTTGGAATATTAAACGCCGGACAGGATGCTTCTGCACTCTGTCCTATTGCAAGGAAAGCTACTCTGGCGATGTTGGATATTCTCAGCGAAACTCCGTCGTTCTCCTATATGGATATACCAAAGCACAGAGAACGGATTGAAAAAGTCTTTACTGTAGACAATGCGCTGAAATATGTGGAGTTTGCCACAAAAGCCGCAACAAATTCCTTGCAGTTTGAAGAAATTCAGAACTATGCCGAAGCAATCATGCTCCAACGCTATACCGCAGTTTTCGGGCATCTGGCATACTCCCTTGGGGAATACCAAACGGCCATGCTTGATTTTGCAGAAAAATCAGACGGCAACGAAGCAGACCGCACCGCAGAGGGCTTTGCAAAAATGTTCGGCAGCTATTTCCCGCCGGAGTTTTCTATCACAGAGTGCAATGCTTGGATGTCTACCCTGAACAATTCCGTTCAGTATGTATCGGTCATCCTTCCCGGCGAAAAAGTTGCAAAGCTCGTCAAGCGGATGCACTATGTCTCCTTTGTGGGAATGTTCCGTTCTGATCTCTTTGAGGGTTTATGTGTCGGCCATGCCCCGAAGAAATGCAAAATCTGCGGCAAATGGTTCCTCACCACCAATGCAAGGCACACCAAATACTGTGGTGGGTTTGCACCGGGCGACAAGCTGCGCCGCACCTGTCGGCAGATCGGCAACCTGAAAGGCAGAGAACAACGGGAGCTTGCGGACGATCACCCGGTAAAACAGATTTATGAAAAGCGACTGAATACCATAAACCGCTATGTGAAGCGTGGTACTCTGGCCACTGATCTTGCGGAGGTTATGAAAAAGCTGGCAAAAGATAAAATGCTCCGGGCATTGAGCAATGTAGCCTATGCCAAGGGAGTTTATGAAAAAGAAATGGACCAGGCGGCTTTGAAAAAGGAAGCAAGTGCAAAAATATACAAAGAAAGGGACAAACATGAATAGAAAAGAACTTAGTCAGAATCATTGGAAATACTACTTAATGCTCGAAAAGCGTTTTGTTGAATCAATAGAGTTTGTAGAACTACATGAGGACAATTTTGATGCATTTTCTAACGGATATGCCCTCTTAATTCAAGCCATAGGGGCAGAGTTGGATACTGTATTCAAAGAGTTTTGCGGTTTCAATACAACGGATCGAAAAACGGTTGCAGACTATGCACAGTATATTTTGACCAACACACCGGATATAAAAAATCAAAAAATCAGTGTACAGGAATACGATATCGAAATACAACCGTTTATGAATTGGGATATTACCCAGCCCGCACAGTCGTTGCAATGGTGGGGAGCATTTACAGATGTCAAGCACAACCGCTATGAGCAGTTGAAGCAAGCAAAGCAGGAGAATGTACTAAATATCTTGGGAGCTTTGTATTTGATAGAAATGTTGTACTTGAAGAAAATCACTGATGGGACAGACGAATTTGATGTGTTTGATGAATCTTCCAACTTGTTTAGTTTGAAAAACTGGACTTCTAAGGCTGTGCCGCTGAGCCAAGCTTTTGCCGTGCTAAGTGATATGATGGACGACGAAAATAATACTACTAACAAAAAGTTCGATGCATAATTACTGTCGATATTGATAGAGAAAGAACCGAAAGGAGGTGCGCTATGCTGAATGATTTTACATGGAATATGACCGGATACATACTGAAACACCCTGTCAATCAGTCTGTTAACGGCATCATTCCCTATGTGGCAGAGCGCATCTTCCAACTGGAACCGGAGCCGCCAGCGGTGGGCAGTCTGAACGAATATATCCTGTCTGCCTTGCAGGAAAAGAATTTGATATATTTCTCATTCTTCCTACACCACTACGAGCCGCAGCTTAACAAGCGCATCAAAGACTTTCTCGGTGTGGATGGCGGCGATCTGTATGACACAGACCGATTTATAGATATAAAGCTCTCCTGCCGGGAGCAAATGCTCCAAAAGCTGATGGACTATGACCTTGCCAAGGGTGCAGAGTATGCTACATACATTTTCCCGTTCATCCGGGATGCTATGCTCCGTTTCCGCATGGGTGAAGAAAAATGGTCGGTGTCCTCTCTGACCAATTACAAAATGGTGCGGTCAATGGCTTGGCTGTACCACAATACCAAGGATGCGGTCAACGAATTTTCCAAGAAATACAACTGTGATCTTGCTCTTGCCGAAGACTATCTGAAAGTTGTGCGAGGTATCCGCAATCAGCAGCCATTCTATGTAACAGACGAGGATGGCGAGGAAATAGGCGAGGATGTAGCCCTTGACGATAGCTGGAACTATACCGATATCCTCTGGAACGGCATACAAGCAGAAAAGGTGCAGCAGGCATTTGAGAAACTGAATTACCGGGAACAGACCTTGCTCGAAAAACGGTTAGCAATTTGCATGACTTGTGGGCGTGTCAGCTCATGGAAAGACCGCCCCACCTTTGAAGAACTGGCGGTTATGTTTGAGGGCAGTACAGCCAGCGGTGCAGAACGAGCCTACCGAAAAGCAGTGGACAAGTTGACGGAATTGTTGGTTGCCGAGGGCGCAATCCATGCAGTCCGGCTAAAACAGAAATCCAAGACCAAGCGAAAAAAGAAAATCGCCGCCGCAATCTACGAATATCAGGCAGACTGCGACGGCGAATGGGGCGAAATATCATTAGATTTTGAGAACGGAAAGGCAGAGGTCATTTTGCTTACCGATTGGGATACAGTGAAAACAAACAAATTTGCAAGCAGAGCAATCGCCTATCTTCTGAACTGTGAGAACGAAAAATTACCCAAGGAAATAATGGTGGCCTTTGAATAACGAGGGAGTGAGATACATGGAACAATTATTGATTATTGAAGATGATATAGGGTTGAATCAGGGTTTAAGTAAAGCACTGAAAGCAGATGACCGTCAGATTATATCCTGCCAAGACCTAAAAACGGCGAAGGAACAGCTTCTTTGCGGCGGTGTATCCCTGATCCTGCTGGATATCAATCTGCCGGATGGCAGCGGGCTTGAGCTGCTTCGGGAGGTCAAGGAAAACCTGCCCGGAATTCCTGTTATTCTGCTGACTGCCAACGACACCGATCTGGACATCGTAGACGGACTGGAGAGAGGCGCTGATGATTATATTACCAAGCCCTTTTCTCTTTCGGTTTTGCGTGCAAGGGTGAATACCCAACTGCGAAAGCAAGCGTCAAACCATAAAAATGCGCCGTTCCATATGGATCTATTTCACTTTGACTTTGAGTCTATGACCTTTTATGTGGGAGATTCAAAAGTGGAATTGAGTAAAACAGAACAAAAATTACTGCGTCTGCTTGTTGAAAACCGTGGTCGAACCATGACCCGTGGAGACCTTGTCGACCGGATCTGGACAGATGGCGCAGAATATGTGGATGAAAATGCTTTGTCTGTTACGATCAAGCGTCTGAGGGATAAGCTTGGTGCACAGAAATACATTAAAACCATCTACGGAATCGGTTATAGCTGGGTGACAAAAGATGAATAAAACCGGCATTGTGATCATACTGCTATGTTTTCTGGCGGCGATAGCTGCTGTATTATGGGAGCGGAGGAAGATCAGAAAAACGATGGAAGAAATCGAAAGGATGCTGGACGCTGCCATGACCGGCTCCTTTTCTGAAACCAATTTTGATGAAAGCCGGCTATCTGCATTGGAAACGAAGTTTGCGCACTATCTTTCCGCCGCAGAAGCATCTTCTCAAAACATAGCGCAGGAAAAAGACAAAATCAAAACCTTGATTGCGGACATCTCCCACCAGACAAAAACGCCGATTGCAAACCTGCTGTTATACAGCGAGCTTCTGATGGAGGAAACTATGCCTGCATCGGCGAAGGCAAATGTGGAGGCGCTGTACAAACAATCGGAAAAGCTGCGATTTCTGATTGATTCTCTCGTAAAGCTTTCCAGACTGGAAAACGGGATCATTTCACTCTCCCCTCAGCAAGCAGCGCTGCAGCCGCTGCTTGAAAGTGTGGTAGAACAATATACTGCCACGGCTTCTGAAAAAGGATTGTCTTTGCAAATGCAGGATACAGATGCTTTTGCTGTATTCGACTTCAAATGGACAGCGGAAGCGCTGGCGAATATCGTAGACAACGCCATCAAATATACAGAGCATGGCACAATCAGGATTTCTGCCGCAAGTTACGAAATGTTTGCAAGGATCGATATATCGGATACCGGTTCAGGCATACCGGAAACTGAGCAAGCGAAGATATTTGCTCGCTTTTACCGCTCAAAGGCGGTTCAGGAGCAGGAAGGGGTCGGCATCGGCTTATACCTTGCCCGACAGATCATATCCGGCGAGGGGGGGTATATCAAGATTGCTTCCGTTCCGGGAAAAGGAAGTACGTTTTCCATATTTCTGCCGAAATAACAACAATTCTATCAAAACTGTTAGATTTCATTTTCCGCCGGAAAGAATGTGGAAAGATTCCTATGCGATAATCTGTATGTATCAAAGGATGATTTCCTTTCATACATACAGATTTTTTCATGGAGGTACTCATTTATGGAAGTTTTACAGGCAAAAAACCTGAAAAAGATTTATGGCTCCGGCAATAACGCAGTTCATGCGTTGGATGGAGTTGATTTAAGTGTAAAGAAGGGCGAATTTGTTGCAATTGTCGGCACATCCGGCTCCGGCAAATCCACGCTACTGCACATGCTGGGCGGGCTGGATCGCCCTACAAGTGGCACGGTCATGGTGGACGGACAGGATATTTTCTCCCTGAAGGAGGAAGCGCTGACCATCTTCCGCCGCAGGAAAATCGGCTTTGTGTTCCAAGCATATAATCTTGTTCCGGTGCTGAATGTGTATGAAAATATTGTTCTACCCATTGAGCTGGACGGTGGCAAGGTCAATAAGGATTTCGTACAGCAAATTGTACAGACACTTGGGCTGGATGATCGTCTGGATGCCCTGCCCAATCAGCTCTCCGGCGGTCAGCAGCAGCGAGTAGCCATTGCCCGTGCGCTGGCGGCAGCACCCGCTATCATTCTGGCAGATGAACCCACCGGCAATCTGGATTCCAAAACCAGCCAGGATGTATTGAGCCTTTTGAAAGTCACCAGTCAAAAGTTCGCCCAGACAATCGTAATGATCACTCACAACGAAGAAATTGCGCAGATGGCAGACCGCATTATCCGTATCGAAGATGGTCGGATCGTCTCCCAGAACTAACGGGAGGTGGCTACGATGAATGTCAAAAACAGAAAATGTATTCGAAAGCTCAGCTTAAAATCTCTTTATGCGAACCGTCGCCGCAATCTGATCGCTATTTTTGCCATTGCACTGACAACGCTGCTATTTACGTCCATGTTCACCATTGTCTTGTCGTTGAACGCCAGTTATGAAACCTACCAGTTTCGGCAGGTAGGTGGCTATGCACACGGTACCTTTAAGGATGTTTCCCCCGAGCAGGCGGAACGTATCGCTGCCCACCCAAAGGTGAAGGCTGCGGGGGTACGGAAGGTAATCGGTATCACTGCGGAGGGTGTCTTTTCCAAAACCCCTGCAGAGATCAGCTACATGGATGCCAACTGCACTAAATGGAGCTATGCAACCCCTACTACCGGACGGATGCCCGAAAGCGGCAAAGAGGTAGCCATGGATACGGCAGCGTTGCAGCTGCTTGGCGTAACGCCGGAGCTGGGCGCCGAGGTCACGGTTTCCTATTCCATTACGGACAAGGATCAAACCGCCTTTACTGTAACAGATACCTTTACGCTGGTGGGCTATTGGGACTATGATGAACTAATGCCTGTTCATTACATCAACATCAGCCGTGATTACGCAGATGACATCGAAGCGCAGGCAGTGAAAACAGGTTTACAGCCTTTCCGCACCGATTTGAATGTCATGATGGCTTCCAGTACAAACATTCAAGGGCAGATGGAGCAGGTGGATACCGATCTCGGCTACACATGGGACAGCTATACCGATCCCAACAGCGTCCGGATCGGCGTCAACTGGGGATATACCTCATCCCAGCTGGAGTCGCATCTCGATCCGGAACTTGTGATCGCCATAGCAGCTTTTTTGCTGCTGGTGATTTTCACCGGGTATCTTATCATCTATAACATTTTCCAGATCTCTGTTGCGGGGGATATCCGGTTTTACGGGCTTCTGAAAACCATTGGCACAACGCCCCGGCAGCTCAAACGCATCATTCGCCAGCAGGCACTTCTGCTTTGTCTGATCGGCATTCCGGCGGGGCTGCTGTTGGGCTATGGCATTGGCGCTGTTCTGGTGCCTGTTGTCTTGCGCTCCACCCAGTTGGATGCAGGCATCACCACCATCAGCACTTCGCCTGTGATCTTTGTTGGCTCCGTGCTGTTTGCCCTGCTGACGGTGCTTTTGTCCTGCTCCAAGCCCGGGAAAATGGCAGCCAGGGTTTCTCCGGTGGAGGCTACCAAATATACAGATGCGATGCAGACCAAGAAAAAACAGCGCAGCACCCGGGGAGCGAAGCTCCATCAGATGGCCTTTGCCAATCTGGGACGAAACAAAAAAAAGACGGTGCTGGTGGTGGTGTCTCTGGCACTGTCGGTGACGCTGTTCAATGCACTGTGTGCCTTTGTGGGCGGCTTCAGCATGGAGAAGTATGTATCCTTCATGACCTGCGCCGATTTTATCGTCAGCACGCCCGACTATTTCCGTTACAACTCGGCAGATGAATTCATCACGCCGGAACAGATCGAAGAGATCGCAGCAAACACAAAGTCCAGTCTTTCCGGCACGGGATATGCTGTGCGAAAACCCGTATATCTTTGGATGACGGAGGATGCTCTGCGGCAGGACTATGCAAGGTACGAAAGTGCTGAGCAGTTGGACAGCCATATGAGCCGCATGGAGCACCGGGGCGATATGGTGATGGGAGATACCAGAATCGAGGCTCTGGATAACAGCCTGTTTGACAAGCTGCAAGTGTTCGACGGAGATATTTCTCCTATGCTGGAGTCAAACAATAACGCTATTGCCATTGCGGTTTCCTTAGATGACTACGGTAATCTGCCCAATCCTGAATACTACCCCAAGGTGGGAGACACGATCACCGCCACCTATGCGGACGATGTGAAATATATCGACAGCCGCACCGGGGAACTCCGCACCGAAGATACACCGGAGGAGTACTTTCAGGAAAAACTGTATGGAGCCAGAGATGTAGAGTACACGGTCTGCGCCTTGGTAGAGCTTCCGTATTCCATGAGTTATCGTTATGGTGGTATTGGATATGAGACAGTTTTGTCTGTGGATACCGCACAGAGGGACAGCGGCGGTGCGGCCATTCCGATGCTCTACCTGTTCGACACAGCAGACGACGCAGACGAGGCCGAAGCAGAGCAATATCTATCGAAGCTCACTGCCGGTGAGTTTTCACCCTTGATGTATGAAAGCAAGGCCACGGCTCGCTCTGAGTTTGCTCAGTTCCGGCAGATGTTCCTTCTGGTAGGTGGTATCCTCTGTGCTATCATCGGGCTGGTGGGACTCTTAAATTTCTTCAACGCCATGATGACCAGTATTCTTTCCCGCCGCCGTGAATTTGCTGTGCTTCAGGCTGTAGGAATGACGAACCGGCAGCTCAAAACCATGCTGATCTACGAGGGATTGTTTTACGCAATGTCCTCCGTATCGGCGGCCTTTATTCTGTCGCTGGCGGTGGGACCTCTTGCAGGAAAAATGCTGGGCAGTATGTTCTGGTTCTTTGAGTATCGATTCACCATTCTGCCTGTCCTGCTGACAATTCCGGTATTTCTTCTGCTGGGGTGGCTGATTCCTTGCATGATGTATGACAATGCAGCGAAATGCAGTGTTGTAGAGCAATTAAGGGATGCTCAATAACTGTTAAGCAAAAAACGGCCCTCTGCCAAGGAAAAGGCAGAGGGCTGAGTTTTAATCTAAGGGTTTACATTCAGTTACAGTTTTTAGATAAATTTCGGGATCACCGTTCAAGATCAAGTCTGCATATCCAACCGGATCATTGTAGATTAGATAATCCAGTTCTGACCGTTGATACATATTGTCAGCAACCTCATTCTCCACGGCGATGGTATCAATGGCAATCATGCTGCCATCTAAAAATTTCAGTTCCACACAAGCGGTATCCATGTTAAACTCACAAGAAATCAATCTATCCATAAGAAACCTCCATTTTGCGGGATGTTAGATCATCCCAAAATATTTGAATGCTTCTCGGATTGCTTTCTCTTTTTCCGGCGGACACTGGGGCTGTCTGGAATCCTCGGACTTCGGCAGATTATAGTTCTTACCAACCCCAATCCCACATTTTCGTTTAATCTGTGAGATATAGAGGTTGGACACCTTTAACCCGGTATGCTCCAACACATACTCCTTGATCTGCGGATAGGTTGCCCCATCCTGAAATTCGGACATATCCATATCTTCCAAAGAGAACTCAACCCGAATCTTTTTCGAGTCGACTTCGCCCTTGGAAAGCAAGACAACCGTCTCTACATGAACAGTACCCGGAAATTGATCGACAGCGCATGCCTTAGTCACGAAATATCCGTTCTCCTGCAGAGTCACCAGATCCCTGGCAAGTGATGTAGGCTTGCAGCTGATGTACACAAGCTCCTTCACACCATAGTTGATGATCTTCGTCAAAGCTTTAGGATTGATTCCATCACGAGGCGGATCAAGAACTATGAAATCCGGCTTCTCCTCTATGTCATCTATGACCTTAAGAACATCCCCCGCAATAAACTCACAGTTGTCAAGGCCATTGAGCCCGGCATTCACACGGGCAGCCTCCACAGCTTCCTCGACTATCTCCACACCGATGACCTTCTTTGCGACAGGCGCAAGAAGCTGGGCTATCGTTCCGGTTCCGCTGTAGAGGTCGAATATGACGGCATCCTTTGTGTCACCCACATATGAACGCGCTTTGTCATAGAGCCTTTCTGCACTCTTTGTATTTGTCTGGAAGAACGAGAACGGCGATATCTTGAACTGAAGTCCGAGGACCGTCTCATATATATACTCTGTTCCGTATAGCAGATTTGTCCTGTCACTGATGACCGCATCCGCCATGGAGTCATTCTCCGTGTGGAGGATTCCTGCGATTTTTCCCTCAAGCGGCAGCTCCAACAGCCCCTTCACGTATGCATCAAGGTCGAGAGCCGCCAGATTCTGGGTGGTTGTCACCAGATTCACCAGCAGATCGCCATTTGTCGCCGAACGTCTGATAACCAGATGGCGCAGAAGCCCCTCGTGCTGCATCTTTTTGTAATATGGGAGTCCCGCCTCCTTGCAGAACTGGACAGTATATTTCACTATCTTGTTCAGATCATCATTTACTATATAGCAGTCATCCATCTGTACGATGTCGTACGTGCTGTTCTTCTTGTGAAGTCCCAGTGCCAGCGGACCATCCTTGTACTCATCGCCAAATGAGAACTCCATCTTGTTCCTGTATCCCTTTGTCACAGGAGATGCAATTATCCCCTGCCACTCATAAGGATGAGCCTCACCATCGATCACACCGTCAAGAAGCCCTTTGACAAGCTCCTCCTTCACCTTCAGCTGATTCTCATAGCTGAGCGTCTGGTAGCTGCAACCACCGCACATACCAAAATGCGAACAAACCGGTGAAGCATCCTCAAGCTCCGATTTCTCAAGGACCTCAAGGAGCCTTCCGTCCGCCTTGCCCTTCTTCAGCTTGGTTATACGGCAGCTCACCTTCTGTCCTTTTATCGCACCCTTAACTGTTACTTTTCTGTCATCCATATGAAAGCTTCCCTTGTTTGGGAACTCATATGTGTTTATCACACCTTCAACTATATCGTGTTTCTTCATATCATTTTACCTGTCCTTTTCTATCAGTCTCTATCGTCATCTTAATTCTGCAACCGCTCATTGTACGGAGAGAAATCTACATATAACTCCTGCACATCTGCCTCTTTTTTGTTGACCATAAGTCTCTCCAGCAGTTCGTCTGCATCCGCCTGTCCAATAACAGATCTGTACAACTGAAGCAGCTTGAGCATATTATGATACTTCTCCATCATAGATGAGTTGTAGAAATACGGCACCAGTCTTTTTATTCCAGCCACCTCAAGCTTATTTCCATCTCTTTTTCTGGCAACAAGCCAGTGTGGTATAATGCCACAATTTAATTTCTGATTGCCTTCTTCGCACAACGAAGCCTTTGCAGCCTCAAATGCATTATCCAGAAGCTTTGTTATATCATCAGTGCATATCCTGGTCTCCTCTTTATTGCCATACCATTCCATAACAGCCTTTCTCACCGCAAGACAATTATACCTGTTTATTCTGCCTTCTCTCTGTTCAAAATCAGTAGGATTGGCTGGAATAGACAAATGTACTATTCGATCCGCATAATTATGGAAATCCAGTCCCTCCTGACCTATAGAGGTCGTAGCAAATACAAATGGCGCAAATGGCGAGTTAAACGCAGCCTGAAGATTGGATATACTACTCACTTTATCGTCGTCATTACTGCTTCCTATACATCGCGCATAATATGTCTCTACGCGACTTTCCGCCCTTTTCTGCTCATTGCCTGTCCTGGATATCTGAAGTCTGCCATCTTTTGTATGTTCATACAATGTAATATTGATTTTGGTTGCCTTATGTACATTATGGCAATCTGACAAGAATGCCGTGTTCCCTATATATTTCAGCTCTTGCAATACATACCGAAGCTTTCCTTCTTCACAATAATCAAGTATAGACTGTCTAAGACTATTCTCATCTATCTGTAAAGTGCCATTATTATCTCTAAGGACGGAACCATATTCATTCCTCTTTACCGGCAATCCCATCTCAGACCACACGGCAAACAAACCTGACTCTGATGTTGTAAATATCCTTCCAACACTTTTTATTTTTATTATACCTTCATCGCCATTATTATCCCATTCCTGATTTTCCCCATAAACAGTTACCAGCCCCAGTCTTTTTTTCAGTAGTTCTTCGACACTTTTTTGAAAATCCTGAAGTTCTTTCTCCGTAATACTCTTATCCTGTTCCTGTTTCAATATCCACCAGATAAGTCTCCGTGTCACTTCCCGGCTGATAAGTCCTGCCATAGCTCTCGGTACAACAACTCTGTCTGAGAACATAATGGTCTTGCCAAAGTTTTTGTGCTCTGCAAATGCACCTTTAAGCTCTTTCCAACCGACCACAGAAGGAACCCACAGAAGTCTGGCTGCTCCTGGATGATTCAGAAGTACATCCTCCCTTGTCATGCCATTATACTTACCGGATTTCAGCATAGAATCGATATCCAGAGATTCTATGTCCAGAATATACTCCAACACCTTCTCATAAACTCCATGCCATTCCCCAAGTGTTTTGGACATATCTTTAAAATCATCTTCAAGAATATAACATTTTGAATTATTTTTATATCTTATTTTTCCAGCGTCAACATCCTTATCAAAATTGCCTTTAATTTTATAGCCATCATCGCCGCCGGCCTGTTTGTTCCCTCGATTCATAAACGAGAGAACATATGGGATTCTCTCAGCATATGCTGTCGCTGTACCTGTACCTATATGATACCTGCCATTGCCTGTATCATATTCAACAAGCTCATTCGTATAATCAAGAAGAGCTTTGATCCCACCACATCCGATCTCCTGTTTATCAGCATCTCCAGCGTCTGTGCTGTCTTCTCTCAGCTCACGCAGCACATTGATCCTCTCCATTCTGGTAAACACTGATCCCATCTGTCTCTCAAAGGCGTTTTTCTTTTCCAGAACCTGTTCCTTACTCTCACTATCTGATCGTGAATATTTTTCAAGTGCAGTCTTATAAGCCTCAAGGGAACTTGAAATTACAGACATACCATTTGTTCCCCCTCCTTTTTCAAGGAAGCGGCACACATCATATATACTTGCATTTTCCGTGCCTGCTGTATCTGTATCCGTCTCATCCTGATCTGCATTTTTACTCATATACATCCTAAATGGAGTTGCAGACAACATCAGAACATATGGATTTCTGTCTTCCCCATCAGACTCCTGTTCCAGAACCTTTCTTATGATACTTTCCTCATAATCTGAAGCCTGACCTATGATCTCCTTGAAATTTTGGAATTCATCCATAATAACCAGCCCGCAGTCCAGCCAGTCCATCGTGATCTCCGCAAAGCCTTTCCTTACGATCTGCCAGGTATTATAAAAGTTTTCTATTTCATATTCATCACCATTACGGCTATCCCTGATAATACTACATGCTTTATTAAACTCTTCATCACTCTCGCACTTGGTCCTGTACAGCTCCCTCAGCTTCGTAAAATCTTTATTTTTTTCAAGCTCCTCTGATAAATTGATTTTTTCATGATCCGAAAAAGCCAGTATCCTATTATACAGAAACTTTCTCTCTTCTGCTCTGCCCGTTCCTTTTATATCAATAGAAGTTCTCTGTGTCATTGGCAATATTCTAAGTCTGGTCTCCAATGCATTGACCCTGCCCAGAGATTCATATGTGTGGTCTTTTCCATATACATTGCAATAATCCTGAAGTACCTCTCGAAATTCCACTTCATAACCTGATGAATTACTGCCAGTTTTAAATTTTAATGTGTAAATATTCTCGCATTCTATCTGAAGCACTTTTCCCGACAGACAGCTGGCGCGGTTCATCCATTCTTTGTCATTATTTTTATCAAGGCCCAATTTCTCCTCATTCTGCTTGGCAATATTCGTGTTGGAACATATATAAATGACATTAAAATAATAATAATGCTCCTCCACCACATCTCTTATCTCTGTTTCAGACTTGCCGGCAATTTCCTGCTCAAGGAGTTTACACATAAGACACCTGATGACGCCCCTCGCAATAATAGTCTTTCCAAGGCCCACCTCATCTGCAAGAAGAAATCTTCCGCTGGTACATTCTCCAATATAACTGTCAACGATCCTTCTTATCGCACGCTTCTGATAATCTGTATATTCAATTTCACCTTTGTCCGTCATATCCGATTTCCCCTTTTAAACATTCGAATTGCGCTATCATATTTTCAACCAGCTTTTTATCCATACATGCTATTTCTGCCTGTTCCTCCTGCGACATACCTCTGTTTCGAAGCGCATACATTTCATATATAGACTTCACCCGATTCTCATATCCTGTTAAGACTGAATCCAGACTTTTCTTCTCGTTTATACATCTTTGAATCAGCTCTTCCAACGTAGGAATGCAGTTTCTTACATAGCGCTCATACTCCTTAACGCCCAGTCGGCTTCCTGAATCATCAGAATTATTCTCCGACTTATCTATACTGCTGTCTTTATAATTTCTGCTGCATAACAAACCTGCTATTTTCTCATATATCAATATTCTCTGCACATCTAACAGATTATCTGCCGCGTCTGTCTCGTCTCCATCATTATCATTGGGCTGAGCACACCAGCATATATGTATGTTTGCCCGAGCGTATTCTTTGTTCTTATATTCAAGTGTCAGTATAAACTGCTGCCCCGCTTTTCTCCTGTTAAGTCCTGACCAGGATATATCCGTCTCCAGAACATCAGAATTGGGATCTTCCGATATCTCATCCGCAAATGTGATTTTTAGCAGATTCTCACTTCTTTCCGGATAATCGACAGGACATATCTTTATAGATATATGTTCGTCTTCACCGTTTTCATCTCTCTCACATTTATTTTCTTCTAAAATATTTTGCCTTGCTATATATTTTCCCAAAGTAGTCAGTCCCTCATTGATCGAAGTGATCAGCTCACCGACATTATCCTTCTCTTGCGCCGTCGCAATCCCGGTCCTGCAAACGGTCAGCGTATAATTATCACTTTGGCTGAATTTCACAGCATACATCTGGCTTATCTGTAGTGCCAATTTCCTAAACTCACTATCTATATCGAGTTCATGCTCTTCAGATCCATTGACCTTGGGTATTTTTCTATATGTATACAGTCTATAATCTTCTTGAAACGCTGTCCTTATACAGTCATACCGCTGTTCCGTTATATCTTGAAGCTTCACCACCAGTTCTCTGTTATTTTCAAATGCTCTGTTGGAAAAATTCAGTGATCCCACATAAACCCATTGATCTTTATCTGACAGATATGCCTTAAAATGTGAACTTGATGGTTTTCTGTTTACCTGATTCTCCTCTATCTCATACACATAGAACTGGCGGCTGTCAGTTTTGTCATCATCCTCCACTATCTGCTTTTCAGCACAACGTTCATACCCCAGCTTTGTCAGTTCATTTTCCATAGTATATATGTTAGTTTTCTTTGGGCATTCTCTCAGAAAACTTTCTGATAAAAACGGAGAAAAAATGTGGTCTGCCCCTTTTAGCATATTTTTGAATTCCGGATCCGGGCAACCGCTCCCAAATGCTGTGATCTCCGGAAGTTCATCCTTTTTAAAGTAATATGAGTCCACAGCAAGATTCTCTATGACCTTGCCTATGTTCCGGTTGTCGATATATGGACTATCCGATCTGCCGTTTTCTCTTTCATATCCAAACAATCTATCTATCGCACCTGATATATCAGCTTTTGTGCCTTTCAGTTTTACATATTTGTCCCTGTCTGTTTCAGGCACGTCCTTTTCTCTGTACGCTTCAAGCTCCATACATGCCGCAAATTCCTTGTTGTGCGAATTCACCAGATTCATACTGCCTATGATCAATCGGAACAGTGTATCTGCCCCCTCCGCCGTATTATCTTTTTTCTCAAACTTCACCAGATACATTTTGGGATGGAAGCTGTGATCGCGCTCTCCAAGCGGAATCGTGTAATACGCCGTAAACCGTCTTGTGTACTGATACATCGTGGAGGCCGAGCTCTTATCATAGCCATTATTACATACAAATCCTATGTGTTTCTCCATCCATTTCATATCCTCGATACCTTTATCGAACAGCATCTTCAACCGCTCTGTGATCGACAGACTTGTACCACTGTCCATCCCCTTTGCTGGTATATCCCTCATATATAACAGTGCCGACAACAATGCTTTTGCATCAATACTATATGTGCATAACAATGCACCCACTGTTTCGTATCCCTTTGGTGGACAAAGCTTGTCCAATAAATATATATCCTCTGTATTTTCCATATTTACTCCCATTTTATATAATTATAAAACAATTCTGATATATAATAGCTTACACACATGGTTATGGTTCCCGGATATCTGTTTTGACTTTCTGTAGGACGATACTCCCACCTGAATGTGTCTATATAATCCTCTGTGTCCTCTATATTTCTTAGATTAGTGCCTAATTTTGATGCAGCCCCCTGCACGTGTTTCTCTCTTTCCTCCACGCTCCCGGCAATTTTCTCTATATCACTTGTATTTATGTCTTTTATATCTACGTTCTTCAATTTTTGGGTTATCTCATTTATAAAATTCCAGCATTCTTCTAAATCCCCGTTTTCTCCATGACCGATAAAACCTTTACATTTTTCATATTTACTTTTCCAGTAATTTCCGTTTATTTTATTGCAGATCTTGAAATACGCTGCGATCTCAGATCTGATTTTTTCTTCATATGCTTTACGTTTATCGTCATCTCTGCGGAACAGCAGCCTTTTATAACTGAGCTTGGCAATATACTGGATAATAGAATATATCTGGGACTGGCGAAGATATTCATACATACGAAATCCATTATCTATCCCTACAATACTCTCGCCATAATTGTCAATTTCTTCAAATTCATAAAGGCTCTTACTATTTTGTTTTATTTTTAACTCTTCAAGTAAATCTTCAAGTTTTTCATATTTGAATTTACCCTCTTTACCTTTTTTATATATTTTTGATACAGAATCTTCCTTTAGTACATCTTTTTCATTTGATATAGGTGCTTTTTTAAATCCAAGGAAACTGGTGATAATATTCGATGTATATGAATATCTGCATATTCGGCTATCATCCGGCATCAACACCCGCCTTATATAATCCAGTTTCTCTATTTCATCCAATTTCCCCGGGCTATAGATACAGCCCTTTTCATAATCTGTGAGATCTTCTACATCCGAACCAACTTCAACATTATCTATCACATTTTTCACAAATCTATATCGGTCTGTCTCTCTCAATATATCCAATAAGCATACACCATTTATTGAATACTTTTCGTCCAGATAATGCAGCATCTTCATCTTATTCTTATATTTCTTGTAAGCGCGGTCCTTTGCATCGTCAAAGAATCCCTTTCCTTTGCACTCTTCACGATGTTTTTCAACTATATGGTGACTGATCATCCTTTCATAATAATCAACATCATCCTCTGATCCCTTTTCTTTAAGTACATGATATATAGCGTTGAGATAATAGATATATACCAGATTAGGCATAAGTGTCGTGCACTCTGGAAACAGTATCTCCGAGATCCTGTTGTTCATAGGTCTAAGTCCCAGGACATCCCTGTTATTTGCCTCCTTAAAAAAATTGCTTATCCCCTTATCATCTTTCCCATACAAACTGCAAAATCCAAACTCCACAAGTATCCCCCTTCCCATACTCAAAAATGCCGGACACCTACATCACAATGAAGTGCCCGGCACCAATTATACTACCTTTATATCTGCTCTATCCCCACAGATCCTCAAAAAACTTCTTCCTCTTCTTCTCCTCCGGTATGGAACATCAGCCATTTAAAGCTACCTTCGGCAGGGCTGATGCTACATGTCAAATTTTCTTCGAAAACTTGACACATTCGACTCTACCCTCGGCAGCTCATTCTCCGCAAAGAAAGGCGTTCCGTGCTGGTCAAAATCAAGCAGCATATACGTTCCAATCCGGTTGTCCCTCGGCAGAGCCAGACTTCCCGGATTCACTATATATGAACCCTTGTAGCTCGTCAGGTCACGGCGGTGGGTGTGTCCATACATTACGAAGTCATATCCTTCCGTGTCGATAAGCTCCTCCAGATATGAAATACCGCTGTTCACACCATACCTGTGTCCATGCGTTATAAATGCCCTCTTATCTCCGATGTTGAATTCGTCATATATCGGGAGCTCCGGGTTGTAATCGCAGTTGCCCCTCACCATGTGGATCTCACAGTCAAACAGGTCATGTATCAGCTTTTCATCTCCCTCAACATCTCCGAGATGTATCAGCATGTCCACGTCGCCAACTATATCGTGTATCTGTTTTAAGCAGCTACTCTTGCCATGAGTGTCACTTATTATCAGTACTTTCATCTATTCCTCCTAACGAGAATCCATCGATCCCACTGATCATTAACTTATTTATTCCTGATTCTCACTTACTCTCCCTGTGCGCTCTGATGACGTTCTTCATCAGTCTCAGTGCATTTCCCCTGTGACTGATCTTGTTCTTCTCCTCAGGATCAAGCTCCGCAGTGGTCTTGCCCAGCTCTGGAAGGTAAAATATAGGGTCATACCCGAAACCGTTCTCGCCGCGCTCCTCGTAGCCTATGATTCCCTCTATGGTTCCCCGCTCTGTGTACTCGCTTCCATCCGGGAACACTGCTGCTATAGCGCACACGAATCTTGCTGTCCTCTCAGGATCTGGAACCCCGGCCAGCTTGTCTATTATGTACTGGTTCTTTATCCTGTACGATGTGTCCTCACCAAGGAATCTCGCGCTGTATATTCCAGGCGCCTTGTCCATGTAATCGACCTCAAGTCCTGAGTCATCCGCAAGCACCAGACATCCGCTCTCCTTGCTGATGGCTCTCGCCTTGATCAGAGCATTCTCCTCAAATGTCTGTCCGTCCTCCACTATGTCTATATCGATCCCAGCCTCTTTCATGGACTGTATCTCAAATCCGAGGTCAGCAAGTATCATTCGGACCTCCTTCATCTTTCCTTCATTTCCCGTTGCAAATATCAGCTTATCCATAATAGTTCTCCTTTCCCACAGCTTACATACACTTCCTGTTTATTCTGTCTTATCCGTAAATGCCTTGAGGCAGACGTTACATTTTCTCTCTTTTTCCGCACTGTACCACTGATTTCCATACAGACTTATATAGCCTTCTCCATCGGAGATGTCAAAGCTGTCGGTCATGGAATCCGCATCATACTCTATGGCTATCGGGTATTTGCTGCCCGGCGTGGTTATATGTACTATGACCGCAAATTTCTTTTCATCCGGGAGCTTGACCACATCATCTAGGTTGACCGTGTAGTATCCTGCGTACTCCATCTCGCCTGACGCGACAAGCTTCTTATTTGCCAGATCGTCAGTGTCCTCAAAATTTGTAGCCACATATACTTCATATGTCGTCTTTGCATCAGTAGCATAGAATGACACAGCCTTGAGCTCCTCGCTCTTGCCTGCCGTGTAAACATTTGCAAAGTAGGCATCCTCCTGGTCAAATCCAAGGACTCCTACCCAGCCCAGCTTATCCGACTGGTATATCTTATCGTAGTTGTCTGCACCCTCAAGTCTGGTGTACACAACACTGGTCTCGCAAATATGCGCATCATAGTATGATATATAGAAATATCCATCCTCGCCAAATTCGGTTCCCCAACTGTTCTTACAGATAAAAGCACCATCTTTCTTCGGTGCCTTGTTAAAGTTGTTCTTGCTGTAATTGTCATCCCATCCTACTATTACCACATCGTGGTTGATTCCCTCTGAACCATCATAATAGTACGCATGAGTCTCCTCGTTGTAATACTCCGAGCTACTGTCGGCATCTATCATATCGCTGTATATCGCAGTCTCCACACCGCCCTTGGTGTACACTGCCTCTTTCACAGCCTTCAGATTCTTGTCGTCAATTATCTCCGCCTCCTGCAAATGCTTCACGGCCTTAAGCTTGGAGTTCGTCTTGTCATCCCCGTACGGATCATCCTTCTCGAGAACCGGTCCCTTCCAGGATGCAAGATATGCAATACTCATCCTGTACTGGCCACCCTCAAACTGTTCAACGCCAAATCCGTTGTTCATGGTCATGTTATCCACAGAGAACTGCAACTTTTCATCCGGCATAAGAGTTGTCTCAAGCGCAGCCAGCGACGCAAATGCCCAGCATGTTCCCGAGTCTCCCTGGTCTCTGACCTCTGTGACCCTGCCCTCTTTTCTCATGTCGTAGGCGGCCGGCAGCTTACTGTCCTCACCGACCTTCTGCAGGGATACACGGCCTGTGTCATAATTGTACTCACATGTATAGTCAAGCGTGTCCGCTATATACTCTATAGGGACAAATGTCTCGTCATCCTTCTTTATCGGCGCATCCGCGATCTTCACGTCCTTGCCGTCCAGCTCTGCATCCTGGGAATCAAGCACCAGTCTGGCGACTCCTTCATTCCTCTTGATCACGATACTGCCATTCACATACTCTATGTATGTGCACTTCATCTTATCCTTGAGCATCTTCAGCGGCATCATAAGGTGAAGATTATTGCTTACATACGGCTTGTACTCGTCCTCTTCCACCTCACTGCCATTTACATACAGTGTGAGTCCCGCTTCATTGTAATCGCCCGCAAGCTTCTCAGACATGCCGGAAACTGCGTGTTGATCCTCCTCGTTCTTCTCCAGACGTCCCGACGGCTCCTTTGTTCCGTAATACGCCAGAGCACCTATGGCAAGGATCAGAATTATATATACAAATTTCTTCAAGCTTCTTCTCTCCTTCGTTTAGGCGGCTTCGGTCCCATAAACTGATAGAAATATGATTTTATCATTCCGTTGTATATCTTGCGGTTTCTGTCGGCCTTTCTGCCGATATACTTCTCCGCATCCGTATACGATGTGATGAGGAACATTGACCAGTCATCAAGACTCCTATAGCTCTCGCCGATGGTCCTGTACAGCTCAGGCAGAGCCTCCTTCTCCTCAAGTCTCTCTCCGTAAGGTGGATTTGTGATTATAAATCCATACTTCTTCGGATTTCTCAGATCCTTCACATCCCTCTGCTGAAAATGGATGTGCTGCTCCACTCCTGCTGCCCTGGCATTCTCCATGGCACACTTCACCATATCGCCATCCAGATCATATCCCTGTATGTTCATCTTCACATCGCGGTCTATGAGATCATGAGCCTCATCCACCGCATTGTACCATATCTTCTTGTCACAGATCTTGGACCACTCCTGGGCCGTGAACTCCCTGTCCATTCCCGGTGCGATGTGTGCGCCTATCATGGCCGCCTCTATCGGAAATGTTCCACTTCCGCAGAACGGATCTACAAGGACTCTGTCGCTGTGCCACGGCGTGAGCATGATCAGCGCGGACGCCAGCGTCTCCGATATAGGAGCCTTTCCAACCAGCTTTCTGTATCCCCTCTTGTGAAGTGACACACCTGACGTGTCAAGTGCTATGGTCACTATATCCTTGAATATAAATACTCTCACCGGATAGCTTGCGCCATCCTCCGTGAACCATGACACTCTGTATGTCTGCTTCAATCTCTCAACCATAGCCTTCTTGACTATAGACTGTATATCCGATGGACTGAAGAGTGCACTCTTGTTTGATGTCGCCTTGGACACCCAGAATTTTGCATCCCTTGTCAGATACTTCTCCCAGGCGATGGCCTTTGTTCCCTCGAACAGCTCGTCAAATGTGGCGGCCTTGAAGCTGCCACATTTAAGCATGATACGCTCGGCTGTCCTTATAAAAATATTTGCCCTTGCAATCGCACTCTCGTCTCCGGCAAATGTGATCCTTCCGTCCTCCACCTGGACTATCTCGTATCCAAGATCAAGTATTTCTTTTTTCAGTACCGACTCCAGTCCAAAATGACATGGAGCTATAAGTTCTACTCTACTCATTTCCTGCCCTTTCTGTGGGTTGTATATTTGTTCTATCTCTGTCTTGTGAGCGGGCCTCTGTACTGCGCCAGGCCTCCCACCGTGTTGATAACTCTGTATCCATCCTCGCTCATGATGAGCGCAGCCTTCATGCTGCTCACCCCATGAGCACAGTATACCAGCAGATATTTGCTTTTGGGAAGAGTATACTCCCTCGCTTCTATCAACTCAAATGGAATATTTACCGCCATGGGGATGTGTCCCTCCAGAAATTCATCGCGGTCCCTGACATCCACTATTATGCCGCCCCTTGCAACAGCTTCACGTATGATGTTGCGTATGGGAATACTTGTGAATCCCATTTCTCCACCTCCTTCATACCGACAGAAAAACCTCTTCTGTTATATGATATGAAGGAAATGTCTCATCGACACAATAAAAACGAAGATCCCGGCAGGCGAAAAGCCAATTCCGTCTGTCGGGACCTTATAATTACTTCTTAAGCTGTGCAAGACGCTCGGCAACCTGCTCAGACATCTCAGTGTACTTGGCAAGCTTTGCCTTCTCCTCCTCAACCTTTGCGGCTGGGGCCTTGTCAACGAACTTTGGATTTGCAAGCATTCCTGATGCACGCTTGATCTCTCCGGCAAGCTTAGCAGCCTCCTTCTCAAGTCGCTCGATCTCCTTGTCGATATCCACAAGCTCCTCAAGAGGAATGTATACAGCGGCATCGTGGATCAGTGTTGATACTGCATTCTCATCGATTCCTGTCTTGTCCTCCTGAACGTGTACCTCGCTGGCATAACCCAGTGTGGCAAAGAAGCTCTTTGATGACTCAAATATATGTCTCACGTCCTCCTTTGCAGATACGACATATACCTTTGCCTTTCTGCTAGGTGGTACGTTCATTCCTGTACGAAGGTTTCTGATGGCACGGACTGCTGCCTTGATAGTGTCAACAGCGGCCTCGTCAGCCTCAAAGTTCCACTCGTCTGTGTACTCAGGCCACTTGGAGATCATGATCGACTCCTCCTCGTCCTGAATGTTGCAGAAGATCTCCTCTGTGATGAATGGCATGTATGGATGAAGAAGCTTAAGTGCCTGGATCAGAACTGTCTTAAGTGTCCAGAGTGCTGCTGCCTTTGTCTCATCCTCATCGTTGTAGAGACGAGGCTTAACCATCTCGATATACCAGTCACAGAACTCCTCCCAGATGAAGTCGTATACCTTGGATACAGCGATACCAAGCTCGAACTTCTCCATGTTGTCTGTCATCTCTTTTGCAAGTGTGTTGACCTTGGACAGAATCCAGCGGTCAGCTATTGTCAGGTCAGACAGCTTCACATTTGTGAAATCTGCCTTCTCCATGTTCATCATGATGAAACGTGTTGCGTTCCAGATCTTATTTGCAAAGTTTCTGGAATTCTCAACTCTCTCCCAGTAGAAACGCATGTCGTTTCCAGGAGCATTTCCTGTTATAAGTGTCAGACGAAGGGCGTCTGCACCGTACTTATCTATAACCTCAAGCGGGTCAATACCATTTCCAAGTGACTTACTCATCTTACGTCCCTGGTCGTCTCTTACAAGTCCGTGGATCAGCACATGCTTGAATGGGCTCTTGCCTGTCTGCTCAAGTGCTGAGAATACCATACGGATTACCCAGAAGAATATGATGTCGTATCCGGTTACAAGCACGCTTGTAGGATAGAAGTATTCATACTCAGGTGTCTTATCCGGCCAGCCAAGTGTTGAAAATGGCCACAGCGCAGATGAGAACCATGTATCGAGCGTATCCTCATCCTGTGTGAGATGTGTACATCCGCACTTTGGACATACTGTAGGTGTCTCACGGCTGACGATGGTCTCGCCGCACTCGTCACAGTACCATGCAGGGATTCTGTGTCCCCACCAGAGCTGTCTTGATATACACCAGTCACGGATGTTCTCAAGCCAGTGGATGTATGTCTTGTCAAACTGCTCAGGCACAAATGAGAGCTCATCGGTCTTGATGATGTCAAGTGCTGCCTGTCCCATCTCCTTCATGCGGACGAACCACTGAGGCTTGATCATAGGCTCTACAGTTGTCTTACATCTGTCATGTGTTCCTACGTTGTGGCTGTGTGGAACTACCTTTACGAGAAGTCCCAGTGCGTCAAGGTCTGCCACCATCTGCTTTCTTGCCTCGTAGCGATCCATGCCTGCATACTTGCCTCCGAGCTCATTTATGGTTGCATCATCGTTCAGTATATTTATCTCCTCAAGATTGTGACGCTTTCCAACCTCGAAGTCGTTAGGGTCATGTGCAGGTGTGATCTTTACACATCCTGTTCCAAACTCCTTGTCAACATATGGATCTGCGATAACTGGGATCTGTCTGTCTGTAAGTGGCAGCTCCAACATCTTTCCTACTATATCTGTGTATCTCTCATCGTCAGGATTTACTGCAACGGCTGTATCTCCGAGAAGTGTCTCCGGTCTTGTGGTTGCTATCTCCACAAATCTTCCAGGCTCTCCAACTACAGGATAGTTGATATGCCAGAAGAATCCGTCCTGCTCCTCATGTATAACCTCAGCATCTGATATGGAAGTCTTACATACAGGACACCAGTTGATGATCCTTGAGCCCTTGTAGATGTAGCCCTTCTCGTACAGTCTTACAAATACTTCCTTGACTGCCTTGGAACATCCCTCGTCCATGGTAAATCGCTCTCTGTCCCAGTCCGCGGATGAACCCATCTTCTTGAGCTGGCTCACGATACGATTGCCGTACTCCTCCTTCCATGCCCATGCATGCTTTAAGAACTCCTCACGGCCGATCTCTTTCTTATCTATTCCCTGCTCCTTCAGCTTCTCTGTAACCTTGACCTCGGTTGCGATGGCTGCGTGGTCTGTACCAGGCTGCCACAGTGCTGAGTAGCCCTGCATTCTCTTGAATCTGATAAGTATATCCTGCATGGTATTGTCCAGGGCATGTCCCATGTGGAGCTGTCCTGTTACATTTGGAGGCGGCATTACGATCGTAAATGGCTTCTTGCTCCTGTCAACCTCTGCGTGGAAATACTTCTTCTCCTCCCACTTTCTGTAGAGTCTGTCCTCTATCTGGGAAGGATCATATGTCTTCTCTAACTCTTTCATCTCATTCTTCCTTTCTATTGTTACTGATTTCTTACTGTTTGATAAATCCGGACCGGACTTTTTACCCCGGAGCTTTCTTATTCCCTATGCACTGCACAAAAAAACCCGCTCTCCGGACATTCTGTCAGAAGGGCGAGTAAATATTCGCGTTACCACCTTGTTTTGTATCTCATCTTATCCTATAACGGGAACGCCCCGGCATGGCCTATCCTTATCGTGATCTTTCAGCCATGCAGCTCAGAAGCTACCTTCACAAGTCTCTGTCAGGAACGGTCTCACAGCCCACGAACCATTCTCTCTGTCTGACTCCACATGCTACTCCTCTTCGTCACAGCATTTGCATATATCTTCTTTATTCATTGTGATAGTACAACATAGGCTGGCTGTACGTCAAGCACAAAGTCATCCTATCTGGTTTCTGAACTGATCCTTGAGTGCACTCAGGATGGAATTCATACGCCTGTCATAGTCCTCTATGTCGCCGTGCATTCTGTTGTACACAGCCTTCTGGACTTTGTTGTATATGGACATCTCATGTACATCCTCCTTTGAATCAGCGATCTCGTTCATCAGATCGTCCAGGAATCCGGCCGGCATACCGCGCTTTCTTATCTCCCTCTGGAGTGTCGCCGTGTCCACCGTCACCGCCATTACACAGAAGTATTCTATCAATGACTCATTGTTCTTATTCAGCGCAAATGCTCTGATGAAAGCATCCTTTGCCTCCTCAAGCTGAAGATTGCCCGCCAGCGCAACGCCTTTGTTGTGATATATATTTCCAAGGAACTCATCGTACTCACCATGTGACTCCTTGTACTCTATGATGTCATCGTATATGGCGTCAGCCTTGATGTAATGCTTGTACATCATGTAGCTGTCAGCTCTCTTCTTGTCCAGCTCATACGGCTTGAGAGTCCTGATCCTCTTGCACTCGTCCATGAATTCCTTCACTTCATCCTTGCTGTAGAACTCACCAAATGTAAGTATCTCCACCATGATATCCTGGATATACGCATTCTTGGCATTGAGCGCGTCTATCTTGTCCGCAAGATCCTCCATGTCTATGGCCGTTCTCAGCCAGTTGCTGAGTCTGTCCGCAAGGTCGTCTTTACCTATGAGCACCATATTGTTGAATATGTAGTAGCACAGCTCCTCATATGAATATATGGTTATCTTCGTATTGAGGAATGTGTACGGATTGTCCGCTGTCTTTGTCTTACAAATAATAATTCCACTCATATGTGTATCACTCTCCCGGATCAAAATGCTGTCCTCTGAGGTATGACGGGATGCTGAACGCACTCTGCTCATACTCATCGGAATCTTCGTCATCCAGATCCTCTTCATCTATGGTTTCTTCATCGTCCGGCTCTGACTCGTCGATCTCAGTCTCGCTGTCATCTGCATCGTCTGTAATGTCATCTGATTCTGATTCGTCATCATCTACCTCATATGCAGCATCCACAGATTTCGTTTCGTCATCATCTACCTCATATGCAGCATCCACTGATTCCGTTTCGTCATCATCAATTTCATCTGAAATGTTCTCAGGATCAGAGACCGCATCATCTTCTAACTCTTCAGCCCCCGTCATATCCCCCGCATCGTCGTCAATCTCTTCCACAACATCATCTGCTTCCATTCCGAAATCATCCGGCTCTTCCACAGTCTCCGGCTCCACAGGTGACGCTGTTCCGTAATATACCACAGGCTCTTCATGTACCTCCTGCTCGGCTTCCACCGTCTTTGCATTACCATGCTCCACCGCCGGATCTTCGCCTCTCAGTTCCTCGGTGTCACCCATGCGTATCCTGAGCTCCTCTTCCCTTCGCGCTGCCTCAAGCTTCTCCGCATGCTTTCTCCTGATGGCTTCTATGTCAAATTCTTTTCTGTATATCTTATTTGTGGTAGGATACAAACTTCCAAATCCAAGATCACGGATGACTATCGCGCCCTTATCCGCACCATAATACTCCACGGATATCGACAGCTTTGTCGTCTTCTTTGGTCTCGCCGGAAGCCCGTATATCTCCACAGTCTCCCGCCATTCTTCCTCAGTCAGTATATCCTGGTATACGATCTGTATCCTTCTTGTGTTGTCGAGGAATACCTCTATGCTTCCGCGGGTGTTGAACCACTCAAGCCCGCCGTATGCTATCGGCCAGAACGTCTTCTTCTCATCCATGAGATTTATTCCGATATTTGTCTTGACCGTCTGCTCCGTATCTATAAAATATCTGCTGAGCGCCTCCGTGTACACACCGCCAAGCGATCTGTAACATGCACCCTTTGTATATATATTCTGTCCAACAAATACCCTTCTGCCCTGACACAGGACCGCCGCCGACTGCTTCATCCAGTTGTCAGCAAATCCTATTCCCGTGAGGAATACAGAGGATATAAACACCTGTGACATACATTCCTTAACTATATCCGCAAATGCCTCATCCATATCCTCATGGTATTTTCCAAATCTTTTCATGTTCATCCTGTCATGGAAGTTCACATGCTCAACGGTCACTATCAAAGGATATTTCCTTGTCATATCTATCCTGTAAAAATCCAGCCCGCTCCTGCCGAAATCAAACAGTCCCACGCTGTTATTCCTGAGCGGCTCAGGCTGTGCAAATATATAGCACAGGCCACTGTCCAGATGGCTCACTATATTAAACTGGTCATGGGTCAGACGGAGTGCCGACTTAAGTCCTCTGACTGCAGCTATGATGCGCGGATCTGTGTCAGCCACTGTGACTGTCAGTTTCTTTATCACAAAACCCTCAAACTGCTCGGTAAACTGTCTTATATGCAGTATCATCATCTTCACAAGAAGATCTCCCGCCTTATAATTACGCCCCGCAACTTCTATATTCTCATTTCTCAGGGTACACTCATACACCTGATCCACAACCGTTCCATTTTCCTCGAACCTGCAGGCTGAAGCCTTCGCCCCTGCACACCAGCCAGCCAGATCTATGAACTTGTAAGCTTCACTCTGTCCGTCATCCGTCTTTTTGTTGTACGCGCTGTAGAACATGATGTTAGGGAGCATATATGTATCCCTCGCCTCCTTGTGGTACACCGATTCCGGCTCCCGCGTGTCAACATTATAATAACTAAGCTGTGTATATTCCGGGCCAAGATCCAGACCCAGATATAACTGTGTGTCAGACATAAATTATGCCCCTCCTTGTGAAAAATCAAAAAGTTAAAGCAACATCAAATTGGCGTCGAAGAAATGGCTGTTGTACAGATATGTGTCCATTGCCTGTATGAGCTCATGGTCATTTCTTGTCTCCTGGCTAACCAGCATGCTATTGATAAGTTCAAAGCTGCTGCTTCCATCCTTATGGAATGTCTCATTTTTGAGTATGTCGCTCTCAACCACGACTGAAGTTCCAACCACTCCATCGATGGAGTAGACAAGCGACTCTCCGTGGAATACGACAACTTCCTTAACATACACTCCCGGAATTATCTCATTCATCCTCTCGGATTTGTAGTTTGCCATACTGCTGCTCTCCTGTCCAAAGCTGTAGCTGACCCATACCTGCTTTCCGCTTTCACCCTTGAATATGACATATGTCTTGAATCTCATATCCCCTGGCAGCTTTACGATCGACTCAAATTTTCTGAAGAACGGAAGTATCTTGCTGTATTCTATAAACTGTTTTACATTTGCCTTGATCCATTCCTGCTGCTCCTCAGTGTATCGTCCACTTCGGTTGCTAAAATAATACAGCAGGCTCATTCTGGATATCTCGTCCTTTATATTGCCCTTGGCGATCTCCTTGTACAGATCCTCCATTATATATGAAGGGATCTTCTGATCCTTTATAAAATACTGGTGCGCGCAATATCTGAGGAAAGCTTTCACCACCATGCCTCGGCTGCGGCCGC
The DNA here is from genome assembly GCF_003481085.1 of Coprococcus sp. TF11-13. Taxonomy (NCBI): domain Bacteria; kingdom Bacillati; phylum Bacillota; class Clostridia; order Lachnospirales; family Lachnospiraceae; genus Coprococcus; species Coprococcus sp. TF11-13. Next base: position 358,526 of record NZ_QUKK01000002.1, on the reverse strand, counting down.
GATAGTACACCTCAAATATATCGTATATGGACTCTATATATCCGTCCGCGAACATCATCTGTGCGAGTATGTTCTCAGACAGCATATCAATATTTCTGTAATTTGAATTGACCGACTTGAAGAGATTTGCCATCTCCTCGAGTGATCCGTTGTAATTGTTGATGAGATATGACAGTATCTTCTGTCCGGCGTACCCTCTCCTGTATATATACACGCATATGGATATGAGCAGCCTGCTCTCATCGTATCTCTTGTCATCGATTCCAAACTCGGCTATCTTGATCAGCTCATCTATATCCACATCCACATAGCCAAATCTGTACATTCCCTCAAATGCATTCTCATACATATCCAGAGCTATATAATATGTATTTATCCTGGAAGCATATGAAGGATCCACGTAATCCAGATCTATCTTGGACAAATATTTTCCGAGAATGTCCGCATCGAAATTCTCATGATAATACTCAACCATATGGGTAAGCGCTTCCTGTCTCACCCTGTAGCTCACCTCAGGGCAGAGTGCGATATCTCTGGCAAGATTTATCTCCTTTGCATCCCTGTGTGTAAATATATCTATATCGTTGTAGAGGAACAACAGGTATCTGTAATCCCTTGGACTGTACTCGTGACAAATGTCCAGATAGCTCCTCTCGTCTACGATTCTCTCCATTCTGTACTGTACGGTGCTCACATATCTGCCGCCGTTGTCATCCAGAAGTGTGACTATGGCAGACGGCGATATTATCTCTACATATGCCTCACCATTAACCACCGGAACCTTGACCTCTCCGCCAAGCTCACTGTGGGATACCAGTATGTGTGTTATATTCTCATTATCACACACGAACTTTCTCTTGAATATTATGTTGATGAGCTTTGTGGCAAATTCCGGTTTCACCGTATCAGGATCAAGGAATTCATCGTATATGACTGTCAGGTCATCGCTCACATTCCCCTGAAGTATCATCTTCTCCATGAAACGCTCAATGGCAGGGACAAAATCCCTGTACACCGACTTCTGGTTCTCCTTGTTCATGATGACATTTGCATATATATACGCCAGCTCCTCGTCCGTCAAAACGTTCTTGTAACTGAAATATCTGAGTATAGCCTCCGGTATCTCATCGTAGTGGTTTTTGTCCATGCTCCTGATAAAGCATTCATTCAGACCAACATACTTGAGATCCTTGTCCGATGCGTCACTGTAATATCTGTGATAACACGGATCGTACATCTTATTCTTGATCAGTATTCCACAAATGGCATCCAGAGTCGTCCTGTCATGCCTCATATCGTATATCTGCTCAAGCATCTTAAATGCCTGCTCGTCAAAATCCTTCTGTCTCGAAGCAGTCTTGACAAACTCCACGATGACATCCTCTGAGACAAATTCATTTCTCATGCCCCATCTGAGGGCTGCGATCTCAAGCGGTGCGATCTTCTTCATCATGAGAGGCTGCTTGTTGAACATGTCGCATATCTCAAAGTATATTACCGGACTGTTTACACCTGAGTTAAACAGCTTCTGTATATCCTCGTAGAGAACCCATTTATCCTCTGTATAATTCACATCCACAAATAACAGTATCCAGAAATAGAACAGCCTGTTCTTGTCATTTGCCTCAAACCTTTCTCTGACCATGGCAGCAGTTCTGTCTATGATGAACTTCTCCCTGCGCAGAAGCGACTTCAGGTAACTGAGATAACACTTCTCCATGTCCTCCATGCTTGTGAAATTGGCATCCGCATCTATTCTCAGAAATTCCTGCTCGACAAATTCCGTGTGTCCCTCCAGGATCTGCATATGGAGCAGTCCCAGCCTGTACATGCCATACTCCGGTCTGTATTTTATAAGGGTGTTCAGGGCATCCCTGGTCTCCGCTATGTACTTCTTCAGATCGATCTTGTCCGTTCTGAAGTCAATATATGCACGGATCAGAGCCTCCTCCGCCCTCTTGATGGTGAATCTCGTCTGCCTGCTCTTTGGAGTCATCTTGATGACCTCAGGCTTTCTGATGCTCACCTGTATTCTCATATTCTGATAAGTGTTCCATATATAAATGTAACCCGATGATTCCCCGTCGTGGATCTTCTGCGGATCTATGAGGAAACTGAGGTCAAATGTGTTGCCATCGAAGCTGTTCCACTTCAGCACGCTGGTCTCCGGTATGAGGAAATCGCAGTCCGACGCTATCTTGGTATTCGTGTAGCCCCAGGTGTTCTTGGTGATCGTAACCGATGCCCTGACCAATTCGGATGGCATCTCAACCAGCAGATCGTTCTGAGCCACGGACAGTGTGAGTGCCCTCTTCTTGTGTGTATACACAAGGAATTCCTCCATGGCCTGTCCTATGGACAGTGACATTCCCAGTGTGTCATACACCCTCTGAAGCTTTTCATCCCTGCCTATAAAAGTGCGCACAAAATCCTCGCTTCCGAATATCCTTATGGCATCCTCCCAGTTCTCCTCTGCATATGCTGCAAACTGGAACAGATCCTCGAGCTTCTTACCCTCGACCTGAATATATGGAGCGACTATAGCTATATGATAAGGGATGATAAACTCTCCCCCATCAGTGATTATATTTATATGACCCTTGAAGGATTTGCCTTGCTCGATTCCTCGGGCGTCAAATGAATAGCTGACTCTGTTCTTCCTGCCCACAAATGTGTGACTCTTGAAATCCAGTATATAGCGGCTGTCGTATACCATCAGTTTCACTGCACAACTGTTTGAAGAATCCACTGTAAACTCTCCATCATACACAGTTCCCGCCTCGATATTCAATTCTATCTTGCTGACTGATATGGCTACCGCTGGTCTGTCAACCTTAAACTCACCACGAGCATACTGTTCAACTATTCCCTTCATCGTCTGGTCTCCTGTATCTATTTCTATTGTCTTTTTGTCAAAAATCACTCATAGTGGTTGTATTTGAAGCTTCCAATCGGTATAATTGACAAAAAGACATATATTCAGATTATAACAAAATATTGTCTCTTTTTAAACAATATATACAGAAAAATAACTTAAAACAACTGAAAAAGGGGTTTTTTTATGAAAAATGGGGTTATCAATCTAAAAACAGAGAATCTCCTCAGTCAGGTCGAAACTGTTCGTGCAGATCTTAACATGAATCCACTGGGAGTTCCCGAATCTGTTACTAAAGCTATTGCGGACAACATGAGTCAGTTATCAGTATACCCTGATCACAACACAAAGAAATTAAAGGAGGCCATATCCGCATACTCCGGAGCAAAGACAGACGACATAATCGTCGGCGGTAGCTCCTATGAATTTGTCAAGATACTGTGCGAATTTACCTCGCCTAAGAAAGCTATCCTGATAACACCTGGAGCACAGAATTACGAAAAGCTGCTCTCTATGAACGGCTGTGAGATAATCTACTACTCCACACCTGAGGAGGAGGATTTCACCCTCGACATCGCAGATTTTATATCGAAGTTGTCAGAGGACATCGATATTATATTTATATCGAATCCTAATGGTACAACATCACAGATAATCGATGCAGAGTCTTTGGAATTTATAGCCAAGATATGCGATGGTAATAACATAACCATGGTCGTTGACGAGGAATACATGGATTTTGTTGATGATCTGGAGAGTAATTCTGCCATTCCTCTCACATCGGAATACGAGAATGTTATCGTGCTGCGAAACACAACGAAATTTTTTGCAGTTCCCGGACTCAGGCTGGCATATATGATCACATCGAATCCTGTTCTCAAGAAAACACTTGAGATCACCGGACTGCCATTTGCGATAGGCAAGCTTGTGGAGGCCGCCGGAGTCGCCATGTTCACCGACGAAAAATACATTGCCGAATCAAGAGAGCTCATCAGAACCGAGCGCAACCTTGTGTACTCGGCACTGTCCACCCACAAGTCGATCAAGCTGTACAAACCGGCCGCCAACTTCATACTGATCCGTATCCTGAGGGATGCTATTTCCGCGGGTGATGTGGTGGATTACTGCATGCCAAAGGGTCTTTATATACGAAGCTGTGCTGATATAGGCGGACTTGACAACAAATACATAAGATTCTGTTTTATGAATCCAAAACAGGATGACCTGCTGGTCAACACCGTGCTGGAAATAGTCTAGGAAATTACTGTTTTATTTACAGACAACATAATAATAGAAAAGGAGAATTTAAACTATGGAAAACATGACAACCAAGATCACATCGTCTTATAACAATGCACTGGACATCAAGGTAGTTGACGGACATTTTGCAACTAACCATTCCCACATCAACAGATACATCGATATGACAACCATCAAAAGCAGAAGAAATATGGCTCTCGCTGCTGCCAAATCCATGGCTACAGAGTATGTTGCAACAACGATCGTTGACACCATCGTCTGCATGGACGGAACAGAGGTTATCGGTGCTTACCTTGCAAATGCCCTCACAGAGAACGGTATCGTGTCCATGAACCAGCACCAGACCATATACATCATGACACCTGAGGTTCATTCTTCAGGCCAGCTCATATTCCGTGATAACCTTCAGCCAATGATCAAGAACAAGAACGTTCTCCTTCTCCTTGCATCGGCAACCACCGGCAAGACAATCAAGCAGAGCATCGAATGTATTGAATACTACGGCGGAAGCATCTCAGGAATATCAGCTATCTTCTCAGCTACAGACGAGGTTGCAGGCCACGAGGTTCACTCTCTGTTCAGCAAGAAGGATATCGACGACTATGCTTCTTATTCCGTTGACGAGTGCCCTATGTGTAAGGCCGGCAAGAAGATAGAAGCCATTGTCAACAGCTATGGTTATTCGATGCTGTAATACCACAGAAACAACACAACCTTTCCCTCGCCGCTCACATAAACTAAAACGGCTGCCTCGATGGCATATGGCCTTTCTTACCGAAAACCACATACCATCAGGGCAGCCGTTTATTTTATATTATTCTATTTCCCAAGATAAAATTTCTTTGACCTTTTATGATATACGATCACTCCGGCCAGTGCACCGATCACCGCTGCCACAATAAACCATGCCCATGTCGGCACATCTTTGATATTGTAGCATCTGATGTTGATCCACATCTGGTTGATATCCTTGGTGGCATCCTCATCGAAATACTCCATGACCGCACTTCTCTCTATGGCGTCCTGTGACGGATACTGAGCCCCAAGCTGTCTGTTGACCTGTTCCGCAGGAGCTCTGAGAACGTAGTCAGGATCTGAGTTGTCCCCTGTGAAGAAATATCCAAGTGGATAATCAACAACATCCTCCTCGTCATCTTCTGCACCATAAGTGTAATCCAGATAAGAATATACCGTATCGTCATCCCCACCTGCTATGACTGAGGTATAACCAATGTAATACATGTTGCGGACTGCATTGTCAGGTCTTGACACAAAGTTGATAAACGCCTCGGCCGCCTGCTTTCTGTCAGCGTCACCGTCTATTCCATTTTTCAGCATGACCCATCCGTCAAAGTACAGATTTGTGCACTCCTCAGGGACCGCAAAGTCAAGCTTCACACCATCCTCCTCAGCCTGATCCATGGCATAAACTGCATCTCCTGACCACTGGTAATTCGCGACAACCTTTCCTGTTATCATGTCTGCCTTACCGCTGTCAGTCTCAAATGAATACACATTATCCTTTATGTCCTGAAGAAGATCCTGTGACTTTGCTATAGTCTCAGGACTGACATCGTTCATGATATCCTTGAGCTGCTCTGAGTAATCATCCTGAGCCCTGAATTCAGTGTCCATCAGCTTGTCTCTCTGCAGTGCTCCGACTGCGGCAAAGTAGGAATCTCTGACATTGTCTTTTATGGTGATCTGTTTTGCAAACTTAGGGTTGTTGAGGACTGTCCATGTTCCCGCCTCATCAGCAGTCATCTTCTCCGGATTGTACAGAATTCCCGTAATTCCAAACATGAAGCCAGCTGCATATTTGCTCCAGGTCTCTCCATTTATCTCATGCGTCTCAAATGTATCTCGAATATATGGCGACACACCATTTATATAATAATTCTTGTCGTTGTTCTCATCGAAAAAGCCATCAGACAAAGGCTCAAGCTTGTTCTCAGACATAAGCTTCATGATCATGTACTCCGAAGGACATACAAGATCATACACATCGCCGAGAGTCAGCATATTATAGAGATCCTCATTGGTGCCGAAGCACGAATACTGAACATTCACCTTCACACCATAATTCTCGTAATACCAGCTCTCGAAATCCTCCACCATGGAATTCTCACCAAATATAGTTGTTCCATTGTCCAGTTCCAGGGCTTCGTCTTCATCCCAACCACCCTCGTCAATGTACTCTTCCCAGCTGCACACCCTGAGAGTGACCTCTTTTTCAGTAGCAGATGCGCCGTCACTCTTGACAGAAGCAGCATCTCCTGTATCCTCCGCTGCCATTACCGGCAGCATCTGTCCGGCAAGCAATGAAACAGCCATGACTGCTGCCGCCAGCTTTCTGGAAATCGAACGTCCAAAACATCTATGTCTTATCATCGCTCCACCTCCTTCTTTCTTCCGGCCACATTCATAGCCACAACGATTATGACAACCAATGCAAAAATGACTGTTGAGAGCGCCCACAGGGCTGTCTTGATCTCAGTCTGTGAACCTTTTGTCGCATTTACAACGTAAGTACTTATGGTGTCAAATGTCGCAGGCTTGGTGTATGTCGCGATGAAGTAATCATCCAGTGACAGTGTAACAGCCAGCGCAAATCCCGAGATAATACCCGGAAGTATCTGAGGTATCACTACCTTTGTGAGTCCCTGGAAAGGTGTAGCTCCCAGATCTAACGCAGCCTCATACAGACTGCTGTCCATCTGCTTGAGCTTTGGCACTACCGACAGATATACGAAAGGTGCCGACAAAACCACATGGCCGATGACAAGCGGAACATAGCTGTCCTTGCTCATGCCGAATGCAACTATGAGCAGTATACATATAGAGAAACCTGTCACAACATCTGCATTTACAACAGGCACCTCATTCATGGCATTTATCGATGCTGAAGCCCATTTTTTTGAATAAAAAGCACCTATAGCACCGAGTGTTCCTAGAATGGTTGCTATCAATGCTGAACCGGTAGCCAGGAGAACAGTTCCAACAATCATTGACCTCAGCTCATCTTTTGTGAACAGAGTCACATAATTGTGGAGCGACCAACCATGGATGCTTCCTATATTCGCCGATGTCGTAAAGCTGTACACAGCCAGTATCAGTATAGGCATATATATGAGAAGCAGCATAATGCATATAAATATAATCTTAGACCATTTCTTCATTATAACAACGCACCTCCTCTGCTTCCACCGTCGTCATCCGTGTACTTGTTTGTCACAAGTGTGAATACAAGTATTATCACAAGAAGGACGAGTGCTATCATGGAACCGCCGTTCCAGTTGTATGCTGAGAAGTAGCTTCCTATCAGACTACCCATGATGTATGTGCTGTTGTAAAGCATGTCAAGCACAACATAGTTAGTCATCGATGGTAAAAATACCATAACTATTCCGCTGACGATTCCCGGAACGGTGAGCGGAAGTGTGACCTTGACAAATGTCTGGAAGCTATTTGCCCCAAGATCCACAGCGGCCTCCATAAGGCTGCCATCAAGCTTCAATATGGTTGTGTATATAGGAAGTATCATAAATGGCAGGAAATCATATGTCATTCCTATAACCGAATTGAGAAACGGGTGGAATGCTAGATTGCCCTCCATAACCGTGAGTACCTCCTTGAGTGCTGTGATCCTCAGTGTGAAGTTGATCCACATCGGAAGCACGAACATCATGACAATGACCGATTTCCTTTTCATCTCACTTCTCGCAAGTATATATGCGATCGGATATGCCAGCAGCAGACACACCAGAGTAGTCACTATGGCAAGCAAAAAGCTGTATGCCAGAGTACCTATGGTGTTCGGGCTGGTAAAGAATCCCGTCAGATTGTCAAATGTAAACCTGCCCTCGCCGTTGGTGAAGGCATAATAAATAATTACAAACAGTGGTGCAACTACAAAGCATATGAGAAATAATGCGTATGGGATGCCCAGCTGTTTTCTTGAAAAACGTAAGCCGTTCATGTTCATCCCTCCATCTACCTTTTAAGTGAAAACTTCATCTTGTCCTCTGGAATTATCAGGCTGACTCTGTCATCCATGTTCCACAGGTCCTCGTCATCCACGATAAAGTCCTCCTCATTGTCAGTTCTCACCACATAGCTGTAGTGGTCTCCCTTATATATAAGATTGATGATATGTCCGCAGAGTATACCAGCTTCCTCGTCATCACTCATGTCGATATCCTCTGGAAGTATAGATACTATTACCTTGATCTTCTCACGGTCTATCGCCTCACCATTTGCATCCACCAGCACGCCATCCTTCATGGCTGAACCCGGAACGATCTCCGTGAGGTCGCATGATACCTTACCGTCAAATACACCAAGTGCGTAGTTTCTGTTGACCGAGCTCTCAATCTTGTTGATTGCAGTCCCCGATATCATGATGTGGATTCCATCAGGTTCAACATTGAGACCAACCTTATCTCCAACCTTGGCAGACTTTGTGGTCTGTATAACTATCTCATTCCTTCCAGACTCAACGGTGATCTCATAATGAACGCCCTTAAATACCACGGAGGTCACAACGCCCTTTACAGCGCCTTGTTCAGGTGTAGTGATCATCACATCCTCCGGTCTTACTACGGCGTCCACCTTCGTTCCAATCTCCACGTCATCCAGACAGACAAATTCTGCACCACAGAATCTTACCTTAAACTTGCCCGTCATGATTCCGTTAAAGATGTTGCTCTCGCCTATGAAATCCGCAACAAATGCGTTCTTCGGCTCATTATATATATCCTCAGGAGTTCCTATCTGCTGTATCTCACCCTCGCTCATTACAACTATCTTGTCTGACATGGTGAGTGCTTCCTCCTGGTCGTGTGTTACATAGATAAAAGTGATTCCCAGCCTGTCATGCATTCCCTTAAGCTCTATCTGCATCTCTTTTCTCATCTTGAGATCCAGTGCGCCAAGAGGCTCATCCAGAAGAAGTATCTCTGGCTCATTGACAAGAGCTCTCGCTATAGCTATTCTCTGCTGCTGTCCACCCGAAAGCGTGGCGACTTTTCTGTCCTCAAAGCCCTCAAGGTCAACCATCTCAAGGACCTTCTTGACCTTCTTCACGATCTCTGCCTTAGGAAGCTTCTTGAGCTTGAGGCCAAATGCTATGTTGTCAAAGATATTCAGATGTGGGAACAGCGCATACCTCTGAAAGACCGTGTTGATAGGTCTCTTATTTGGTGGAAGCTTGCTGATATCCTGTCCATTCAGTAATATCTCTCCTGAAGTAGGAATCTCGAATCCTGCTATCATTCTAAGTGTCGTGGTTTTTCCGCAGCCTGAAGGGCCTAAGAACGTGACGAACTCGCCTCTCTTCACTTCGAGGTTAAAGCCGTCAACTGCTGTGAATCCATTGTCATAGGTCTTGACAATGTTTTTCAATTCAATGATATTGTTGGAATTATTGTTGTTTTTTTCCATTTATTTCCTCCTTAAGTATCGTGACATACTCCGTCACTTACTTACAGTGCCCCAACAAAGCGCATTTGTCATCTGCCATTCCAAATGGACGACAAGAGCGACCGCCCCGCCGTCAGCGAACAACAAATCCACGCTCCATGTATCACTGCTGTATATCTCACCAGCCCGGGGAGCAAATAACGAAAAGCCTATCTGATAGCTCTCCTCGCATGAGCACAACTTTATCTTGCCCTCATACTGTCGGGGAATCAAAAACATGTTAAGAAAAAACCCCTTTATGATACCGGGTGATGGCATGGATCACGGTTAGTAGCCCTATCCACCTGCCTCTCCATGTCGAGATACATTTTAAGGCACGGTATCCAGGGTAAAATAGCTAACAGACTTCCTATTTTTCCCAAAATCCATGAAGATCATCCTGCATTTTATGCAGAAAAATCGACCCTGTCTCCAAACATTCCGCATATTCGCGGCTGCATCCCTGCAATTTGAAACAAAGTCGATTTATTCTAACATATAATCATTGGTAATGATATATATTTTCATTTAATTCTTTAACAAAACAGGTCGTTACCTGTTATTTCATTCTGAACAATTCCGGAATGACTCAAGAGGCAGTCACATTTTACTGAATCCATCAAATCCGAATCGCTATTCAGATAACAGTTAATAAATTCTAGATCAGAAGTACCGCCAGCTGCACCAGCGCTGACAGCCATATGAGAACCACCAGATATATCTTTGCCGCTTTTGTCATGTCGAACCTCCACACACATCCCTTTTACAACTTGTTATTATTATGTTCTACGAGAGGGATTTTATGCCTGAACAGGCACAAGTTTACGCAAAAATCATCTGATGATACTTCTTTCCGTTTTCCCATATTTCCATGTATATACATACGTAAGCTTCATCTGCCCGTGCTCTGACTGCCATTCAAGATGTCCGTCTTTCATCCGAAAATCTATGCCCAGCTTGTCCGTGTCTATCTCTCCTGGCTGGTATGTTCCATCTTGACCGTCACGAGATACATCGCTGATACCAGCGACCTCGTATCTCACCTTCTCAACATCCGCCTCCACCTGCGCTTTAGCCATGTAACCAGCCGCAGAAAACATAGCCAGATCAAAAATCACGGATACAAAGCCAGCCAAAAGTACAGTCATTATCTTCTTAAACAGATAGGTTCTTATCTTTCTGTCATCGACTGGTTCAAGCCTTCCTCTATATCTTCTATTGTCAGACTGTCTATAATATACAACTGCCCCAGCCACCCAGAATACAACAACAATACACAGGCATATTCCAGGAATCGACACTCCGGGGAGCCAGCGCCACCACCCTACATAATACTTTATTACCACCACCGCAAAACAGAGTGCACATGCAGCCGTGATACATGCTGATATCACGCTATCCCAGTCCCTTCCATCAACGATGCAATAATCTTCTCGTTCTCTCGGCAGATTTTCCAGCACACAATTATATTTCCTTCTGTCATCTGGAACCTCATATCCGGCCTTGACCAGTTCTCTCAGGTATAGCCATGCGTCCAGGCAGGCAAGCCACAAACCAACCATAGGGGAAAATGTAATAACGCTGGTCACCATCATAACATCGCAAAATGTACTGACAATATCATCAAAAAACACACCACAGATCATTCCTACAAGTGTAGGAACAGATACCACCACCGCTGTGGTCAGAATTATACGCATTACGCGTCTGTCATATTTTATCTTCATACGACTTTACCCCATTTTTGAACATCAAATAACTTATTATCTCCTACCTGCACTACATCAATGCCAGCCCCACAAACATCTTAACTGCTGTCTCTATGATCTCATCCGGGAACTCGAATCCCGCCGTGTGGAGCTGGGCATGATCCTCACCATCACCTACGCCGAAGAATGCCCCCTTTGTCTCCTGCAGATAGTATCCGAAGTCCTCCGACCACCTCATCGGCTCAGCAAGTTCTGTAACCACAATATTCTGGTCAGCAGCACATTTTCTCAGTTTGTCCACATTCACAGCATGATTTTCCGTTGCCGGGAACCGCTCTATCTCCTGTATATCAAGGGTGAAGCCCCCATCGTCCGCAGTATTTTGTGCAATCTGCTTTATCTCATCCACATACCCGGCAAATACCTTTTCTCTCTCAGCCCTCACCGTCATGCGCAGCGTTCCTTCTGATGCAGCCACACCGTAATTGGCACTTCCAATATCTATTCCGATGAGCGTCATCCTGACAAATCCCCTGCTGCGGTTGTACTCCTCCGTAAGCTTCTCTATCTCCAGCAGCAGCCTGGCAAGCGCAGGCCCCGGATTCTTTCCCGCCTCAGGATATGCCGCATGGCTGGCTGTTCCTATCATATGTATCTCAAGCCCCGTTGATGCGCATGCAAATGTTCCATCTATCGTCAGCACATGATTTCTCGGATATCCCGGTATGTTATGAAGTCCATAAATCTCACCTATATTCTTCTCAATTATAAGATCTCTGCACAGCCTTGCCCCGGCACCAATCTCCTCACCGGGCTGGAAAATGAAATAGACGTCCCTGTGTGTATTTCCGCATTTTTCCATTGCACGGGACAGCCAGGCCGCAGCCCCACATAATATACTGCTATGTCCATCATGCCCGCAGTAATGTCCCGGCTTTCCATCCTGCCCACACACTGCATCCATGTCTGCCCTGAACGCGATCGGTGTTCTTTCTTCATCCCCTATTCTGTCATCAGAAGATTTCAGCACCGCATAAAACCAAGCACCTCTATCCACGATCTCAAGGTCAGTATTCTCCCTGAGAAACGACATGAGCACCGCCTTAGTCCGCATCTCATGCATCGAAGCCTCAGGAATGCTGTGAAGCCTGCGCCTGAGGTCATATATCTTTGTCATAAGCTCTTTGTCAATTTCCATAACGCCTCCGTGCTCCTTCTCATCTATCACAGCCCAAGACACATCCTTATAATACCGAGTATCAGCATATGCACTGGATAGAACAGGTAATTCACCAGCTTATTCTGCCTGCCGCGCTTGCCATTGTATGTCAAAGTCAGTCCAAACCCCAACAGTGCCCACGGTTCCTTGAACATCGCCAGGTAGCAGAACGGTATTGCAATTGCGGACTTTTCATGAAATATATACAGGAAATATCCTATAAGTATGGCGTGGTAGTCATAATCAACCGCAAGATTCATCGATATAAGACACACTATGGCAACTATCGGTATCGTTGCTATAAACCATACTGCCTTGGGAAGCTTCTCCATTTTTTTCCTCAGCACATCAATGATCCATATCATTGCCAGCACCATCGCCAATGTAAACATAATATTATTTGCATTCCATTCAAAGAATACGCCACTGGAGAACATGTCATAAGGGATCTCAGATATCACGCCAAATATAAGCAGCATTCCAAGATACTTCCACTTGTTTCTCGTATGAAAATATCCTTCCACCAGCATATATATGAATATCGGGAAAGCTATCCGCCCCAGGACATCAAATACATCACTTACAGCCGATATTATTCCACCATCCAGATACGGATACAGCAATGTCTTATTCGTATGATCTATGAGCATTGAAATGAACGCTATATACTTAAGCTGTGCTCCGGAAAGCAGACCTATACCATTCCATGTTATTTTTCTGCGCGTTTCACAAGCTGCATCCTCTGCCTGCTCAAAGTTATTTTTCATCTTATAATTATGTTCTTTCATGCAATTTCTCCTTTGTTTTCCCAACACTTACTGATGTTTTAGTCCTGATATGTATAGTGGTCGTTTTTAGGCCCCCGCACTGATGCACTACCACACTTTTCAACAGTGTTTACACTATAAGTATAACATAACTGCATTGAATAGCACAAACCGCCCACATCCCTTTATTTATCCGGGGTGTGGGCGGTTTTTACCAAAACTTCTGCTTTTTACTGCGCATGCTCAAACTGATGCTCTTTGTAGTGATGAGCCTCCTCCAGCATCATGTCCTTGACCTTCATAAGTCTGACCTGAGTGCTTCGCTCATTCTCATCAAGCTTCATGCTTATATACTTTATTCCCTCCCGGGTCTCCGGGATAATGACATGCTCAAGAGCATTTACGCGCCTTCTGGTCTTCTCTATCTCCGCTGCAAGCATCTGGCAGGACTTCTCAACCTCCGCCAGCCTCAGCATATCAGGAAGTATATCCGAGAGGGACTTCACTGCATCATCCAGCTCTCCGGATGTAAATGCAAATCCATATGAATATATGTCATTTGAATTTGCGCTTTTCGTCTTATAGTCGTACACCGGAATGTCAACACTCATTACATTCCTGTCGCCAAGAGCGACCCGCATCTCCTGCTTCGGAGCCATGAGCGCCGTACTCAATGTCTGCTCATTCATCCCCGCCTTCGCTATTACGAAGTTGGTGTTGGCAGCTTTGATGCCAGCCTCAACCTTCTTTCTCAGTTCCATATTCTCTCTTGCCATGTCAAGGAACTGCCTCATCAGTTCATCTCGCTTATCCTTCAGGAGCTTATGACCTCTGGACGCCGTAACCAGCTTCTTCTTTAGCCTTGTCAGCTCCATACGTGTAGGATTGACAACCACATTAGCCATCCGTCTTCTCCTTTCTTCCAAATATATTTTCCAGTTGCCTGACATGTATTATAAAATCAACGTGCATATGGCAATTTCGAATGTTATACACTGAATTGTGTCCCCCTTTGCGGCATATATTGCCAATAGGGGGAATTTGAGGTCGCCGGTACTAAGGTGACGCCGTGAAGGCGGCACCTTAGTACCGCTGCAGACCGAAATAAGCGGAAGCGACCCCCGGTTGGCAATATATGCCGCAAGAGGGGCCGAACACAACCCATATCTTTCGAAATTGCCCACGCCCTCTACTTTCCGTAATACATGTCAAGCCACTTGTCGTCGATACGTTTCAGCTCGCCTCTAGGAAGAATGGAGAGAAGCTTCCAGCCGATGGCCAGTGTCTCCTCGATACTTCTGTCAGTGCCGTACCCCTGGGATACATACTCCTTCTCAAATGCCTCTGCAAACTTTGCATATATGATATCTATATCAGAAAGTGCCGACTCACCCAGGATAGTCATGAGCTCCTTGGCATCCTTTCCTCTTGAATAAGCAGCAAATAACTGGTTCATGGTGCTGGCGTGATCTCCTCTGGTCTTGCCCTCACCGGTTCCCTTATCCTTAAGTCTGGACAGCGATGGAAGTACATCGATAGGCGGTGTGATTCCCTTTCTGTACAGCTCTCTTGAAAGAATGATCTGCCCCTCCGTGATATATCCCGTAAGGTCAGGTATAGGATGAGTCTTGTCATCCTCAGGCATGGTCAGGATCGGTATCATGGTGATACTTCCATTCTTGCCCTTCTGTCTTCCTGCTCTCTCGTACAGAGTTGCCAGGTCAGTGTACATGTATCCAGGATAACCACGGCGTCCCGGAACCTCTTTTCTTGCGGCTGATACCTCACGAAGTGCATCCGCATAGTTCGTGATATCCGTGAGGATTACCAGAACGTGCATGTTCTTCTCAAATGCAAGATACTCAGCGGCGGTAAGTGCCATTCTAGGTGTGGCGATACGCTCAACCGCAGGATCATTTGCCAGGTTGATGAAGAGGACTGTTCTGTCTATGGCACCAGTCTCCTTGAAGCTCTCTGTGAAGAAGTTTGCCTCCTCAAACGTGATACCCATAGCCGCAAATACAACGGCAAATGGCTCATCTGTTCCGCGCACCTTCGCCTGTCTTGCTATCTGTGCTGCAAGCTGGCTGTGCGGAAGTCCTGAAGCCGAGAATATCGGCAGCTTCTGTCCTCTTACCAGTGTGTTCAGTCCGTCTATGGCTGATATACCTGTCTGAATGAACTCAGACGGATAGTTCCTGGCAGCCGGATTCATCGGCAGACCATTGATATCTCTTCTCTCATCAGGAAGTATCTCAGGGCCGCCATCTATAGGTCTTCCAAGTCCGTCAAATACACGGCCAAGCATATCTTCTGATACGCCGAGCTCCATACTCCTTCCAAGGAATCTTACTTTGCTGTTTGAAAGATTTATACCCGTCGAGTTCTCAAAGAGCTGTACCAGGGCATCCTCACCATTTATCTCAAGGACCTTGCATCGTCTGATCTCGCCGTCCGCCAGCTCGATCTCACCCAGCTCATCATAAGCTACATTCTCAACTCCGTGCACCAGCATCAGAGGACCCGCAACTTCCTGTATAGTTCTGTATTCCTTTGGCATAGTCTTAGTCCTCCTTCTCTATAGCTTCCTGAAGCTCCTTGTCAAGCTCCCTGGATATCTTCTCGTACTCTTCATCCACATTCTCAGGAAGCACATATTTGAATCGTCCGATCTTTTCTCTGATCGGCATGTTCAGAATATTTCTTATGCTTGCTCCACCGGCCAATGCCTGCGCTGACTCCTCATAAAATGCCATGATGAGCTCCATCATCAGAAACTGCTTGTGAAGCGGTGTGTATGTGTCCACATCATGGAATGAGTTCTGATGAAGAAAATCCTCTCTGATGGATCTCGCCGCCTCCATCTTCAGTCGGTCTCCCGCTGAAAGGGCATCCATACCTACCATCTTAACGATCTCATCGAGCTCTGCCTCCTCCTGAAGCAGGGTCATCATCTTCTGTCTGTCGACCATGAACTTTTCATTTACATTTTCCTCGAACCATTTGCCCATATTGTCCACATACAGAGAGTATGAAGTCAACCAGTTGATGGCAGGAAAATGTCTCTTGTACGCAAGCGATGAATCCAGTCCCCAGAATACCTTGACGATTCGAAGTGTTGCCTGTGAAACCGGCTCGGAAATATCACCACCCGGAGGAGAAACCGCACCGATAACCGACAGTGCACCGGTTCTGCCCTCGCTGCCGAGAGTCTTGACCATTCCGGCTCTCTCGTAGAACTGTGCAAGTCTTGAACCGAGGTAAGCAGGGTAACCCTCCTCACCAGGCATCTCCTGCAGACGTCCTGACATCTCTCTGAGCGCCTCAGCCCAACGCGATGTGGAATCCGCCATGAGTGCCACCGAGTAACCCATATCACGGAAATACTCAGCTATAGTTATACCCGTATATATAGATGCCTCTCTGGCCGCAACCGGCATATCCGATGTGTTGGCTATGAGGACTGTTCTCTGCATGAGTGAATGTCCGGTCTTCGGATCCTTCAGCTCTGGGAACTCGTTCAGAACATCTGTCATCTCATTTCCGCGCTCTCCGCATCCGATGTAGACAACGATATCCGCCTCAGCCCACTTTGCAAGCTGATGCTGGATGACTGTCTTGCCGCTTCCGAAAGGTCCGGGAACCGCAGCCACTCCTCCCTTTGCTATAGGGAAGAATGTATCTACAACTCTCTGTCCTGTGATAAGTGGCATGATCGGTGGTATCTTTTCCTGATATGGACGGCCCTTACGAACCGGCCACTTCTGCATGAGTGTCAGCTCCCTGTCACCCTTGTCTGTCTCAACCACACACACAGTCTCCTCAACTGTGAATTCTCCTGCCTTTATCTCTTTGATGGTTCCTGTCACACCATAAGGCACCATGATCTTCTGTGTGACGACCACAGTCTCCTGAACTGTTCCTATCACATCGCCTGCCGACACTTTATCACCCACCTTGGCAGTCGGCACAAATGTCCACTTGATATCTCTCTTCAGCGATGGAACTTCAACTCCTCGCTTCAGGTTGTTACCACATATCTTCATGATATCATCCAGCGGTCTCTGGATTCCATCGTATATACTGCTTATAAGTCCCGGTCCCAGCTCAACTGACAGAGGCATTCCCGTTGACTCGACCGGTGCTCCCGGTGCAAGTCCTGATGTCTCCTCATATACCTGAACTGATGCCTGATCTCCGTGCATCTCTATGATCTCGCCGATAAGTCTGCTCTCACTTACACGCACCACGTCGTACATATTTGCATCACGCATGCCCTCAGCGATGACCAGTGGTCCGGCGACCTTCTTAATCTTTCCTGTAGCCACTTAACAGCTCACGCTCCCTTCTATTTGTATGCTCCACTATTCTTCATTAAATAATATGTCCGAGCCTACAGCCTGCTCAACGGATTTCTTTACTCCCGCTATTCCGGCCCCTGTATTGCCAGATATCCCCGGTATGAGAATGATCGCAGGCTTCATAACCTCTCTGTATCTGTCTATCTCTTTATTGAGATCCGAAGCCAGTGCCTCGGTCATATATATGACTGCATAATTGTCCTCTGCCAGCCTTTTCAGCAACGTGACCCCATAATCCAGATTATCTACAGGGAATGTATCCAGGCCCAGAGTTGCAAATCCGTATATACTGTCATAATCGCCCATAACAGCTATCTTATACATACATCTCCCTTACCCTTTCCCTGATAGCCTCCTCCGGAAGCTGGTTCAGCTTGCATGTCAATATGATCCTGACTGTCTTTATCTCGTTGAGCCTCGCCAGAATGTACGCCACTATCGGTCCCACCGTAAATGGGTTGTACTTCTGAGGCTTTATCGTTTCTATGATACGGTTGTCACACCATCTCTCAAATGCCGATGCCGACTCAGAAAGTGCCTCTGCCCCACCAGCGTATGCTGTATCTGCAAGGTATCTCTCTATCTCCTCCATGCCAGCCACCGCAGCCGTCGCCAGCCTGTCAATATCCAGAGTGTTGCACTCCGCCATGGCTCTCTTCATGAAATCCTTGTTTTTGCCTGTCTTCATGGATCTCACCGCTATCTTGATATCTGCAACAGCCACCGTCGTCTCTGCATAATCCCTGAGCAGGCTGTCATCTGCCTTCTTTGCAGCCTGCATGATCGCCAGCAGTGTTCCTCGGTCTATCACAGCATCGCACATCTGTCCATCTCCAGCCTGTGCCATACAGTCCCAAGCCTCCCTCGCGCAGTCTCTCATGTGTTCTGGAAGTCTGTCCCACGCCTTGTCACTTACGATGGACAGCATCTTCTGACCGTCTATCCCGGCATTGTCGAAGAACACATGGGCAGGAGTCTCCCCAGCAACCACAGTCTTGATCGCCGCCTTGAGGTTGTGATACAGATCTGGAAGTCTTATGACATCGAACACGGACATATCATCCACCATCTCAGCCACAGCAGCCCACGTCTTGTCAGTCTCCGCCCTAAGTATGTCATTTTCATCCATACTGGCTTTATCACTATCGCCCCAGCCCTTCTCTATGATGAACTGAACCGCCTTCTTGTAGGAATCCGTGGCCACGAGCTGTTCTATGACTGCCTGACTCATAAGCGTCATCTCAAGTGCCCTGATCCTGGCAACTGCATATATATATTTGTCTGCCATCTGCCTACCTCCAGCTATCTGTTATCAACAAATAATAATTCATTTACCTTGTCTGCCAAATGTTCTCTGTTCGCGTCCAGCATTGCCCTGAATGAACAGTTTTCCTCGATTCCTCCGTAGATCAGGATAAATCCTCCATCTATATCACAGTTCCCATTGGACACCTTAAGGCTTCCTCCATGAGCTGCAGCTATCTGCTCTATCTGCTTCTCAGTCTGTGGTGTAAGTCGTTTTCTGTCTTTCCCGGAGAAACATATCTCTCCGCTTTTCGGCTGTACCGACTTCTCCAGACATTTGACGATCACCTGGAAATACTCCTCATCCGGGAGCGCCACCATTGCGTCATATGCCTTATCCAGCATATTCCCAATTATGGACTGCTTTGCCGCAAGTATCGCCTGTCTCTTCTTAAGCTCTGATGAGGACTTTGCCCTGAATGATCCGGACTTTTCTGCCTGGGCAACCTTCTCTCTGGTCTCCTCATTCATCTTATCCACAGTCTTTTTGGCATTTGCAATGATGGAATCCGCGTTTCTGGCAGCCTGAGCTTTGATCTCTTCAGCTTCCTTCTGCGCTTCCTGAAGGATCTGTTCTACGATTGTTTCCAATCCCGTCATAAAGTACATCCTCCTTACAAAAAGTTATAATTTGATTCCATTTACTGCAAGAATTGATACCAGAAGTGCAAGGATCGCATATGTCTCAACCATGGCTGGGAAAAGCATCGCCTTACCAAACTGATCAGGCTTCTTTACAACTATTCCAACTGCTGCAACTGCTGTCTTGCCCTGGTGCATTGCTGATACAAGACCAACTACCGCTATTGGAAGACATGCTGCAAGCATCATAAGTCCCTGTGCTACTGTGAGCTCCTTCGGTGTTCCTGAAAGGATTCCTATGTTGGACAATGCTATGAATCCAACAAGAAGTCCGTAGATACCCTGTGTACCCGGAAGAAGCTGGATGATAAGAACTTTTGCGAATTTGCTTGGATCCTCACTTACTACACCTGCTGCCGCCTGACCAGCAACTCCTACTCCATATGCAGATCCCATGCCTGCAAGAATTACTGCCAGCGCAGCTCCCACTAATGCCAAAACCGTTCCCATTGTCATAATATTTTCTCCTCCTAAAATTGGTTTCTTATTTCTGTGTTTCTGTACCACTTACTATATCAACGTACTTCGTATTCTCCCTGAACGGCCTGAATGGATTGCCGCCGCCCTCGTAGAATTTGCCGAAGAACTCTACATACTGGAGACGGCATGTGTGCACGTATGCTCCCAGCATGTTGATCGCAAGGTTGAACAGATGTCCTACTATAAATACGATGACGAACACTATGGCTCCGAATATTCCATCGCCAGCCATGCTTCCCATCTGGTTTATTACCTGTGCTATAACTCCCGTCGCAAGTCCCAGAGCAAGAAGCCTTGAGTACGACAGCAGATCTGACAGCCAGCCTGTCAGGTTGTATATGTCATACAGTCCAAGTGCAAGTCTGAGCACCGGATTCTTGTGGTCTCTTCCCGACATGAGCACGATGATCGCAGCTCCCACAATCGCCAGTCCGTAGCTTGTATTCTTAAGCCAGCCAGGGAAATTGAACTGCATCTGTGCTATGGATGCGAACAGCTCCGTCGGCATGAGCATCAGCACAAGTCCTGTGATGAGCATGAACCACGACAGCACGTCGCATATGAATGATTTCGCATCTCCCTTCTTCAGGCACATATATCCCTTGAGTGCCAGTCCGCCGAACAAATGTATAAGTCCGAACAGCAAAGAGAATAACAAAAGCTTCATCGGGTCATCCAGCGGTGCAAACCATACCGGCTTGAACGTCACCTCGTGGTGGAAAAACGTCCTCGATACCACCGTTATCAGGTCTCCGAAAAAACCACCAAATAATATTCCCCATATCAGTGTGGATATACCACAGTACATGAACAGACGCAGGGACTTTTGAAGTCCGTTCTCCATCTTCGGGAATTTCCTGATCAAAATAAAACATGCCAGGAATATGATGAGTCCATACGCCGCATCGGACAACATGAGTCCGAACAGGAATATATAGAATATCGCCATCGGTGTGGTTGGATCCATCTCACCTTTTCCCGGAAGTCCAAATGACTCCAGTACGCCCTCCGCCGATGCGAACATCTTCGGATTCTGAAGCTGTATAGGTGCCGCTTCATCCTCAGGAACATCATATACATCAGCCATAAGGCTAAATTTCTCATTGAGTACAGCCACTACCCTGTCTACGTCTCTCTCCAGCACATATCCCGATATGACAAATGTGCTCTTTGATTGGAGAATACTTCCAAGGACCTTATATTTATCCGCCCTTATGCGGTAATAGTCAGCCAGAAGTCTCAGCTTGTCTCTGTCATCAGCCATGGATACTAGTTCATTCTTCTTGTCCTCTATCCACTGTTCGAACTCCCTTATATCCGCCCTGTACTTATCCGTCTTCTGTTCAGGTGTTCTTTTGGAGAAATACGAAATTCTTGTAAATCCATGGGATCTCAATATCTCCTCCACCCTCTGTGATACAGTTTTAATGGCTATTGCCACCATACAAGTCTGGTCCTTATCAGATCCTACAACAGTGACTGTGTATCCCGCTATCTCCGGTTCCGCAGAGCTTATATACCCCTGAATATCCGTCTCCGTGAGCCCCGGTGGCATAGTTCCGATCATCACATCCGTCTTCTCGGTCCCTGTGGTATTGATCGGTATGTCCATATTCAGCCACGGCGCCAATCCGTCTATAGCCACCTGACATTTGACTATCCCCGCCTCGCAGCCGGCTATGTCCTTGCTGATCTCCTGGATCTTTTTAACCTCACGGTTATAATCCCATCTTCCAGCTATGATCTCCTGAATGTCAGCCTCTGACGCCTCCTGCCGTCCTTCCAGGCTGGCAAATATGGATTTCTCCTCCGGAGCATATTTATCAATTATCTGTAAGGCTTCATCTGTATTCTGTACTCTCTTCTCGTACTTTGCTCTCTGGCTTGTGGTACTCATCTTCCTGAAGTCATCAGTCTCTTCGTTATCAGTCTGTATCTCAACCATTCCCAGCGACTGGAGCTTCTCAAGAATTGCTTTTCTGTCCCTCTTCATGGCACAGATCTCAATCTTCTTCATAGGAAGTACCGCCATACATTTACCCCCTTTCTTAAAATGCCTGCAGGACTTTTCATCCCACCAGCTCTGCGATGATCATGGAAGTAACCTCGCCTTCCATGGACGCTGCACGTTCCCTGAGATGTGCGATCTCAGCGGTGGCAATATCCATCGCCTTCACCGTGAGCTTCTCCTCCTCAGATCTGCCGGCTCCCTCGGCACTCTTCATGCTTTCTCTCGAAGCTGATCCTGCGGCCGCGATCATATCCGCAGCCTCCTTCTTTGCAGCAGCTACTGTATAGTCGGCTTCTTCCTTGGCCTTGCGAATGATCTCGTCAGCTTCAGACTCTGCATCGGTTATCTTCTTCATAGTCTCCTGCAGCATAACATTCCTCCCTTATAAAAATTTATGAGCAGACTCAATTCCATAAACACTTTATCAAAGCATCACTTTAGATTATTATGTCAAAACTCAAGTAATATTATTTTATAATGAGTTGGCTATATTGTAAATAAACATTTTTTAAAGTTTGTACAACCCCCTTGATATTTTTTTATTGTTAATGTACAATGTGACTATGTTGATAATACTTATGTTTATCCATTAATCATTTTTCTTCCTTTTAACGCGGTTATATGTCGAACAAATGATGCAGTTTGACGAAAACCGCATAAAAAAGATCCCATGACAGTCTTGACCATACTGTCATGGGATTCTTTTTTTAGGAGCATGCGTACTTCGCAAGGAATCTCCCGCCTTAAAGGCGGGTCCTCCTTACGGCATAACTTATGATACTACTCAATCATTCCGATTCTTCTTACGTGACGCTCATCATTTGAGAATGGTGTGTCGAGGAATATGTCGACTATCTTAAGTGCAAGTCCAGGTCCTATGACTCTGGCACCCATAGCCAGCATATTTGCATCGTTGTGCTCTCTTGTCGCCTGTGCCGAGAAGCAGTCGTGGCAGAGTGCAGCTCTGATTCCCTTTATCTTATTCGCTGAGATCGATATTCCTATTCCTGTTCCGCAGATGATGATTCCCTTATCACACTCACCTGAGGCTACTGCCTTTGCTGCTGCCTGTCCATATACCGGATAGTCAACTGACTCTGTGCTGTAACAGCCAAAGTTCTTGTACTCAAGGCCTCTCTCCTCAAGATGCTTTATAACCTCCTGCATAAGCTCATATCCGCCGTGGTCACATCCAAGTGCTATCATGTTCTGATTCTCCTTTTTATATAATATTTTTTTCGAAATTAACTAACAGCTTATTATCCTGTGTCCTGCAGCCTTGATGAGACGGTTCATGATGGCGTAGCCCATGTCCCCCTCCTCAAATGACTCGCTGTATATATACTGTGCACCTATGTCATCACAGGTTCTGAGCAGGCTGTACAGTCCGGCAGACACAGTTATCTCGTTCTTCTTGCTTCCGGCATCGTATACGTTCTCGCATACTCCGTCATCATAAAGACTAACATTGTCAGTGTCACACAGTATCGCAGTCTTGTATCCCTGCGCCTTTTTCTCCGCAACAAGACTTCTTATCTTCTCAGCCGCAGCCAGTCTATCGCCCTCTACTATGCTGAGTTCTCCCTTTGGAGCATAGTGTGTGTACTTCATCCCCGGAGCCTTAGGTCTCAGAGCATTGTTCATACCTGTTATCGCCGGATCTATAGTCACATCGCCAACGATATCCCTTATCATCTCCGGAGTGATATATCCAGGCCGCAATATAGTCGGTCTGTCTCCGGTCATGTCCACTATCGTCGACTCTATACCAATTCCGACTGCCCCGCCGTCGATGATCATATCTATCCTGCCGTCCATATCCTGCTGCACATGCTGCGCAGTGGTCGGGGATGGTCGTCCGGACAGATTGGCACTTGGAGCTGCGATATACACTCCCGAATCCTTTATGAGCCTCATGGCAACCGGATGTGATGGCATCCTGATGGCAACCGTATCAAGTCCGCCAGTGGTCGTGTGCGGAACGACCTCTTTCTTGTTGAGTATGATGGTGAGTGGTCCCGGCCAGAATGCTTCCATGAGCTTCTTCGTGTCGTCACTCACTGTCTCCGCCAGTTCATACACGCTTGATGTCTCTGCTATATGGACTATGAGCGGATTGTCCGATGGCCGGCCCTTTGCCGCATATATCCGATGTGACGCATCCGGATTCAGCGCGTCTCCTCCAAGGCCATACACTGTCTCTGTCGGGAATGCTACAAGACCACCTCTCTTAAGTATCTCCGCCGCCTGCTCATACATGCGATCGTCATCCACTCCTGCTTTTGCAATTATAGTGTTCATCACTTTACCTTCTTCTATAATAAATTGTTATCGCTTCTATATTATTGCATATACGCCCATATTTTAGCCCAGCACCGCATGTGTGTCAAATGTTTAGGCTATATTTGGGTAACATATATCATATAACGTCCGCCGCCGTCATATAAAATAGTAATTACACTTCCCGGGTATCACCGATGCGTACTTCCACCAAATTATACATACTTGTATTTGCCATAATATTTGCAGTAATACTTCCTCCTATCCTCTGCTACATATTTATAGTCCGTCCCGCAGACCATACAGCCGGGCAGGATACTTCCACCAATACAGGAAATGAGCGCACATCCACCGAAGGTTTGGACACCACAGATGCGGCAAAATCATTTACGATCCTCATCGATCCGGGACACGGCGGATTTGACCCGGGTAAGGTCAGCCCGGATGGGATCATGGAAAAGGATATAAATCTGGCCATCGCCTCAAAGCTGGCATCGGCACTTACGGATCAGGGATTTTCCGTGTATCTGACCAGAGACTCCGACAAGTCCCTGAACAGTGAAAATGCATCCAGCAAGAAGACTTCAGATCTGAAAGCCCGCACCAACCTCGCCACAAATGTAAACGCTGATCTCTACATCAGCATCCACCAGAACAGCTATTCAGCTGAGTATGTCCACGGAGCGCAGGTATTTTATTACTCCACTTCCTCCGGTGGTAAAGCCTTGGCGGAGTGCATCCAGGAGCATCTCATCTCCGAAGCCGATCCATCCAACACACGTACGGCAAAGGGCAATTCCGAATACCTTGTTTTGCGGGAAAGTCCATGCACCGCCGTCATCGTTGAGTGCGGCTTTCTGAGCAACACAAAGGAATGTTCCGATCTGTGCAATGATGAATACCAGACCGCCCTAGCAAACGCCATCTGCAATGCAGTCTGTACATGGCATGAACAGCACGCCAAATAAAACCAGGAGCTCTGCTGTGACAGCGGCAGAGCCCCCAAATAGATGTTAAGTGTAATTCTGTGCATATAATTATGTTCTATATGCTACTGCTGCCTTTTAACCCCCTATAGGCATCACCCCCAAATAGTTTATTTTTCCATCCCTGCCATGCAATGTAAAGACAGATGTGTTGTGATGTATTATTCTCCTTTTATGTGCCATGTGTCAGTTATGGAAATGTGTGAGCACTGTCATATCACTATCTCTGGGAATTGTATCTGAGACGATAAGAATCAGACAGAATTTGTAGAAAAATAAAGAAATGAGCTCATCTAAATATCCTGAGCACGTCCCGCTCACAACTCCACAATAACGCATAAAAAGCCATTTTCCAACCCCATTTGAGCATATTTTATGAAATTTTCATAAAAGTATACATAACGTAGAATTAGGGATATTTTTTCACGGAAAATTCCAATATTTTCTCCATATATCCTATTTACTTGCTTGACAAATGTGGTAAACTATAATACACATTTTAATACCATTAAATTATTGAAGGGGGTCGATTCTATGAAGATTGAACGTCTAAGTGAAAATCAGATAAGATGCACACTCAACAAAGCCGATCTCACCGAAAAGCAGCTCAAGATCTCCGAGCTTGCCTATGGCACACCGAAGGCAAAAGAGCTCTTCAAGGATATGATGCAGCAGGCATCTGTAGAATTAGGCTTTGAGGCTGACGACACTCCACTTATGATCGAAGCCATACCGGTATCACCAGATTGTCTCATACTCATTGTGACAAAGGTTGAAGATCCGGAAGAACTGGATACCCGCTTTTCCAGATTCTCAAAGACCAGCGAATATGATATTGATGACGATGACGAATACATGGATGATGATGACATAGATGACGATCTTGACGACAACGATGAGTCCAGGGATAACAACGGAACCATCGCAAGACTTGAGATCAGTGGATCCGGTTCCGTTCCACAGGGCGTAAGAGAGGCACTTGAGGGCATTTTCAACACCATATCCGGACTTGCCGGAACCGCAGGAGATTTTGCCGCTGCGGCAAATGGCAGCAATACATCATCTGATGACAGCACCACAGGCACTGCCGCCAGTACAACAGGCAGCACAAAGGAATCAGGTTCAGCAAGGGAGAGCATGTGCTCACTGTACATCTTTGACTCACTTGCAACCATCATAAGTGCAGCAAAACAGGTTGCTTCTTTCTACTTCAGCGAGAACTGCCTGTACAAGAATCCTTCCAACGGAAGATATTATCTGGTTCTCACGAACAGCAATAACACAAGCCAGGAATTTGTGAGAGTCTGCAATATCCTTGCAGAATACGGAACAGCACAGAAGCTCACATATGCCATGCCGGCACATTTCAAGGAGCACTTCACCGCTATTATGCCGGAGGAAGCACTTCAGACACTGTCAGCATTATAAGTAATAGCCAGAGATTCCGGCGCAGCAAAAAAGACGTACCGCACAAGCGATACGTCTTTTTGTTTTATATGTCAATATCATCATTCTCGATAACTGCTTTTGGATTGGTGTAGAAGAGCTCCGTCATGTAATCCTCTCCATACTTTCGCTCTATGTACTCAGCACACTCCCTGAGGTATGGTGCTTTATCCTCTGAATCCAATGCATCACTTGCCACAAAGTGAACAAGCTCTCCCTTGAGAAGCTTTCTCGAAAAATTCTTGATGTCATGTCCAAGATCTCCAACCACAGCCGATGCACTTATCTGTACATATGCACCAAACTGAATGAGCTCCTCGACCTTGTCCTCGTCTTCCTCAAGACATTCATACTGTTCTACATTGGCAACTATCGGTATATATCCGTCCATATTGATGTCTCTTATAGCTTCAGATATCGTCTCAAAATCCACATCGTAAGGAAATCTGATCATAACATACTTGCTGTCTGCCATGGAATCCAACTGACCAGATATGATCTTCTGGTGGTTCTCATCGTTATACTCTATCTCTCTTCCAAGATAGACTCTGTAATCCGGATCTATCTTTCCAGCTTCAACGTTGAGCTGTTCCACAAGTCTGTCCAGTTTGTCTCCATCCATTATCGGATTCTTCTTGTTGTATGGCGGGGTGGCAACTATCGTCCTTATTCCCTCATCATACGCTATTCTGAGCATCTCTGCCGCTTCCCGGAAATTATCCGGTCCATCCTCTGTTCCCGGTAAAATATGACAATTAATATCTATCAGTCCAAATATTCCCTGCCCGGGAGGATTTGTTCCGTCTGTCTTCATATATCTCTCCATCCTTTATAGTACACCTGGTTACTTTGGCAAGTATACTACTCAGCCTCCTTTTTTGCAAGATAATCATTGATCTCCTGCTCAAGCTCCTCTGCATCAAGTCCGTGAACGGCTGCTGCCTCCTCAAGACTCTCTCCTGCTGCTGCAAGGCATCCTATGCAATGCATACCTGCTGCCATCAGTATTGCTGCATTTCCTGCATCAACTGCAAGAATGTCATTTATAAGCATGTCTTTACTTATCTTTACCATTATTTATATCCTCCTTAGATTGCACTCTTACTCAGCATTCACATTATATTATACCCAATTTTAAATGTCTATCCCTTTTATTGTTACTTATTGATAAAACCCGTTGTTGATAAATATTATTATCACTTGCTAATTAATGAGTTTTGTTTTACAATAAGTGTGTGATTATTTTTACTTTATAAGGAGGAAACAATTATGGCATTCGTTATTGGCGATTCATGTATCGGTTGTGGTTCATGTGCTGGTTCTTGTCCAGTAGGTGCTATCAGCGATAATGGCGGCGTATTTGTTATCGATGGTTCACAGTGTATCTCATGTGGTGCTTGTGCTGGTTCTTGTCCAGTAGGAACAATCTCAGAGGAGTAATCTACATGATCCGTAACATTCGGATCCATGCTAAGTAACTTATACTACAACTATTATAAAGAAAACGGAGCGGTAACACGCTCCGTTTTCTTTTTATCTTTATTCCTCAACATAAGTGTAGGATTCATTGTGCCACTGGAGCATCATATCCGTATACTCATCTCTTGACACAACTATCTCCTTGTCCTCGACAGGATCATAATATCTTATGTCTGCCTCATTATAGCTCACTATGAGAACATATCTGCCATCGCTTATCCTCGATATTACTGGTATTCCCGAACTCACATAACCGAGGAGCATATCCAGCGAAAGACCTGTAACATCTATGCCCTGTCTCTTTCCAAGAGAGTTAAGAGCCTCGACAGGATCTGTATACTGTGCTATATCATCCTCTGTCACCTGTACTCCCTGATACGTCAGAACCATGTACAGACAGTCGCCGAGTGACGCATCCACACTTCGCGTACTGCGATGGAATATTCCAGAGGCGATGGTGTTGTATTCCTGGCTCTCAGCCTGCCTGTATATTACCTCGCCTTCGCTTGACACCACTATACCTGATACAGACACCGCATAATTTATCGCATCACCCGCCACGTCATATATCTTTGAAAGTCCAAGATTGTCGTACACATGATAGGTCACCTTATCACGCACTACTGTCATTATCATACTTGCAGCATCAGGATCTATCTTTTCCTTTGTTATGTTCAGCGCCGGTATATAGCTCAGATACATATTTGACGGAACCGTAA
Organism: Coprococcus sp. TF11-13; assembly: GCF_003481085.1. NCBI lineage: Bacteria > Bacillati > Bacillota > Clostridia > Lachnospirales > Lachnospiraceae > Coprococcus > Coprococcus sp. TF11-13. The sequence continues at coordinate 329,527 of NZ_QUKK01000002.1, read as the reverse complement.
AATACAGCCTGTCATATCCGGTTATGGATGACAGATGGGTAGTTCCTATCGTCTCCTTTGTATCGTCCTCCTTGAAGGTTATGAAATCATCGTCCACAGACTTGAATCCACTGTCGGATTTCTCTCCTCTTGTCAGATACAGCAGATTCGTATCCACATCAACCTGCATCAGATAATACCCGCTCTTTGCGTATTCCTTTATCTGCTCGCCATCGCTGTTTACTATATACAATCTGGATGCAGGTATGTTATCTCTGGACTCCTCGCTGTACCTCGTACCAACAAATGACTCGGCATCCACATCAACCTGCGCATCAGATATGCTCGACACTCCGTATACCATATCTGAGTCCTTAAAGCCATAGCATATCAGACATTCCCCTGCTCCGGCGGTTATCTCATAACTCTTTCCAGTATGCATATTCATCAGAGTCAGCTTTGTATTGCTGCTCTGGTCCTCGCTCTCTCCATACGCCATAACTTCCATGTTCACCGACACCTTGACATCGCTGGCTGACAGTCCCTCCGCAATATAAGACTGCTGTCTCGTCTTCATGTCCACGGCGTTCACCTTTCCGCCGAGCATGTAATAAAACTTATCTCCGTCGTAATATGTCAGTCTGGAGGTCTCGCTCTTCATAGCCTCATAAGGCACATTGCACTCGACGAACAGAAGCTCGTCCACCTCCAGAGTCGTATAATCAAATGTATACAGCGCAACTCCGAGCTTTCCCTCATGATCTCCGCTGTTCATATATCCATACACCGCAAATGTCATATTTCCATCTTTGTCAAAGCTTATGATGTTCATGTCATGGTCGGCGTAAGTGTTTGAGTCATTTGCATGGTCATCCATTCCTGATCCGTACACCAGAGTTATCTGTCCATCGCCGTAGTCATACATCCAGAGCTGTCCATTTCTCACAAATGCGATCTTCTTGTTATCCTCTGTGTAGCGGTATTCCAGATCATCCGATGACACGATACCTATCTCATACACATTGTTTATGGCATCTATGCCGTCTTTGTCAAAATACTCGTCCACATATCTGTCATAGCTGAGCATGGTGATCTTCGGCTCAGTCTCCGTAACAGTATCTGCATCCTGTTCATCCGAATAGGCCTCATCATACGAAGCTGTTTCGTCAAAATATATTCCATCAGTGCCGGCTCCGTCCGCCTCATCAGTCTGGCTGGCAACAGGCACATCCTTGTAGCTGATCTTATAGAACTCCTTAACTGTATAATAGCTCATGACATCCTGCGATGTGATGGACATGGCTTTATATTCCATCTCGATCACCGCATAGTTGACATCTATCTCCTTTATATATGTGTTTACATCGCTTATAACCGTAGGCTTAAGTCCATCCCAGAGGAGATCCGAGTATGCATTTGCAAGGTTCACATGTCCCAGTCCGTAGGAATCTCCCGTTCCGCCGCCCGTGTATTCCTGCTTGTAGGTTCCTATGACCGATTCCGACTCCAGCTTGTCAAATGCAAATGTCGCATCGTGGAAATCCTTTGCGGCATTCAGCAGTTGGGACTCATGATAATTGTCATTTACGACCACTCTGGTATAGTATGAAGCACTCCTGCCATCACCGCTCTTAAGCTTGACAACCAGCATATACTCCATATCCTGCTTGAGATCCATTCTCGCACTTATATCAAGCACATCGTAGCCATCAGTTCCCGAGGCCGCCTCCAGATCACCCTTCTCTATAAGAGAATCTCCGGATATCGACCTGATCTCATACGAATACGACGCATCCTTAAATGCATCATTCTCCACCATTATCTCAAGATTCTTATTCTCATCTATCGGCGTCACAGAGTCCCTGAGAAGTGTGAGGTCGACCTCCCCTGTATAACCATGCATACAATTGAGAAGCGAATCGCCATAGCTCACATAAGCTAATGGCAACTCTGCATCCTTCATCTCCGCAGCCAGATTCTTGTAACTTCTATTCTGAAATATATTGACCAAATATATTGTGATCACAAATATTGCTGCCATCACAAGTATTCTTACAAGTACATTTATTTTCTTCTTCACTTAATAAAACCTTCTTCTACGTCTTCTATGCCTGTCGCGTCTCATACAGAATTCATTGCACACAAGCAGTTCGATTATATTTCTCATAACACAATTGGCGCATCCGGGTCCCTCTGGGACATATGGCGGTTCCTCGTACGAAGCTTCACCTGCCGAAGCCATTCCTGCATAACAATCCTCCGATATCTGTCCACTTTCGCTCAGATCATCGTACACCCTTCGCGCAACACGGCGCATCTCTTCTCTGTCAGGATATTGAACAAGCATCGGACTGCCCTCATACTCGAGCTTGTCACACTCCTCCTCCACGGCCATACTGACCTTTCGGAGTTCTTCCGGGTACATCTCCTTCATGTACTCAATATCCCTCATCATTTCATCTGTCCCATCATCACAGTCAGGAAGCATGATTCCTGTAGAACTCATACTGTATCCACCAGTCTCACCCATACCGGGTATCACAGGTGTCTTGATATTATAGACATTTCCATCCCTTATAAGCCCCCTGAGGTTTTCATCGTCCGGGCTGTAAGGAATATACTTAAATTCTTCACTCATACAAATCTCCCTATCTGCATTGTTGTGTGTCTATTACATAGATATGCAGATGGGGAGAATGCGTGAATATCTCTGTTACTTTTTTCAGAGCTTACTTTATCTGTCTCCGAATGAGATTCCAAGTGTTCTTGCCTCGCTGATGATGTCGTCATCAGGAGATACGTATTTGAGCTTTCCTGCACTCTCTGAGAGTGGGATAGCTGTAACCTTGTTGTCAAGGAATACAACAAGCTTTCCAAAATCCTTTGCCTTTATGAGCTCTGCTGCCTTTGCTCCAAATCTTGATGATATGACTCTGTCATATGCATCCGGACTTCCACCTCTCTGGGTATGTCCAGGTATTGCTATTCTTATATCCTGTGTTGTGTACGCTTTGAGCTTATCAGCCAGCTCATACGCAACTGATGGATATGGATTGTTGGCTATCGCTTCTTTTCTCTTCTTCTTTGGAAGCTCTGCGATCTCCTTCGGAATAGCACCTTCGGCAACTGCAACTATCGTGAAGCCCTTGTTGTCCTTTGTTCTCTTGTCTATAGCCTTATATACCTTATCGATATCGTATGGGATCTCCGGGAGCAGGATCACATCTGCGCCACCGGCGATTCCGGCGTGGAGAGTTATCCAGCCAACCTTGTGGCCCATAATCTCAACGATAAAGATTCTGTTATGCGATGCAGCGGTTGTGTGGATACAGTCTATTGTCTGGGTCGCTATATCAACAGCACTCTGGAAACCAAATGTCATGTCAGTTCCCCACAGATCATTGTCTATGGTCTTTGGCAGACCGATGACATTGAGTCCCTCCTCACTGAGGAGATTTGCGGTCTTCTGTGAACCATTTCCACCTAAAACGCACAGGCAATCCAGCTTCAGCTTCTTATAGGTATCCTTCATGGACTTTACCTTGTCCAGACCATCCTCAGTTGGCTCTCCCATGAGCTTGAATGGCTGTCTTGAACTGCCGAGGATCGTTCCACCCTTGTTGATAATACCTGAGAAATCAGCCGGCTTCATCTTGATATAGTTGCCTCTTATGAGTCCCTTGTAACCCTCAAGGAATCCATAGATCTCAACCTCGTCAAACAATTCATACAAACCCTTTGCGATTCCGCGCATAGTTGCATTTAATGCCTGACAGTCACCACCACTAGTCAAAAAACCTACTCTTAACATACTCTGCACCTCTTCCTTTTATTTTTCCTATGTACACAGACTGTCTGTATACATTATAAGTATACTCTTCCCTCAAGAGCCCTCAGAAGCGTAACCTCATCTATACATTCCAGATCTCCGCCTACAGGCACACCGCTTGCTATACGGCTGACCTTGATACCGGCCGGCTTCACAAGCTTTGATATATACATAGCAGTCGCCTCACCCTCCGGGCCTGAACCTGTAGCGATTATGAGCTCATCCACATCTTCATTCTGAAGCCTTCTCATGAGCTCGGATATCCTGATATCCGCCGGGCCGATACCCAGGGCAGGATTTATAACTCCGTGGAGCACATGGTAAACGCCATCAAACTGTCCTGTTCTCTCATATGCCGCCAGATCCCTCGGGGTCTCCACCACCATTATCACCTTGTGATTCCTGTTTGGTGAACTGCATATAGGACATACCTCCCTGTCAGTTATCGTGTAGCAACAACTGCAGTATTTTATGTTCTTCTTTGCATTCACAATGGCATCGGATAACGCCAGCGCCCTCTCCTCAGGCATACTGATTATGTGAAACGCCAGTCTCTGAGCCGTCTTGGAGCCTATTCCCGGGAGTCTTCCCAGCTCTTCTATAAGTCTGTTTACTTCTCCTCCATAAACTTCCATTAGAACGGCAATCCTCCAAGTCCCATTCCACCTGAGATCTTGCCCATACTGCTATTGTAGTCATCCTCCTGTGCTCTCAGTGCCTCGTTCACAGCCGATATGATAAGATCCTCAAGTGTCTCTATATCATCAGGATCAACAACCTCAGGATCAAGCTTGATCTCCATGAGTTCCTTCTTACCTGACACCTTTGCAGTGACAACTCCTCCACCTACAGATGACTCATACACCTTATCCTCAAGTGTCTTAGTTGTCTCCTCCATCTGCTTCTGCATCTTCTGTGCCTGCTTCATAAGATTGTTCATATTACCAGGCATCATACCTCCTGGGAAACCGCCTCTCTTAGCCATTACAATAGTCCTCCTTATTCTGATTAAATAATTTATAATATGATATCATCATTTCTTATCTATTGGAAAGTTGATCTTGTTCAGGTTCAGTATATTCTCCGTCTCAAGCCTTCCATTATCACTGTGGGAATTCCTTGTACAAAGTATCTCAAATTCAATCTCTCTTCCAAGATATTCCTCGATCACACTCTTCACATGCTCCACATTCTCAGGCTTGTCAAAGTATAACTTCGGCATATCGTCATCCGTCAGCGGGATCATGAGCAGAAGTCTTCTGTGATCATCGGACAGTATGAGCTTCGTCCTTATGGCCGGATCAGCATCATTTCTCTTGAGATATCTTCTCGCAGGAACCGACAGCTTCTCCAGTATATCATTCCAGTTCTCCGCAGCTCTCTGCAGATCCTCGAACTCTGCCTTTGGAAGCTCCATTGCCAGCTTGTCCTGATATTCCTTCATGCCCTTCTGATCTATCACATCGTCAGCTGGGCTTACGGGGGCAGCACTTTGAACCGGCGCAGCCTGTATGCCATTTGCCTCAAGGTCATCAAGCTTCTTCTCAAGCATCCTTACCCTCTCGATCAGACTTGTGGTATCAACCTCCATCTGTGGTCTGCACAGCTTTATGACAGCCATCTCAAGCACTATCCTCTTCTGTGAGGAATACTTGATGCTGGCGGCTGTATCCGAAAACACGTTTATATATCTTACTATGGTGCTCTCCTCCATATGACCGGATATCTCTCTTATGCGTTCCAGATTCTCCTTGGTCATATCCAATCTGTCGCCCTCCGCCGAGGACAGCTTGACAACGAGTATGTTCCTGAGAAACCATGTAAATTCATTTACGAAACGGCCAAGCTCACGTCCCTGCCACACAACTTCGTCAACCACATCTATTGCATGTTCAACATCAGATTCCAGCACGCACTCCAGAAGTCTTGCAAATGTATCTATGTCCACAGCTCCTATGGTCTCAAGCACATTATCATATGTAAGCTTCTGCCCGAGATTGAATGCAACGCACTGATCCAGAATAGACAAGGCATCTCTCATGGAACCATCACCGGACTTTGCGATATAATCTATCGCCTTCTTATCCGCATCAAGTCCCTCCCTGTTCATAAGCTCCTCCAGTCGATCCGAGATGACATCCACCGGGATACGTCTGAAGTCGTACTTCTGACACCTTGACGATATGGTTATAGGTATCTTGTGGGACTCCGTGGTAGCCAGTATGAATATTACATATGATGGCGGCTCCTCGAGAGTCTTTAACAGAGCGTTGAACGCTCCCGGGGACAACATATGAACCTCATCTATGATGTATACCTTATACTTGCCCTCAGTAGGAGGATATGCTACCTCCTCCCTTATCTGCCTTATATTGTCAACACCATTGTTGGAGGCCGCATCTATCTCAATGACATTAAGCGATGATCCATCCGATATGGCTCTGCAGCTTGCACATTCATTACATGGGCTTCCGTCCACCGGATGCTCGCAGTTACATGCCTTGGCAAATATCTTGGCGATCGAAGTCTTACCTGTTCCTCTCGTACCGCAAAATAAAAAGGCATGACCAAGTCTATCATTCTTAATCTGGTTTCTAAGAGTGGTAACTATATGATCCTGCCCCTTTACCTCGTCAAAAGTATCAGGTCTCCATTTTCTATATAAAGCTACATACGACATCACCAATACCTACCTTTGTATCATAAAACTCACACAGACTATTATATCTGAATTTACATTTTATATCAATCAGATAAGCAATATTTGAATATGGTATTGCCTGGTGCCTATACACAGAACATCTCTGTCCGCAAGCTGCCAGCTCCTGCCCGCCGGAAGCCTGATCCCATTTATGACAGTTCCATTTGTGGAATCAAGATCTTCGACATAGATCTTCTCTGCATCCTCGTATATCCTTATGTGCCTTCTACTGACGCTGATATCCTCTATAACCTGATCCGCCTGTCGTCTGTCCCGCCCCAATACAACTTCCTCCGGCGTCACCGGAAATTCAGCAGCCACAATGCCTCCGTCTTCGATCAGTCTCACAGACAGTCTCTGCTCCTGTGCGGACGCTCTGCCATCGAGATTATGCTGTGTAAGCAGGGTTGTACTGTCATCCTCCGAGCCAAGCACCGTGGTATCGCCAGGTATTTCGTCAGCCAGACTTACATGTTCCAATGCATCAACATTCTGTTTTTTAGGTCTTCTGTTTTCATCTTCCTCCGCATATCGCAGCTCTGAGCACTCCACGCCCTCCTGTCCCCGCCGTTCATCCTCAGCAGCAGACAGCTTCCTCTTCATCTCCACATAGACAAATAACTCCACGGACAGCACGATGAGTGCCAGCATTATAAATCTCACATCCGCCGCATGCCCCTGTATATAAAATTGAACAGCCGCTATTCCCGTAAATGCCGCCACAGTAAATCCTATGAGTATGAAAAATATCCTATCATATTTGTTTTTCTCCGTTGTCGGTATCGTCAACGCCGCCGCACTGCTTTGATCCGTTCCGAACACCTCATCCATCAAAAGCTCCTGCTCACGGGCCGCAGCCAAAGATTCCACATTTCTTTTTCTATTGCCGGAGCAGCATTTTTCCTGCTCACGGGCAGAGACCTCATCCACATATTTCTGCATCCGCTCCATGTCATAATTTGCCGACACCACCATGTCATATATCTCATACATAAAATCCACAAGCTCAGTGTCCCTGTGATCTACCCTCTTTATGATCTTCTCCACAAGATTCTTTATTCCCATTCTGACATCCGTTCCCTGTCCCGGCACATACACGTATCTGAAACGCTTCTCTGCATCCGAGTAAAATATCTTGTCGGATTCTATCAGAAGATTGTCCGGCTCAAGCATGTATTCTCCCGTCTCCATGACCGCACTGCACAGCGATCTCATGAGAGCAACAGCCTGCTCCATAGACATTATCCCCCTGTCAGATATATCGTCCAGGCTCTTCATGCCATTTATTTTGCAGTATATGAACATATCTCCGTTGATGGCCCTGAATTCCGGCTGTATTATTCCCTCGACAAAATTATTGTACAGCATGTCCGTCTCATAGGAATTTATGGCTGCTGCACTGACCTCCACCACAAAAAAAGTGTTAATTCCCTCTACCTGGCAATAACTTACCATATTCCTGCCACCTCCTAAGTTCATTTCCTACATCCCTTATCTCCTGTCTGGCCGCAGTCTTTCTGTCACATCTGCCGTCATCTATCAATATCTGTATCCCCGGAAATGACTCTCTGTAAGTTATCTCCGCAACCAGATTCTTCCCATTCATGGCCATTTCCGCATTCACACCATCGGCACATATCACGGTCTCGGATACATTTGTGGACATCGCTTTCTCTGCACTGTCCGTATCCCCCTCACCACTCTCATTGATCCTGTATTCCTCTCGGTTGTACAGTACCAGATACGCCTCCCCCGATGCCGCCGCATGGTTAAACGCTATAAACAACATGTTCATCACCACAAACACGGCACACACAAGTATCAGTGTTATCAGGCACATCTCCAGAACTATAGATCCATTGTCATCCATATATCTGACTCCTCCTGTCTTTTCTTATCTTCTCCTATCTTTTCCCGCACTCAGAGCACTGAGGAAGTCCCCCGCACTCTGACTTTTTCTTTCTGTATATCGTCCGCTTCAAGCCGGAGCAGCCCAGCGAATAGTGATATTTGTCTCCCTGTTCAGTGACATAGATCACACCATTGCTTTTATATCTTCCACAGATCCTGCACGCCGAAAGCCCGGAATATCTGTCATCCAGAACCTCCCCACTCACGCTTCTCACAGATATCCTGATATGGTAACAGCTCCGCGAGTTGTGGTACACCGAACCATTCTCAGCCACATACACATACTCATCATCATCGTCATCATCCTGCGACCTGTCATATCCCAGGTACGCCCTCTGTCTTATCCTGTCCACGCACCCCACGGTGGATCCTCCGGCAAATGGCAGATTGATCTTCAGCATATATCTGACCTTGAGGCACACAAATCCGTCATCCGACAACTCTGCATTTATCACCTTAACCCCGGACATTCCGCCGTCGACATATGTGTTCACCGTGCCTTTGTCATCTATATACTCCCTGATCTTCCTGTTCGCCAGCACGAGCGACACACCATCTGCCATACCTTCAGCATACGGCCCCATGTCCGCGCCCTTTTCGGCTAGCTCATACGCATAGCTGTATTCCGCAAGATACGCAGCCGTCTCATGTAAGCCCTCATATATCACAGTCCGTGTCCGTATACATCCGGCCATGGCAAACACAGTCAGCATGGCAAATATAAACACTGGCAGCACCAGCGATGCCTCCACACTGGCACTACCACGGTCACATCCCAAAGGAGCTGTCTTATATATTCTCCTGCCATACCTGATCCGAACAAAATCTATAGTAATATGCGCTTGGAGAGGCGATTTATCTTTCATATATTTACTTTTCAACATACAACAAGAGAACATATAACACCCCCCTTCAGGATATTTTCATATCTCAATAACTCACACACTGCCTGAAGCTGTACCTGTACAGTCCGTCATCTATCTTCGATACGCCCTCGTGATCTTCTATAAACGATGCAAATTTCCTGTCCTGACTGACCTCAACATCAAATGTCAGAGAATACATCATATTCTTCATCTCAAACGACTCATCCGTCTGTCTGAAATTAAGCTGTATAAGATCCGCCATCCTGTAATACATGCCTCCTTTATTCTCTATCAGAAGTATCGCCAGATAATCCCTGTAGCTCACAGCATCCACGCCTTCATAGTCCACGGAATCCAGATTCATCAGCTTGTCAAGATTGTTAATGTCCGTCACCCAGTATTCGTCTGTCTTCATAAACTGAACGCTTTTGCCGTCAAGCAGCAGCCTTATATCAACAATTGTCTCAGCATAAGCCCAGCATCCGAGCAGCAGATATTTCGCCGCCCCATAGGTGACCCCCGGCACAAGAGCCAGCACCGCAGCTATGGATGACACCTCGGCCATCTTTGCGCTGTCTGAGAGCAGATATGCCAGATTGAGCGGCAGTCTGTGAAGCACTATCCTGTTCACGACCCCCTGCAGATTGTCATGGTCATTATCCTTTCCGGCGATAATGTATTCCACCTCACACTCAAATGGTCTGTCCTGTTTCCTGTCGGTAAATGTATTGAAATTCGCCAGTGCATACCCGACACCATATATGTCATCCACTATTCCGGTCTGTGATCTCTCTCCATCCGACATGAGCTGCCTCTGGAATTTATCCAGATCGTCAAATTCTATGTCCTCCCACTGTCTCGTATCCTCCGCCTGTCCGTCTGACGGAAAGCCATCCAGATCGTATGCCTGATCTGACACCACCCGCCCGGATGGCGTGACAACATTCAGAAGTCCACCTGTCAGGATGCTTTTCAGCGCTTTTCTAGGATCCGTACCGCTCCAACTGCTCTCATCCTGATTCGACTCATTCTTACCATTTTCCACAGCTCCAGAAGCATCCTCCATGGCCTTATCCCCGGATGTTATCATCTCAAGAATGTCTTCTATTCCCTTCTCCTCCATGTACACCTTCATATGGTCGGTTATCTGCAGCTTCATATTCTCGCAGTCATTCTCCAGAAGTCCCCTGCACTCTGCCAGCGCCACATCTTCAACGCTCATATTGTCGCCCTGACCATTTTCCAGAGTATATTCCAGATAATCCTGCGCCATCTGTTCAAGCTTTCCCTCACCGTGTCCGCCAAATGTGCTGTCGACCGCCAGCAGATGATACTCCTCAAACAACTCCTTGTCGTACGCCGCCTTCACATCACAGGCTGCGCCCTCGGCCGCCATTGCGGCCTTGGCACTGCCCATTCTTATCCGCGCCATCTCAAGCACGGAGAGCCCCAGAAGCAGCATGGAGATCAGGATTATACTCAGAAAAACCGTTACATGTCCCTGATTTCTCATACAGCTCCCCCTTAATATATCTTCTTTGCACTCTTGTTGATCGAGTTCCATATGTTGTTCACCAGAGAAGTTATCTGCTGCTTGAATATGACGCACATCGCGATCAAGACCACCATTATAAGGATTATTTCGACCACTCCCATACCTGACTCATCTTCCATAAAATCTTCCCATCTCTTCATACATTTTTCCTCCTTAAAAACTTATTATCTTAAAAATTTATTATTGCGGGCAGCATGACTATTACCATGACCACTCCCAGCAGAACCACCATCGGAAGAAGCAGCTTTGTCCCGGCTTCCTCCCCCTTTCTCTTCGCCATCTCCTTTCTGGTCTGCATTGCGTTCTGCTCCTCGCCCGCCATCATGATCAATATATCTCTCGTGCCTTTCTTCACATTCTGTGACAAAAGCGACATGAGCTTTATATACACCGGCAGATTTATCCTGTGCCCCATGTTGTAGTAAGCCTCACTCTCGGATACTCCTGCCTGGATCTCATTTAGCGTATAAATCAGTTCCCTGGTCAGGACACTCCCGCTCTGATCCGTACCGGCACAATCTTCCCTGCCACTCTTCACTATCCTTGCAAATGCACCTCTGACCGTGACTCCTGCTCCAAGATAGAGCGTCAGCTTATCCACAAGCTCCGGGTACTCCGACATGAGCTCGTCGGATCTCTTTTTTTCCATTCCCCGGATCTTCGACCTGTTTCCACCCCATATACAAATGGCTGCGAAACCACCGAGAAACAGTATCATAAGACCGCTTCCGCCTCCCGAGGTGGGCCTGACCGCATATCCGTTTATCTGCTCCGGCAGCGCCACCTCGCTCGAATCTCCACTTCCCGCCTGTATCTCCCTGATGCCTTCCCTTATATCCTTCAGAGCCTTTTCCCTGCCTGTCTCTTCCCTTCCGCACACGCGTATCTGATATGTTCTCTCCGCGCTCAGCTCACTGTATGTAATAACAGCCGTGATGGACACTATTCTGTCTTCTCCCTCAGCTATATCGCCGATACGTCCATCGGACGACACCAGCTCGTTGTCCTCGCTTATCCACTGCACATCGAGTCCGAGCGCATCCAGGTAATCCACAAGCTCCAGATCATATATCACTTCATCGGGGGATTCATTTTCCCCAAGATACAGGTCTTCAATCTCACCAAATCCCTGCTCAAACACAGCTTCCATATCGTCAGGATCATATTCCAGCGGCATGACATCCACATCAAAATCAGTCTTTTCTCCATCTATGTCAGTCTCCAGAGTGACGGTGGACACATCCCCTCCGTACCCATCTCTGGTGAGCACCACCTGATGAGGCGCAAATGCTTCCTTTGCCACAAGGATCACCGCAAGAATACATGTCACCAAAAGCGCCAGCAGGATCTTCGCAATAATGTCTGTGTACATCTCCGCACATTTATCCCTCGCCGCGGCATCCGTACATATGTATACCCTCTTTATCTTCGTGAGCATCTTGTCATTGTCCATATGCGGTTCTATCCAGCCGTATATTTTTCCCGCAGCCCTTTTCAGCATATCCATCATCCTTTCACATATGTATATCTGTGATCTTTCTGCCCCATATCACCGTCGCCGCCGTGATCACCAGACACGCACTCATGGCAGCTATCCCCAGAGCATTGCCATACAGCGCATCCATATATCCAGGATTACACACCCTCAGATACAGAATGATGACAAATGGCATGGCAGACATGATATTCTGCTCCAGCCGTTTTGACGCTATCATCGTGTCTATCTCTTCCTCCACTTCCAGACGCCTGTCAATATTTTCAACCATCTTCTTCATCATCCTGATGAGATTTCCCCCGGAGCCCTTTGCAACTGCGACCACATGAGCAAATTCCTTCACATCCTGAAGTCCTGACCTGTCCGCCATATCCCTCAAAAGACTTTCAACATCAGAGCTCATCTCAAGGCCGTTTATTATGAGCAGCATTTCCTGTCTGATATAAGATTTCCCCTGATACATTCCGTCCAACTCGTGACAAGCTGGAACAAACGCTTTTTCCAATGAATATCCCGCCGCCATATTTGCGGACAGGGACAGTAGCATTTCCTTAAATTCATTATTAAGTTTATTCTTTCTCTGCCGGCATTTACCATCGGCAATTTTCCTGAGAAATACCAGAATCCCCGGCGTGAACACCAGGCACGGTATAAGACTGTCAAAGAAGAGCACCGACACCATCACCGCTATGACTGAATACACAGCGATACCGGTTACGATTTCCCTGACACTTAGTTTATAAGAATCATAATCTATACCCTGTCTCAGCACACATCCCTCCTTGAATCACTGCTCTCATTAACGCTTATAAGTCCAGCCGCCACGAGCTTTGATGTGTTGTGAAGATCATTTATCTTTCTAAGCATTCCTTCCACTCGCCCCCTGTCCTTTCCCATATTGCTCTCATGAAATTCATACAATTTATTCATGACAAATTCACCTCCTTCCAGTCCTGTGACCTCGCTTATCTCTATACATCTTCGGGATCTGTCCCTCAGTCTTCCAAGCTGGACAACTATGTCCACCGCCGACGCTATCTGCTGCCTTATCGCCAGAACAGGCATATCCGCACCCATCAGAACCATGGTCTCAAGCCTCGTCAGCATGTCCCGGGCAGAGTTTGCATGTCCTGTTGACAGGCTTCCATCGTGTCCTGTGTTCATGGCAGTAAGCATATCTATCGCCGCCGCATCCCTGACCTCACCCACTATTATCCGTGAAGGTCTCATTCTGAGGCTCGTCTTGATAAGATTCCTTATGCTCACCGCATTTTCGCCCTCGACATTTGCACTTCTCGCCTCAAGGCTCACCAGATTGTCGATGCCCGCAAGCTGAAGCTCCGCCGAATCCTCTATCGTGACAATTCTCTCATCCGCCGGTATATACCCTGACAGGGCATTCAGAAATGTCGTCTTGCCCGCGCCGGTTCCTCCCGAGATGATTATGTTGTAGCCCGCCACGACCAGATTCTTCAGGAAATCAGCAACCTCCATGGTGACTGATCCGATCTCCACCAGCTTGTCCATGGTCATCTTGTCCTTCGGAAACTTTCTTATGGTCATCACGCTGCCGCTCAGGCTCACCGGCGGCAGCACCACATTCACTCTCGAACCATCCTTAAGCCTTGCATCCACTATCGGCGACGCCTCATTTACTATCCTGTTGCACTCCGCTACGATGCTCTGGATTATGGTCTTGAGCCGATCCTCGCTCTCAAATGCCTTGTCATATCTGTACATCCTTCCTGCCCGCTCGACAAATATATTGCTGTAGCCATTTATCATTATCTCAGTCACCGCTTCATCATCGAGAAGCTCGGACAATATATCAAGCCTCCTCAGACTGTTGAACAGTTCCTTCTTCAGCGCAAGCTTATCCCTCACGCTCAGCACATTCCCGGACTCAGATTCGAGAATACACCTGTCGATCATATCGCTGACCTGCTCATCTCCTATGTCACCCGACATATCTATACTCTGCATGACCTTGCTTCGTATCAACTGTCTGTCATCCTGTTTCATCTTCTGCTTCCTATTTCACTTTCTATAAATCTCAGCATCTCCGCACTTCCCGGAACCGCCAGCGGCACGTTCAACCTGTGCAGCCTCCGAGCAATCTTGCCGAGCTCCCTTCTCTCCAGAACCCTCTCGAACATCCCAAGCTTGTCCTGGGACAATTCATCCTTAAGCTCCGGAACCATTATCTCGTCAAATGCCCCAAGTATCGCCAGATCCTTGAGAACCGCCTGTCCCATATCAAATACAACCGTTGTATATCTGCCCCATCTGCGGAACTCGTCGATGAGCCACACCATATCCTCCGTGTTCAGCTCCAGTGCATCTATGTACGATCCCAGATATCCAAGCACACTGTATTCCTCAAGCTCCACGATATTTTTCTCCATATATCCGGTCAGATCCGGCGACCTCTGTTTCACCAGATATATCACATTCGCCAGAACGTCCTCATGGTCGTGAAATGCACTGTACTCCTCCATGCCCACATACAGGCCGCCCCGCACCTCATCATTCATGCACAGGCTGACCGCAAGGTTTGTCTTACCACACCTCCCTATGGGTGATATAACTGCATACGACCTGAACAGCTTTCTTCTGCGGTCCGTATCGTCTATATTCATATATCTGAGGATCTCCGAAGAAATGTTCCGTGCCCTGGAATATTTGAATATCCTGTTATGGCTGATCTCTTCTGATCCATCGACTCTATCCCTCGTCATAAATATCATCCGGCAGGCCACCGGCACTTTGCTCTCATCCAGAGGAATATTCTCATCCATCAGCAGAACATCCAGAGTCTTAGTCTCAAGATACCCATACAGTTCTCCCTCCGATGAAAATGCAAGCGCAAACAGCGGATTGTCCCTGTCCGAATTGATATGGTTCATAAGACTTATCATGTAAGCCCTGTCACCATCCAGTATTCCAATCTTGTACTGCTGAATTTTGTCACCTCCACTCTGTAGTGCACACGTAATACATGACTCCGCCCATTATGGCAGCAGAGAAATGTACCCTGGACTTCATCAGATTCCTATAAAATTGTTTTGTTGAAATTTCTTTACGATTCGTAACTGACATTAAAACTTCTTTTAAAAGAAAAAATAAAGATATAACTCCTCCGGCCAAAAAGGAGTAAACAATCACCCGGATCACATCGGTTCCTACAAATGTGCCAGCCGTCGCCAGCAGCTTGATATCACCTGCCCCCAAGGCTTTTTTATGAAATAATACAAACAAGATCACCACAGGAATAACACAGCCTGCCACACTGCTCAGAAGTCCATCACACGGTCCTCTGACAACTGCCGACATCAGGAATCCCTGTATCATGCCAACTGCGATAAGCCTGTTCGGAATCCTCCAGTCTCTGAAGTCCGATACCACCGCCATGCTCACAGTTGCGATCAATGGTATTACATAATATATGATCTCTGTCCTCCCTTCTCTCTGAGTTGTAAGCACACCTTACACCCTCTCTCAGCCTTTGTAAAGGGGGGATTTCATAAAGAAAATTTTATAAATTGCGGCTATATACAGGCTGTATATTGCCCAATTTCAATATACAAAAAGCCCGTCCTGTTACGAACGGGCTTCTGATTTTACAGCATGTATATATAATTTTTTTACTAAAATTGTCCATTTCCCATGTTTCGATTGTTATTTGGGTTCTGGTTATAGTTCTGATTAGGACTCTGATTAGGATTCATATCAGCCTGCTTCCTTGCTGCCATGGCATTATCAATGTTCTGTATCTCGCTCCTGCTTATGGCTATACTGTCCTGAAGAACCTTTACATTGTTGAAATACTGGAGCAGCTCCTGAGGTGGATTCTCCTTGTTCTGCTCGTAGAAATACTTGCCGATCTCGACCATGTTCCTGTCGATCATCTGCACCTCATTTGATATCTTGTTGTTGAGCTTTGCCTTCTGCGCTGCGTCCTTCGTCTCATCCACCGCATTATTTGCAAACTTCTTGGTCTTGTTGAACACATCCTGGAAAAAATCTGACATATCATATACCTCCATGTAATATAGATCTTTCTTTATCTGCCTTAATATATCCATGTAAAACTAAAAAAACCGGGAATATGGGTGTTGATTCCATAATCCCCGATTTTTTATTTGACTTTGTTTCTCACTATGTCATGTATACTTATGACCTTTCACATCAGTCGTCTATGTACTTATTCAGTGTATCAACCACATCATTGAGATTATAAGGCTTTGCGATATAATCATCAAGCTGGTTCTCAAGAATCCTCTCCTTGTCACCGAACATGGCTCTCGCCGTAACCGCAATGATCGGAAGTCTCTTTCTCTTCTCCTTGCGCTCTATCTCCCTGATCTCCTGTGTAGCTGCTATACCGTCCATAACTGGCATCTGTACGTCAAACAGTGCCGCATCATATATCTTGGTCTTGAACAGTTCAACAGCCTTCTGGCCATTCTCAGCTATATCGTATGAGAATCCTGCCATACCGAGAAGCTTACCGATAACCTGCTGGTTGACCGGCTCATCCTCTGCAACAAGTATCCTTGCCTTGCTGTGTGCATTGATGGAGAATACTGCAGGCTCCTCCTTCTCTTTGAGGAACTCATCTGCTGCATCTGCCGCTTTGATAACCTTGAGTGGTATCTCGACGATGAATGTTGAACCTATATCTTCCTTACTCTGAACTGTTATGTTACCACCCATCAGCTCAACGATCTGCTTGGTGATGACAAGTCCCAGACCTGAACCACCGTACTTTCTTGTATCTGATGCATCTACCTGGCTGAATCTTATGAACAGCTTGCTCATGTTAGCCTCTGAGATACCTATACCGGTATCTGCAACTGCCATTCTGATCTTAATCTTGTTGTCCCCATCATCCATGGATGCTATCTTGACTCTTACGCTTCCCTCGGATGTAAACTTGATAGCATTTGAAAGCAGACAGTTGAGAACCTGCTGAATTCTCTGTCCATCACCGCGGACAAGCTTTGGAATATTGCTTCCAAATGAACAGTCGAGCTGCAGTCCCTTGTTGGTTGCGATCGGAACCTGTGCAGCAACTGTGTCCTCAATGGCAGTCCTGATGTCAAATGTCTCTTCCTTGATCTTGTACTTACCAGCCTCAAGCTTGCTTATATCAAGAATATCATTGATAAGTCTGAGCAGTGTGTCTGCACAGTTCTTAGCTGTGATAAGGTTATCTCTGTAATCAGCCTGAAGATCCTCAGCCATAAGTGTGAGCTGGAGCATACCGAGAATACCGTTGATAGGTGTTCTTATCTCGTGGCTCATGTTTGCAAGGAACTCGGCCTGTGTCTTGTATGCTGCATTCGCATCCACGATGGCCTTGCTGAGCTTCTCCTCAGTCTCCTTCTGCTTGGTCACATCTATGACTACCATGTTGATGTAATCAGCCTCTGACTTATACATAACTGTGTTGAACACCTTCTGAAGTGACTCCATGGTGATCTCAACATCCATCAGATCTCCCTCTTTGGTGCCGGAGTTGTTATAAGCTGTGAACCATGCATTGATATCCTGAAGTACCTCTATCTTACTCTCCTTCAGTATCTTGTCCTTGTAGTCAGACACATCGAGCTTGAAATACTCCCCAAATATCTCATTGGCGTCTACTATCTCGTAGTTTGTTCCGTTGACAGGATCATTAACGATCCTCGCCTGTGCAAATCCTATAGGAAGGTTCATGAAAAGCTTCTTATACTTATCAGACTTTCCTGCTGATCCCATGTTGCCATCTCCGAATACCAGTAATACCAGAACAGCAACGACCGCTGCCAGGACGCCACATATAATAGCTCCCACACCGATACCGGCGACTCCCAGCACTCCCGCCAGCAAAGCCAGAACAGCCATGGCCAGTGCAAGCGGCTTAATCCCAATTTCCTTAATTTTGTCCATTAATGCACCTCTGTTTCTATAAATATTGCGTTTGCCACATAGACACTCCTATGCATATCCACATGGATACATTATATTATAAATAATTATTAAGGTCAACGCTCATATAGTTTTTTATGCTGAATAATGTACAAATTTTCTCTGTTATTTTGTACATATTGGACTACTTTTTATGATCTCCCAGCCATTCCACCTCGTTATTATGCATATTTTATCTCTCAACAGATCTGCATTACTCTATCACTGCTTCATCATCTGTCCGATTCTCATCCTCAGGCTTCCCCTTTTTGCTGCCGCGCTTCTCCTTGATGATCTTCGCATTCATAAGCAGCGCAAACACAAGCCATCCGGCAAATGTGAATATCAGGCCGCTCTTGAGTCCTCTAGGGAAATACTTGAACTCTATCACATGGTCTCCCTTCTCGAGATCCAGTGCGATAAATGCTCCCGCAACAGTCTGTATATCGGTCCTTCTGCCATCAACATAGGCAGTCCAGCCCGAATCATATGGTATGGATGTGAACATCAGGCCAGCCTCATCGACTGATATATGTCCCTTCACATATCCATCCTCAAATTTGTTGATATTTAACTGATTGTCAGCCCATCTCTCATACGCCTGGTCAAATGCAGCACCGTTGAGAGTGGCTATCGTAAGTCTTGCAGATGTATTGTCAGGTACACCCGCAGAGAAATAATACTCGACCTCCACGTTGGTTCCCTTTATCAGATGTCCCACATGGTATGTCTGGTACTGAAGTCTCTCGTAATTCTGCTCCTCACCGTTCACATATATCCTTATCTTGGTGATTCCATTGCAGTTCGCTATGATGTACAGGTCATTCTGTTCCTCTGTTATGTCAAAGCTGAGTCCAAAGCTCACGATACCCGGTGTGATATCGGAAAGTCCAAAGTATTCACTGTACGGATTGTCATGTGTTATCGTGATGTCATTTGAAGAGCCAGTTACCTCCGGATATATCTGGCTGAACGTACCAGCCACCCCAGTCGACTTTTCCACGAAATTATTTATACTGTCAAACATATTCGATGCATCAGAAGTCCAGTCTTTCAGCTCGTTATTCACCATGAAGCCCAGCTTGAGCGCCCGGCTGTTCTGGTATACATCAACGCCATCCACTGTATCCACATAGTCCATATCGTAGGACATATGCTCATCCTGTCTCCTGAACAAATATCTTATGCCCAGAACCGAACTTGACACGGGATTTGCTCCGTCAAACAGGAACTCATTGGCACCTGTGTAGAAACCAAGTCCGTGCATGGCATTCACAAGGTCATTTGAAACCGTCGAACCAAACAGGCTGACTCCCTGCATATTGTAATAGGTAGATTCATCCACCACCTTGGTGTTGTTGAGCTCCGTCCTATATGGAAAATGGCCTGTCTTAACTGAATCTATAGCGGCCTGCACACTAGCAGCATCGCCATAGTAATCCGGTATGTTCACCGTTCCGTTGCTCTCGTATCCCTTTGCGGCGCTGAACACGATCTCAGTCAGACACAACACTGAAAGTATAGCTGCCACTGCGAATCTGCCTTTGCCGCGGACAAGTCCCAGCACCAGGATTCCCGCCGAGTACACAACAAACAGCACCCATGTGAGGATAATTACCGTCCTGTCCATATCAATATTCTTGTCTGCATAAACCAGGAAACCAAACGACACGATAATTCCCAGGACTATTCCCGGTATCTGCTTCTTGTCTGTATTTGCAAGGGCCTCGTATCCCATGCTCAGCAGAATGAAGATGAACAGGAATGAAAATCTGTTCGGGATTCCGTACTGATCATGGAAGCCGTGCCATATATAGTTGAGCAGCGTATTGTTGAAGCTCATCATGAGAAATACGATCAGTATCACATTCTTAAGCTTCTCGTACCATTTGATCTTTGTATTGAAAATATATATTCCTATCAGCAGTATGGCAAATGTACCGCAGTACAGGTTCACACCGCCGTCAAACTGCTGGCTCTTTATCGGCTCAGTCAGGACAAACATCTGCTTTATCATATCCCATATGCTTCCGTACCACTCCCATTTAGGGAAATGTCTGGTGGCAGACGCCGTGGTGTTAAGCCCGATATAAGCCGGGATCAGCAGAAACGCAGACATAGCCGCAGCCATGACAGATGTTCCCGCAAATCTCAAAGTGTCCTCTGCGCCCTTGTATATGTTCTTGTGATTGGTGAGTATAAACTGGAGAACCAGGAACACACATATCATGAAACATATATAGTAGTTACACAGAAGTCCGTAGAACAGACTGAGCGTATACAGTCTGTAGTTGCTGCCGTCCTCCATCATCTGCTCGAAGCCCTGCATGATAAGCGGAAGTATCAGTATACAGTCCATCCACATGAGATTCCATGAATATCCTATGACATAGTTGCTGAGCGCATATGCCACAGCAAATGGAATGATGAGCAGGTTGTTCTTGTTCCTGCACTTGTATCCAAGATAGCTCGCCATGGTCATACCGGACAGAGCTATCTTGATACTTATGAGCAGGCACATCGCTATGTACAGATGCTCCCTGCTGAACAGCACGATTATAAAGTTCAGAGGACAAGCCATATAGTAGGCGATTATGTCAAGCAGATTGCTTCCCATGCCTATGTCCCATGTATAGAACAGGCTTCCCTCGTTCACCAGTTTGTCATGATAATCAGAGAAGAATGGCAGATACTGGTGAAGACTGTCCACCATGGTAAGGCTGTGTCCGCCAAATGGTCCTATCTCCGCCACCACCCACAGCACGAACATAAATATCGCCGGGATGATAAAAGCGATTATCATGATATAGTTGTCAGCAAATATATCCTTTACAGGCTTTTTATCCTTCTTAAATACGAAGCATTTGCTGAATATATAGTTTATTACAAGTACAACTACCTGAATTATTATCTTTGATATAAACTCATTGTATCTGAAGGAGTCGCACAGTAGGTTGGTTCCAACGACCTCCACCACCATGGCAAACAGACGCATTCCCACAAATGATATGAACTCCCTTATGATCCGGCCTATGCTCTTCCTCTGCTCCGACCTGAACACGTAAAATCCATTTGCAAAGTAGGCAAATAATATGGCAAGCATTATCGCTATGATATTCGCCGCACTTCGCGACAGATCCGTCACAAGTCTCAACACAAAGAATGATACAAGATTCACAGCCGTGGTCATTCCTCCGGCTATAACATATCTGACCATCTCTTTCTCCATAAGCTTTTTTATTTTGTCCACATATTCATTCATATTTCCATACCGATTCCTTACATGATATTCAACAGTTATATCAAATATGATGTACTAATGATAGTTACATATTCTTAAATATTTGCTACTTGAAGTTCGCAAGAAGATATACAAGAGGTGAATTCCAGTAGATCGTTACCTCATTACATGAATAACTCTGTACGTTGTCGACATAGCATCTCTCCTTTGGAAGCTTTGCAAGAACAGCCTTCGCATATGGATCCTCAAGGTTTCCATCGGCACCGCCCACAAGCATTCCAGGCATTGCCTTGCCCAGTGCCTCTGAAGGTCTGTGGTGTGGATTCTCAGGAGTCTGTGAACCATATCCTGTCACATAACAGTAGCTGACTGCATTTCTTCCAAGTATATAGTTGAGCTGGTCTGCCGCATAGTCCACATATGAATCGTCGCCCAGAACCTTTGATGCCATGAGCAGGAGGATTCCGTTATCCGCAACGACCATGTTGCTTCCCCATACATAAGAGCCGCCTGTTGTTGAACCGAAGCCGCTGCCGGCATAGTTATCTACAAGCTTGTCAGCACCCTTCTTAAGTATCTCCTTCTCTGCTGCGCAGTCCTTTACATTTACACAGTAATCATATATTCCATAATATCCGACATCCGCCCATCCAAGGCCGTACTTAATGCTTCCCTCGATGGCTGTCTTCACATAATCATTGTAGCTCTCATCACCTGTTGCGATATACAGCTCCGCTGCTGCCCACAGGTACTCATCGCTGTCATTGCTGTCAGGATACTCACCTGTAACTATGCTTCCAACGTTCTTAAAGCCTGCATCTC
Source organism: Coprococcus sp. TF11-13 (assembly GCF_003481085.1). Lineage (NCBI taxonomy): Bacteria > Bacillati > Bacillota > Clostridia > Lachnospirales > Lachnospiraceae > Coprococcus > Coprococcus sp. TF11-13. The sequence goes on along the minus strand of NZ_QUKK01000002.1, from coordinate 307,176 downwards.
CCTGATGCTGCTCAAGATACTTCCATGCCTTCTGAGCTGCAGCAAGACATGAATCTGCAAATGCTGCATCGTACTTTCTGTATACAACTGAAGCCTTTGCCATAACAGCCGCAAAATCGCCTGTTGCTGTGTTGGATATAGGTGAGAGTATCATCTGTGCAGTCTCCTCAACAGCAGCCACCATCCCAGGGAACACCTCTCCGGTAACCTTGTGATAAACTCCGCCGCTGGTCTCATCCTGCATCTTGAGCATCCAGTCAAGCTCGTATCTGACCTCATCCAGAACGTCAGGAACACCGTTGCCGCTCTCAGGTATTCCGATAGCGTCGTCCTTTGCCGCATACTCTGAATCCTCATATGTAAGGAGCAGATCCTGTACCGCCTTTGCGCCCGGAACAACATATCTTCCGTAGTCTCCGGCATCATGCCATCCGCCGGTCACATCCTTTGCAACATCTGAGCCGTACACTATGGCAGTTCCCGTGTGACATGCAGCGTGTGCAAAATCACCGGCTATGGCTGAATCAAGCTCTGTTCCACATCTCTGGTCATAGAACATGAGCACTGACGCCTTGTATATATCGTCATACACGCCATCCCCAACAGGGAACTCGTATGATTCTGCTCCGGTGTCGAGAACTATCTTGTATGTACCCTGATCCTTGACATCAGAGAAATCTATAACCGCACATTTGTCGCCCACAGCAGGATCGTAATCCCAGCCAGATACGTCACCCTTGCTGACTACCTTGTCATCAGCGATGCTCTTTACCTCGTAGCTCTTGGCGTCTCTGTCAGTCACTGTGGCAAGCTTCTTCGCATCCTTGCCGTAACCCATCTGGTTGATGCCAACCAGTTTTGGATCAGGAATACCCTCAACGCTCTGTGCGCTTGAGGCGTCAACTACAGTGAGCTTGATATTGTCAAAGTATACCTTGTGAGGCACGCTGTCATCACCAACGTCCTCGAAATGTCCCAGATTCATACACATTCTAGGTGCCGGATCCGATTCCTCACTCATGGTGAACTGTTTGGATATGTGCTGTGTCTCAGTGCCTATCGTTATGTCATCCATCACATAAGCGTGGTAATCACCGCCATTTATCTGAAGTCTGTACTGAAGTCCTCTCTCAATGGTGCTGTGCACGTCAAATGACAGCTCATACACACAGTCCTGGTTGAGCCCAAATCCGTCATAGTATATCTGGTTCGCATAATCCAGGCTTCCTGTTCCGGTTATATCCAGACACAGTTCTCCGTTCTCTGCTCCGAGTACGGCCTGTCCGCCATTTGAATATGTATGGCACTCGTCCGTGTCATTGTCATCAAAGTTCAGGTCTATCAGGACATCCCCTGCCTTGACCTCTGTCTTCTCCTGTTCAGCCTCCTCTGTCTTCTCCTCCTCTGTCTTCTCCTCCGAGGTCGCAGCCTCGCTGGTCTCCGCCTGGCTTGTCGCCTCTGTCACATCGTCCTTGCCCTGACCTCCGCAGCCAGCCAGCATGGACATACCCATAGCCGCAGCCATCGCAATGGCCAGTACCTTCTTCATCTTTGCCATGTTAACCCTCCATAAACCTTATAATCTCCTGAAACGCCATATGTCCCCCAAAGATATCCAGTGCGCTCCCTATGGTCACGTCTATCCTGTTCCTTCCGAGACTTCTGAGCTGTTCCAGATCGTCAAATGATGCCACACCTCCGGCATATGTCATCGGCAGCTTTCCCCATCTTCCAAGCATGTCCGCAACATGGGTCTCTATGCCTGACGCCTTGCCCTCCACATCCACCGCATGAACGAGATACTCGTCGCAGTATTCTGAGAGCCGGTCAAGCGTTGCCTCCTCCACCTTTACATTTGTAAATTTCTGCCATCTGTCAGTGACAATATAATACTCTCCGTCCCTCTTCCGGCAGGACAGATCCAGCACCAGATGCTCTCTGCCCACAGCCTTCTCAAGTGCCTTCAGGTTGTCGTAGTTGATCTCTCCATCCCTGAACACAAATGATGTGGCTATGACATGTGACGCACCCATATCTATGAACCACTGTGCATTGTCAGCATTTATTCCCCCGCCTATCTGCAGTCCTCCCGGATATGCAGCCAGAGCGAGCTGTGCCTGTCTTACATCGGCGTCATAGTATTCGCTGGACGCAGGATTGAGAAGTATGATATGACCACCCTTAAGTCCATAGCTTTTGTACAGTTCAGCAAAGAAGTCTCCGTCCTTCTGTGATACAAAGTTTTCATCTGCTCTGTCACCCTCATCACAGAGACTGCCTCCAACTATCTGCTTTACCTGTCCATTGTGTATGTCTATGCATGGTCTGAATTTCATATCGTCTGTCTCCTGTCGCGTTTGTCACCTTTTGGTGTAAATTTTGCTCATATAACTGCTATTTTATCATACAAAATACAAATATGACACAATAAATGGATTAACCAGGCAAAACTTTATTTGATTACATGGGCCAAAGGCTTTACAATAGATACAATTATGTGCTTTATGGAAAGGATGGGGAACAACTTATGAATTACTCACTAAAAGCCGAACTGGACAACTGCTATTCCTATGCCGATTCGCTGGACAACGACGGCTACGGTGCGCGCCAGAAGACAGGACTCAAGACAAGAGAGATGCTTCAGTTTGACCTGCTTCAGTTTCTTGCATATCTGTCCAGCTCCGACCAGGCAGAACTTACCCTGGAGATAAAATTTGTCCGCGAATACCTGAACCAGCACTTTACAACAGACAAATTCCGCACATTCAAATATGAGAGAACAACCAGGGATTTTGCCGTGACACCACCTAGATCCCTTACATATTTTGTACAGGGCGATCTGGCCCGGGCAAAGGTAAATCCCAGATTAGTATACCGTTCCAGAGATTACGTCAGAATGTTCAAGCTCATGGGGCAGGAATTCATCGCCTGCAACAACATGACTGACGACAACGAGATAGCAAGGCTCACAGGCTACTGCCTCATGCTCGACAAATATCTCAAGTCCATGAACCTGTACGCCATAGATCCAAGCCCACTGCTCGACAAGTACAACGCACTCCCAAAGAGTGCTTCCCCAGTCTCACAGACTCCGGCTAAGTCGACAGCCTCCGAAAGGGCTGAACCCGTCAAGGATGTGGACACTCTTCTCGAGGAACTGAATTCCATGACCGGTCTCGAGAGCGTGAAGAAGGACATCACCAACCTCGTAAACCTTCTGAAGATCAAGAAGCTCCGCGAGGAAAACGGCATGAAACAACCGTCCGTATCTCTCCACCTTGTATTCTCCGGCAATCCGGGAACAGGAAAGACCACGGTGGCAAGACTTCTTGCAAATATCTACAAGGGTCTGGGCATACTGTCAAGAGGACAGCTTGTCGAGGTCGACAGAGGCGGACTTGTTGTGGGATATATTGGTCAGACAGCCGTCAAGACAACCGAGGTCATAGAATCAGCCCTCGGCGGGATCTTATTTATAGATGAGGCTTATACTCTCACCGCAGGCAAAGGTGAGAATGATTTCGGCCAGGAGGCAGTGGACACGCTGCTCAAAGCTATGGAGGATCACAGAGATGATCTCATAGTCATAGTTGCCGGCTACCCGGATCTCATGGAACGGTTCCTGAGCTCCAACCCGGGACTTCGTTCCAGATTCAACAAATTCATCACATTTGAGGATTACACCGGGGACGAGCTTATGTCCATCTTCGAGAGCATGTGTTCCAAGCAGGAATACAAGCTGGACGATGATGCCCGCGCATACGCCTCAGAATACTGGCACGACAAAGCCGCACATCACGACGATACATTTGCCAACGCCCGTGAAGTCCGTAACTTTATGGAATCCGCCATATCCAGGCAGGCCACCAGAATAGTTTCCATGAACAACATTGACGTAGCCACACTTGAGACCCTTACAAAGGAAGATCTGATGGCTTAGGCTTGTAATATTTTTTGGATAAAGAAAGAGAGGTATTTTATTTTGAACAGATCATTATCGACAGATAATCCTATCATGTATTTTCTAACCATAGTGTGCGATATAGTAATATTACATTTTCTGTGGCTGCTGACTTCCTTGCCAATCCTCACGATAGGTGCATCGACCACAGCACTCTACTACACCACCATGAAATGCATCAGAAACGGTCAGGGCGGCGTGGTCAAGCTGTTCTTCAAGAGCTTCAGGGAGAATTTCAAACAGGCTACAGGGATAGGCGTTCTGGCTCTGCTTGCCGGTGTCCTGTGTGCATTTGACATGTGGTTCGCCGTGAGCAGGAACATCAAGAGTATGCTGGTCATATTCACCATCATGTCACTTATCTACCTGTTCACTGTCCTGTATGTATTCCCTCTTCAGGCGCAGTTTGAGAACACAGTCAAAGCGACCATCAAGAACGCATTCCTCATGTCCATCAAGAATCTTCCATGGACACTTCTCATGGTTGCGATAACGGCAGCGATCGCAGCGGGATGCTATTTCAGCTCCACCGTGCTCGGTCTTATGCTCATATGTGTCGCAGGACTTCATGCTTATCTATGCTCACTGGTATTTGTACACATCTTCAACGAGTACATGCCGGAGGAGGAAGAGAAGAGCGACGAGGACTTCCATATAGCTGACGATACAGACGAGGACTAACACCCCTTGCCAACACATACAGATGAATAATATACATGGCGTGCGCCGGCTTTCTTCAGAAGGCCGGCGCACACGTCTATGGTGACACCGGTTGTATATATGTCATCCACAAGCAGGATATTTCTGTACTCCGGGTACACTCTGCCTATGTCCATGGATGTCTTTATGTTGTTTGCCCTCTCCAGGTTGTCCAACTTCTTCTGCGGTGTGGTGTACTTTCTTCTCACCAGCATATCCTCACAGAATGGAAGCCCCAGTTCATCAGCGACAACCTTCGCCAGTACGGCCGCCTGATTGTAGCCGCGCTGTCTCTGCTTTCTCCTGTGCAAAGGTACACAGGTGACCGCATCTATTCCATACCTTCTGACATACGGGCGCACCTTCTCCGCCATCTTAGCTCCGTAGAAATCACAATATTCTTTTTTGTTATGGTATTTTATCGCCAGAACACTAGCTTTGACGGGTTCCATGTAATTAAATACGGGGAAACCTCTTTCGAAATTTCTTGAATGTTTTTCACAGTCCAGACAGAGCTCCCGCTCTTCACTGTCGACCTCCTTGCCGCACACCATACATGACGGAGCTTTCACATAGGGAAGGCTGTTATGCCCTCTGCATATCAGCCCTTCTCCCATCGGAAGCACCTCGTCACATATCGCACACCGGCGGGGATACAGGAGATCCGTGAGCAGTCGTCCGAACCCGAACTTATCTGCGCATCGTTTCATCTTCTCTCCATCTCCCTGAGTCTCAGTGCAAATGAGGTGTATCTCTTCTGTTCATCCTCATTGTCTATCATCGTATTTACCAGTCCTATATTGCCCACTATGACCACGCTTCTTCTGGCTCTAGTCACCGCCGTATACAGCAGGTTTCTGTTCAAAAGCTTAGGTGGGCATCTGAGAAGCGGGATCACAACCACGGGATACTCACTTCCCTGCGACTTATGTATGGTTATCGCAAATGCATGCTCAAGCTCCTCAAGCTGGTTGTATGGATACTCAGTCTGTCTTCCATCGTCAAATTCCACCACGATCCTCTGCTCGTAGTCGTCAACAGCCTTTACAAATCCAATATCGCCGTTGAACACTCCGACTCCTTCCTCCTTGGCAAATCTGCCCGACGGATCCAGTATCTTCCACTCCTGCTTGTAATTGTTCTTGACCTGCATGACCTTATCGCCCTGTCTGAACACCACATCGCCCCGGTCATGCTCGGGTTTTCCGTGTCCCTCCGGATTGAGGACATCCTGAAGCTGCTTGTTGAGGTTCTCAACACCCATATCATACTTACGCATAGGTGTCAGCACCTGTATATCCGATTTATCCACACCAAAATATGATGGAAGCTGCTTTGTCAGAAGCACCTTGAGCTCTGCCACGATCTCATTATAGCCATTCCTTGGAACAAAGAAGAAATCCCTGCTTTTGTTCTTGATCTCCACATGCTCTCCATCCTTTATCCTGTGGGCATTGCCTATGATATCGCTGTCCTCGCCCTGTCTGTATATCCTGTCCAGCACCGACACGCTGAACACACCGGACGCTATGATATCCTTGAGCACATTTCCCGGGCCAACTGACGGAAGCTGATCCGAATCACCCACAAGCACAAGTCTTGTGCCCGGAGCCACAGCCTTGAGCAGACTGTAGAAAATGCTGCTGTCAACCATGGACATCTCATCTATTATGATAACATCGGCCTCAAGTGGATTGCTCTCATTCCGCATAAATGTATACGCAGAAGTCTCTTCTCCTTCCACTCCGCCCGTAAGCTCGAGCATTCTGTGTATGGTCTGTGCTCCGTATCCTGTGGCCTCTGTTATCCTCTTGGCTGCACGTCCTGTAGGCGCAGCGAGGACTATCTTCATCCTGAAGCTCTCGTATATCTTGATAAGTACATTTATGATCGTTGTCTTTCCGGTTCCGGGGCCTCCGGTTATGACCGCAACGCCGTGATCCACGGCATTTCTTATGGCAAGTCTCTGGGCATCAGCCAGCTTCATATTCTCTGACTTTTCTACCGTCTCAACAACCTTGTCTATCTTGAGCTTTGCCTTTGAGAAATCTATGTTGAGCTCACACAGAAGTCTTGCCGAATTTAGCTCCATATAATAATTAGGTGCTGCATACACGGCATTTGTCACGTTTGACTCTGACTCCGTATCCAGCAAATCCATGTCTATGTCAGCCACCGGATCATCAAGGCTCACATCTGGGAGCTCCCCTGAATCTGGATCGTCCTTCAGCTCCTTTATGATTATCTTGCCGGCAACGCTGAGCTCAAGTATCTGATTGCATATGGACATCTCAAGCTCCGGATCATATGGCATGTACTCATTCATCAGCAATGAATATGTCTTGTCTACCAGCATCTTCTGGGGAATATACATATGGCCAAGTCCATTTGCACCGGATAGGGCATACATAATAGCGGCTCTTACCCTGAAATCCGAATCTCTTCCGATACCAAGTCTGTCCGCAATCTCGTCCGCTGTCCTGAATCCAACGCCCGTTATATCCTCTGCTATCTTATAGGGATTTGTCCTCACTATGTCGTACACTTCGTCACCGTATTCATTGTAGATCTTTACAGCGAGGTTCACCGGGATATTGAGACCGGTCAGGAACATGAGCGCATCCTGCATCTCTTTCTTCTCGTTGTATGACACGGCAATGTCTCTGGCCTTCCTCTCTGATATTCCACGTATCTCCACAAGGCGCTCCGGCTCTTCCTCGATTATCCTGAGTGAGTCCATGCGGAACTTCTTCACTATACGTTTTGCCAGAGCCTCTCCGACACCCTTTATGATGCCCGAACCGAGGTACTTCTCAATACTGAGCACATCATCCGGCATCTTGATCTCACATGAGGTGAATTTGAACTGCAAATCATAAGTTGGATGCTCTACATAATCCCCCTCCGCCGATACATAGATCCCCTCTGCAACGCCGTGAAGATTCCCCACAAAAATATCTTCGCCGTCCTCGCCCTCAACGGCGAAGACGGCGTACCCATTGTCTTCATTCTTATATATAACTTTCTCTACGTAACCTTCTCTTACCAAGTTTTCTCTCCTCTGAAGACTGAGTCCTCAGCTCCTGTCTTAATTGTTCTTCTCACTGAGAAGCTCGATGTACTTTCCTGTACCAATGGCCACCGCTCTGAGTGGATCCTCCGCTGTCATGGTGGTTATTCCTGTCTTCTCCTCAAGCAGCTCCTCAAGTCCGTGGAGCAGCGCACCACCACCGGTCAGAACTATACCACGATCTGCAATATCAGCAGCAAGCTCAGGAGGAGTTCTCTCCAGAACTGAATGAACAGCTTCACATATCTGGGACGCAGGCTCACGAAGTGCCTCCTCCGTCTCATCCGATGTGACCGTAACAGTCTTCGGAAGACCGGTTACAAGGTTTCTGCCTCGTATATCCAACGTTATATTCTCAGGTCTTCTGTAACATGTACCTATCTTGATCTTGATCTCCTCGGCGGTTCTCTCTCCTATGAGAAGGTTATGCTTCTTTCTCATAAATCTGACAACTGCCTCATCAAAATCATCTCCGGCCACCTTAATGGATGCACTGACAACAGGACCTCCGAGAGAGATGACTGCTATATCGGCAGTTCCACCACCTATATCAACTATCATGTTACCACATGGTCTGTATATATCTATTCCTGCGCCAATGGCTGCTGCCACAGGCTCCTCAATTATGGACACATCCCTGGCACCGGCCGCATAGGTTGCATCCTCAACTGCCTTCTTCTCAACCTCTGTAACCTGAGAAGGTACACATACGCTGATCCTAGGTCGTCTTCCAAAATAACTCCTTCCGACAGCCTTCTGTATGAAATACTTGAGCATCTTCTCTGTTATCGTATAATCAGAGATTACGCCCTGCCTGAGAGGTCTGATGGCCACTATATTACCCGGAGTTCTTCCAAGCATAAGTCTCGCCTCTTCACCAATAGCCACTATCTTATTAGTATCCCTGTCGTATGCAACTACTGAAGGCTCCTTGAGTACGACTCCTTTGCCTTTCACATACACCAGTATACTGGCTGTACCTAAATCTATACCAATATCTGCGCTTGCCATCACAAGTCTCCCTTCTATTCGTTCACGTCCCTTAATATTACAAGAGATGCATTGCTGCCGTCAAGCCATTTCATGCTAACTTCAGTCAAATCCATGATCTTGTCGAGACTTCTTATATAGCTTCTCCAGTTGACCTCCTTGCTGTCCGTAGCCAGATGCTGATCCGGACCTCCCATGAGCTTGTACTTATCTCTGAGATTCTCTATAAGGAGCTTACTGTCCTTGTCTGTAAAATCATATCCAAGCATATCGTTCAGAGTCCTGTTCGAGAACAGCACTCTTCCAGTATCAACTTCTCTAATAAATATACCCTCATCCATATAGTTATATGTATCGAGGAGAACACTGTTTATGCGTTTAACGCTGTCATCGCTCTCTATCTTCTCAAGGGCACTTCTGAGTACATCACCTGTCTGCTTTACAAATTCAATCTCTTCTGTGGTCCACAATTTGTTGATAGAGGTATTCGCCAGCACAAATACCGCTCCATAATTGCCATTGACATACACAGGAACTGCGGTAAAGCTCTTAACAGGACCCGCTGACATGATCTTCTTAGCTGCTTCATCCATATGCTTTGCATCTATCACAAGGTATCCCTTGTCCACCAGCTTGCCCGAGCCCTGACCATTCTGCCATGATCTGAACTTCATGTTGGCGCGCTGCCACTCTGTCACATACTCCTCCGCAGACATGCTCTGATTCTTGGACCAGATATACTGGCAATCCAGATCTCCCTGCTTGTCCTTCACATACAGGGCTGCCACGTCAGCATTTAAGACCTCGCCCACCTGTGCTATCACGTCATTGATAACCTGCTGGGAGCTCTTATCTGAAGTGTTCAGGGCATCAAGCAGAATCTTCTGCCACTGCAGCTTGTTCTCCATTATGACCTCCTCTGACTTGGCACGGATCGCCTCCTTTGCCAGGATCTGAGAGCTGAATGCGTATTCGGAGAAAATGCGTCCAAGCTGCCACTGCACCTTGTATACGCTCTCCATTTTCTTCGCATCCTCGTCATCATATGAGCAGCATATCCATGTTGCCACATGCTTGCCATCTATCATGATCGGTGCACCACAGATCATACTTCCCGTGATGTCATCGTCCATCTCCATCATAACCGGAACATTGTTCCTGAGAACTACCTCATTGAGCTTCATATATATCTGCTTATACTGAGGCTTCTCAAACATATCATAGAAATAACCCATATGCTTCTGAGGGCCGGCCGGCTCAACCATCTTCTTGCCCACAGGATCTATGATAGTTGTATAAAGTCCTGTGAGTGCAGAGAACGCCTTCGTTATCAGATTCCACTTCTCGGTATCTATCTGATTCCTTTCCTCATCCGACTGGGTATTTGTCTTCATAATGTACGAGAGCTTGTCATCGAACTCCTTCTTAGCGCGCTCAACACTGTTCTCAAGAGCCTTCTTGTCCGTAATATCAGATATAAAATACTCAACCGTGTATGTGTTATCAGCCGCCTGTGTCACAGAGCTCTGGGACTTCACCCAGATAACCTCGCCTCTGTCGTTGACTATCCTGAACTCTTCCTCGTAGTCCTTGTCCTCGCGCTTCGTGGCGTTTCTGACATTCGCCATAACCCTGCTTCTGTCCTTCGGATGGATATAATCCTCTATGAGTCTGTCACCAAGCTTGATGGCATCCACATTTATTCCCATCTGCTTGGCGTTCGGGGTTATATACTTGAAGATCGGTCTGCCATTCTCGTACTGCTGTACCATGACAAAGCTCTTGATCTTAGACATGGCAGATAATATATACGCCGCCTGATCCTCATTGTATCCGGTCTCCTTGTCCTTTATGAACAGGAGCTCTATTCCATCCATGTCGCCATCTGTGGTTCTCACGATGTGACACTTAAGTCTCATCTTATTTATATCTCTGTGAGCTGATACGATCCTAGTCTCCATCTCAAAATCATCCACTCCGGTATTCTGAACCTTGTAGAGCTGTCCGATCAGAAGGTCATAATCACTCTTAGGGAGCAGGTCGCTGAGTCCCACCAGCCCACTGTAGAAATTGCCATCTGTATATCCATACTCAGATATGTTCTTAGATACGTATCTCGTTCTCCATACGCCCTCCGGCTTATACAGATACAGAGCTATAATGCCTATATGGTTTATGATCCTCTCAAGACTCACGCTTCCTATCGTAACGTCTGATCGAAGCTCAAACAATACCATATACGCCTTCTTGTCACCATATTCAAACTGGTTGACAAATCCACTGACTACATATCTGTCCTTGTCGTTAACTATAAGTCCAAGTCTGTGCCATATGATAGCCTTCTTGTCGTCAAGTGTCGGCCAGAACTCATCGCTGACCATAAACTTATCCGGCTCCATGGCAATGGATTCAACATCCGAACCCACGATCTTAACTGCGGCATTGTTTATGCTGATGACTTCACCATCCTCGCAGAACACAACCGCAGGATATTCAACTATTCCCAGAAAATCTGAATAACCACTAAGTCTGTTTATCTCCATAAATATCTCTCCATATATCCACTGCACAAGTGCAGTTTTATCCCATTATTATACACCCCGTATATTATTTACCCCTTAATGCACATAAAACTTTCCTATGTCCCATCACATAGAAAAGTTTCATGTTACCATATATCATATATTACTACTGTGCATCCTCAGCATCACTAACCATAGCAGTTGCCTCGCTCTTCAGTCCGGTAAATGCCTTGTCGGCAACATCCTTTGTTGAAGCACATGCAGAAATAACATTGTCCAGTGATGACAGAAGATCTGACATATATCTGCTTACGCTCTCGCACTCCTTCTTCACATTGTTGCGAAGTCTGGTTGCATCATCTGTGGCTGCATTTCTTGTATTGGCAGCATCCTTCTGAGCCTCCTCTCTCATAACCTTGCACTCGTAATCTGTCTTTGCCGACAGAGCCTCTGCATCTGCGTGAGATTTATTTCTTGTCTTCTCTGCCTCTGAGTATGCCTCATCCTTCATGCTGTTGCACTTTGCCTCGGTCTGATCATACATCTGCTGGCACTGTATCTCTGTATCTGTCTGGAGCTTTGTGCATCTCTCCTTGACATCTGTCTCATATGCCTCGAGCTCTGCAGTTATAGTATTCTTCTTGTCTGTGCACTCCTTCTCAGTCTGTGCGATCAGTGCGTCTGCGCTCTCACGGGCCTCAAGAAGTGTTCTTGATATTGACTCGTATCTTCCTGCATTCTCAAGCTCTCTCTGCTTGTATGCATTGATCTGCTCCTTGAGTGACTCTATCTCGCTCTCCTGCTCTGAATTGGTCTTCTTGAGAGTCTCTATGGTCTTGGAAGACTCTGTCATATTGACCTCTCTCATGGTCTTGAGACTCAGAACAGCCTCGCTGAGCTTGTTGACGTTCGCCTTAAGCTCCTCTACTTCTTTATTGTGCTTTCCCTTAAGTTCATCAATATAGTAATCAACGGATGCCTTATCATATCCACCAAACTTCACTGTCTTCAGTGATTCTACTCTATCGTCAGTTACAACATCTTCTACCTGTTTTGCCATGACCTTACCTCCGAAAAACTAATCCTATTGTAGATACTCCGTAATTATAGCACACATAATTCTGTAAGCAAAGTATTTTTACCTTTTATGATTACAAACCACTTTTTTTATGCTATATTGTAACTGCTCATTGAATTTAAATTTTACGGAGGATCATATAGATGAAACACCATTCAAAACTTGTCATATTAGGTCTCGCGGCAACCCTCGTGATGACATCACTCACAGGCTGTCTTCACCGCAAGAAGACCACCTATCAGGCATACATGCAGAACGTTCTCGACGTCAACTACAAAGGAAGCTTTGACGGATACGTGAAGGACAACGACGGCTCCGAGGAGGACGCCTCAGCCATGTACAGCGACAGCATAGATTATCTGGCCGGCCAGCTCATCAATCATTACTCACTGAACAACGCAGAGACAGACGAGGTGGATGCTATATTTGACGAGACCGCAAAGGTCATCTACTCCAAGGCCAAATACGAGGTGTCAAGAGCCTATAAGAGCGGAAGCGACTACTATGTGGACGTGACCGTGTATCCTATGGACATTCTCAATCAGGCATTTGACGATGTGTTCGCATATATCGACGACTATAACAAGAAGATCAGCGCCGGCGATTTCAACAACACCACAAAGGAAGATTACGAGAAAGAATTTGCCCAGGGCGTGTCGGATATCCTTCAGAATAAAGCCGCAGACATGGATTACCGCAGTCCTGTTGTGGTCTCTGTGAAGATAACCGATGACGGTGAATATTACTGTGCTGACCCGGTGGGGCTGTCCCAGGTTGATGCATCCATGCTTGCAATAGAGGGTTCCCAGCAGAGCTCAGGCTCTGACAGCTCAAGCGAGGACAGTTCAGACGAAGGCGATATCTCCTCAGGTGGCGAGACCGCCGAGTAACTATATGCATTAAGAATGTGTCTTAAGAATATACATTAAGAAAAGCTCAGCCTGTGTGATTTCTACTGAATCCATCACACAGGCTGAGCTTTATATATATGTTATCTCCGGCTACTTTCTCACCCTGACTGACTTTGTCTTGCTCCATGCTGAGTAGCATCTTGTGCCAAACTTGTTCGAAAAGCTTCTAACCCTTACATAATATGTTTTTCCGCCTTTAATCCGCTGCTTTGCTCCAAGACTCGCAGTCGTCTTGCTTCCACCGCTTAACACCGTGAATGCATATGTACCCTTTTTAAAGTTTGATGTTGTTGAATACTGGATCTGATAGCCATCTGCGCAGCTTATCTTTCCCCACTTTAATCTTACAGACGCAGCCGATGGGCTCTTTATCTGGCTTATACCTGGTATCTTCGGGCTGACAGTAACAGGTATTATCTTCTTCACCTTCACATGATTCGAATCTCCAGCATATACGGTGATGTTTGCCTTGCCTATATACCGGGCTGCGATCGTTATTGTTCCAGCAGAGTCTACCTTTACAGCTTTGTTATCCGAGCTGTAGCTGAGCTTTCCGGCACGTGCGCTCACGCTCTGTGAAATAGATATTCTCTTCGAGCTGGTTGACATCTCTATTCTGTAGCTGCGCTTTTTCAGCGTTATGCTGTTCGGCGCCTTTTTGATCTTAAAATTGATCGTCTTCTGTCCCTGATATGCGCCAGTGCCTGTAATTACAGCCTCTGCTGTTCCGGCAGCTTTGTTCTTATTGTATGAAACCGTATAATCTGTATCCTTCTCCAGCGTTTTGTCGCCAAGCTTTACTGTTACAGCCGGCTTCTTCGAATTACCATCATATGTATATTCTGTCTTGTTAAGTGTAACCTTTGCTGACGATATGCTCTTACGCGTGAGCTTTGAGCCATACGCATAGCTAGTCTCACCCTTTTCTCCACAGTATACACATGCATAGTAATACTCTGCCGGAGAATCATAATCTGCTGCCTTCTTCAGATATCGTGCAGTTGTTTTCTTTGCTGTGTAGCTGTGATCGACTGGGTCTGTTGCTGTACCGGTTTCAAAAATCTCACCACACATGCTGCAGACAACATCTCCTGTATATCCGCCGCCCATACAGGTAGCTTTCTTCTCTCCTACAAGCGTTCTATCATGGTCTGTCTTTGGAAGAATCTCAGTAGTCCTGCTGAGTTCTGCCTTGCACACGGTGCAGTATATAACCTTGTCTCGGCTGCCTTCAGCCTGACATGTAGCCAGATTTACATTCTCATACACAGCCTTTCCCTGAGTATGTCCGAGTGGCTCTGTCTTCTCATCCTTTGTCTTTTGGCATCGCTCACATGTGTATCTGATCAGACCTTCTGCTGCACACAAAGCTTTTTTCTTAACCACGCCTGAATCCCATCTATGTCCCAATGCACCAATGGCTATCTTCTTGGTACTCTGATAACTCTTGCCATTCAGCGTGCATTTTGCTGTACACACCTTTGCACCATCGTTCTCGCAGGATGCCTGCGTTATCTTGCTTGTTACAGTCATCGGCTCACTGATCACATGACTCGAATCTCTGGTACAGGTGAGAACCAGCTTGCAAGTGTTGCCATTTGCTGACCACTCATACTTTGGGGCGTAATCATGCCCCAGGCTATCCCCGTGTGTAAATGTCTTTTTGCGATTCACTCTTCCACAGTTATCACAGGAATAATAATATTTCGCAGCAGTTGTACAGGTCGCAGCCTGTGCAAGAGTTTCATCATTTACTATTTCCGCAGTGTATGAATGTCCGCCTATCTCTGTTATATCAAGTTCATACTCAGCCTTCACCCACGGATTATATTTACTGGCAATCGTAATCGTTACAACGCCGTTGCCGATTGCCGAAAGTGATGCCGTAGTCCTAGACACTTCATTCACCTTTACAACAGTCTCATCCGACGATGTAACCGCATACTCATGTATGTCCGCTCTCGTTGGCCAATCCATTATATTTATACTCAGTTCCGCTCCAATTTCATACTCACTTGGTGAAGTAGTCCTGTTATCGCTGTCCTTCTCCTGCCAATACACATATCTGATACTGGTAGGAAGTGACACGATCTTCTCATATCCGCACTTTGAACACGTCTCTACTGTCTGGCTTTCACCCTCATCTGCCTCTGATATGACATACTCATGTCCCCCCTGATCTGCCACATTGAACGTGTATTCCTGACAAATTGAGCTGTCATATTTATGAACTATTCTTATGGTTACATCACCTGTTCCGACCGCCGTAAGCTTAGCATCATATCTTCTATAAGAAGATTCCGGATCACTCACTTTTACAATACCTTCATCCGATGATGTAACTATAAACTCAGAGTTGTCGACCTTCGTTGGTGCATAATCTACTTCCAGATTGATCTCATCACCTACTTCCACATCAACAGGCTTGTAATATCCATTACTATCACTCCACCATACAGTACGTGTTATCGCCGTCGGGATTGTCACCGTTTTTGTCGTCCCGCACTTTGAACAAATTTTTTCTGTCTCTCCAGATCCCGGTTCTGCCTGACTTATTACATAGTCATGACCACCCACATCTGTTACCGACACAGTGATTACCCTCTTCATATCCGGATTCACGACCGGATATACAGTCACCGTTGTCTCTCCTATCTTGTTCATATGGAATGTTCCAGCATAGTTAGACGAAGGGGTATACGAAATAATAGACGGGTCTGCTATATCAAACACGAATTTGTCATCGGATTTGCTATCTGATGCCGTTGAGAAAGATATGTATGTCTCTATATCCTTTCCTACTTCGAACTCCTGATCATATGTGGCTGATGAAGCAGTTTCCGATAATCTCCAGTACACGTACATCGTCTTTGGTCCTGTTACTTTACATCTCGTACATACGCCATCTGTAAAGCTATGCCCAAGAGCCGGAACCTTATCCTCTATCTTTTTGTAGCCACATTTAGCGCATGTGTATACTGTTCCACCTGTCTCTGTACATGTGGCCTCTTTTTTCACACCTTCACCATACACATGCTCCGTGCATGCATCATACCGCTGTCCAAGCAGCTTATCCAGCTTGGCCTGCGCTGCATCCACCTTTTTCTGCCACTTCTCCGGATCTACAGTCTCATAATATTCATCAAACAGCTTCTCAAATTCAGCTATTGTGTACACCTCATATTGGCTAGTATAGTTTGAAAGCTTGCTTGCATTGAAGCATGAAGTATTGCCATACCTGCCATAGAGTGTGAATCCGACTCCCATCACCTGATCTGCTGCCCAGAACATATTGGTATAATGTCCAACCGTGACTCCCTCCGAATCCGCCTTTTGTTCAACAGCTGTAAGCTGACTCTGCGAAGTTATGGATGAATATCCCAGCTCATCCCTTATCTTGTTAAAAGATGCCTTCTCACTGTTCCATCCTGCCGCCGGATCAGTATATCCAAACGCCAGATTCTCACATGACACCTGAAGAAGTGAATGATTTGTGAGTCCTGCACCTCTGTCCGCGCCTGACTGTGCCACCGCCATGAAATAGAAATTAGTCTTAGCCGCATTCCTCTTCATTGCCCCGACATAGTTTTCGTCTGTGTCCCTTAACGAATTAATTTTATTCAATACCGCAAATGTCGCCTTTGTGTTTTCAAGCGATATGGCGTCTTTCTTATCTCCGGTAACAACAACCTTGTTATTTCTCGATTCCGGAAGACCTGTATTATTTCCTCCCGCCCACTTGGAGAAATCTTCCTCACATGCCTCCTGCAGGACAGTCTTGGCCCGATTCAGATCATATTTCTGTTTTGTTGTCAGGTTGCTTTTCGCAAGCATCCAGTCTACAAAACCTATAGAGCCCTGATCATATACGGTCATCACTTCACTCTGATCTTTCTTCACCTGTTCCAGCTCACTCTGAGCCTCTTCTATCTGCTGGTCAAGGGTACTGGCCTTAACAGTCTGAATACCTGTCGTCTGAATACCTGCCGTCAGCATCAGCACTGCACACATTACCACTGTTGCTGCTTTTTTACACAGTGTCCCTCCCGATAAGCTTCCTTTTCTTTTCATAATCTTTGATACTCCCCCTTTTTTCACATTCTATTTATATTACCCCTTTACCCACATGTACTCCGGCGCACCTATGCAGGGGATTTATTATAAAATAAGGAGACTCATTATAATAATAAACAAGTCTCCTTATCCAGTATAATATACTATTTTATTTCTCCTTGAAGGTGAACTCTTCATTCGCAAGCTTGAATCTGATTCCATCTATGAGCATCATATCCGTTCCGCTGCTTATGATCTTGCCACCAAGGTAAGTGTGGTTGGTCGACTTGTTATCTCTCAGATAGTACACGCCGTTGACATTGATAATGTAAGCATGGCGGCGGCTGACTGAATTGTTGTCAGTTACCTGATAGTCAACTCCCTGTGTAGACTTACCGATACAGAATATCGGCTTGTCGATCCTTATCCTCTCGCCTGTTCTCGTTCTTATGATGACAGGGCCGCTCTTGCCACGGTTGTTGGCTGTGAGAACTGTTGTCGAACCGTCATCGTTGTCATCAAATCCAATATCATTTGATGAGAAATCCTTAACTTCCTTTGCAAGCTTGAATGAAGAAGTTGTAACATGAGGAGTCTCAGGGACCTCTACCTTAGCCACATTGACCGGGCTGACTCCCGCTGACTTCATAAGCTCCTGCTCATCCTCAGGATGTGCTATATTGTCATTCTTCAGGTCTGTTATAAACTTATAAAATTCTGACAGATAAAATGTAGGATTGTGATCAAAGTATTTGATAAGCTCATATCCGGCATCGGATGCCTTCTTATTCGCAAACTTCATATTGCCCATAAGATCCCTTATAAACTTCTCCATATTACATCTGTCCATAGGCTTATCTATAGGCAGGAATATGAGCTGAACAGCCATATTCTGGAAGTCTATATACATATATCCCTTATTCAGTATAACCTTTCCAATGGACAGATCATTCGCCTTGAGATACATGAGCTGATCTGCAATACTGAATATCAGATCAACCAGCTCATCCTTGTGTATCTTCTTCTCAAGGAACTGATTCATGGTAGTCATGGCTGGAATAGAATATGTCAGAGCTCTCTGACCATCTATATATTCCTCATGGCAGAACGCATTATTACCCACAAACTGAGCATTGTACAGCTCTACCTCATTGTGAAGAACCTCTACATCGTCTTCAATCTTAAAGTACAATTTGTACTCATCACACAAATACATCTTATCACTCATATAAAACCCTCCGATATTTATCGCACGATATCCATGTAAGTCCCGGAGTCAATTATTCTACTGTAACTGACTTTGCCAGATTACGTGGCTTATCTACGTCCAACCCCTTTGCATCGGACGTGTAATACGCTATAAGCTGCAGGATGACAGCAGCCGAAAATACCGTGAACAATCCATCCTGCTTTGGTATGGATATGTGTTTGTCACATACATCTTTATCATTGTACTCTTCATCCATGCTGACAAGAATGACGTATGCGCCTCTTGCCTTAACCTCGCGTATATTGGAAATCATCTTTCCGTATACAGATTCCTGTGTAGCCAAGGCTATGACCGGAACGTTCTCAGTTATGAGTGCTATTGTTCCATGTTTTAACTCCCCTGCCGCATAAGCCTCAGCGTGAACATAAGAAATCTCTTTCAGCTTCAGTGCACCTTCCAGTGACAGTGTATAATCCAGTCCTCTTCCTATGAAGAATGCATCCGGAGCCATCTTTATATAGTTTGCAACTGTCTTTACTTCATCTGCCTGCTTGAGTGTCTCCTCTATCACCGGGATAACGCCCTGAAGCTGTCTGATGAATTTCTTTGCCCTGTCCTCAGAGTATATACCCTTGACATAGCCAAGTCTGCATCCAATGAGATACATTGCAGCCATCTGTACCGAATATGCCTTGGTACTTGCAACTGCGATCTCAGGACCGGCATGTGTATAAAGGACGTAATCGCTCTCTCTGGCGATGGTCGATCCCTTTACATTGACTATGGACAGAACCTTTGATCCACATCTCTTGGCAAGTCTGAGTGCCTCGAGTGTGTCAATAGTCTCTCCTGACTGTGATGTAACTATTACGAGAGTCTTTTCATTTATGAGTGGTTCCTTGTATCTGAATTCTGATGCTATCTCAACATTAACAGGAATCTTTAACTCCTTCTCAATCATGGCCTTGCCGACTATTCCGGCGTGCATAGCTGTTCCGCATGCAACCACTGTGATGTTCTCAAGATTCTTAAACACCTCATCATCGATGCCGTCCTCAGTGAAATCAGGAAGCTCATTCACTATACGAGGAGTTATCGTGTTTCTCAGTGCCTCTGGCTGCTCATAGATCTCCTTCAGCATAAAGTGCGGATATCCACCCTTCTGAGCTGCCGTTATGTCCCATGTTATCTTGAGCATCTCCGGCTCTACCATGTTCCCCTTCATGTCCTCTACTTTGATGCCTGTGCTTGAGAGTGTCAGTATATGATACT
This sequence comes from Coprococcus sp. TF11-13, assembly GCF_003481085.1. Classification (NCBI taxonomy): domain Bacteria; kingdom Bacillati; phylum Bacillota; class Clostridia; order Lachnospirales; family Lachnospiraceae; genus Coprococcus; species Coprococcus sp. TF11-13. The sequence goes on along the minus strand of NZ_QUKK01000002.1, from coordinate 287,410 downwards.
CCGGCACAACAAAGTATTCCTTTGAAAATGATATTATCGCTGTGAGGTCTGATGCAATGATCGATCCCTCATCTGTGTATGAAGCGATCATCGGACTTACATTTCTCACTGCGTATATCTTGCCCGGTCTGTCTGCAAACATAATGCAGAGTGCAAATGAACCGGCTATAGCCTTAACAGCCTTTCTGATAGTCTCGATGGGATTGCCATCGTACAGTGTGTCCAGAAGTGCTGCTACTACCTCTGTGTCCGTCTCGGATACCAGCTTATCAGCCAGTCCGTATTCCCTGATAATGTCATTATAATTCTCTATAATGCCATTATGTATAAGTGCAACATCACCGCACTTATGTGGATGTGCATTCACATCCGTAACTCCGCCGTGAGTAGCCCATCTCGTATGGCCTATTCCACAGGTTGATCTGTACACAGGACTGTCGTCGCTGCACATCTCCCTGAGGTCTTCCACTCTGCCGGCTTTCTTCTTGATCGTCAGTGTATCATCATCATTAAGCAGTGCTATTCCCGCACTGTCATATCCCCTGTACTCGAGCTTTGCCAGTCCGTCAATAAGAATGTCCTTGGCTGGTTTCTTTCCTACATATCCTATGATTCCACACATATTAAATTAATCTCCTTTCGGCTTATAACCACGCTGTATACTGATAATATTATAATATGGCGCACTAAAAAAAGGTGAAGCCACCATACATAACAGCTATGGGTGTCCGGTCATGATTCTTTGTTTTGGAGTTACCCCCATATTTGGATATCATGTGCGCATCCAGACTCTGCGTGAAGGCATCCGCCGAATATTCGATAACCTTCAACCTCGTTATCCCTGAAAGCCAAAGCCCAGGGGTCATGGCGCTAAGATTTCTAAATCTTTCCAAAGGCACACTCCTCCTGTCCGTGCACCTAACAAAATTCTATCATGAAACATCTAATAAATCAATGCAGAAAGGCCTCTGCGTATAATCTTTGTAACATAAAATTTACTTCAGCTTTATAAATAAAAACAGGGAAACACCACGGATCCCGGCCGTGTGCCCGGCCTGTGATGCTTCCCTCATTATATCCACTATTTTATATCTCAGCTTATAAAGCATCCACCTGGGAAGTCCTTCTCGGTGGTCAGGAGTGACAGATTACCCTCAGGATCCTCTGCGCACAGAAGCATACCCTCTGATACGACTCCGGCAAGCTTGCATGGCTTGAGGTTTACTATAGCCACAACCTTCTTGCCAACCATATCCTCAGCGGAATATGTACCCTTGATTCCGGACACAATCTGCTTCACATTGTTCTTGCCAAAGCTTACCTGTGAACAGAGAAGCTTTCTGGAGTTTGGAACCTCCTCACAGGAAACGATCTCGCCGATCATGAGCTGCATCTTCTGGAACTCCTCAATGCTTATCTCCTGCTTGTCAACTACATCAGGATTGGCCTTGAGTGCCTGAACCTTTGCCTCTGCGATCTTGATCTTCTTGGTCTCAGCAGAATTCTCCTTCTCTTCCTTCTGCTTCTTGGCCTGCTCGTACATGGACTCCTTCTCCACTGGAGCGAACTCGGCAACCTTAGCCATAACTTCCTTCACGTCAAGACGTGCGAATAGGATCTCAGGCTGCTCTGTTACCTTTGTTCCTGACTTGTACAGACCAAACTTTCCAAGCTCTGTGACCTTTCTCTTCTCGGTATTGAGCTGTGCCATGATCTTCTCAGTTGTCTCAGGCATATATGGCTCAAGGAGTGTTGCACCTATAACGATGCTCTCGACAAGGTTGTACAGAACTGTGTTCAGTCTGTCCTTCTTGTCCTCCTCCTTTGCGAGTGCCCAAGGCATTGTCTCATCTATGTACTTGTTGCATCTCTTGAACAGTGCAAATATCTCTGTGATCGCATCTGCAACCTTGAGCTTATCCATGCACTCTGCAACCTTGTATCTGCAGTCCATAACGACCTTCTTAAGATCCTCATCGACAGGCTCTGTGACGTTGGTATTTGTCACAATGCCACCGAAATACTTGTTTGACATCGATATGGTTCTATTGACCAGATTTCCAAGTGTATTTGCAAGCTCTGAGTTGAGTCTCTCAACCATGAGCTCCCATGAGATAACTCCATCATTCTCAAATGGCATCTCGTGAAGAACAAAGAATCTGACAGCATCCACGCCAAATATATTGACCATATCGTCAGCGTACATTACGTTGCCCTTCGACTTACTCATCTTGCCATCACTCTGGAGGAGCCAAGGATGTCCAAATACCTGCTTTGGAAGCGGAAGTCCGAGTGCCATCAGCATGATAGGCCAGTAAATGGTATGGAATCTCAGGATATCCTTGCCGATCAAGTGAAGATCTGCCGGCCAGTATTTATAAAACTTCTCATCGCTCTTTCCATCTACGTCATATCCAAGTCCAGTTATGTAGTTTGAAAGCGCATCAACCCATACATATACAACATGTTTTGGATCAAAGTCTACCGGAATTCCCCACTTGAATGATGTTCTTGAAACACACAGATCCTGAAGTCCCGGCTTTAAGAAGTTGTTGACCATCTCGTTACGTCTTGACTCAGGCTGTATAAACTCAGGATGCTGCTCTATATGCTTCATGAGCTTGTCCTGATACTTGCTCATCTTGAAGAAGTATGCCTCCTCCTTGGCCTCCTGAACAGGTCTTCCACAGTCCGGGCACTTGCCATCTATGAGCTGTCCATCTGTAAAGAACGACTCACATGGTGTACAGTATTTTCCTACATAATGTCCCTTATATATATCACCCTGATCGTACAGCTTCTTAAATATCTTCTGTACCTGCTTCTCATGGTAATCATCTGTTGTACGGATAAACTTGTCATATGAAGTATTCATGAGATCCCATATTCTCTTGATCTCACCTGATGTCTCATCAACGAATTCCTTTGGGGTCTGCATGTTCTCAAAAGCCTTGTTCTCGATCTTCTGTCCATGCTCATCTGTTCCTGTCATGAATCTTACATCATAACCTGCGAATCTCTTGTACCTTGCAATGCTGTCAGCCAACACGATCTCGTAGGTGTTGCCTATATGAGGTTTACCTGATGCATATGCAATGGCGGTTGTAATATAATACGGTTTTTTTGCCATTTCAAAAACCCTCCCTGAAAAAATACTACAAGCACAAATGAAATGCTTGTGCAACTTTACCGAAAAACTCCTCGGTAATTGTAAATTATATGCCCTTTTATTATTTATTGTCAAGAAGATGGGATATTAAATAAGTCTGTTACGATGGTCATTCTATAACGCTGCCAATAAACTTGTCATCGTCTCTCTCTCAAAAGCGCATCACATTCCTGAGAACGGCAAACATCACCGCCCCGGCAATACATATAAATATAAGTATATTGTCAAATCGCGATAATTTTCTGTTTCCATATCTTACGAATACATAATCGTTTTTTACAATTATGTATGCCAACGCCGGAAGAGCTATAAACATAAATTGATTATAAGCAAATGCCTTTGCAAGATCCAGCCTTACGGCCGCAAGGATAGCCCGTGTTATCCCGCATCCTGGGCATAAAAATCCGGTTATCTTTCTGAATATACATGGTATGGCAAGTCCTGTCACTCTTATGAATATATAATAGAGGATGCCTATCCCCACGAGGATGGCATCCCTTTTAATTATCGCATTTCTTCTTGATTTCTGTATCTGATCCATGCTCTGTATTTCTTTGTCTCCGCCGACTACTGCTGGCTGTTATCACTGCCTGAAGCATCTGCTGATGTGTTAATATTCTGATCTGACTGCTGGCCAAATGTATTCTGGTCTAAACCGGCCTGCTGGCCATATCCCTGCTGATTGTATGCATTCTGATCATATCCCTGCTGGCTGTATGGCTGCTGTCCGTATGCCTGCTGGTTATATGCATTCTGGTCATATCCCTGCTGACCATATGGCTGCTGTCCGTATGCATTCTGATTATACTGCTGCTGACCATACGCATTCTGGTTGTATGCGTTCTGATCATATCCCTGCTGACCATACGCATTCTGGTTATACTGCTGCTGGCCGTATGTATTCTGACCATATCCCTGCTGACCATATGGCTGCTGACTGTAGGTCTGCTGACCATATCCTGTATTCATCTGAGGTATAGCCTCTGCATATTTGTTTGCAGTGTCCTGCATAAGCGCATATGCAATAATTCCAAGTCCAAATACCTGAAGAAGGACGTATAAGATGCCTGAGTTGCTTGATGGTACACCGTTCTTATTCTTTATGATATCAACTTTCTCACCCATCTTATATGCCCAGAACCATCCATAGATGTTACATGTAACGATAGTGAGCAAAAGCGACATTCCACCACTTGTTGCATCTGTCTCTCCTGACTCCTGATTGATATCGTCTGTCAGCACAACAAACCAATACAATCCATATATTCCGCATGTCACAATTGAAAGCAGAATACATATTCCAATATTCCTCTGTTTGATCATAATTGATAATCCTCCTTAAATTTAGATCCTTAATTACATATGTATGACTTGTGTATGACTGCAATTATACTGTTCCTATATAACCACTACATAACTGCAATAAAAATAATAGAATAGCCCCGCAGACACAACTCAGCCTACGGGACTATTTTCTCATACATTTTGTCTGTATGCAACTGCATCTATACATTTTTCAATGTATATTTGTATGCAATTTGATTCATTACGCATTTTTATTGATGGTATCCTGCATAATAGCATATGATACAATTCCAAGTCCACATAACTGGAGCAGAAGGAAAAGTATGCTTGAGTTTCCTGCTGGCTGACCATTCTTTGTCTTTATGGCATCAATCTTCTCGCCCATCTTGTATGCCCAGAACCATCCATAGATATTACATGTAACGATAGTAAGCAACAATGCTACCCCACCGCTTGTTGCATCTGTCTGTCCAGATTCCTGATTAGCATCATTTGTAAGGCAAACGAACCAATACAGTGCATATATTCCAAATGTAATGATTGAAAATACTATGCACAAAGCAATGTTTCTCTGCTTGATCATAAAATGTCCTCCCTTTGATTTAATTATAAATTTTTTATAAAAATTTTATAAAATAATAAAACCATATATGCACATCTTTGTCAATAAAAATCAAAAAATTAAGCTGTTTTTTGCTTTATTATCTATATTTTTTTATAATCAGGCATAAATCTTCAAATATTTACATTCATAATTTATGTGATGTCGTAAACTGTTTTACTTTTGAAACCATGTGCTATATAATAAAATTTCAGGCAGACATATATCAACACCCGTATCCTAAATATATTGCCAGGATCCACAGATTATGTTTGTCCGTATTGCAAGTAATTTATAATTATAGAGAAAAGAGGACATTTGTTATGAAAAACATGCTTAACTTCAAGAATTTCACAGCTGATGAGCTGATGGATATTCTCAATCTGGCACTTGATATGAAGAAGAACCCTGAGAAGTACGCTCATGCTCTTGATGGCAAGAAGCTCTACACTCTTTTTGAGAAAACTTCCACAAGAACATTCCTTTCATTTACAACAGGTATAACTGAGCTCGGCGGTACATATTACAACCAGCTCTGGAAGGATTCCAACTTTACACTCGGTGAGCCTGTATCAGAGATTAAGTATGTCTGCAGAAATGTAGATATCATCATGGCTCGTCTTGTAAAGAACGAGACTGTTGAGCTGTTCGGTGACAATGTTACTGTTCCATTTATCAACGGATGTGACAGTTCTTATCATCCATGCCAGATTCTGGCAGATGCCCTCACTATCATAGAGAAGTTTGGCAGCCTCGATGTAAAACTTATGTACATCGGTGCCAAGAATAATGTATTCAACTCACTTGTTGAGTTCTTTGCAAAGATGAAGAAGGGAACTATCTACGGACTCACGCCACTTGTGAACAACACCGTATGCGGCGATGACTTCTTTGAGGCAGCAAAGGCTACAGGTCACTATGTTGAGCTCGATCCTACCATGAGCATGGAGGAGGCCAAGAAGTACGCCAAGGACATGGATATCCTCTACACAGATACATGGGTAGACATGGAGTTCTTCAACAACCCTGCATACAAGCAGCAGAAGGAGGAGACTCTCGCAAAGATGATGCCTTACCAGCTCAACGAGGAGTTCACAGAGGGAAGCAAGGCTATAGTATTCCACGACATGCCTATGCACCAGGGATTTGAGATCTCACAGGGCGTTATCGACAAGAACCTCAACCACATTTTGGATGAGGCTGAGAACAGACGTCACGCTGAGAAGGCTGTTATGTATACCCTTCTTAATTCTTAAAATATTCATTCTGATAACCTAAGGAGGATCATGTCAAATGAGACATTTAATAGACCCGATGGATCTGTCAGTTGAGGAGATCGATCATCTGCTCACTCTGGCGCAGGACATCATCGATAACAAAGAAAAATACAGTGAGGTGTGCAAGGGCAAGAAGCTTGCAACTCTGTTCTTTGAACCAAGCACACGCACAAGACTTAGCTTCGAGGCTGCCATGATGGAACTTGGCGGAAACGTTCTCGGATTTTCATCTGCGAGCTCCTCATCTTCAACAAAAGGTGAGAGTGTGGGCGATACCGTCAAGATCGTCAGCTGTTATGCCGATATTATAGCTATGAGACATTATAAAGAGGGTGCCCCGATGCTGGCTTCCATGAAATCAGATGTTCCTATTATTAATGCTGGTGACGGCGGTCACAATCACCCTACGCAGACATTGGCCGATCTTCTCACAATAAAGAGAGAGAAGGGCAGACTAAACAATATGACCATAGGTTTCTGCGGGGATCTTATGTTTGGTCGTACGGTTCATTCACTTATAAAGGCCATGTCACGATACGAAGGCATAAAATTTATTCTCATATCACCGGATGAATTAAAATTACCTGATTATATAAGAACAGAAGTCATCGAAAAGAATAATATACCATATGAGGAGATTTCCTCTCTTGAGGATGCTATCGGATCTCTGGACGTTCTCTATATGACAAGAGTCCAGAAAGAACGTTTCTTCAACGAGGCGGACTACATAAGACTGAAAGATACCTATATTCTTGACAAGTCAAAGCTGGCTCTCGCTAGGCCTGACCTGTCGATCCTTCACCCGCTTCCTCGTGTAAATGAGATATCTGTTGAGGTGGATGACGATCCGAGAGCATGTTATTTCCGACAAGCACTCAACGGCAAATATGTCCGAATGGCACTCATCATGGACCTTCTCGGACTCGACAAGGATTTTAAGGCATAGGAGGAATGATCATGAATATTGACAGTATTCAGAATGGTATTGTACTTGACCATATAACAGCAGGCAAAGCCCTGCAGATATACAACGATCTTCATCTTGATAAGCTGGATTGCTCCGTTGCTATAATCAAGAATGTTAAAAGCGAGAAGATGGGAAGAAAGGACATTCTTAAGATAGATCAGGATATCGACATAAACCTTGATGTTCTGGGGTATATCGACCCGGATATATCCGTCAACATCATCAAGGACGGCAAGCTCGTTGAAAAACGTAAGATTGAACTGCCTGAGAGACTGGTTGGAATAAAGAAATGTACCAATCCAAGATGCATTACGACCACAGAGCAGGGAATAACCCATATATTCAAACTCACAGACAGAGAAAAGCGAATTTACAGATGTATATACTGTGAAGCAGACAAGTAACTGTTTACTTTTCAGTTTTATGTGCTATAATCTATAAAGTTGCGATAATCCGAGAATTATCTAAGAGGTGAAATATGGAACAGTATGTTATCAAGGGAGGTCGTCCTCTGGAGGGCGAAGTTACCATTGCGGGTGCTAAGAATGCCGCACTTGGAATACTTGCCGCTGCAGTCATGACCGACCAGGAAGTCACAATAGAAAACGTACCGAACGTCAGAGATACAAGAGTCCTTCTTCAGGCCATTCAGGGTATCGGCGCAAGGGTCCGTTACATAGACGAGCACACGGTTGCTATATGTGGTGGAACCATCAATCCGAATACCAATCTCTGTGTCGACGACGAATATATCAGAAAGATCAGAGCATCCTACTATCTGCTCGGCGCACTGCTTGGCAAATATAACCATTCACAGGTCGCTCTTCCAGGCGGATGCGACATCGGAGCCCGTCCGATAGATCTGCACATAAAAGGTTTTGAAGCACTTGGAGCCCACGTTGATATAGCAAACGGTATGATATCCGTTGAGGCTGATGAGCTGATCGGAAGCCACATTTACATGGATGTGATCTCAGTAGGTGCCACCATCAATGTCATGATGGCCGCCGTAATGGCAAACGGCAAGACTACCATAGAGAACGCAGCCAAGGAGCCACATATCGTTGATGTTGCCAATTTCCTCAACAGTATGGGTGCTAACATCAAGGGTGCCGGAACTGATGTCATCCGTATCCGTGGCGTAAAGTCACTTCACGGAACTACATATTCCATCATTCCGGATCAGATCGAGGCAGGAACCTTCATGGTTGCAGCAGCAGCCACCAGAGGCAACGTCCTCATCAAGAACGTAATTCCTAAGCATCTTGAGGCTATAACCTCAAAGCTTACAGATATAGGTGCCACTGTCATCGAGTACGATGATTCAGTGAGAGTAATGTGCAACAAGAGACTCAAGGCTACCAACATCAAGACTCTGCCATATCCGGGATTCCCGACAGATATGCAGCCACAGATGGCGGTTACACTTGCACTGTCCAACGGAACAAGCATCGTCACCGAGAGCATATTTGAGAACAGATTCAAGTATGTCGCAGAGCTTTCAAGAATGGGCGCACACATCAGAGTCGAGGGCAACACCGCTATTCTCGATGGTGTGGAGACATTCACCGGTGCAAATGTTGCAGCACCTGACCTGAGAGCAGGCGCAGCACTTGTAATTGCGGCACTTGTGGCCAACGACTTCTCTACTGTATGTGATATCAAGTATATCCAGAGAGGCTACGAGAAGTTCGACGAAAAGCTTCGCGGACTTGGTGCTCTAATCGAGAAGGTAGAGACGGACAAAGAGATCCAGAAATTCAAGCTCAAAGTAGGTTAATATATACGACATAAGGCGAAAAGCTTTTGCCGGTCAGCACTTGTCTGACCGGCAAAAGCTTTTTTGTTGCAATTTTATTACTTTTTTATAACTTTTTTCACAAAAATGGTGCTCATTTGCAATAATTATGGTAAACTTAGACTGATGTAATTTTGTCATAAATACTATTTTATATATAGATTTGTTTTATGAAAAATGGAGGTTACTATGGATATCAATAATAAACGAACCCGGACTACTATTTCTATCGTAATGCTTATTTGGGCGGTCGTCTGCATCGCGGTGACCGGACTGTATGTGGGAAACAATCACGCAGAAGCCGCGACCACGGGAACTCTCACGTCTGACTACGTGTATTTCCGCAAATCACCAAACGGCACGCCTATAAAATATAACGGCTCGGCCATACTCCTCAGGAAGGGTCAGAAGATGACCGTACTGAGCACTTCCAACAAGACATGGTACAAGGTCAAGCTTACATATAAGAAGAAGCGCTACACCGGTTATGTGTACTCCGCATTTATCAAGGTGACAAGGACAACCTCCAAGAAGGCTCACCTTCGAAAAAATGAAAACTATGTATATTTCCGAAAAACGCCAAACGGCACGCCGCTGAAGTATAACGGATCGCCGATCATGCTCATGGGCGGTCAGAGCATGACCGTACTGAGCACTTCCAACAAGACATGGTACAAGGTCAAGCTTACATATAAGAAGAAGCGCTACACCGGTTATGTATATTCCAAGTTCATCGTGATCGACTCCACTTCAGCCACAACAAAGGCCACGACCAAGGCTACTACGCAGCAGCCTACCACAGCGGCTCAGGCAGCCAAGAGCGGTTATGTGAATGAAGACTATGTATACTTCCGCAAGACGGCAGCGGGTACACCTATAACCTACAACGGAAGCGCGATCATGCTCATGAAGGGACAGGCACTCTCCGTGACTGATACATCCAACAAGTCATGGTACAAGGTCAACCTCACATACAGCAGCAAGAAGTATACAGGATTTATCTCCTCATCGCTCATCACAATGGGAACATACAAGGAACCTGACGGTAACCAGACATCGGATGCAGCATTTGAAAAGCAGTTATCCGCCCAGAACTTCCCTGAGAGCTACAAGGTGCTTCTCAGAAAGCTCCATGCGGAGCATCCAAACTGGATATTCAAGGCGGTACACACCAACCTTAACTGGAACGACGTGGTCAAGAACGAGGTCAACGTACAGGGACGTGTCAACAACCTTGTAAACTGTACATCTTCCAGTCCTAACTACGGCTGGAGATCACAGACCGTTGGATACAACTACAAGACAGACTCCTACTCATCATATGATGGTTCAACATGGTTTGCAGCCTCGGACGATCTTGTAAAGTATTACCTCGATCCGAGAACATATATGTCATCCGCAAGCTCCATGTTCGCATTTGAAAAGCTGTCATACGACTCATCACAGACAAAGTCAGGAGTTGAGGCTATATTATCTGGTTCGTTTATGCACAATGCGCACCCAACCGGTTCGACCACCACATATTCATCCATGATAATCACCGCAGCACAGAAATCCGGCGTCAGCCCTTACCACATTGCTTCACGTATCAAGCAGGAGGTCGGAGGCTCGATAACCTCGGGAACAAACGGTAAGAATGCCACATATCCCGGCATATATAACTTCTACAATATCGGTGCATTTGAGAGTGCATCAGGCAACGCTATAACAAACGGTCTGAGATGGGCTTCATCGGGCACATCGTACAACAGGCCATGGACAACACCTGCCAAATCAATAATCGGCGGTGCGATGTATATCGGAGAGTCCTACATCAACAAGGGTCAGAACACTCTGTATACTCAGAAGTTCAACGTAACCTACACAGACTGCCTGTACTGGCATCAGTACATGGGAAATGTACAGGCCCCTACAACAGAGGCATGGAAGGTATATGATGCCTACAAGTCTTCAGGAGCACTCAACAAAGCCATAACATTTGCCATACCTGTTTACAAGAATATGCCAAGCACAGCAATGAAGATGCCTGCGGCTAATCCGGGCAACCAGAACAACTACCTGAAAACACTCTCTGTAAGCGGCCAGAAGCTGTCACCTACATTTGCAATAAACAGCACTACACAGTACACGGTAAATGTGCGCTCATCTGTATCAAGTGCGACAATAAACGCTTCACCTGTAAGCAGCTACTCCGCAGTGAGCGGAACGGGAACAAAAACCCTGAAATCAGGAAAGAATACATTTAAGATAGTATGTAAATCCCAGAGTAAAGCTACACGTACTTACACCATAATAATTAACAGAGGATAAGGAGGACTCGGTGGATAACCGTATATGAATATTATGAGGACTACAAGATTTAGCTTTAGAACGTTTATGACAGAAGTTGCATGTGTGTTGACTATGATGCTTTTCATGCTTCATACCACTTATGCCGCTACAGTCGCATTTAGTGTTGAGGTTCCATCCACCACGGTCGTTGTTGGCGATACCGTGGAGATCAAGGTAAGTATAAACGCAGCCGATCAGGCTTTATCAAGCTACAGCTACAATATCACATATGATTCCACATTGCTCAAGGCTGTGAGCGGCGGCACCGTGGAATCTGAGGGCACCGTAAGCTACTCCCAGGCAAATGTAAAGCCTGGAGATGCAATGACAGCAACATTTACATTTACCGCCATTGCGAGCGGAACTGCCAGCATAGAGACATCAGCAGTTGAGGTCATCTCCGACACAGAAGAGTCGATAGACATGACACCGTCATACAACTCGGTAACCATCAGCGACAAGTCAGCCGCCGCTTCCACCGAAGCAGCTTCATCTACTGTCAGCGATACCGGTTCAGAAGCCGAGCCTGCAACACCTCTTGCATTGATCGACAGCGAGACCAAGCCTGTTGTTACTGAGGATGAGGTAGGAACACTCACAGAGGCAGATCAGAACGCATCCGCACCTGCAGATACCCTTGTAAGCGTTCACTCAAACAACAACACTTATAACATCATTCCAAAGCCTAATTCAGTCTCAGTGCCAACCGGATATCTTCCAGTGAAGATCAACCTGAACGACACGGACATCAGAGCTTATATGAAGGGAAGCAGTTCCAACACCGTTCTCCTCTACGCAGCAACAAACGACGGACACCAGGGCTGGTATTTCTTCAATCCAAATGAAGGAACTTTCCTTGACGCAACGGATCTCATCGAGGAGACGGATTCGCTGTCCAGCTTCATAGACAAGCACAAGTTCGTAATAATGCTCATAGCCATCATAGTTCTTGTGATACTGGTCGTTGTCATCATCATCCTTGCTGTCTCACTCAAGGGTCTCATCGCTGATTACGAGGCTCAGATAGACAAGCTGAAGAAGGACAACGAGGAGAAGGAAAGCACAGCAAATGAAACATCAGAAGCTGCCGAGCCTTCCGCAAAAGCCGCTGAACACGTCAGAATGCCTCACCACGACAATAGCGAGGTGCCCACCATCAACAACAAGGCGCTCTTCCCTGGGGACGACGAGGTTATCCACGAGAGTTACGCAGACTCCGATTACGACAATCAGGTATCTCCTGATGAGGACGATGTCATCCACACTGACGACTATGACGACACTGCATTTGAGGATGTCGCCGATGACAGCGAGCCTATAGATTCAGCATTTGACGTCAAAGAGGATACGGAGAGCAAGATCCAGGCATCCCTCGACGAGATAGATGCGGCACTTGAATCCGCAAAGAAATACAAAGATTAATACTCACGGAATAACGTGATATACAAAAAGCACATGTATCAGTTTCAATCTGATACATGTGCTTTTATATTTGTCTGAATTTTTTTAATCTGCTTATAAGTATGCTTTCAGCACATCCACCTTGTCCAGCTTCTCCCATGGGAGATCAAGATCTGTTCTTCCGAAGTGTCCGTAAGCTGCTGTCTGCTTGTAGATAGGTCTTCTGAGGTCAAGCATCTTGATGATACCTGCTGGTCTTAAGTCAAAGTGCTCTCTAATGATCTCAACAAGCTTCTCATCTGAAAGCTTTCCTGTGCCAAATGTGTCTACCATGATGGATGTAGGTCTTGCAACACCGATAGCGTATGAGAGCTGTATCTCACACTTGTCAGCCAGACCTGCTGCAACTATGTTTTTAGCCACGTAGCGGGCCGCATAAGCCGCTGAACGGTCTACCTTGGTACAATCCTTGCCTGAGAAGGCTCCGCCGCCGTGACGGGCATATCCGCCGTATGTGTCAACGATGATCTTACGTCCTGTGAGACCACTGTCACCATTTGGTCCACCTATTACGAATCTTCCTGTTGGATTGATGAAGAACTTGGTATTCTCATCGATGAGCTCCTGTGGAAGAACCTCGTCGAATATATACTTCTTAACGTCAGCGTGGATCTGCTCCTGGCTGACTTCCTCTCCGTGCTGTGTTGAGAGAACGACTGCATCAAGTCTTACAGGCTTGTCATTCTCATCGTACTCAACTGTTACCTGTGTCTTACCGTCCGGTCTTAAGTATGGGAGTGTTCCGTTCTTTCTTACCTCTGTGAGCTTTCTTGCAAGCTTGTGGGCAAGTGCTATTGGATATGGCATGTACTCAGGTGTCTCATTTGTTGCAAATCCGAACATCATACCCTGATCTCCGGCACCGATCGCCTCGATATCATCCTCGCTCATGAGATGCTCCTTTGCCTCGAGTGCCTTGTCAACTCCCATGGCAATATCTGATGACTGCTCGTCTATGGCTGTGATAACGCCGCATGTATCGCAGTCAAATCCGTACTTTGCTCTGTCGTATCCGATCTCTCTGATCGTCTCACGAACGATCTTCTGAATATCCACATAAGCGTTGGTTGTGATCTCTCCCATGACAAGCACAAGACCTGTCGTGATGGATGTCTCACATGCCACACGGCTCATTGGATCCTGCTCCATCAGCGCGTCAAGCACTGCATCTGATATCTGGTCACAGATTTTGTCAGGATGTCCTTCTGTTACTGATTCCGATGTAAATAATCTTCTTTCCATACTACTTCCTTTCCTTTTTGTACATAAGAAAAACCGCTTCGTATGAGCGGTTTGATCGTGTCTGTCAAGCCTCTCATTGTTCGAGCACAGATCTTGTATCACCTACATATCTGCGTCGCTCAGGTCGGCACCTTCCGAATCTGACATCGGGGTTGCCATGGCTTCTTCGTCCCTTCTGACTCCACCATTCTGAATAAGAGCGTTTTTCTAATATCTATAAATGCAATCATTACTCTATATCATTGAGAGTTATTAGTCAACATATTTTTGGGGGAAATGATGCTTAATGAATTATTTTCCATATAAACCATATAAGCAGCAAATGCAGGGGATAGAACAGGTAGAAAAAATACTTGAGCTTCATCCTTCCTCTCTCTCCGCTGTACATATTCACAGGTATCATCGCCAACAGAGCGTATAGCTGATTCATGCCCAGGCAGAGAATGTATACCAGCGAACTGAGCACCACGATCTCAATGTTCTGCTTCTTATTGAAATATGCCAGAGTATAAGCATCCGCTCCACTCCGCTCCTTCTCGATCAGATAGAACATGACTATGATTCCCACTCCCGCCATGCCGTAGTCGAATCTCAGGAACTCCGCCAGAAGTGCTGCGGCCAGTGCGATCTCGACCTTCCATCTTCCGATTGACCCCCGGCTATCCATGGCGTATATGGCAAACAGTCCGGCTGTCAGGGTGAATAATATGTTCTGAGCCCCCGGATACCAGATCGTATCGTGCATTGCCAGATCAAATGGTATCTCTGACACCACCGCAAATATTCCAAGTCTCAGAAGATACCTCCTCACGTCGGATGTACGCAGAAGCCCCTGTACAAGCAGGAATGCAAATACAGGAAATGCCAGACGCCCCACAGCGCGCATTATGTAGTTGTTATCCATGAATACTATGCCTATGTGATCTACGGCCATACACACACAGGCTGTCAGCTTGAGCGCATTTGACGACAGCCGCCTCAGCCCTCTTTCCTCAGTTTCTTCATTATACTCCATATACAGTCCTTTCCTACCGCCTGCTCTTTCTATCAGTAACACCGTAACAGAAAAAACAGCACATGACTTATGTTCATCATGTGCTGCTCTTCTCACAAAACCTTATATATCTATCTTCAATCGTCTAGATTCTTTTTCTGAGAGCCTTAGACAATGCTGACAGCTCCTCTGTATCAGCCTTACCGGGTACCCATGTCATAGTCACGTTGTCCTTGATGTATCTTGGAACAAGGTGCATATGGAAGTGGAATACAGTCTGACCTGCTGCCTCACCGTTGTTCTGAAGGATGTTCAGTCCGTCCGGATTCAGCTCAGCCTTCTGTGCCTTTGCCACCTCTGTAGCTATAGTAAATATCTTGGCTGCTGTCTCAGCATCCATGCTGTATATATTGTCAAAATGTTCTTTCGGGATAATAAGCGCATGGCCCTTGTTAGCAGGATTCACATCAAGTATTACTCTGCAGATACTATCCTCATAAACTGTCGCTGATGGAATCTCACCGTTGGCTATCTTACAAAAAATGCAATCGTCCTTATTCATATAAGTTTTACCTCCTCATTGCCTCTATCTATTGTAAACCATCTGACAAAATATTACAAGCACCAAAGAGAACACCAGTTTTATACACCAGTCAAATAATTCTATAATATTGACATGTAAAATTCATTTTTCCTGTCCCTGCCCTGCGGGAATGTCTTTCTGGCACCTGCTATGACCGCAGGATCAAGCTCCGCAACGAGCAGTCTGTCGCTCACCCTCTCAGCCAGTTCATTTCCAAATATATCATATATATGTGAGCTAGGAACATATCTTTCCCTTTTTCCCATACCCACTCTGTTCACGCCTATCACATACGCCTGATTTTCTATCGCCCTCGCCCTGAGCAGTGCTTCCCACTGGGCGACTCTCTCCTCAGGCCAGTTAGCTATCACAAGTATGGCATCGTAAGAATCCCTGGCCGCCGAAAATATCTCCGGGAATCTGAGATCATAGCATATGTATCCGCCCAGCCTCAGATCCTTGACATTCGCCTGACAAATGCGGCTGCCTGCCCGGTACACCCTGTCCTCACCGCTGAACGAAAAAGGATGTATCTTGGTATAATCCATGATCACCCGATCTCCACTGACAATCGCCAGCTTATTTTCAAATACCTTCCTTCTGCTCTCATCAAACTCACCGCTTCCATCAGCCATAAAAGCTTCTATATAACCAAATGCCATGGCCATATCGTATTTCCTGCTGTTCTCCATGAAAAACGAAACGCTCTCCGGTATCTCACCATCCCTGTACGCCTCCCACATGCGCGCGGGCATCATGGTAAATCCCGTCAGCGTCATCTCAGGAAACACCAAGAGCTCAACGCCATTCTCATATGCCTCCTGCATGACCTCAAGACAGTGCTCCCTGGCATACTCCTTATCCTCGTATCCAATATCGATCTCCGTGATTCCGACCTTTATCATATCCCGCCTCCTGTGTATACACTCTGTATATTGTTCGAATTCTATATTAAGTATTTTACACAATAACGTGTGTTTTGCAAATGTTAACCTGCGCTCAAAATTTATGGTTGACATTTCTCCCGTGTGTATATATAATGTCAACCATAGCCCTTGTGTATAGGTTAACAAATCCAGGCAGTATTCGTCATCAGCCCGTCGAAGCTACCTGGATTTGTTGTGAATAAGCTGTACACGGGCATTACAATCACTGGAGGATTATTACAAATGAAAAAAGCATTTACCACTGTAGAGCTGGTCATGATGGCCATGTTCACTGCAATTCTGTGTGCATCCGCTTACCTGAGCATTCCAACACCGCTCCCTAACGCAGCACACATCACATTACTCAACTTTATGATAATTCTGATAGCTCTCGTATTTGAGCTCAGAGACTCAACGATCATAATAGCACTTTGGATGATCATGGGTGCCATCGGCGTTCCTGTATTCATCGGCGGAGGCGCAGGCCTTGGATATCTGTTCGGAGTATTCGGTGGATACACCTTCTCATTCATCATTGCATCAATCATAGTCGGTCTCATCAAAGGCAAAAAGTACAAGAGACTTAAGTATACCATCGTTGCGATCATAGGAGTCGTGATCATTGATATCGTGGGAATGATCTGGTGGAAGTTCAACGGTAACCTCACATGGAAGGTTGCATTCTTATCAGGTTTCGTGGCATTCATTCCACTCGACCTCGTTAAGGCTGTCATCGCCGCACAGCTCGTTCCACTGTTCAAGAGACTTCTCCCTGAGAAGGACGACAAAGAGGCCAATGAACAGGCAAAATAAGCCTGATTAATGGAAATACACAAATTTAAGTGCAATTATAGCTGTCGGCTATGATTGCACTTTTTTGTTACCATCTCGTTTAGTAAACATATTTACTAAAATTAAAAGGGTCACAAACCCGTATGTTATCATTTTTGCGGGTGATCGAATGCAGTATATGGAATTTAGCAAGGATAAAAAGTATATAGAAAGAATCCGTGGACTGCGGGAAGATCATGACTTTACACAACAATATGTTGCCCGCTATCTGAACACCTCACAGACCATGTACGCACGTTATGAAAGGGGCGCAAGCGCGCTGCCTATCCATCACCTTATCTATCTCACCGAGTTATATAACGTGTCATCCGATTACATTCTTGGAATCACCAACAACCCTGTTCCATACAAAAAATATTACAGAGAAGCTGCTGTCACCGACCAGGATCCCAGATCACCGGGAAAATACGATATACACTGGAAGGGCAACAGCTAATTCTTTCCCGCACGTTTGACCACTATCAGCCTGTCACCGGCTTTCACGTCATCCCCCTCAAGTCTGTTGAGCTTTCTTATGGAATCAAGACTGGAATAATACTGTTTTGCGATCGACCATATGCTGTCACCGTCACGCACAACATAGCCCACTATACCTGGCGCCACCGCTTTCTTCTTCATATCGACCGGAGCCACCGTCATGTCATCGATAAGCTCTATCTCTTTCCGGGTAAATATGGTCATTCCCATATCCACTATGGCTTTTATCTCCACCTCGTCATTGCCCGGCAGCGCCGCCGTGATCTGATTGAGTGCAGGGGTAATCCTGATGGAATCCTGAGTTCTGAGCGGAACAGTCTCCACCCTGTATGAAAATGGAGCTACCACCTCCATCTGACACAGAGGTCTGCTGTCATCCGATGACACATAAAGAACTGCCGCCTTCACAGCACCCTCGACGACCACGGCGTCATCCGCCGGCCTGACATCGTCTATATCCACACTGCCCGTCACATTTACGATCTGGAGAATGGACGGCTGGCTGCTCTTGAGCCTCTCCTTCTTCACGACCCTCGTCTTTGCATTGTTTCTCATGAGAAGGTTCTCGTAGCTGAATCTGCTCCTGACGGGATCGACCTGCGCAGAATATGAGAACAT
This sequence comes from Coprococcus sp. TF11-13, assembly GCF_003481085.1. NCBI lineage: Bacteria > Bacillati > Bacillota > Clostridia > Lachnospirales > Lachnospiraceae > Coprococcus > Coprococcus sp. TF11-13. The sequence continues at coordinate 268,809 of NZ_QUKK01000002.1, read as the reverse complement.
ATCCTTGAGAAGGTCTGCCTCCACGTCCTCGTACACCTTGATGTCCACATTGAGGCTGCTCTCCACCTGGAGTATCCTGTCCTCACCGCCGTCATTTGCACGCACGGACACCGAACCGCGGGATGCGGTTATCATATCGTCCAGTATCATATCCTCGTCTATTCCATCGCAGTTCACAGTGTCCTGGAACTCCCTCGTGGCGCTGACATACTGTACCGGAGCCACCTCGTCATCCGGCTTGTATATGACAAATATGTCCATCTTGCCGCTTATATGTACCCCCATGTCCGTGGCACGGCTCTCTATCTCTGAGAAGTTCACCTGATCCCACAGCACACGTCCGATATTCGGCTTATTTGCCGGGATCTCTATGTCCTCCTTTATCTTCATTATGTCTCTGGAAGACGCCGCAAGATTTGTAAAGCTTACCTTCTCCGTCATGCACTCTATACCAGAGCCGTTTGCTATGCCCACGGCGCCCTCTGCGGTGATCTGCTGGCACGCCCAGAGCTTCACGCCCACAAGCCCTCTCACCTCGTATTTTCTGGAATTTATCACGGTCACGTACAGATCCTCCAGCACACCCTGTACGGAAACCTTATCTCCCAGCGACAGTTCATCTGCATTTATCGTCTCCTCAAATGGCAGCTCTCCGTCATGGCTCTCAAATGAATACCCCTCCCGGTCCGTCTGGTATAGGATGGCGTAGCTCACAGTTCCTGTGATGCGCGCCTTGCCCTCCATGACGTCTATGTTTTCTATCGTCACCTGTCCTTTGCTGGCTATCTGTCTGTCTATATCCCCCTTCACATCAGGGACATTGAAATCGTCATCCACGGTAAACTCAACATATTTTGCCGCCTTAAGATTCGTCGTTGTGATCCTGTTCTTAGTAAGCTCCATATTTTCCCCACCTTATTTTTTATGATATACCGTTTTACTTGAATACAACCGGAAGATCCATCTTCACTATCCTGACCACCATATAAGGAAATGATACATTGTCTCCCTTCACGCCATCCGTCGGAGTCGCCACCTGTCTTAAAACTCCCTTGATGTAAATGGCATTGTCGTCCTTGTACATCTCCTCCAGAGTCACCCCAACGTCATCCCTCTCCTGCATGCCCGCAGCGATGACTATATATGTATATGTGCTGTTTGAATATACGAGATTAAATGGGTTTTCCTTCTTTTTGTCTATGATGGTAACCAGTTCATCCGGCAGCATGGTCTCATCGCACACGTCATAGAGCAGCGGCTCACCACTGTCCGACACCTCAAACCTTGCACATCCAACGCAGAATATCATGAGCTCCAGTGCAACCACCAGCAGGAAGGTAAGTCTGCCCCACATTCTCCCTCTTAGAAACTCTTTTTCATTTTCCACATGTATCACCTCCGCCATTTGCTTTTTAAGGTGTCTGGCTGTCATTTTAAGCCACTTAACACACTTTGGTATAGTATATGTACCCCATTTGCTCTTTATGTCTGTAAACGCAAAAAAGAGGCGGGATATCCTGTTTGATATCCCGCCTCCGTATCAGAAGCTCGTCCTTCTGTATATTATTCTGTCATTCTACTCTGCGTCTGCAGGTGCGCTCTTCTCAGCCTCGATCTCGGCCTCAGCCTCTGGTGTGACCTCGATTCCAAGCTCAGCGAGCTGCTTGTCGTCTACATAGTCAGGCGCATTTGTCATGAGACATGATGCATCCTTTACCTTAGGGAATGCGATTACGTCACGGATAGAATCCTGCTTTGCCATGAGCATGACCAGACGGTCAAGACCATAGGCAAGTCCTGCGTGAGGTGGTACTCCGTACTTGAACGCATCCAGAAGGAATCCGAATCTCTCGTGAGCCTCGGCCTTTGTAAAGCCAAGGCACTCGAACATCTTCTCCTGAATGTCATCCTGATGGATTCTGACTGAACCTCCACCGATCTCATTTCCGTTTAATACTATATCATAAGCCTTTGCACGAACCCTGCCCGGATCAGAATCGATGTACTGAAGATCCTCCTCCATAGGCATGGTAAATGGATGGTGCATAGCTGTGAATCTGTTCTCCTCGTCTGACCACTCAAGAAGTGGGAACTCTGTGATCCACACGAATCTGTATACATTCTTGTCCACAAGTCCCATGAGGTCTGCCAGATGGCATCTCAGTGCGCCGAGGACTGTCCATACGATCTTTGTCTTGTCCGCTGCGAACAGAAGCAGGTCGCCAGGCTTTCCATCCATGGCTGCCACAAGGGCGTTCATCTGCTCCTCTGTCATGAACTTGGCAAATGATGACTTGTAGCTTCCATCCTCGTTGATAACTATATATGCAAGTCCCTTTGCGCCGTATGTCTTTGCATACTCGATAAGGGCATCTATCTTCTTTCTAGGCATGCTTCCCTGTCCCTCGGCATTGATACCGCGGACTGTTCCGCCATTTGCAAGGGCACCTGTGAATACTCCGAACTCACAGTCCTTGACAACATCGCTGACATCCTTGAGCTCGAGTCCAAATCTGAGGTCAGGCTTATCTGAACCAAATCTGTCCATTGCCTCCTGCCATGTCATTCTCTGAATTGGAAGCTGGATGTCGAGATCAAGTATCTCCTTGAAGAGCTTTGCAAGAAGACGCTCATTTACATCGATTACATCGTCAACGTCAACAAATGAGAGCTCCATATCCATCTGGGTGAACTCCGGCTGTCTGTCTGCACGGAGATCCTCGTCACGGAAGCATCTTGCGATCTGGAAATATCTGTCGTAACCAGAGCACATAAGAAGCTGCTTGAAGAGCTGTGGTGACTGTGGCAGAGCGTAGAATGTACCAGGGTGTACACGGCTTGGCACAAGGTAATCTCTTGCTCCCTCTGGTGTTGACTTGGTCAGCATAGGTGTCTCTATCTCAAGGAATCCCTCATCTGCCATGAACTGTCTGGCGATGGTGGCTACCTTACTCTTCATGATAAGATTTCTCTGGAGGTCAGGACGTCTGAGGTCGAGATATCTGTACTTGAGCCTTATCTCCTCCTTGGTCTTGCTGTTCTCCTCTATAGGGAATGGAGGTGTCTCTGCCTCTGACAGTATACGGAGGCTGCTTGCAACGACCTCGATGTCTCCTGTTGCAAGGTTCTCATTCACTGCACCCGCACGCTTGCACACTGTTCCCTCGATGGCTGCAACGAACTCTGAACGGAGCTTTCCTGCCTTCTCGAAGCACTCTGCGCCACACTGTGACTCCTCAAATATAACCTGTAATATTCCACTTCTATCTCGAAGATCTACAAAGATTATTCCACCTTTATTTCTGCTCTTCTGAACCCAGCCCATCACGGTAACTTTCTCACCTATGTTGGCACTGCTAACCTCTGTACATCTGTGGCTTCTCTTAAGCCCCTGCATAGATTCTGCCATCTTACGCTATCCTCCTAAAATTAAAAACTTTCCTTATGTCACTATACACTTTTTTCATTTTTCGTCAAGACCTGGAATATCGCCGTGAAGCACCTGATCCACCCTGCTCATGATGTCTGTGGTGTTGATCAGCCGCTGGAACGCCAGGAACGCCCTCATGTCGAAGTGTCTCACCTCATCTATCACCATTCCAAATGCCGTATCCGCGTCAAATGCCTTCCTGTATGGTCTGTCGCTGACCAGTGCACTGAACACATCGCACACTCTGATAAGTCTTGCGCCGAGTGGTATCTCCTCGCCCCGCATCCTGTACGGATATCCCGAGCCGTCATAGTTCTCATGGTGATAGTGCACCATATCCACTATGTCCTGATCGTAGCCCTCACGCTTAAGTATCTCCGCGCCAAGCTTGGCATGCAGCCTGACGTATCTCATCTCCTCGATCTTCATCGCACCCTGCCGCCGTCCATATATGTAAGGACTCACCTGCAGCTTGCCCACATCGTGCAGCATTCCCGCCACGGCAACCTTGTGTATGAATTCCTCATCGCAGCCCAGCTCCCTCGCCAGCTCAGATGCCAGTATACTCACACACATTCCATGGCGCACCGCATCATTCATATCAACTGAATAGCATTCTTCTGCATCCTTCTCCAATGCTAATCCCATATAAATCCCGCTTTCTTACGCTCGATCATCTCATCTATTCGAGCTATATAATCGTCTACACTCTTACAATTCTCTATTCTGTCTATACGTGTCCCCTCTGTCACTCCGTCATGTCCTGGTCTCACCACAAGCTTCGATGAGCTTCCGGCACCGAGACCGATGATGTCAGTCCTCTCCTCCATGATGAGTATATTGTACAGGCACTCAAGCCCCGGCTTCGAGTAACCCACGTTCTCCAGATTGCCGGTCATGTTCTTCTGTCTGTACAGATAGTATGGATCAAGCCCCATCTCAGCCGCCGCCCTCGTAACAGCACCAAGCTGGCTGTCTATATCCGACTTCAGGGTGTCACGGTATTTGTCCATCTCTATGTTCAGATTCGCCGCCCTCTTGATGGCAAGGGTGTGAACCGTCAGACTTTCAGGGGAAAGCTCCTTCACCTGTCTCAGCGTGTTCTCCACACTGTCCGTGTCCTCTCCCGGAAGTCCCACTATCAGATCCATGTTGATGTTGTCAAAGCCCGCTCTCCGGGCATTCTCCATGGCTATGACCGTCTGCTCCGGCGTATGTGCCCTGCCTATGGTCCTTAATGTCTCCTCGTTCATGGTCTGTGGATTTATGCTTATACGCGTCACTCCGTGGCGCTTCATGACCTCAAGCTTGTCAAATGTGGTACTGTCCGGTCTGCCCGCTTCTATGGTGAATTCCCTCACCTGTGACAGGTCAAATGACTTCTCTATCATGCTGCAGAGTCTGTCCATATGCTCCGCAGATATGGATGACGGCGTTCCACCTCCCACATATATTGATATGAGCCGTTTTCCGGAATATGCCTCCGCAACGTATGCCATCTCTTTCTCGACTGCGTCCAGATATTCATCCACCTTATTCTTATATACCGCGATCGGATATGAGGTAAATGAACAGTACAAACATCTTGTCGGACAGAACGGTATGCCTATATACAGACAGTATTCGTCCTCCTCCGCCACAGAGTCTATGATTTTTTTCTCCCTGTCAGCCACCGCCACTGCCAGCTCGGCTTTCTCACGGGAGGTTCCATATATCTCCTGGTAGTTTCCTATTATATCCTCTGAGGTCATACCGGCTTCCATATAAGACACAGCTATCTTCGTAGGTCTGATACCCGTCAGGGAGCCCCACGGAAGTCTGCGGTCTGTATACTCCGAAAGCATGTTGTATATCGCCAGCTTTAACGGATTCCTCACGGCACTCTTATCCCGGCAGTCGCCATCCACAGGGATCTGTGTGCTGCACGCCAAAGTCCGCTCTCCTCCGTCTGCTACAGAATACAGCTCTATATTTATTCTATTGTCATCTATATCCGCCACAAGCGCCTTGTCTATCTCCGCCTTAAGCTCCGGCTTTTTGTCAAATATCTCCGGAACCACTATTCTTTCACCGCCGTAGAAGGCCTGGAGACTCACCCGGAGATCATTGTTGTAATCTTCTATATTCTGTATCAGTAATATCATATTTCCACCATGATCCGCCCATCAGAAGAACGGATTCATCTTCTTCTCTTTTCTTATAAGTGTTGTCTCCCCGTGTCCAGGGTACACCACGGTATCATCAGGAAGCACAAACAGCTTCTCTCTTATGTTCTCGAGCAGCGCATGCTCATCACCTGTAGGGAAATCCGATCTTCCCACACTGTATTTGAACAGCGTATCCCCTGAGAACAGTATATTCTCTGACTCGAAGTAATAGCACATTCCGCCTCTGGTATGTCCCGACACACTGATGCATCTCATCTCAGTGCCAAGCAGCTTCTTCACACTGCCGTCGCTCAGATAGTGATCCGTCTCAGTCTCTATCACCTTTTCAAATACACTGGTCATCATCGCCGACAGGTTCACCCTGCTGTTGCCGAGAACTTCCTTCTCGTCCTCCGAAGCATATGTATCCGCGCCTGTGAGCTTCTTCAGATCTCCCATCGCCGCCATGTGATCCACATGACCGTGTGTGAGATAAATGCCAACGCAGGTATACTCATTCTTCTTCAGTGTGTTGTATATATAATTCGCATTCCATGAAGGATCAATGACTATCGCCTCCCCGGTCTGCTCATTTGCCACTATATAACAATTCGTCTGGAATCCTCCCAGCTCACTTCTGATAACTTTTAATTCCGCCATATAAACCTTTCCGGCCATCAGCCCGTAGTTCTCTCTATATCAATTATATTATCAACATTCCTTATCTTGGCAATTATCGTATTCAACTGTTCCTTCGACTTGATTGCAAATGAGATCGTGATCGTAGCCTTGCCCTGCTTGCTTGTACGGCTGTTGATACTGTTTACGTTTATATTTGCCTCGCTGAGGATCTTGGTTATGTCAAATAATATGCCGTTTCTGTCATCCGCATATATATTTATCTCGGTCATGTATGTGTTCGATGCAACAGCGTCATCCTTCCACTCGGCCTCGATGACTCTGGCTCTGTCCGCCTCGCTCATGCACAACACATTTACACAGTCGGTACGGTGTATGGACACACCTCGTCCTCTGGTGATAAATCCTATGATCTCATCCCCCGGAACAGGTGAACAGCACTTGGAGAATCTCACGGCAACGTCATCTATGCCGTTTACGATTATTCCACCCTTGCCGATATGGTTGCCATGGTTCTTCTTCACCGAATACTCGTCCAGAACCTCAGCGTTCGTGGCAGTCTGTGGCTTGTGCTCCTTGTTGTACTCATCAATCAGACGGTTTACTATCTGACCTTCCTTGATTCCGCCATGTCCAACGGCGGCAACTATGGAATCCCAATCCTGGAAATTGTACTTCTTGTATATCTTCTCCTGATACTCAGGCTTTGAGTACATGGAGTAGTCTATTCCCTTTGATTTGCAGTAGTTCAGTATGAGCTCTCTTCCGCGGCTGATATTCTCATCCTTGAGCTGATGCTTAAACCACTGGTTGATCTTTGTCCTCGCCTGTGTACTCTTGACTATATTCAGCCAGTCACGGCTTGGTCCTGTGGAGTTCTGTGAGGTTATGATCTCCACACGATCTCCGTTGTTGAGCTTGGTATCTATAGGAACCTGTCGTCCGTTGATCCTTGCACCGACCATCTTGTTGCCCACCGCCGTGTGAATGGCATAAGCAAAATCTATAGGTGTGGATCCGCTAGGAAGGTTCTTAACATCTCCGGCAGGAGTAAAGCAGTATACCTGTTCAGCAAAGAGATCAAGGTCAGTCTTGACAAAGCTCATGAACTCCTTGTTGTCATCGGTATCCCTCTGCCACTCAAGGATCTGACGGAGCCAGGAGAGCTTTTCCTCCTCCTTCTGCATGACCGTACCGGTTATGTTCTCCTTGTACTTCCAGTGCGCAGCGATACCATACTCAGCCGTTCTGTGCATCTCGTAGGTTCTTATCTGTATCTCAAATGGCTGTCCCTCAGGTCCGATCAGTGTGGTGTGAAGGGACTGGTACATGTTGGACTTAGGCATGGCTATGTAGTCCTTGAATCTTCCCGGAATAGGCTTGTACATCTCATGAATGATACCCAGTGCTGAGTAACAGTCCCTGACCGTATTCACCTTGATACGTACCGCAAATATATCGTATATCTGATCCAGAGTCTTGTTCTGGTTCTTCATCTTCTTATATATACTGAAGAAATGCTTTACTCTTCCGTCTATCTCAGCCTCAAGTCCGGCATTATCGATATGCTTCTTGACATCGGCAACGACCCTCTTGATATAAGCATCCCTCTCGGTAAGCTTCTCATCTATCTGCGCCTTGAGATCCTTGTACACATCCGGCATGAGGTACATCATGGACAGGTCATCCAGCTCGACCTTGATCTTGCTGATACCAAGTCTGTGTGCGATAGGCGCATATATATCCATGGTCTCTCTGGCCTTCTCTATCTGCTTCTCCGGTGACTGATACTGGAGGGTTCTCAGATTGTGGAGTCTGTCCGCCAGCTTTATCAGTATGACTCTGATATCCTTCGCCATGGAGAGGAACATCTTACGCAGATTCTCCGCCTGAACCTCTATCTTGTCCGTGGTCATCTTGAGCTGTGTCAGCTTCGTAACTCCATCCACAAGGAAAGCAACCTCCTCGGAGAACTCCGCTGCTATCTCCTCAGATGTCATGACTGTATCCTCAACGACATCGTGGAGTATCCCTGCCACTATCGTCTCCTTGTCGAGCTCAAGCTCTGCCAGGATTATGGCCACATTCAGAGGGTGCATGATATAAGGCTCCCCGGACTTTCTGAGCTGTCCCTTGTGGGCAGCGTCCGCCACCTTATATGCCTTCTCTATCATAGTGATGTCGGCAGATGGGTGATATGTGAGTATCCTTGAGATAAGCTCCTTATACAATTCCTCCGGCGGTGTAAAATCTGCCGGTGTGGACAGATCTATCTCTCTCTTCGCCTTCATCTGCTTATTCGCCTGCTCCTCCAGCTTTATAAGTTCATTCTGAGGAACATTCTTGCCAGACGCAAGAGCCTTCTCGATGGCTGCTATTCCATCCTTCGTGGCCTGCTCCGAGGTGATAACACCTGCTTCCGCAGCCCTCTTTGTCTCCTGAGCTATTATATTGTCCTGTGTCTTATCCAATGTCTCTCCCATATGCTCACCACACTTCCTGTTTTATTCTGCCCTGATCATTCGCCCTCAAACTGTACTACTGAAGCCACGTCATATTTGGAAAGTCTCTCTCTTCCCTTCAAGTCTGTCAGCTCTATGAGGAATACCATCTTGACCACGATTCCGCCAAGGCTCTCTATAAGCTTAGCCGCAGCCTCTATGGTTCCACCTGTTGCAATAAGATCATCCACCAGCACGACCTTCTCACCCGGCTTGATGGAATCCTTATGTATCTCTATAGTAGCCTGTCCATACTCAAGATCGTAAGACATCTCCACGGTCTCTCTCGGAAGCTTGCCCTTCTTTCTCACGAGAACAAGTCCCTTGCCGTTCTTGTATGCCAGCGGTGCTCCAAATATAAATCCTCTGGACTCTGCTCCGGCGATGACATCGTAATCTACTCCCTCCAGCAGCTTGTCCATCTCATCGATGGCCAGCTTCATGCCCTCAGGATTCTCTGTTACACTTGTCACATCCCTGAATATGATTCCCGGCTGTGGAAAATCAGGAATACTCTTGATATACTTTTCTACCTCACTCATCTTACGTCCTCCTGTATGATATATATTACAAATGTACTTAATAGTATTCTCATCAAAGTCAGCTTATATTCCCTTGTTATAAGCCTCCATCTTCATCTGGAGTGAACGTCTTCCCATATATTCATTGATGGTCGGATAGTATGCGACATCTATCACTACGGCGTTCGGCTGACCATTTAACATTTTAACACATTCATCCTCTCCAAACCACTGTTTTATGTTATTCACAAATGTATCCGGATCAAAATCTATGGCATCCACGCACCTTCCGTACCCGGTATCAAGCTGGAGCTTCAGAAGATTTTTGTTTCTTCCAAGTATCTGCGCCCTTCGCACCGGTACTGCCGCCTGTGCAAACAGCGGTTTCCTGTTACCCTTTCCGTATGGTTCAAGCCTCTCGATCTGTTCCGTCAGCTCTATGCTGTTGTACGCCAGCGGCATGGCCACATCTATCATCAGCTTAGGTGTTATATCTTCATCCGTCAGCACCGCCGCTTCATTGAGCTTCCGCCTCAGCTCGTCAAGCCTCTCCTTCTCTATGGAAAAGCCCGCCGCCATGGCATGTCCGCCAAATGCAGTGAACATCTCCCGGAACCGGTTCAGCTCCTCGAACATGTTGTAGCTGTCTATGGATCTTCCCGATCCTTTCAGTATCCCCGGCGTCTCTGCGTCCGTGAACACCATCACAGGTCTTGTGTATGCCTCCTTGAGCCTGCTGGCGATTATTCCCACAACGCTCTCATGTACAGCCGGTATATACACCACAAGTACCTTGTCCGCAAGGGTAGCCGCCTGTCCGAACTCTCCGTTCACAGTGGCTGTCTCAAGCATATCTGTTATATGCCGGGCTCCGGCCTCCGTCATGCTCTTTCTCTCATTGTTGACAGCCAGCAGTTCCCTAGCCTTTGCCTCGGCGACATTTGGATCTCTCTCAAGCAAGAACTCAAGGCTCTGTTTCGCATCCCCCAGTCTTCCCGCCGCATTGATGCACGGCCCTATCAGAAATCCCAGATCATACGTTGATATCTTCTTCTCATTTCTGCCGCTGAGCATCATGAGGGCATTCAGACCCGGATTGCGGCTGTCCTTCAGACTTTCAAGGGCATATTTTACATAGAGTCTGTTCTCATCCACCAGATCCATCATGTCACAGTTGGTAGCCAGCCCCAGGATCTCCATGAATTCATTTACCTCGCTCTCGGCTATCCCGCATATCCTGTACATGTACTGGATGAGCTTGAACGCAACGCCGGCCCCGCACAGCCCCTTGAATGGATATTCACAGTCCTGCCTCTGATTGTCTATGACCGCATCCGCCTGGGGCAGCATATATACCCGCTCGCCGCCATCACTCTCCTCAAATGGGATCTGATGGTGATCCGTGACGATGACCGTAAGCCCGCGCTCCTTCGCATATCTCACCTGTTCTATCGCCGCTATTCCATTGTCGCAGGTTATGATAGTATCAACACCATCCGCTATGGCGGCATCTATAAGTCTTTTATTTATTCCGTATCCATCATGCACTCGATGTGGAATGTCGTAATCCACCACGGTGCAGTCATCAGCGCAGCTTCCGTGCAGCGCCGTCCATGTTCTCCGAAGGCCGAGAAGCAATATATAATTGGAGGTAACCCCGTCCACGTCGTAGTCCGAGATTATCCTTATCCTCCTGTTATCGCTAAGCTTTTCCTTTATTATCTCACCGGCTTCCACCATATCCTTCATCAGTGCCGGATCGTGCATGGAATCCCAGCCGCCATCAAGGTACATAGCTATGGCTTTCTCCCCGGTGACTCCTCTGTTCGTGATAACCCTCGCCACAACAGGACTCACACCGAACCTCTCGCCTATGGCATTAAAGTCCGCTCTTTTGCCCGCCACTCTCCACTCTGGCTTCTTCACATATTTATCTATTATATCCTTCTGCTCCGGTGTCAATGTCATCTTCTGTTCTCCGTATCATTTTATCGCAGGAACATATCCGCATCCCTGCTGTATCCATCCACATATTTTAGCAGACGCATTATGGTATTACCAGTGTAAATGCCGCCATTTTGCCTGTAAATGTTGACATTTCACCTGTTATGTCTATTTGCTTTTTATTGTATAAATGTTATAATAAATATACATTTTGAATATATCTTTTGTGCATTTTGATGGCAGTATCTGAAAGTTCTATCACAAATGCGCAGTGCAAAGGAGGAGATATTTTTATGGCAAACAGATTCGTACTCAATGAAACCTCTTACCACGGAGCGGGTGCCATCGCTGAGATCGCCACAGAGGCAGTCGGCAGAGGCTTCGCCAAGGCTCTTGTGTGCTCAGATCCTGATCTGATCAAGTTCGGTGTGACCAAGAAGGTCACCGATGTTCTGGACGGTGCAGGACTTGCATACGAGATCTATTCCAACATCAAGCCAAACCCTACTATAGAGAACGTGCAGCAGGGTGTGGCCGCATTTAAGGCTGCTGAGGCAGATTACATCATCGCCATAGGCGGCGGATCATCCATGGACACTGCCAAGGGTATCGGCATAGTTATTGCCAACCCTGATTTTGCAGACATCAGAAGCCTGGAGGGTGTTGCACCTACAAAGAATAAATCAGTTCCTATATTTGCAGTTCCAACTACAGCCGGAACCGCAGCAGAGGTAACTATCAACTACGTCATCACAGATGTTGAGAAGAACCGCAAGATGGTATGTGTTGATCCTAAGGACATTCCTGTTGTGGCATTTGTCGATCCTGAGATGATGAGCTCCATGCCAAAGGGACTCACAGCAGCCACAGGTATGGATGCACTGACACACGCAATCGAGGGTTACATCACCGCAGCCGCATGGGAGCTGTCAGACATGTTCCACCTCAAGGCAATCGAGATCATCAGCCGTTCACTCAGAGGGGCTGTTGCCAATACGCCTGAGGGCCGTGCTGATATGGCGCTGGGCCAGTATGTTGCAGGCATGGGCTTCTCAAATGTAGGTCTTGGAATCGTTCATTCCATGGCTCATCCACTGGGAGCTCTGTATGACACACCTCACGGTGTTGCCAACGCGATTATCCTGCCTACTGTAATGGAATACAATGCAGAAGCAACAGGAGAAAAGTATCGTGAGATAGCAAGAGCCATGGGCGTCAAGGGCGTAGACGACATGACCCAGGAAGAATACAGAAAAGCTGCAGTTGACGCAGTACGCCAGTTGTCAATCGATGTAGGCATTCCTACAGACCTTAAAGACATTGTAAAGCCAGAGGATATTCCATTCCTGGCACAGTCAGCCTACGATGACGCATGTCGCCCGGGCAATCCAAAGGAGACTAGCGTGGAGGATATCACCAAGCTCTACGAGTCATTGATCTAACTGACCCATTAGATCAAAATATGTCAGTCCTTTGCCGGGACTTACATATTATATATGGGACCTCACCAGTCCCCTTAAACCCCTAAAAACTAACTAAAAGAACTCCTGTTACAGAGGCTTTGCCGCTCTGCATCAGGAGTTCTTTTTTATTCGTCGGATCCATCTGTCATGCTCTGATGGACTCAAGAATATACTCTTGAAACTCATTCATATTCTTAAATATAAAATCTGCCTTATCCCTCATCTCATCATCCGGCTGCACGAGGTCCGGGATCATAGCAATCTTCATCCCTGCCGCATATGCTGCTCTGACTCCGTTGTATGAGTCCTCCACCGCCCATGCACTCTCCGACTCAACTCCAAGTTCTTCACAGGCCTTCAGGAATATATCCGGTGCGGGTTTGCTCCGATCTACCATGTCTCCACATACAAGCTTGTCGAAGTAATCTATCACCCCGAGGTTGATGAGCTCCATGGTGACTACCTCTTTTCTGGTGGATGTGGCAAGGGCACATGGTATGCCATTATCCCTGAGCATCTTCAGCATGTCTGTAACTCCCGGCTTCAGCACAAGCTCTCCCTCTGCCGCTGCCCGGTGGAATTCCGCCGCCATCTCAACCTTGAGGCTCTCATATCTCTCCTCATCCAATGTATCCTGTCCTTCATCACATCTTCCTTTGTACATCTGCACGAACAGCTTCTTCGCCGCCTCACGGTTGAGTCCAAGGGCAGCCATACAGAAGCTCTCTATGTCCTCTATGCCATATTTGTCCGCTGTCTTCTGCCAGCTCTTGACAACCAATTGTTCTGAATCGAGGATGACTCCATCCATATCAAACACCACTGCTTTACAATTCATATCTCTTCCATCTCCCAATAATACAACAGGCTTCCACAGCATCTCTGCCATGGAAGCCTGTTATCATCTGTCATCTGACATCCGTCCGATAACTTTATTCTATTAAGCATCTTTTTCTGTCTTACCAAGCTTTGTCTTCATGTAGTACCAGAGTGGACCTGTGATACATACTGAAGAGTAAGCACCGATAACTACACCAGCCATAAGTGTGAGAGCGAACTCCTTGATGGATGCCACTCCCATGATATACAGAACGAATATTGTAACAAATGTTGTGAGTGATGTATATATTGTTCTGCTGAAGGTCTGGTTGATACTCAGGTTGACTATATCCTTGTATGTGGCCTTCTTAGGCTTCATAACACCTATATTCTCTCTTACACGGTCGAATATGATGATCGTCGCATTGATCGAGTAACCCACTATGGTAAGCAGACATGCGATACATGTGTTACCAACTGTAAGTCTCAGTATAATATACAGACAGAATACCATCGCAACATCGTGGAGAAGTGCGATAACTGCACTTGCACCAAACTTCACATCATGGAATCTGATAGCAATGTATATAAGCATCAGAATAGCTGCAAGGATAACTGAGAATATAGCGTTCTTAGACATCTCGCTGCTGACCGATCCACTTATTACATTTGCCTCCTTGACATCTGCGCCAAGCTTGTCTGTGAGTGCGTTGCGCACCTTGGACATCTGTGAATCATCTGTTCCGTCATCTGAAAGTTCTGGCATCTTGAACACGATCTCATTTGTTCCGGATACTGTCTGAACTGATATTCCTGCCTCACCGATACCGGCAGCCTCTGCAATGACAGGAACTATATCTTTCTCAGCCTCGCTAAGTGAGTACTCTTTGTCAAAACCTACTGTAAGGCTTGTACCGCCTGCAAACTCAACACTGAAGTTAAGTGGTGAACCCTTTGACTTATTATTAACAGGCATCATACAGAAGCATGCGATGATCACAATGAGTGATCCGAGCATACAGAACTTACCTGCCTTCACGAAGTTTGTCTTCTTTGGCTCTCTTGCAACGCCGAAATACTTGGCATCTGTAACGCCGAGATTTACAAGCGCTGTGAGCAGTGACTGGCTGACTGCCAGAGCTGTGAATACTGACAGAACAACACCGATAGCCAGTGTGATCGCAAATCCCTTGATAGTACCTGTTCCGAATATTCCAAGTACAAGAGCTGCTATAAGTGTTGTAACGTTACCATCTATGATGGCTGACAGGGCATTGTGGAAACCACCCTTTACAGCCTGCTTTACGGACTTGCCATCCGCCAGCTCCTCTTTGATACGCGTGAATATGATTACGTTGGCATCGACCGCCATACCTACTGACAGTATAACACCGGCTATACCAGGAAGTGTCAGTGTAACGTTGAACAGATTGATGACCAGCAGATCAAGTATTGTGTAGAATGCCAGGGCAAATGAAGCTACAAGACCTGGAATCCTGAATACAATGATCATGATAAGGAACACAAGTGCAATACCGATCGCACCTGCCTTAAGGCTTGTGCTGATAGCATCTGAACCAAGTGTAGCTCCTACTATATTGGAACGAACCTGCTTAAGTGTAAGAGGAAGTGCACCGATACGGATAGTAGTAGCAAGCTGCTCGGCCTCCTCGTAGCTTCCGATCTTGTTGATTTCTGCGCTTCCGCCTGTTATGGCTGACTGTACTGTTGGTGCACTTACGACCTTGTTGTCATATATAATGTATACTATATTCCCAACATTTGCCGCGGTAACATCAGCGAACTTCTGAGCTCCCTCATCGGTAAATGCAAGCTGTACCACATTGTCATTGCCGTTATCTGAGTCAATTCCGGCTGTGGCATTCTTGATGTCATCTCCTGTAAGAGCAGCCTCATACTCCTGTCCCTTTGACCACTTTGTATAATTGTCCGGATCAAGGAACTCAAGCTTTCCCTCAATATTCAGGGCATTAAGTATCTCATCTGCATTTGTTACACCAGGGATCTCTGCCGTAATCTTCTTGTCTCCATCTTCATAGACTGAGTACTCATTGGTGTAGGCCTCTACACGCTGCTCAATCTTATACTTGGTATCCTCGAGATCCTTGTCGCTGTAATCATCCTCCTGAATCTCGTAAGTTACACTCAGACCACCCTTAAGGTCAAGTCCAAGCTTGATGTACTCGACTTTACCTCTGTCTGCAACACCGAATATTGCTGTATATATAGCAACACCCAGTATAAGCAGAAAGGCAATGATGACGAGCACAGCGTTTCTCTTTGTCTTCTTCATCGTCTTCTCCTTTTACCCTTTTTATTCCTCTTCTGCCTCATCGGCCATAGCCGCCTTCAGCATGATTGCACATTCTATACGCTTCTTCTGAAGCTCACAACCTATGTCATATGCATCAAGTATATTGCCGTGGAACTTGTATGAGTTGGCCGCACAGCCACCGCTGCAATAGAATCTTGCAAAGCAGTCCTTACACTTATCCTTGGCATATACATTGCACAGCTTGAATTCATTGACTATATCCTGATTCTTGATTCCATCAAATACATTTCCTATACAGAAATCGTCCTCACCAACGAACTGATGACAAGGATACAGGTCTCCCCAAGGGGTAACTGCCATGTACTCTGTACCTGAACCACAACCGGAAAGTCTCTTGGCTACACAAGGTCCGCCCTCAAGATCTATCATGAAGTGGAAGAAATTGAAGCCTCTTCCCTCCTTGTGTCTCTTGATCATCTCCTTTGCCAGGATGTCGTACTGCTCAAGCAGTACCGGTATATCCTCTTCCTTTATAGCATATGGCTCGTCCGGAAGTGATACAACAGGCTCAACGGATATCTGGTCAAATCCCAGATCTGCCATGTGAAGTACATCCTCTGAGAAGTCAAGATTGTTGTGAGTGTAAGTACCTCTCACATAGTAGCTCTTGCCTGCCCTCTTCTTGGCAAATTCCTGGAACTTGGAGAGTATCACGTCATAGCTTCCCTTGCCATTCCTGGTAGGTCTCATGTAATCGTGGACTTCCTTTCTTCCGTCTATGCTGAGCACCACGTTCGCCATCTCTCTGTTGGCAAATTCCATGATCTCGTCATTCAGAAGCACTCCGTTGGTAGTAAGTGTGAATCTGAACTTCTTGTCATACTTCTCCTCAAGGCTTCTTCCGTATTCCACGGTCTTCTTGACTACATCCCAGTTCATAAGCGGCTCACCGCCAAAGAAATCCACCTCGAGATTTCTTCTTAAACCGGAATTCGCAACCAGAAAATCCAGGGATTTCTTTGCCACCTCAAGTGACATAAGCGCCCTGTCTCCCTTATATTCTCCCTCACCGGCAAAGCAGTATCTGCAGGCAAGGTTACAGTCATGGGCGATATGCAGACACAACGCCTTGACAACTGTCTTTCTCTTCTTGAAATCTATAATATAATCTTTGTATACGTCATCTGTAAATAATGTTCCGTCCTCTACCAGTTGGGCTACCTCGTCATAAGCCTCGGAAACTTCTGCGCTGTCATACTGTGACAGTGCCTTTATAATCTGCTCTTTATCATTCTCCTCATATAAAGAAATAATATCATAGACAAGATCGTCTACGACATGTACAGAACCACTACAGACATCAAGCACTATATTATAACCATTGTTCTTGTACTGATGAACCATAATTCTCCTTCAATATATTCCATCGGATCTATCCGTGAAATTCTAATTCAAGGCGCCACACACGGCACCCTTATACACGCACTAAAGAGGACTGTCATCATAAACGACGGTCCCCTTTAGCTGATCAAATACAAACCTGTTACAAATTACTTGTTGTTAACATTCTCACAGCTCTGATTACCAACTGTGCATGATGTCTTACAAGCTGACTGGCATGATGTCTGGCACTCGCCACATCCACCCTTGACCATTGTATTCTTCATAGTCCTGTTTGTGAGTGTTTTAATTCTCTTCATTCTGGATACACCTCTCTTTTTATGTCATATATCGGGATTATAACACAAAGATATATAAAGTAAAAGTTTTTTTTAACTGAGCATAGCCCCCAGCATCCCGCCTGCAACGCACATAATACACTTGGTTATAACTGCTATTCCCTCTCTGTCACCTGAACCTGTAAACAGCACCGACACGGTCAATGCGACCGATATGTAAGTCAGGCCATACACCATCCCCCACAGGAAACGCTTCTCCCTGACTTTTCTGCCCGTAACAAAGCCCCCGGCAAATGTGGCCACTATGTATATCACAACAACCAGTATACCGAGCACCTTATCGCTTATCCCCACTTTGTATACGACCACCGCCGTTATAAACAGCATGATTATCGTGAGCAGATAGGACAGGATCAATCCCTTTACAACTCCCATAAATTTCTGACTTGCAGACATACTACCACCATATTCTTTACTCTTTACATTATTATGATGTTCCTCCTCATTTTATTAATAAAAATACAGCCTGTTTACTCAAACAGGCTGCATATATCTTCTATATCATAAAAGGTTTTGTATGCACGCTCGCGCGTGATACCATTTGGTTTTATCAGATCCACCACCATGACCGTACATAGCCCTGCCCGGCTGGCAGATATGATACCATTCACAGAGTCCTCAACGGCCACCGCTTCGTCCGGGTTTACGCCCAGCTTACCGCAGGCCTTCAGATATATATCAGGCTCCGGCTTTCCGTGGGTGATCTCGTCTCCGCATACCTTTTCATCGAAGTATCCGGCTATTCCAACGCTATCAAGTCTCTGCTGCGCCCTCGTCCTCGCAGTGGAGGTTGCAAGTGCCATCTTCACGCCGTGTTCTTTTAAGAATCTCAGCGTGTCCTCGACATGTGGCTTTATGTCTATTCCATACTTTTCCACATGTTCATCGAACAGATCCATTGTTCTCTGTCTGAACGCAAGATAATCAAAATCTTCGCCCATTATTTCCTTAAACACCCGGGCGTTGGAGGTCTTGTTGCCTCCAGCCACCCGGTCACATACATTTTCCATCTGTGCCTCAGGAATCCCTATGCTCATGCCGTTTTCCTTCCAGCACTTCCTGTATATCTTCTCCGTGTCTACCAACACGCCGTCCATATCAAATACAACTGCCCTGTACATAGCACTTTCTCCTACATTAAGCAGCGGCGTTTTTCTTTCTTCTTCTGCCAGCTATGATGATGAATGCAAGCAGTGCAAGAAGCAGGATCGCTGCGATTATTATTATGATCAGCACAACCGGTGACATCTTTTCGCTGAGCTTGAAGGTGAATACCTCTCCGGTCTCTCTGTCATATGTTGTCGCTATATTACCGGCCTTATCCTGGGCTGTTACCTCAACCGTGTATGTATCATACTGGTCTACCTGCATCTCATACTTGTTATCTGCCTGATAGCTTGCAGGATCTATGGTATTGCCATTTATAACGATGGATGTGATCTCGTCTTCCTCATTCTCAAGACCTATCGTCATGTTGAATGGCTCTCTGAGAGTCTCTCCATCCTCAACACCTGTTATGATGATTCGTGGTGCAGTACCATCATACGTATAATCAAATTCCTGTGTTGCCGTGTGTCCAACCTTGTCAGTTACTGTAAGTGTTATCTTGTGATATCCGTCTGTCATATCTGAGAAATCGATAAGATTTACTCCGTCTATCTTGGCGTCAACCGAGAAGTCTGAAGTATCACTTACATCCCACAGTGCTTCGTAGCCCTTGTCTCGTATATCAGCAAAATCTGATGCATTGAGAAGCAGTGTTCCGTCATCGCTTGCAATGCTCTTGCTCATGAATCCGGCAAGTGTCGATGTAGCCTTGAGCTCAGGTGGTGTGTTATCGACTGTGAATACCAGGCTGTAATCATCAGCCTTATTTCCCAGTTCATCCTGCGCTGTTATTGACACCTCGTATACACCATCCTCAGAGAATCTCTGGCTTCCTGTGCTGAGTTCTGAAGAATTGCTGTAATTTGTAAAGTATGATGATGACACATCCTTGCTGTCCTTCTT
The DNA here is from genome assembly GCF_003481085.1 of Coprococcus sp. TF11-13. Lineage (NCBI taxonomy): Bacteria > Bacillati > Bacillota > Clostridia > Lachnospirales > Lachnospiraceae > Coprococcus > Coprococcus sp. TF11-13. The sequence continues at coordinate 249,300 of NZ_QUKK01000002.1, read as the reverse complement.
CACGGTTATCTTCACATCATCTGTCGAGAAGAATGACTCCTGAACGCTCAGTGACATATCAACATAGTTCGGTGCGGAAGAATCCATACTTCCTATTGGGTCGTAATTCTTTACTTCCTTGTTGTTCTTATCCACTGCGCTCACCTTTACAACAGGTGCCTTTGAGTCAACCTTGAAGGTCTTGGTCTGGCTGGCTGCCACATTTCCTGCAAGATCTCTTGCATTTGCTGTGATCGTGTACTCGCCATCCTCTGTAAAGTTGTAAGTTGCGGTATGTGGATTGCTTCCTGAGAAGCTGCTTGTTCCCAGCGTAGCGATATTCGATGCCGCTGTTCCGTCCGTCTTTCTGGTTATTGTCACGTTAAATGCATCTGCGGCAAGATTGTTGTTCTCATATGCAAATGAGAATGCCTCATCTATGCTGATGGTTGCATTTACCGCCGTTGTCTGTCTGTCGTTCATTCCTGAAATCGATATAACCGGTGCAGTCTTATCGATTCTGAACTTCACTGTTCTGGTCACAGCCTTGTTGCCCGCCTTATCCTCTGCGGACACGGTGACTGTGTAATCACCCTGGGCGTCAAATGTCACACCGCTGAGTACCTCTCTGACTGTGCTGACTCCATCGCCCTTTGTTCCCCAGGTAACATTCTTTCTGATATCTCTGTTCTCTACAACAGATCCACCCTCATTTGCTCTGACTACATGAATGGTGTACTTTCCACCTCTCATGTTATCTGTAAGTGTTACAGGGACTGTCACATCGCTGTTGTTTATAGTGTTGACATTTCCAAGCTGTATCTCAGGCTTGTGCTTGTCTATGTAGAAATGGGTTCCTGTTGTTCCTTCATTTCCACACTTGTCGGTAACGGTCATGGTGAGATCATACTCACCTTCCTTATCATATGTGTACTTCTTGCCCCATGTTCCGCCGTTACTCTTTATATAGAAGTATTGCGGATTCTCATCCACTGCTACATTTCCATCATTCTCTGTGATAATAGTGTTCTGAAGCGACTTGAACTGTTCCTCCACACCAACTCTGAATGATATTGAAGTCTTGAAGTAATTGTTATTATCCAGTCTGTACTCAGGATCATCGTCCACATACACAAGTGGCTCTGTGGTGTCGACGTAATAATTCTTTGTCTTGAGAGCACTTGTGCCCTCCTGAACACCGAACGCCTCGTCTGCTGCCGGCTTCAGTGCATTGCCGGAATTATCGGCTCCCTCAACTGTGAAATAATATACAGTTGCCTTGCCGCCCTTGGCTGTCATCTTATATGCTGCAGTGGTCTTGCCATCTGCTGTCTGGAACGGAACTGTGGTCTCTGACCAGTTTGAATCACTGTAGGTCTTGTAGTACACCTTAAGCGTCGCATTCTGTGTATCCATTCCATAATCGTCTTCTATGCCAAATGTAATAGTTCTGCTCCTGTTAAGGAATCTGCTGCTTCCACCGGACACAACTGATATCTCAGGGCTCTTCTTATCTATTACAAATGAAGTTGTTGCCTTACCCGACTCATTGCCAACCTCATCGACAGCAACGATCGTGATATTATAAAGTCCAGGCTCTCTGAATATTGTGGTCTTTTCTGCATTTGCAGTGTAATCCGCATCCAGCTCATACTTGCTTATGCTCTTGCCATCGCGTGTTCCTGTCACAACGAACTTCTCCACGAAGTAATTGTCAGTTCCCCTTGCTGTTATGGTCACATTGCTGTTATTCCAGTAATTTATCAGCTTTCCGCCGGCAGTTCCATCTATTGACACTGATGGCTTGACGGTATCAACTATCAGGTGTATCTCCTGACTGGCCTTGCTCTCGTTTCCTGCTCTGTCCTTCAGCTTAACAGTCATCGTGTACTCTGTATTTTCATCTGTTATGCCAAGGGCCTTTGCATCCAGTGTCTTTTCTATATCATTTCCTGATACATTAATGCTTCCTGTAATGTCCTGTGATCCGGCTGTGCTGCTTCTGCCTACTGTATATGTAACCTTGCCATTGCTGTCATCGTTATCGGAACCAGAGACCTTGATCTTCACGTCACTCTTTGATCTGTAATAGAATGTCGATCCTGATTTGTATTTCTGGTTTGCACACTCCAGCTTCACATTTGCCGGTGCAGTCTTATCATAGTAAACCTTTATGCTCTGTACTTCTTTGAACTTCGTGTCAGCATTGTTCGGATCGTGTATTCTCGCCATGAGTGAGATCTCGTACACACCCTCATCTGGAAGCTCGTAGGATATGTTGACCGTATTCTTGTCATATGCAGCGGCAACTGTACCCTTTACCTCAACTGCCTTATCCTTCTTTCCTGCAAATGATGTTCTGGTGATCACCAGCTTTGCGTCATCTGCTGCAAGCTGGAAGCCTGATACTGCACCCTCTACAGTCAGAGTATCATCATTCCTCCAGAATATAGCGCCGTTGTCAGCATCTGTACCGTTCGCAGATAACTTCTCTCCTGAAAGGCCATCCACATTGACATACACATATGTGTTCGTCTCTGTCTTATTTCCAGCCTCGTCAGTTACCACAACTGTCAGGACATAACTTCCTGAACCATCTATGCTTATCTCTTTTCCGCTCTGCAGGCCATTGTCACCTGTAGATGTTGAATACCAGTTCTTGACTGATGTATATGATCCATTTGCATCTGCCTTCTTGAGTGAAGCGACCGCCGATGCAACACCTGATGTGGCATCGCTGTACTTTATATTAAGAACAGCTTCCTTTGCGTCTGTGACCGTGTACTGCTGATCATTGTTTGTCCTGTCTGTTCCGGCGTTGTCCGTAACCTTTACAACAGGTGCTGTATTATCCACCTTGACTACAGTCTCTATCCTGCCATCTATTCCGGCGAAGTCCTTTGCCGCAAATGTGATGGTATGCTCTCCATCAGCCAGATATATGTCTGACTTTGTTGAATCCTGTACATCTCCACCGCTCACACGGACATCGCTGCTGTATGTGAACCTGTTTCCTTTTTCAAGGATCGTTTCCTTCTTGCCATCCACGCTGTATGACACGGTGTCTATGTAAGAATACTCTCCAGTTGCCTTCACTGTCAGCTTTGTGGATTTCACATAGCTTGTGGAACCGCCTGTAACTGTGAGTTCAGGCTTTCCTTCCTTTACAAATACAATGTCGCCATCCTCATCTGCGCCGACTGAGTTATTGCCAAACTCGTTCTCCTTGGCGTAAATGACAAGCTTCTTTGCATTGTCTGCATTGTCCTTCTTGAACCACTGTGCACTTATCTCGAATTCATATTCATATCCGCCGGACACAGCCTTTTTGCCTGTGCACTCCACTGCTGAAGCTGCACCCGTAAGCTTGTAGTACAGGCTCACGTCATCTATCTCAGTGTTATCACTGCCGGCTGTAACCTTCTTCACCTGTACAGTGAACTTATAAGCATCATCTACCTTGAGCTGAGGGAATCTGTAATCCACTCCGTTCTTCTGTATGATCTCAGGGGTAACACTTGTTATGACAGGAGCTTCGTTGAGCTTCTTGACGATAACACTGGTCTCCTCTGACTTGTTTCCTGCAACATCGACCGCTCTGAACTTGTATGTTCCACTCTTATCAGGTGCAACAAACTGGGATGTGCTCTCAGTCTTGCTCCAGGTCTTTCCATTGTCTGATGAATACTCCACATAGTCTATTCCTGTGGCATTTTCCTCTGCTGCATCTGTGGTATCCTTGGCGTCTATCACAAATGTTCTGTCGGCATCACTGCTTGTGAGGTTCAGGAGATAATAGCCATCGCTCACCTTGTTGTGAAGATTGTAGTTATCATCAGCCTCAACCGATATTGTAGGTGCCTGCTTATCCACGGCAACCTTTATGGTTCCAAGCAGCTCGAAATCACCGCTCTCATCAGTACCTGTATAATAGTAAATAGCTATCTTCTGTACTGCTGTGTCATTCTTCAGCTCATACACATTATCAAATGTGACAAGCTTTCCTGCTGCATCTGTGGCTGTAGCGATCTTATCGTCCGCTGTAGCTCCTTTGTAAACAGCCACTCCCAACTTGCTGCTGTCGATTCCGTCAACTTTGTCGGACTTGATCTTGAACTTTATTGCCTTGTCAAAATCCTTGAAGCCATACACCATATCCGCCTTATCGCCCTTTACAATGGCCGTTACATCTATGGTCTGTGTATCTTCCTCCTCCGCAAACAAATGAAAATGTGAATCGATCGCCACAAGAGTGAGTGTCATAACTACCGCCATCGTAAGCGCGATCAGTCGATGCAAAAGTGATTTATTCTGCATAACCTTTTTCATGTCCCTCTCCTCCTATATCTCTTCATCGGAATGTACTATAATTACATTCTTTATCATTCTTACCGAGCTCGCTGCGCGTCCTCCCTGAAGAACGGCTGTGGAATCATCTGCGTCATCGCTTCTAAGTACGTCCGTTGCTTCCTCGTCTGCGTCATCGCTTCTGAGTATGTCCGTTGCTTCCTCGTCTGCCTCATCACTTCTGAGTACGTCCGTTGCTTCCTCGTCTGCGTCATCGCTTCTGAGTATGTCCGTTGCTTCCTCGTCTGCCTCGTCATTTCTGAGTACATCCGTTGCTTCCTCATCCGCATCTTCTCTGAGGATGTCTGTCGCCTCCTCAAAGCTGCTGCCATTGATGTCAAGATTCTCTTCGTCTTCCCTCAGAATATCTGTTGCCTCCTCGGCATCATCGCGGAGAATATCAGTTGCAGTCTCGCCTTCATCCTCCAGTCTCTTTTTCCCGAGATCAGCTATCGCTTTCTCGTAATTTGCCATTCCCTTCTCAGAATGTTTTTCGGCTGCAGTTGACTTTACATCCCTTACCGAAATTCTGGATGTATGGTTCTTGATCGCCTCCTGTTTGGAGGCACCGCCTCCCTGTACACTCTCATAGCCCTTCTCCTTGATCTCATCGATCTTCTTACGGGCTGTTGAGCCTGTGGCAATTCCCACCGCCTTCGGTATCTTTAACACAAAGAACAGTACCACCGCCACAATAGCGAATACGATCGCAAGTGCCAGGCCGCCATATAACATTACATTATAAACTGTTGCCATAACCTTTCACTCCTCCCTTACTCGCTCGTTGACCTTGAACTGCCATTTACTATGCTCTTAACTGTCAGGTCATTGGATAACGACTGCCATCCCTGCTTAAGACCATTTGCAAGTGCCGGAACTTTGTTACCGTTCTCGTACACTTTCCTCACAGCCCTTGTGGCACTGGCATTCCATGCTGCCGAATCGCTTCCAAATTTATTCGAATATCTATCGACCAGATAACTCAGATGGCTTACGTACACGACCGCTGCGTTGTCATCGGTTCCAAGTGTAGTCTCAGCGTTGCCATATATTCTCTCTGCCTCATCATAGTAGCTGTCATCGCCGCTGTTCTCTGCCATCTTGATATAAGTCTCAGCCTCGTTCACCGAGTATTCTGAATATGCTTTCTTGGATGTCTCTGTCGCATTCTCGCCCTCTATATCCAGACTGTTCAGATAAAGCGCTGCACTGTTCGCCGCAGAGTTGTAATAATGTAACTGCTGGCCCGCATCATCCGCATTCTCGGCAAGTTCTGTATATACCGAGTACATAACTCCTGAATACTGGCCATTGTAGTATTTTACGCCTCTATCCGCCGGGAACTGGCTGTTCAGCACCTCTGCGTTGTCGTCCAGGTTCTTCATCGCCTCATCCATCAGCACCTCTATTCTGTTCGCAAGCTCCGGATCATTGGATATCTCGCCAAGATATATGTAAGCTATGTTGAGGTAATTGGTGTATTTGTCAGGATTGGTGTCATCTATGTTGTCACTGTTGTAATCCTGGAATGCAAATATATTTTCCTTGTTCGTATCAAAGCTTGCTGACTTGTTTATCTTACTGTCACATATCGCAGCGTAATACTTTGCCTGCTTTGCCTGATCCGGGAAGTTCTTGCTCTCATCAACCATATTGAAATATTTCTTGGCCGCACTGTAGTCCTTGACCTCGTCGTAATACAACATGGCTATCTTGAACTTTACGTCGTCCTTTATCTCGTCCTTGTTCTTAAGCGCAAGTCTTATTCCCTTTTCTGCCGCCGTCTCGGTGTTGGCCGAAGTGTTTCCATCGTCCTCTGTATAATAGTAAGCATATGTCTCCATATAGCCTATATAGGCATCCGATGCGGTTGGGTCTATGTCGACAGCCGCCTTATAGCACTCAAATGCCTTGTTGTAATCGCCCTCGTCGACTGCATCCCTCGCCTCGTTGACCTTGTTGTTGTAATCAAGATCCTTGAGCTGGCCTTTCTTTACTCCGCCTATCACAGCACAGCACGCTGAGAGTATCGATAATCCCGCAACCACTGAGAACGCTGCTATCTTATGCTTTGCCTTTGCCTTGTATGCATCGTCGAGCTCGTTGTAGTGATCCAGCGCATACAGCAGTTCTGAACAAGACTGATATCTGTCCTCAGGACTCGGCTGACAGCACGTCTGTATAATTCTCTCAAATCCTGATGAGAGCATCGGATTCCACTGTCTGATAGGCTTTATCTCGTAAGGAGGCTCACATGGATTCTTGCCGGTAACAAGGTGATAGAGCGTTGCTCCCAGATTGTAAATATCTGTTCTTGCATCCGTGTTGTAGATTCCATGTCCCTGCGCATCACCGAACTGCTCCGGTGCCGCATAGCCTCTTGTTCCAAGAGCCGTGGTATCCGCATTGTTCTCCACTATGTATTCCTTAGCCGTTCCAAAGTCGATAAGCTTTACCGAGCCATCCGGCTTCAGCATGACATTTGAAGGCTTCATATCTCTGTATATGATCGGCGGATTCATGGAATGCAGGTAGTCAAGTGCACTGGCAAGCGCCCTGCCCCATTCGATTACCTTTTCCTGTGGCTGTGCTCCCTCCGCCTTGAGCACATCGCTGAGTGGACGTCCTTCTACGAAGTCCATGACAACGTAGATCGTGCCATTCTCATTGATGATATCAACGATTCGTGGCAGTACCGGATGATCCACATCCTTGAGGATATTTGCTTCTCGCTCCAATCCCTTTAAGAGTGTGGCTGTACTCTTGGAGCCATCATTCTTGATCTCCTTTACAGCCCACTGTTTATTAAGTCGGTTATCCATGGCAAGATAAACTATTGACATACCACCCTGACCGACTTTTTTAAGTATTTCGTATTTTCCGTCTAATACCGTTCCTAACTCTGTCATATATCGATCCCCATTACTCCGATTTAATAAGCACTACTGTTACATTATCCGTTTCTTTTCTGTACTTCACAAGCTCTGTGAGGAACTCACAGCCCTCCTTCATCTTCGCCTCGTCGACGCATGTTCCCGGGCCAAGTCTCTCTATCATCTCCTGAGGCGTTATCTTATGTCTGAATCCATCAGAACACAGCATGTAATGCGCTCCGGGAGCTGCCTGCCCAACTACGAAATCCGGTTCCACCACAGGTGAAGCTCCGATACACTGGAGAAGCACGCTTCGTCTGCTGTCCGTCTCCGCCTGCTCCGGTGTAAGTCTTCCCGCTGCGATCTCCCTTGCAACAAGCGTCTGATCTGCGGTGAGCTGCCTTATCCCTGAAGTGATCTCATACACTCGGCTGTCTCCAACATGGAGAATGTAGTACATTTCTCTGTATATGAGGATCGCAGAAATGGTCGTACCAAGCATAAATCCATTCTGCTCGCCATACGCCTTAATCTTCTCATTCTGCTCCACGGCAAGTCTTATCCACTGGTATCTCAGCAGCTCTTCACTAAAGCTGTTGTTGTCAACCATCTCAACAAACTGTGTGTCAAACCAGTTGCAGAAAGCTGTTATGACTTCCTTGCTGGCAACCTCTCCCTTTGCCAGACCTCCCATGCCATCACATACGAGGGAGAACACGACCTGTCCATTTGGAGTATCCGCTATCTTGATCGCCAGCGAATCCTGATTTGTCTTTTTCTTTATTCCTACGTCTGTATTGTATACTGCGCTAAACCCCATATACATTCCTCCCAATATTTATGTCTCAACTCTCGTTGCGGATATTCTATCTAATGTGATAGACAAGCTCCTCGTCCCCGAGTATAACGATCGCATTGTTCGTCAGGAACTTTTCTTCGCCCGCCTTCAATTCCTCTCCGTTCACAAATGTACCATTTGTAGACTTGTTATCGCTGATGAAGCACACGCCATTTCTCTTGGTGATAACACAATGAACTCTGCTTATAGCTGAATTGTCAGTAATCGCATAGTCCACAAGTCTTGCCTTATGTCCGATCTTGAACTCTGCCTTGTCCAAGCTTATTCTCTCGCCCGTCTTCACCCTAAGGAAATATGGTGCCGGTGCTCCATCAAATGGATTGCCCTGCACTGGCTGTGCCTGTGGCATCGGCGGTGTCTGTGGCATTGGTGGTACCGGCTGCATCTGTGGCATTGGCGGTACCGGCTGCATCTGTGGGTTCTGCGGCATCTCTGGCATCTGGTGTGCCTGTGGCATTGGTGGCATTGGCGGAATCGGTCTTCCTCCAAATGGGTTGCCCTGCATTGGAGGTATTGGCTTTATCTCCTGTGGCTGTGTTTCAACCGGCTCTGCTGGCTCAGGCTTGACATCCTGTGCTTCTGTCTCAGCCGGCTCTACTGCCTCTGGCTTGACATCCTGCGGCTCTGCCTCAACAGGAGGCTCTACAATCTCCGGCTTGGCATCCTGTGCTTCTGCTTCAACCGTCTCAACATTCTCCGGTTTATCCCCCTGCGGCTGTGCTCCAGCCATCTCAGGCTTAACCGGCTCCTCCATCGGCGGCACGCCTACCGGTGGCATTCCATTTGATCCCATTGGACCGTTTGGTATTGGGCCATTCGGTCCCATTGGCGGCATGCCCATCGGTGGCATTCCGTTTGGTGCCTGGCCATTCGGTCCCATTGGCGGCATGCCCATCGGTGGCATTCCGTTTGGCACCTGGCCATTCGGTCCCATTGGTGACATGCCCATCGGTGGCATTCCGTTCGGTGCCTGGCCATTCGGTCCCATTGGCGGCATGCCCATCGGTGGCATTCCGTTCGGAACCTGGCCATTCGGCATCTGACCATTTGATCCCATCGGGCCGTTCGGTCCCATCGGTGGCATTCCCATCGGTGGCATTCCGTTTGGCATCTGGCCGTTTGATCCCATCGGGCCGTTCGGTCCCATCGGTGGCATGCCCATCGATGGCATTCCGTTTGGCATCTGGCCGTTTGGTCCCATCGGCTGTGCATATCCATTCATTCTCGCATTATTTCTCATAACCTCGAGTCTGCTCACCTTAGGTGACTCACCTCGAAGTATGTGGCTGTTGCCACCCTTTGGAGTATTTGTGGAAAGCTCCTTCATTCTGTCTATCTCAGCAGCGTCTATGCCTGCTTCTGCAAGCATCGCCTTAACCTCGTTCTTCATGTCCGAGTTTGAAAATGTACCTCTCATATTCGCACAGTTTATAAGGCGTGCTACGTAATTGTCATTGTCATTCTCTGAGTATCTCGCATCAACTATCACCGACTTCACAAATGCTCTGACCTCATTGAGATCTGTCACTTCCTTCTGTACCGGAGCGACAATAAAGCAGACATCGTATGTCTCAGGCGATACAAATACACACTGCTCGTCCCTTGCAACATAGCTGAGCGAAACCATATTCTTACCAAACATCTCCAGTGCATGCAGAATGTTGTACAGAAGTGTGAGTATCTCCTTCTTGTTCATCTCCTGTCTCAGTATCTCCGCAAGAGGCTTCTTGTCATCGATCTGATAATTGAACACCCTGACTCCGGCATTCTCCTGCATGTCACACGGTGCCATCTCAGGCATAGATCCGCTTCTGCTCATATCATACACTTTAGCATCTATCACATCACTGATATCCAGACTGTAACTCACTCTGTAAGTTTCCCCCGCCGGAACTACAACAACCTTTTCTCTGTTCATTTTTTCAATCCCTTTCGTCTAAATCCGCATATTTTCCGTCAAAAATTATTTCTTCATTCAAACACCAAAAGCAGGTATTGCTACCTGCTCTTGTCCCACATCGTGGGTGGTGTATATTAACTTAATTTGAAGATAAAGTCCTCTCCACCGATGCTTATCATGGCATCGTTTGAAAGCTTCTGCTCTGCATTCTCATCCAGGCGCGCTCCGTTGAGATATGTGCCATTTGTCGCCTTGTTATCCTTCAGATAACATCCATCCTCTCTCTGGTAGATGATGACATGTACCTTGCTGATGGCACCATTACCACCGACATGGTAATCAACACCTCTTGCCGCCTTTCCTATCTTGAACACAGCCTTGTTGACCATAACTCGCTCGCCTGTGTTGACACGGACTATATATGGCATAGCCTTTGGAGCGTTCCTGTTAACCGCTGCCTTCTCAGGTTCGGTATCCTTAACTACGTTCATTCCTCCGGTCAGCTCAACAGTGCTTCCTGTGCCCTTCTGCTCAGGCTCCTCTGCCTTCTCCTTCACCGGATCCATATTCGTCTCAGGCTCCGGCTGGTCACCGTCCATGAACTGTGGTGCAACTATCTGTTCTGTAGGGTTATCTATCTGAGCTTCCTCTGTCTCAGCAACCGCCTTCTGTATGATCTTCGCACGGTTGATCTTGATATTCTTAACAACAGGTGGATTATCCATAAGCTCGTCCGTAGATATCAGAACCGGCTTCTGCTCATCCTTCTTGTCAAGCTCAACCTCCGTAACTCCATCGGCAGCCTTTGCAACCTCTGTAAGTCCTGATGGCTCATGTACTGCCATATCTGATGTGAGAGCCTCTGTCATGCCCTCCTCGTCATCCTCTTCTTCCTCATCAAGGCTCTCATCTAACTCGAGCTCCTCAAGAACGCTGTCATCAAATACCGACATATCTATCTCGCTTGATACATTCTCTTTCTTCGTCTCATCCGAATCAAGATCAAGATCCTTGAATATCGCATTCGCTGCGGCCGCCTCGTCACTGATCTCCTCTACCTCATCAAGCTCGTCTTCCTCATCATCGCCAAATGACACGTCCTCAAACTCAGGCAGATCATCCATACTTGTATCAGATGCCGCCGTGTCAACCGAAGACTGTGAAACCGACATATCTGAGCCTATATCAACGAAGTTCTCCTCCACCTGCATTCCTGCAGACTCCATAAGCTCTGTGAGCTGTGCATAGAAGTTTCTCACTGTGAACTTATCCGCATTCAACAGATTGAGAAGCTTTGCCACATAGTTGCAATCCTCACTGTCATCATAAATAACGCTCGTCAGCAAGTCCTTTGCGAACATCCTGAATTCGGCATTGATATTGGCTTCTGACTCAACTGGAACACATAACATTCCAACATCGTATGTAACCGGATTAACATATGTAAACTCCTTGTGAAGAACCACATATGATGCCGGTATTCCAAGATCACGTAAATTAACTATACCAGAAGCTACCCCTCTGATTATCCCCAATATCTTCTCAGCATTTACCGTATTCGAAAGGAGTGCGTCAACCGTTGTCCTGCCTGTAACGTTATATGTAAGATAATCGTTCTCATCATCCTCTTCATAAATGATATCAATGAGCTCAGGAATCCGGTTCTCCTCCAGATAATCCAATAACTCCTCGTCAAACTCACAATCATCATTCAGAATATATGACAAATATTTCTCAGAGCCGATATTTCTTACCTTGAAACTTATTTTCCTCATCAAATATTCCTCCTATCGCACCTCCATAAGCGCATAACTAGATGCATAAAAACCCAAAAGGGTACATACTCCTTTATTATATATAAAAAGTCTATATATCGCAAGCAGTTTATACCCTTTTAGATAATTTTCGCTATATAATTTTGTCTATATTTTTTTACTCTGAATCAGTGCTTTCATCGGAGCCATCTTCTGATCCATCACCCTCTGCAGCTTCCTTTTCCGCCTTGGCTGCATCAGCCTTTTCTATGTCAGCAAGATGTCCCTCGTATGTCTTATTAAAGATACATGCTCCCTGGCTCTCATCTGATGTCAGGTAGTAGTAGTAATCATGCTTAACCGCATTCAGGACACCCTCTATGGATGCCTCGCCCGGATTACATATAGGGCCGACAGGAAGTCCTGTGTACTTGTAGGTATTGTACGGTGAATCAACCTCCAGATCATCATATGACAGTTCTGCCTGATTGTACTGACCGTCAGTCACAACATAGAGAACAGATGGATCTACCTGAAGAGGCATGTCATCATTCAATCTGTTGATAAATACTCCCGCAACCATCGCTCTGTCTGAATCCAGCTTACACTCCTTCTCAACTATGGAAGCCATGGTGAGAACCTCAAAATCTGTATATCCAAGCTCCTCTGCCTTCTTCCTGAAGTCATCTGTGTAAATGCTGTTAAACTTGTCTATCATGTCCTGTATGAGCTCCTTTGGAGTCATATCTGCATATATGTCGTAAGTAGCAGGGAACAGGAAGCCCTGTAATGCGTACTTGACTTCCGATGAAGGTATCTCAAACGGATACTCAAACTCTCCCGACTTGCACGCCTCAAGAAACTCCTTTGCAGAGCAGAAGCCCAGCTCCTCGCATCTGTCAGCGATCTGTTCAACCGTAAATCCCTCAGGAACTGTCAGTGTATATTTTACCTCTCTGGTCGACTCCACGTAACACAGAGTCTTTATCATATCCAATGTCGACATACCTGTTGTGAGTGTGTAAGTACCCGGCTGAAGACTGTGGCTGTACTGCGAGCCGGTCATTCTGAGCTGGAATGCAAGCTTATACTTTATAAGCCCCGCATCTTTAAGTATAGATGCTGCCTCCTTGACAGATGTATCCTCAGGTATGGTAACCTCGATCTTCTCTCCGCCGCCGGCACTGTAGGTGCCCTCATATTCCTGCATAAATCCGGTATACGTCTCCTTAACCTTGTATACCCCGAACAGCACCAGACATACCGCCAGCGCTATTATAATAACGGGTCTTGCTATGTTTCTCCAATCCATCTCTTTCTCCTTCTGTATCTGCAAATTTCATTTGCCTGTTCTGTTAACTGATGTTATCATTACCCTATCTTATACCAAGAAAGGAATGATATACATGGCAAATCCAATAGTTACTATCACTATGGAAAATGGCGATGTCATGAAAGCAGAACTCTATCCTGACATTGCTCCAAACACTGTAAACAACTTCATCTCACTGATCAAGAAAGGCTTCTATGACGGAATAATCTTCCATCGTGTAATAAAAGGCTTCATGATACAGGGTGGAGACCCTCAGGGAATCGGCATCGGCGGTCCTGGATACTCAATCAAAGGTGAATTCTCACAGAACGGATTCAAGAACGATCTGGCCCACACTCCCGGAGTGCTGTCAATGGCCCGTTCCATGATGCCTGACTCAGCAGGTTCACAGTTCTTTATCATGCATAAGACATCTCCTCATCTGGACGGTGCTTACGCTGCCTTCGGTAAGGTTATCGAGGGACTTGACATCGTAGACAAGATTGCAAATGTGCCAACTGACTACAATGACAAGCCTCGTCAGGAACAGAAGATGAAGACTGTAACAGTCGAGACCTTCGGTGTTGATTATCCTGAACCTGTAAAGGCTTAATCGAAAGTATTATAACCCATATAGCAGTTTTTGAAAACACTTATAATTCTTCTTACAAAAAAATAAACATCTGCCCTGCGATCCCAGGTATACAGGAGTTCGCAGCAGATGTTTTTTTATGTTCATTTATTGTACTATCCTTCCATCCTTCATCTCATATATCTCATCGCACAGATATTCCAGCTCCTCCCTGTCGTGGCAGGCAGTGATTATAAGACTTCCTCCATCACGCAGCTTCAGCAGCTCCTTCTTTATGTTCTCTACAGACTCTTCATCAAGTGCGTTGATAGGTTCATCCAGCACTATGACATCCGGCTCTCCCATGATTGCATTTGCTATGCCAAGCTTCTGCTTCATTCCAAGGGAATACTTTCTGTATACCCTCTTATCATCCGGATCAAGACCTGTCCTCTCTATGGCATATCTGACATCGTCATCACTGATCCCTCCCATGAGCTTTGCCAGAAGCCTGAGGTTCCTGAAGCCTGTGTACTGAGGCAGAAATGACGGATTCTCTATCAGAGCACCTATACTCCGTGGAAACTTTATGTCCCTGTGGAGCTCCTCATCATCTATATATATGTGTCCTCCATCAGGTATGAGCAGACCACATATAGCTCTCATAAGCATTGTCTTGCCACAGCCATTCTTTCCACGGAGTCCATATATCCTGCCCGGAGTCATGGTCAGACTGATATCATCAAGTATGACTGAACCCTTTATCTTCTTATTCAGATTTTCTATCCTTATCTCGCTCATATGTATTCTCCTATCAGATTATATCCTTATTATCAAAATACACGATTCCTCCTGCAAATGCAGTGATCAGCATACCAGCCGCAAGCACCACTCCACTCATGGGATTAACCCCATCTGCCACTACATATGACACTCTCTGCCACATCGTATAATTTCCCGACAGATACCATACAGTATAGTATGCCGACAGAACATACACTCCACACACCGCTGCAAAGCTGATGACCGGCGTGATTATAAAACCCGCCAGTACCTGAAGCTGGCTTATCCCCAGCGTTACCAGCATCGGTATAAATAATGTTATCAGAAGCAGATCTGCGGCACTAAGATTGTATGTCTGCGGAGGATACAGCCGTGTTGTCAGCGCCGCCGTCATATCCATGGTCATATCTGCCCCATATGCCGCCGCCATTAAATATATCGTCAGCACACATACAGCAAAATACATTACCACAGCCACCGTACAGTATATGAGCTTGCTGACCCACCAGCTTCTTCTGCTTCCGGACGCAAGGCACACCACTCTCGCATTTGCGGCGAAATCATCACTGGAATAATATGCCAGGAAATAGGCCAGGCCTATCTGGAACGCAAACCAGTATATCGGTATGTAAAATACGCTCCTTGGATCAAAGTAATACACCTCCATCCCCTTCATCGCAAACAGAAGATAGTCCGCAAATGTTCCGTTGGTCAACAGGATATTCCCATCTGCAAGCTCGATAAGATATGCGTGGAGCTCACGTGTCTGCGACACCGCAAACAGTAACGGCAGTATAAAAAGAACACATCTCCTTAATATTCCATTTTCCATATCTCTTCCGAGAAGTCTCAGAGTCCTCATTCCCGCATCACCTCATATCTGTCCACCACATACATTCCTTTTTTATCTGTATTTCCTTCTTTCATAGAATATCCCTTCTTCTGTGCCATATGTATATAAGAACGAGTGCCGCTGCACTCACCGCAGCATACATCGTCACCATCTGGTACCTGTATGTAACCACATTCTGCAGTGGATTGACCATCTGCATGGCTGACCAGGTTCCAATCCCACGTCCCTCAAACATCACACCGGTAAATACATACAATGCGAACGGAGCCATTATCGTTGAAAATCTGCTCCCGCACCACCTCGCAAAGCACATAGCCACAAGACCTGTTATCCCTCCAAACACTGCATCGAGCAGCGTAAACAGCAGCGCATAGCACACAGGATGCTCTGCAAATATTCTCGGGAACATGTGGCAGTCTATAATTCCTGCATACAAAAATGTCAGTTTTTCCGGTCTTTTATCCGGATATATCCCCGCAGCAATGAACATGGCTATGAGCAGCGGGCACGCCACGGCTGCCGCTCCCGAAGCCGCCACAGCCGCTTCCTTTGCAATCATATAGCTTAAGCGGGACGTCTTAATACATATACTGCTTTCATATCCGGTTTTTTGATCCTGATAACACGACCCCGCATACGGAAAACACGCAATCAGTGGCAGCAGTACGTAAAACAAGCTGTTGTATGCAAACTGATAGTCTGTCCCGATCCATGTCTGGATCAAAGCCCTGCCTCTGTTAAATCCATACTGGCTGACATTAAGCCATATGTCCGCCAGCCCAATCAACGTTCCCAGAGCTACGCTTACTGCAAGCCACTTATTTCTGAACGCTCTGGTCATTTCAAATCTTAATACTCTCATATCTCAACACCACTTCATTCAATATCCAGTCTGATCATCAGCTTATCAGGTTCAAGGGTGAGTACATAATAGAAGCTCTCCCGCTCCAGGTTATCCCACGTATCCCTGCTAAATGACACCCGCGCCAGACTTGTCACATACCATATATCCTGATTCATTCCGGGCTCCAGATCATTACTTGTAAACGTATTCAGTTCCCGGCCAGAATACAAATTCACCGAACTGCACCATGTCTGTGACTCAAAGCCACACTCAGTCGCCGCCATCACAGTATCCCAATCGATCGGTTCTTCAGTTGTATTATCTACATTCAGGCGTGTACAGATAAACCGATCCTCCGGGCTCAGCACATCCACACTGTCCACATTAAAACGTGCTTTATACTCATCTATACTGTATATGCGGGTCTCCCTGCATTTTATAAGCAATCCATCCACCGATACATTCTCAGCCGCTTCTACAACTCTGGTGTCATCACTGTACGCCCTGTTAACGCTGAATATTCTTCCGCACCACAAGGTGACTGCACACAAGCTCACAACACCCAATGCCATCAGAACACCTCTCCTCATGCATATACCTCCACAAAATCTGATTCCCACCTCATGGCTTGTCATCCGCTTCCGGCTTTGGGAGTGCATCCAGATCCACAAAATCCGGAAGATCCGCCGGATTGTACGTAAAATATCCTGTGATCACCTGTCCATAATAATATTTCACGCCATCCTCCGGCTCCTGTGGCACAACAAGTCCAATCGTACATTCCATTGTCTCGTGTCCTTCCAGTCTGTATAGATAGTACCAACTGGCTCTGTCATCGCCCTCTGTGTGGACTGATTTGTCAAAGTATACCATTCCTTCTACGAACGAAACCTCACTCTCACCGGGAATCCTCTCCACAATGTCGTATGGGAACACATTCTTCACAACCGCATCCCCGGTATTCGTCAGTCTGCACTTAATAAAATACAGCTTATTGGTCTTTACCACAGTCTGCGTATGCTTATCTATCACATCCTGATACTGTGCAGTTATCTCCTCACACTCCTCAGGAGTATACGCATCCCCTGCCGACTCCTGAAATTCCTTGTATCCCGGAGCCTCCTCATACAGAGCATCCCAGTCTGTTATCTCCTCCTCCGACTCAGGCTCCGGCAGAGTCTCACTGCGAAAATATTCAACCGGATATTTATCCTCTGTTGTTATCTCGTCACCTGTGTATACATCAGCCGACAGCAGCTCTATCTTCACCGCTCCTGACATCAGCACGTTATCACCCACACCTTCTTTTTCACTTATTTTCTCTCCGGTCTTGTTTCCCGAAGCTTCGCTGTCTGTCTCTTCAGATGCCGCCTCAGACGACTTCCTTAACGCTCTGTCCTCTGGGGTTTCCCGTTTTTTCTGGAGCACATACGCCGAAGCTGCCACTGCTGCCATGATCAGCACTGCTGCCACTGTCATCACAAGATATCTTTTCTTCTTCACTTCTACTCCTCCCAACTCTGCCTTTGCCATCCGTCTTATGTCACTGCTTTAATCAGTCATAAATAGTGTAATTTCTTGTGGAATCCGGACTCCACCAGCCCTTTGAATCAGTCTGTGCTTTGACTGTCCTGTGCATCCTCAAGCCTGCATAGGCATAGCCTTTCTCGTTTACCATGTTTGTGATACTCGCCTCAATTCCAAGCGGAATAATATGCGTATCAGATTTTACTATTGGGTTTGTCCCTTTTGATGAATGCGAGCCCATTACTGTGTAACTGAGCTTTGGTCCTACTGTTGGATATACATAAACCTTTGTCTTATTATATTTACGTCTGTACGAACTATAACCATATCCGCTGTTATTGTTGCTAAAAGTAAACAGCTCGTTATCTGTATTAGAATATGATTCTTTGCATGTAACCACTGTACCTGCATTATTTGTATGTACATTCTCAGCCTTAGCAGGTGCAGCAATTCCCGCTGCTCCTGACACTGCCATCGCTCCTGCAACAGCGAACATCGCAAGCTTTGATTTCATTGACTTCTTCATAACCTTTTGTCCCTCCTAATTAATTATCTGCGGTCTTTACTCCAATTTTGCCACTTTTAACAATTTTGCTATTGTACTTTTCTGTGTCTGATAGTACAATCCGTTTATCAAGATTTTTCCAGCAAATGATTGTCTTGATATTTCTAATATCCTGAAGCTCAACTCTTCAGGATATTTTACTTTGTCTCTTTCTGTGAATCGATATTCCTGAGACACTCTGGGAGTTCTATCTCTCCCCATGCACCGAAACATCCTGTCAGTCTAATCACATCTTCTGCCATATTCTCAAGTATGTCCGACAGCATATTTCTAACCCTCTTCTGCGTCACGCATTGTCACCCCCTTTTTATTTCTTTTTATCAGAGATGATAATTTTAATATCATCACTTCTATAATCTGCAACAACCATATCCATACAATATAGTTATTGTAAGATTTCACCCCAAGACTCACCGCTCCAATTATCAGCACACCTGCTATACCACGAGCCTTTATCATATTTTTTCTATGTTGATTATATTTAGGTCTCTGTTTTGATGGTATAGGCGCAAATAATGCTATAACTACTATCTCCGATACCCACAATGAATTCTGCAGTTTGCTTGACAATATAATATTTTCTCCGCATGCTAACACCACGATATAAAACAATACAGTCACCGCTGTACAGCCATACCATGTTTTCATATGTATACCGCCAAGATAATTTCTTGTAAGTTCTATTGTCAATCCTGTTATTATTGCTATATCAACGTGTCCCAATATTGAAAAGAGGCCCAAAATAATTAAATATTTCTCTACCTTGTCAATAAGAAGCAGTATAGAATATTGTATTTTTACATCACGATCCTCATCGCTTCTGTATTTTCTGCCCAGCAGGATCTGTGTTAATAATATTCCCAGCTTATTGTTTAGATTATCTATTTGACCACCTCCACTTTTCTTTTATCATACAACTACTTAGATTGCAATATATTTTGCTTAATTTGTCATGAACGGTATCTATCATGTCATAAACGACAATTGACGCGGTATAAATCGTCTTTGTATAATGTTATATTATCTTTATGGAGGTTGCCATGATACATCATATCGTAGACTCTTTTTGTTATATTATTGAAATTTTATATGATCTCATCATGCTCTCATCCATTGCCGGAGTACATATAAAAGAAATGCGACATCCTGTGATAAGTGCAATTTTATACTTTTGTTTGGGAACCTTTTTTTCATCCCTGTTTCCAGGTGCGCTTGGGTGGATCATCTTATGTTCACTAGCCTATTTAACGACTCTTTTTATCTTAAATACGACTATATTTAATTCTCTAATTGCCTTCGTCATATCACACACTTTTATCCTTCTTATTCAAAATTCTATAATTCTGTTATTTTACAGAGTGAATTTTAATAATCAGATAGCCTCCTCCATCGCAGGCTCCCTGATTACTTTTTCTATTGCTTGTGCTATATGCAGGCTACTTCCATTCCATAGCTTCTACTCTCAGTTGATTAATGGCAGATTTTTATCCAAGTACCTTGTAATACATGTTTTTCTGATAATCATGCTTGAGCTGGGACTGCGTAAATACAGCACATTTAACACAATCATATATATCCCCCTCATCTCATTTTTCACCGTGATAGTCCTCATCACCGACATAGTAATCCTCAGCCAGCAACAGATCATCAGCAAGCAGCAGCACGATCTGGCAAATTACAACGTCTATCAGCCTATGATGGATGATCTGATTGAGGACGTCACGGGAAGGCAGCATGACTTTGACAATATATTGACCGGTATTCGAATGCTTCCATATACACACACCGACTACAGTTCATTAAAGGAGGCTCTTATCAGCAGTTCAGATGAGGTTATATCCGAATACAGAACCACCGAGCTTCTAAAAATCAACATGTTCGTGATCGCCGGGTTTATATACAGCAAACAAAAGCAGGCAGAAAAGGCGCACAAAAAGCTGAATATTGTCGTTCACAGCTATCTGCTCGAGAGCCGGATGCCTGAATATGAGCTGGTCAGGGTTCTGGGAATACTCATCGACAATGCACTGGAGGCCATATCTGAGCACGATAGTATGACTCTGCACCTGGATAGCCGGGACGGCAGAATCATCATCACCACTCTGAACAAAGGTCCTCTGCTAACACCCGAGATCAGAGCAAAGCTTTTCACGGCAGGCTATACCACCAAGACCTGTGATCGTCAGAAGCACGGTCTTGGTCTTTACAATCTCAGGCGTCTGGTATTTAAATATAATGGAAAAATATATCTGGAAAACGATTATCTTCTGGATGATACTCTGGTGCGTTTTGAAGTAATGGTTTAAAATACAACACATAGAAGGAAGGAGTCTTTTATAATGAGAGCTTTGGTAGTTGAAGACAATGTGGCACAATTAAATGGTCTGGCAGAAATAATAGAAGAAAGCTTCCCCGACATAGAATGTCTGAAGGCCGCCTGTTATGATGATGCTCTGGCTCTGGCAGATTCGCACAGCATCCAGCTTTTTCTGCTGGATATACAGCTTGGCGCCGACCCGGATAAGGACGGAATAACGCTGGGAGAACAATTGCGGAGGAATCCGCGTTATCAGACAACTCCTATTTTGTACGTGACAGCTCTTGTAAACGAAGCTCCCAGAGCGATCCACAAGACCAACTGCTACGATTATCTGGTCAAGCCCTACTCACAGCAGGATCTGATAGAATCTGTCTCCAAGCTTCTGAACCTTTCTCTGATCAGGGAGGAACCAATAGAGCTTACCGACAGAGATGGTGTACTTGCCAGGATCAGACCAGACAATATACTATACATTAAATCCGAGCTGCGAAACATGCATGTCCACACAACCACCGGACTATTTATATCCACAGGAACACGACTCTCTGTATTTGCGGACTCTCTTCCATCGTATTTTGCGCGCTGCCACAAGAGCTTTATCGTAAACCTTCATCATGTGGATACCTACGACAAGGTTACCGCCATGGTATCGCTTGACACACCGGACTATCAATGGATACCGGTTGGCCGCAAATATGCCACAGAGTTTGGTCACAGACTTAAGGCTTCCACAACTGCGCACAAACACGTTGAACAGGCTTAGCAATGATAAGGAGTATTTGAAATGCCGAATTCTATAATTGATCTCCTATGCTTTACATTGGAAACAATGAAGGATGTTATTTTTATATCTGCCCTCATCGGAAGAAAATTCCGGGATATGCGCCACCCAATTATTGGAATGGCTGCTTACCTTATACTCGGGAATGCAGTTTCCTTAATTTTCCCAAATGCATTTGGATGGCTGACATTATGCCTGCTGTCCTATCTCATGCTGTTGTATATTATGAAGACCAGATATTTTTATGTATTGATGGCGTATATTCTTGAATATCTGTATGCGGCTTTTCTTGAGGACATTATCATCATGGGTATGACACGTCTGGGTGTGAACAATGAGATATACCTGTCCATTTCCTGTGCTGTATTTTCATTTCTGATCTCAGTGGCTCTGTGCAGATATGCGCCTATGAACCGTGTGTTCCAAACCTTCATGGGCGGCAGTGGAATTATCAAATTCCTGTCTATTCATTTGTACGTTGTGTATATGATTGAGACTGGGCTGTACAAATTCAGCACCATCGACACCTCGGTGTATATACCTGTGATATCATGCTTTGCGGTTGTGGTCATTCTCTCGGATATCATCATTCTGGGACAGCAGCGAACCATAGGAAAGCAGCAGCACGACCTGGAATGCTTTAAAACCTATCAGCCTATGATGGCTGATCTGATAAAGGATCTGCGAAGCAAACAGCATGACTTTGATAACCATCTGATGGCAGTCAGAATGCTTCCATACACCTATAGGGATTATGAGTCTCTGAAAAATGCCCTGATAAACTATTCGGACAATATGGTATCTGAATACCGTGAGTCTGAGCTGCTTCGCATCAATCTGTCTGTTGTCGCCGGTTTTATATATAGCAAGATGATCAATGCTGAAAAGAACGGAAAGACTCTGAATGTGATAGTCAGACAGCATACGTTGAAAAGCTGTATGCCCGAATATGAGATCATACGTATACTTGGAATATTAATAGACAATGCTCTGGAGGCTGTAGATGCTCCGGGATCTGCCACCCTGTCTCTTGACAGCAGTCAGAACCAGATCATCATAAGTACCATGAACAAAGGTCCTGTGTTGAGCTCTGATCTTAGAAGAAATATGTTTACCTACGGCTACACAACCAAGACCATCGACAAACAGCATCACGGATATGGTCTTCCGAACATGAAAAAACTTGTGGATGAATATGAGGGAAAGATATGTCTGGATAACCGAACCATATCCGGACAGAATTATATTTGCTTCGAGGTGACAGTGTAACGCAGCTCATGCACCTAGAAAACCGGCAGTATACAGTTGAGCTTCAACTGATATACTGCCGGTTTTCTATGCTTATCTATGATCTGCCTGTTACAGCTCTACATCCCAGAAATCCTTGATGGTTGCGAAGTAATCCTCAGGTGTCTCTGCACGGCGGATGAGTTTGAATGAGCCGTCCGGTCTGAGCAGAACCTCTGCTGACTTCAGCTTGCCGTTGTAGTTGTAGCCCATGGCAAAGCCATGTGCTCCGGTGTCGTGGATGACAAGGATATCTCCCATGTCGATTTTCGGAAGCATTCTGTCTATAGCGAACTTGTCATTGTTCTCACACAGTGAACCTGTCACATCATACTTGTGATCACACGGCTCATTCTCTTTGCCGAGGACTGTGATGTGATGGTATGCACCGTACATGGCAGGTCTCATGAGGTTGACTGCACATGCGTCTACGCCGATGTACTCCTTGTGTGTGTGCTTCTCATGGATAGCTGTTGTAACAAGGTGTCCATAAGGTGCCAGCATGAAACGTCCAAGCTCTGTGAAGATAGCAACATCACCCATTCCTGCAGGTACGAGAACCTCCTCGTATACCTTTCTTACACCCTCGCCGATGACCATGATGTCATTTGGCTCCTTGTCAGGTGTGTATGGGATTCCTACTCCGCCTGAAAGATTGATGAAGTCAAGCTTTACACCTGTCTTCTCCTTGATCTCAACTGCTGTCTCGAACAGGATCTTTGCAAGTGTTGGATAATATTCATTTGTCACTGTATTGCTGGCAAGGAAAGCATGCATTCCAAATCTCTTCACGCCCTTTGCCTTGAGGATCTTGTATGCCTCGATGATCTGATCCTTGGTCATACCATACTTTGCATCACCAGGGTTGTCCATGATGGTGGTTGATATGGAGAACTTTCCGCCCGGGTTGAATCTGCAGCAGATCTTCTCTGGAATTCCTGCTGACTTCTCCAGGAAATCAATGTGTGTGAAATCGTCAAGATTGATGGTTGCGTTAAGCTTCTTCGCAAGCACGAATTCTTCGGCAGGAGTGTCATTGGATGAGAACATGATCTCATCGCCCTTAAATCCCATCTTATCTGACATCATAAGCTCTGTCAGTGATGAACAGTCTGTTCCGCAGCCCTCTTCCTTGAGGATCTTGAGTATCGTTGGGT
Source organism: Coprococcus sp. TF11-13 (assembly GCF_003481085.1). NCBI lineage: Bacteria > Bacillati > Bacillota > Clostridia > Lachnospirales > Lachnospiraceae > Coprococcus > Coprococcus sp. TF11-13. Next base: position 225,588 of record NZ_QUKK01000002.1, on the reverse strand, counting down.
TTGGAGTAGCCTTTACAGCGAAATACTCCTTGAATCCTTTATTCCATGAAAACGCCTTATAAAGCTTTCGCGCATTCTCTCTGATTCCTTCTTCATCGTAAATGTGAAACGGTGTAGGGATCTCCCTGATGATCTCCTCTGCCTTTGCCTTTGTAATAAATGGTGTCTTCATCTTTTTTTGTCCTTTCTGTGCTGTATTATGGCAAGTATCCTGCATATTATGCGTTGTTCTCCGCTGCAACAAGGTTCTCACTCTTGTGCATCTTACGGAGAAGTGGCTTTTCTATCTTACCTGTAGCATTTCTCGGAACGTGCTCAAATATGATCTTCCTTGGTCTCTTGTATCTTGGAAGTTCTTTACAGAACTCGTTGATCTCTTCCTCTGTGCAGGTCATGCCATCCTTTACCTCTATGATCGCCGCTGTGATCTCTCCGAGACGGGCATCTGCGATACCAATGACCGCAACGTCCTTGATCTTCTCGTATTTGCTGAGGAAGTTCTCTATCTGTACAGGGTAGATATTCTCTCCACCACTGATTATAACATCTTTCTTTCTATCTACAAGATAAATAAATCCATCTTCGTCCTGCATAGCCATATCTCCTGTGTACAGCCAGCCGTCCTTCAGGCACTCCTCTGTCGCCTTCGGATTCTTGTAGTAGCAGGTCATGACACCAGGTCCCTTGAGGATAAGCTCGCCGACTGCGCCCTGCTCGACCTCTGTTCCGTCCTCGTTCACGATCTTCGCCTGCCAGCCATAACCCGGCACGCCTATAGCTCCGACCTTATGTATGTTCTCAACTCCCAAATGTACAGCGCCCGGTCCGATGGACTCTGAAAGACCATAGTTCGTGTCGTACTGATGGTTAGGGAATATCTCTTTCCATTTCTTTATAAGACTCTGTGGTACCGGCTGTGCTCCAATGTGCATCAGTCTCCACTGTGACAGCTCATAATCTTCAAGATGTACATCGCCGTTCTCTATGGCAAGCAGTATATCCTGAGCCCATGGCACCAGAAGCCATACTATAGTACACTTCTCGTCGCTTACCGTCTGAAGTATAGTCTTGGCGCTTACTCCCTTGAGCAGAACTGCCTTTCCGCCCACTATCAGACTTCCAAACCAGTGCATCTTGGCACCTGTGTGGTACAGTGGCGGAATACACAGGAACACATCATCCTTTGTCTGTCCATGATGTACATTCTCGACCTTTGCCGCATGCATCAGGCTCTCATGGTTGTGCAGGATAGCCTTTGGGAATCCTGTTGTTCCGGATGAGAAATATATAGCCGCATCATCACTGTCCTTGATGTCTCTCTTCTCGAATACACTTGAGCAGTTGGATGTCAGCTTGTCATAGTCCTCTGCAAATGTAGGACAATTGCCGCCCACATAGAAGAGGATTCTCTTCTCAGCTATCTCGTCAACGACAGCCTCTATACGTCCGATGAACTCAGGGCCAAATACAAGCACGTCAACATCTGCAAGCTCTACACAGTATTTGATCTCCTCCGCATCGTATCTGAAGTTGAACGGAACCACTATGGCTCCTGTCTTCAATACTCCGAAATATATTGGAAGCCACTCAAGGCAGTTCATCATGAGGATACCTACCTTGTCTCCCTTCTGGATTCCACGTGACACCAGAAGATTGGCAAATCTGTTTGCCTTCTCGTTGAACACGCTCCATGTTATCTCTCTTCTGTACTGACATGTAGGATTAGACTCTATGAGTTCATACTCTCTCCATGTAACCCTTCTCGTCTCCTGCACATCAGGATTTATCTCTACCAGAGCGACATCATTTCCATATTCTCTGGCATTTCTCTCTAAGTAATCTGTGATTGGCATAACTATAACTCCCTCTTTTCAATACTTTAACGCACTAAACTGTGCTTAATTAGTAAGTATATCCTTAAAAAGTAACCATTACAAGCCTTATTTTAATCAACATCCTCACATAGTCTTTTTTTCATATTATTATAATATTCTTCATTTATCTCAAACCCAATGTAGTTGCGCTTCAATTTTTTTGCCGCAACCAAAGTTGTTCCGCAGCCACAAAAAGGGTCTAATACTGTTTGTCCCTCTAATGTCGTCATTGCTATAAGAATCTCCATTAACCTAACTGCTTTTTGAGTCGGATGTAAACCCCTATCTGTGCTCTGGGTCTTTACTTTTATAATATTGGAACAAACCTCCAACCCCTCATTCAAATCTGTAAGCTCCTTTAATTTCTCTTCATTGAAGCCTCCAACTCCATATTCAAGGATATTGTCCGTTAATGTTCCGCCCTGTGGATAAGGCTTCATAAACCATAGTATGGGTTCAAACAATGGTCTCAAGTTTCCAACTTTCCATCCTTTCCACCTATCTTGGTTTTCCGTATCTCCACGACGCTCAAAAACACATTCAACACGTTGGGCTCTATACGCAGCCGAATCCTTTTCCCACGCAAGCATATCTTTAAATATAAATCCTGCATCTTCCATAGCACAAATACATCTATGAGCCATTCTCCTACCTGCAAATATAAAGCAACTTGCCCCCGGTTTTAGCACTCTTAACCAATCCGAAGCCCATTTAGAACACCAATCATAATATTCTTTAGGAATATTTTTATCAGACTGAGACCACCCATTCAAAGGCTTTCCTCTAGATTTAAAAACTGTGCCTATTTTTTCTTGCGCAGGACTTGTTCCTAAAAGAGCACTATTAGTATTTGTGTGAATAACATCCCATTCTTCAAAATTTATTCCATATGGTATATCTGATAAAATTAAATGAACCGACTCTGACTCTACATTCTTTATCAACTTTGTAGAATCTCCTAGCTCTATTTTTCCCATATAAACACCTACTTTATAAGACTTTTTACATATTTTTCTATTGCATTTCTTTTTTCGTTTAATTTTCCAATCTTAATTAACTCAATTATTGCCGTTTCTCTATCATATTGATTTATTTTATCTATATAATCATTCCAATACTGTGTTCCTAATTTACCTCTTTTCAGTATTTCTTCCTTGCATTTATTTATTTCTATGTTCATTTCATTTGTATCTATCCCTATTTTTTTTGCTATATATGCATCCATCTTTGGCATAAGAGAATTTTTAGCATCACCCAATGATTTACTATCATTCCTATAAATCATTTTTGAAGCATCCCATATTGATTCCAAAGTAAATGAAGTATCTTCCTTAACATTATATTTTAACATAATATAAATATGTTCCCATGACAATAAACATACATTATCCATTAATGCTTTAGAATATATTTGACTTTCCTTTTTAGGATACTGAAAATAAGGGGCAACTAATACAGCATATTCATTTTCAGAACCTCTCCAATCACTCAAATTACTAATTTTAAAATCTTTTTGATTTTTAGCAGTTCTACTTAGCCTAAAACATTTGGCATCAGCAACCAAGCTATAATTATAACCGCTTATACTTTCTGCCAATACATCTGCACTATTTCCTCTCTCACCCAATGCTTTTGAATTAAGGCCTAACATCTTAAAACATCTAGCAAGAACTATATCCGAACTTTTTGAATATAGTTTTTCTTCTGTGGATGAGTACTCAATACATTCAGGTATGATTCCTATTTCCCTCACTATTCCTATAAATTCATCATCCGCCATACCATTCACATACTCAAAAATTTTCTGAGTTGCATCTTGAAATTTAACACCATGCAAACTAAATATATAATCAATCAATTTTTCAAACATTATAACACCTCCGCCATAATCACAGAACATTCGTTCTGTATGTGTCAACAAATATTATCTACGCATAGAATGATGCCTTGATCATATTGATATAGCTGTTCATCACCTGAGATCCCACAAATGTGGCGATCATCAGTCCCACACTGAGCGCCGGGCCAAATGCAAAATGATCGTCCTTGCCCTTCTTACGCCTTGCAAGAAGTACCACACCCTGACATCCACCAATGATGAGTCCGATAAAGAATGCTATGACAGTAGCCTTCCATCCAAGGAAGAATCCCGCGGCAAACATGAGCTTGATATCTCCGCCGCCAAAGCCATCCGGAATGACCAGCACTATCAGGAACAGCGGAAGGCTCACACATATCATTCCTATGAGTCTGCTCACAAGTGAGAGATCACCACCCGTCAGAGAAAAGCCTCCTCTTGTGAATATGGATATAACTCCAAGCACCAGTATGCATACATTCAGCACAAATGGTATCTCCATGGTGTCCGCGTCTATGAATGTGATGATAGTCAGCAGTGCAAAGAACAGGAATACCGTGACCGCCTCAAGGCTCACATCAAACTGCCACACCATCAGCACTCCGAACACTCCACCAAGTATCTGTATGAACAGGCATCTCGGAGAAAACTTCTCAAAACTCTTCGGTTTCCCCTTGAAGATATTCTCATTGTTCGGCAGCTTGAGTATGATCTCATTCGCCAGTGTGAAAAGCACCACCCCAAGTAAAAACGCAACTATATAGGAAATTATATCAGTTGAATTCATAATTAATTACTCCTACCCCTTCTAAAATATAAATATGTCAATACATATTCTTCTAGTCTCATACAACTACATTACAGGTATCTAATATAATAAATATCCTCTCCATAGACAGGTGAGCACACTATTTTGTTGTCGAACTCAGCAGCAAGCGTTGTCATAATATCAAAATCAGAGAATACGAGGCCGTCGGCACTTGGCGACCGACCTTGGAGCCTTATGTGCCGCTACGCGCCGAAGTCAAGCGAAAGCGACTCTGATTTGATATATGATAACACTGCTGCGTCCGTCATCAAATGCTCACCGTCCGTCACCTACTGCTCACGATGGTCGATGACACGCTGTGTCTTCTTCTCACTTCTAGGCAGCGTTCCAACAGGGACAACAGTAATCTTCGGTGTAACTCCGATCCTTGACTTGAACAGATCTCTGATCTGACGTCCTGTCTGCTCAAAATCTACACGTCCCTCGGCCTCAACTGTAACCAGCATGATATCCTTATTGGCAGGCTCGTCATGGGCTATATTTATGGTGTACTCACTTGGGACTCCATCCACAAGTGCAAGCAGCTCCTCAACCTGACTTGGGAACATATTTACGCCGTGTACCTTGAACATATCATCACTTCTGCCCTTGATGATATCCAGTCTAGGATGCTTTCTTCCGCATGGACACTCACCCGGAATGATCCTTGATATATCGTGTGTCCTGAAACGGATGAGCGGAGCACCCTCCTTAACCAGAGTAGTGATAACTATCTCTCCCTCCTCTCCGTCAGGGAGAGTCTTTCCGGTCTTCGGATCTATTATCTCTATATAAACATAATCATCCCAATAGTGCATTCCATTCTGGGCATCGCAGCTTATTCCGATACCAGGTCCATAGATCTCTGTAAGTCCATATATATCATACAGCTCTATTCCAAGCTTCTCTTTTATATACTCTCTCTTCTTCTCACTCCAGCGTTCTGAGCCAAATACGCCCTTCTTCAAATGTATCTTATCCTTAAGCCCTCTCTTATCTATCTCTTCGGCAAGAAGAAGTGCGTATGATGATGTTGCTGTGAGAACTGTACTTTCAAGATCGATCATCATCTGTAACTGTTTGTCAGTATTTCCAGGGCCCATAGGAATTACCATGGCACCAAGCTTCTCCGCGCCTGCCTGAAATCCTATTCCGGCTGTCCACAGACCATATCCCGGTGTGATATGTACTCGGTCTTTCTTTGTCACTCCGGCTGTCTCGTAGCATCTTGCGAACATGATTGCCCAATCATCGACATCCTTTGCTGTGTAAGGTATGATGACCGGCTTTCCTGTTGTTCCTGAAGATGAATGGATACGTACCACTTCCTCATCCGGAACAGCCTGTATTCCCAGCGGGTAAGCATTTCTCAGGTCATCCTTGCTTGAAAACGGAAGCTCCTCAAATGCCTCCTGACTTGTCACATCTGTTATACCAAGCTCTCTGTACTTCTTACCATAATAGCTGTCAGTCTTTACAAGTCTTTTTATCTGAGCGTCCACCTGACTGAGCTGTGTGTCATTTAACTTCATAATTTTTACTCTCCTTTTCCCTTTTGTCAGCCCATCGCCAACTACATCTTCATCGCATATTCAAATACTTTCTTGTTCACCTCTACAAACTTCGGATTCACTCCATTCTCAATGGCTGATATGATATCCGCCTCGTCAAGTCCCAGTCTGCCGCTGGCTGCTGCAACCCCGAGGAGTGCTATGTTGTAGAACTTTGCCGAACCAAATTCACGGCTTATCGCCGCGCCATCCATGACTATGCAATCGCATTTGTCCTTCAGGTAGTCAAGCATCGGCTGTGCCTCGTAGCCTGAATTCATGAGCGAGTCAGTCGCCGGTTTCACCGGGACGTTGTTGGTGATGACGATTCCTCCCTTTTTCAGATAAGCCAGATTGCGCACCGCCTCTGCAGGCTCAAACGCAAGTATAATGTCAGCACCGCCCTGGGCTATGAGTGGCGAATACGCCTCACCGATCCTCACATGGCTCGTGACACTTCCGCCTCTCTGCGCCATTCCTATGGTCTCCGCCGAATGTACCGTCTCGCCCTTTGCCATATAAGCCGATGCGATGAGCTTGGACGCAAGAACCGTTCCCTGTCCGCCTACTCCGCAGACCAGAATATCTTTATTCATTGCAAGCACCTCCTATCGCCCCCACCGGACAGATCTGTGAACAAAGACCGCATCCCGTACACAGGCTTTCATCTATCGCCACCTTACCATCCTTCAGGATTATCGCAGGGCAGCCTATCTCTCTGATACATTTCTTACACTGTATACACTTTTCGGATATCTCCATCTTGCCAGACGGCTTGGTGATGGCTATACATGGCGACTTGAAAATGATCGCTTTGACACCTCTGATATCCGCGCACTCCTTGACTGCTGCCACGCTCGCCTCAAGATCAAGCGGATCAACAGTGACTATCTTCTTCACTCCGATTCCTTCAAGAACCTTCTGTATACTCACCTTGTCCACGAACTGACCCATCATGTTGCGTCCTGTTCCCGGATGTGGCTGGTGTCCCGTCATGGCTGTGGTCGAATTGTCCAGCACACACAGGATCATATTTGCATCATTGTACACTGCATTTACCACGCCGGTCATACCAGACGCGAAGAATGTGGAATCTCCCACAAATGCAAAGCACACGCCATCTTCATCCACCCAGTGGAAGCCCTGCGCCATAGTGATTCCGGCTCCCATGCACAGACAGGTATCCACCATGTCAAGCGGCATGGCATTTCCAAGTGTATAGCATCCGATATCTCCGCAGAAATAACTCTTTCTGCCGGCCATCGCCTTCTTTACCGCATAGAATGACGCTCTGTGAGGGCATCCCGCACACAGCACAGGCGGCCTTACAGGAAGTGCCGGTGCATCTGACACATCCACCTGGGAAGTCTTCTCAAGTCCCAGAAAATCGCACAGGATGTCTGCAGCCTTGTTTGTGCTGAGCTCTCCGCTTGTCGGCACATCACCGGTCTGCTTTCCTCTGACATTTATATCCATATGATATTTGCCCGCAAGGCGTAATATCTGATTCTCTATGTATGGGCTGAGCTCCTCAAGACACATGACCTCCGTCACTCCGTCCAGCGCATTCTTCACAAACTGCTCCGGGAAAGGATGTGGGGTCGCTATACGGATCAGCTTCACATCAGGCACATTCTTAAGTGTCTCTTTTGCATAGCAGTAGCTGATTCCCGATGCGAATACCGCCTTGCTGCCGCTTCCCTCCACCGTGTTCATGGAGTAGTCGCCAAAGTCATCCCCGATCTCTACATTTCTCTTCTCTATCATGGCATGGTTGGCAAATGACAATCTCGGGAAGATGACCCATTTCTTTGAATCCTTTACAAATCCCTCATATTCCTTTGCCTTCCACTCGTCTTTTACCTCTATGGATGCGTATGCATGACACACTCTTGTTGTCGGTCTGAACAGAACCGGTGTCTTGTATTTCTCCGAGTAGTCAAATGCATCCTGTATCATCTGATATGCCTCCTCAGGAGTCGACGGGTCAAATACCGGGATCCTGCAGAAGTCTGCAAACATCCTCGTATCCTGCTCTGTCTGTGATGATATAGGGCCCGGATCGTCCGCTGACACGATGACCATTCCGCCTTTTATTCCAACATATGCCAGTGACATAAGCGGATCCGATGCCACGTTTAGACCCACCTGTTTCATGGTCACAAGCGTTCTCGCTCCACTGTATGATGCACTGGCGGCAACCTCCATAGCCGCTTTCTCATTTACCGACCACTCCACATGGACTCCGTCGTGCGGGTATTTTGCTACTGTCTCAAGTATCTCTGAGGATGGAGTGCCCGGGTATCCGGCAACAAGGTTCAGACCCGCCGCAAGTGCACCGAGGGCTATGGCCCCGTTACCCATAACATATTCTTTTCTCATAACAATACTACCTTCCAAGTCATTTATAAATTCTCTTATATTTCGATATTATAACCTCCACGGCTTTCAATGACAACAAATATTCGGGGCAGCACCACTTTACTGTTATAAAGTGGTGCTGCCCCTTCAAATTCATGCTCTTCTTTTTAACATGCATATGTGATACAATGTTTCTTGAATTTTTATAGAAGGAGAATAACCATGAACAACCGACCATTTGCCGGCAGAACTGCTGCCGTTATAGATCTGGCAAAGCTCAGGAGCAATATTGCCAACATAAAATCAAGACTGAAACCGGGTGTTGAATTTATCGCAGTCATGAAGGGCGATGGATACCGCCACGGCATTGCAGGACTTTACCCGACACTCAAGGAATGTGGCATAGACAGCTACGCCGTTGCCATCTGGGAAGAGGGAAAGATGCTCAGGGACGCGGGGGCAACAGAGTCTATCCTTATCCTTGGCGATACAGCAGATGACATGCTGGATGAGGCCGCAAAGTACGACCTTGATCTCACTGTCTTTTCAATGGAGGGTGCTGAGAACATGGCTGCCGCTGCAAGAAGAGCCGGCAAGAAACAGAATGTCCAGATAAAGCTGAACACCGGTATGAACCGAATAGGATTCCCGGTATGTCAGGAATCATTTGACACTATAAAGAAGATCTGCGAGATGGACGACCTGAACGTAACAGGTATATTTACACATTTTGCAAGGGCAGATGAGGGGGATCACACAAGTGCAAGAAAGCAGCTTGACCTATATCTCCACGCCGTAAATGAACTTGAGAAGATGGGGGTTGTCATACCAAAACACCACGTAGCCAACAGCCCTGCCATACTGATGCTGCCTGAGGCACAGCTCGACGCAGTCAGATGCGGTGATATCCTCTATGGTCTCACTCCTTCTGATGATTTTGACTGGAAGAATTCAGGTCTTCAGGAGATCCTCAGCTGGTACACATACGTTGCCATGGTGAAGGAGGTTCCTGCCGGATCTGAGATTGGATACGGCGGAACTTTTGTCACTGAAAGACCTACAAAGATCGCCACACTTCCGGTAGGATTTGCAGACGGATACAGCCGTTACCTGTCCAACAAGGGTAAGGTCATCATAAATGGTCATGAGGCACCGATCATCGGACGCGTATGTATGGATCAGTGCATGGCGGACGTCACAGACATCCCGGATGTACAGCGCGGCGACACTGTAACCCTTCTCGGTGAGGGCATGTCCATCGAGGACATGGCAAATATGCTTGATACGAATGTGGATGTGATCGTGTGCAACATATCGGTGAGGGTTCCGAGGGTGTATATAAATGTGGATATCTGATTGGCATCGCCACGGAGGAGAATGTATGACTTTTGGAGAACGATTGTATGAATTGCGAAATAAAAATAATCTATCCCAGGAAGAGCTTGCGGAGGTTTTAGATGTGTCCCGGCAATCGATTTCCAAATGGGAAAATGATAAGGCATATCCTGAGATGACAAGGCTGCTGTTTATGAGTGATTATTTTGATGTCTCATTAGATTATCTGATGAGAGGAATTAAAAAAGAAAATAATGAAGAAAAAGTAACTGCAGACGATGCGGACAAAAATTCAAATGATAAATACAAAACAAAAAACATCCTGCTAGTATGGAATAATTTTCTGTCCAATTTATCCCCAAATCAAAAGACATTATTTATGTTGCTGTATATCTTGATTATCTGCTCATTAGTCGCACTCATTGTAAGTGTAATATATCTCGGTGGCTACGAATTAGGAAAATTCATCGGATATCTGACAAAATGACCTGAAATAGCGTGCTGCAACCACAAGTTTACACAAGTGCAACCATATATTTATGGTCTGTTTGTGCCATAAATGCTACCTTTTAATTACAAAATTTATTAGGAGGCTGCTTATGAAAACGAACGGAAATGATTTCAAGAATTGGATGAATCACGGAACCCAAATCCAGATATTGGTAAGAAGGATAATGATTATAGGCCTGATCGCACTTATGATATATGGCACAGGTTATGCTATTGGAACATTTATTGCACACCTTGGGTTTTAAAGGTGGGGATAAATCTGAAATAAAGGGGACTTTTAAAAAGCAAAAAAGCCCCCATCTTTTCTGTTCAACCTACTCTTCCTTCGAGCTGGATGTCGATCCTTTATCCATTCTCTTAAGTGTCAGGTACAGATAAACTTTTGTTTATCCGCACCTGACACCAATCTACCTCCGTTTTCTATTTCATCACCGCATTATACACATCCCTCTTAGGGACTCCGCGGTCTACAGCTGCCTGCTTGATCGCATCCTTCTTGGACATACCCTGATCAACGTACGTCTGGACATGTTTCTCCACGGACATAGCCTCGAACGAGCTCTTCTTCTCTTCCTCAAGCTTCTTCACATCAAGCCCTTCTATCACTATGACGAATTCTCCTCTCGGATCTTCCCCCTCGTAACGAGCTATCGCCTGAGAGAGCATCATAGGCTCTATGGTTTCATGTTTCTTGGTGATCTCTCTGGCAAGTGTTATATGCCTGTCACCGAGAGCCTCCATGAGTTCCGCCAAAGTCTTCTTCAGCTTGTGTGGAGCCTCATACATCACCATAGTCCTCGTCTCTCGCTTCATCTCCTCAAGCACTCTTGTTCTATCCTTCTTGTCATACGGCAGAAACGCCTCAAATGCAAATCTTCTGGTCGAAAGTCCTGAGCTGATGAGCGCCGATATACATGCACACGCCCCCGGCACCGGTGTAACCTCAAGCCCTGCGGCAAGAGCCTGTCTCACAAGCTCCTCCCCGGGATCAGATATACCCGGAGTTCCGGCATCAGTGATAACTGCAACGCTTTGTCCCTGCTGCATCTTCTCAACGAGAACCTTCGCCTTGTCGTATTTATTGTATTCATGATAACTCGTCATGGGAGTCTTGATCTCGAAATGATTGAGCAGCTTGATACTGTTCCTCGTATCCTCCGCCGCTATCACATCCACCTCGGAAAGAACCCTGACGGCTCTATATGTCATATCCTCAAGATTTCCTATGGGTGTCGCCACCAGATATAATTTGCCTGCCATATATAAACCTCACTATCTGTAATATGTACATTAGGGTGTTTACAACATTTTTCACTTTCATGCTGCAGCCGTTGCCTGTTACCGCTTTGCCGTGCCTTCATACGTCGCAAGCAGCTGCTCCGTGTACACTCCCGGAGCTTTGTAGACTATCATAGGCGGATCAATCTTGATCATGGAGTTGCCACCCTTAACGGCCTCCACTAAGACCATGTTCGGCTCCTTATCTATGTATGGATGTACAAGCTGCATCCTCTTTGGCTCAAGCCTGTGCTCATGCAGGCATTCAAATATCTCAGCCAGCCTGAACGGCTTATGTATCATATAAAAACTTCCGCCGGGTTTAAGGGCATGCTCTGCCGCTGCCACCACCTGATCCAACGTCACATGCACCTCATGTCTCGCTATGTTCTTCGGAGCATCCGGATTCTCCAGACCGTGACTGCCCTTTATGTATGGCGGATTTGAGGTCACTATGTCAAAGGAGGCCTTCTTGTAGTTACAAGAGACCTCCTTTATATCTCCGTTATCTATTCGCACTAAACCGTCAAGCCCATTGAGGCTCACGCTCCTTGCCGCCATGTCCGCACATGCAGGCTGAAGCTCTATGCCTATAAACCGTGCTCCATCTGCCATTTTACCGCCAGGCTGCTGATTCACCCCTGCATCCGAATTAGTAACTCCATCTACGGCAATACAATCATGTGAGGATCTATAATCATCGGCATTCAAACCAGCAAGTCTCTCATCTCTGGTAAGAGCTTCATCCCCATACTCCTTTGCAGCAAGAAGTATAGGTATGATACCTGTTCCCGTTCCGAGATCCAGATATCTGCCACCGCGCTTAAATCTCACATAGTTTGCCAGCAGCACAGCATCCATCCCAAAGCAGAACATTCCGCTGTTCTGTATGATCTGATAACCCTTGCACTGCAGGTCATCTATCCTCTCACAGGATTTTATAACCACTTCCGGTCTAGTCGTCAAATTTGGACTTTCCACCCTTGTCCTCCAATGCCTCAAGTGCCTTGTACTCCTCAGCGCTGAGTCTCTCTGAATTCTTTCTTCTCTTAGGCTTGAACTTGAGTTCAGCCACAGGATACTCCATAACTTCCTTGTTGTCATCCTTGTCTGTCACCACGATCTTAACCTTCTGCCGGAGAACGTTCACTGACATGACCTCGCCCTTGTTGCCATCTATGGTCCTGACGAAATCTCCTACATTCGGAAGCTTCTCATTCAGATACTCGTAAGTGTCCTGCTCATGCTTCAGACAGCACATAAGTCTTCCGCACACACCGGATATCTTAGTAGGATTCAGTGACAGGTTCTGCTCCTTTGCCATCTTGATTGATACTGGAACGAACTCCGACAAATGCTTGTTACAGCAGAGCTCCCTTCCACATATGCCGATTCCGCCAACCATCTTGGTCTCATCGCGGACACCGATCTGTCTGAGCTCTATTCTTGTCTTGAACACAGATGCCAGATCCTTTACCAGCTCTCGGAAATCGATTCTCCTGTCTGCTGTAAAGTAGAACAGCACCTTATTGTTGTCAAATGTATACTCAGCCTCGATGAGCTTCATGTCCAGCTTATGCTTTGCGATCTTCTCAAGACATATGCCAAATGCTCTCTTGCTCTTCTTCTTGTTATCCTCGTATCTTCTGGTGTCATCCTCTGTGGCAATTCTTATGATCGGCTTGAGTGACGCCGTTATCTTGCCCTCTTCTACCTCTCGTCTTCCCAGAACCACTTTGCCGTACTCCACACCCCTTGCGGTCTCGACAATGACAAAACTGCCGGCCTCGACCTCAAAGTTCTGTGGATCAAAATAATATATCTTACCGTTTGGTCTGAAACGAACTCCTATAATCTCTTTCATTAACAATTCTCCTTCATGGTTAGGAGCATAAGCTCCATGACAATGTCAAAGCTGACATTCGCCTCAAGTCTGACCTTGGCCTTGTCCATAGACTTGAGTACCTTTTCTATACCCTCATAGCTGATGTGTGAGGACTGCTTTCTTATATCAGAATAATACTCCTTGAACATCAACCGGCCCGGGTTATTGGACACCTTGAGCATAAGAATGTCCCTGTACCACATCATCATCAGATCGATGTAGTCACTTACCTTGAGCTTGTACAGCTCCATATTCTTAATGGCAAATATCATGTCATCAACCGACATATCACTTATATGTCTCATGAACCTCACCACATTTTCCTTGATCTCCTTGTACTCATCACTAGTTGCAAGCCTGATGGCCTTTCCCAGATTGCCCTGGGCAAAATCCATACAGAAGTCAGCCTTCTGCTTGTCCAGCTTGAGCTCGTTCATGAGATAATCAAGTATATCATGTTCTCTGACAGGCTTCACATTCAGCACTATACATCTGGACTGTATAGTCTGAAGCATCTTATCAAGATTGTTGGTGAGCAGTATGATTATTGCATAGGACGGAGCTTCCTCGATCGTCTTTAACAAAGCGTTCTGTGCATTCACATTCAGAAGCTGTGCATCCTCTATAACATATATCTTATATCTGCTGCTATAAGGCTTGATATCAATATCAGAATTCACCTGATCACGTATCTCTTCAACCGAGATCACATTTGGCTTGTCGTGGGTCACCCACACGATATCAGGCTGATTTCCCGTCTCACACTGAAGACATGACTTACAATGATTACATGGCTCTGTACCGCCCTCCTCACACTGGAGAGTCTTGACCAACGCCCTGGTAAGGGTCTTTTTTCCACTTCCTGTCTCGCCATTGATGATGTAGCCCTGGGATATCTTACCCAGCTCAATGCTGCTCTTGAAGTGGCGTATTATGTCCTCATGTCCGATTATGTCTGTGAAATCTATCATATATACCAACCCCCTTACAATTAATTGTTTCTGTATGTCTATTCTGACCTTCTCCAAAATCAAAATATATTAAAGATTAAGTTTCTTCTCTACATACCCTACTATTATACCATGAATCTCATCAATAGGTAAAGTAGCGTCTATCTTCACTATTCTCTCAGTGTGCATATCCGCAAGCATGCGGTATCCATCCACGACCTTCTGATGGAACTCCATTTTTTCATTCTCCATTCTGTCAAGTTCAGCCTGGTTCTTCTTTCTGGATATTCCCTCCTGGGCGTCAAGATCCATGAGGAATGTCATATCCGGCATGATTCCCTGAAGTGCAAATTCATTTACCTTATACACCGTGTCAACTCCGAGTCCTCTTCCGATTCCCTGATACACAGCGGATGAGTCCACAAATCTGTCCGCGATCACCGCCTGTCCGGCATCCAGTGCAGGCTTAATATTCTCTTTCACAAGCTGGGCTCTCGCCGAAGCATACAGAAGCAGCTCAGTCATATATCCCATCTCTGTAAAATCCTTGTTCAATATAACCTCACGGATCGCCTCACTTATGGGATTTCCGCCCGGATCTCTCGTTATCAGCACATCGTAACCTTTTTTCTCAAGATACTCTTTGAGAAGTTCTCTCTGTGTTGTCTTGCCGGCTCCATCCGGTCCTTCTATTGTTATAAATATTCCTCGCATATCCTAACCCTGCCATATGCAGTCCCTGCACATGTACACCTTTCATATTTATATTGTGATCATTCTCAAAACTTCCGGATCATAATGCTACATATCATTCTCCGCACAGCACTTTGATATAACCGTCATTGACTCCTGCCACATTAAGTCCGCTGTCTATCATGGACTTTATTCCGTTCACTGCCTGCCGGTCAACAACCTCTCCCGGCGCCAGCACCGGTATTCCCGGTGGATATGCATATACAAATGCCCCCGACACCTTTCCAGCCGCACCCTCAATCGGCACGTTCTCCGCAAGTCTGTCCCACGCGGTTCCCGGCGGCATAGCTGACCTTCTGCCGGATATGATATCCAGCTCCTGCCGGTCTGTTTTATCCGGCTCATAGCCAAGGTTCCCGTCTATCTCAGCCACCGCATTAAATAGTATATCATAACTGTCTGCACTGTCCACAACAGATGATATACAAATGACATAACTCACCGATGCCATCTCAACAATCAACCCATACCTGTCCGCCAGAATTTCAGCAAGCATAACCCCTGTAAATTTCTGTCCCGACTCGTCTACAGTTCCCGGTCTCACGACAAATACCAGCCTGCCCTCATCATGGTCGAACACTTTACATGCATTACAGATCTCATCATTTTTCACTGAGGAAGCATCAGGTCTGAACAGCCGTATATTTCTGAGCCCATCACATTTCCCGGCAAATGCCTCAAGCCTCCGCCCATACCTGGCAAATTCATCTCTGTTATTTGCGCCAAATGCAACTGCCTTCTCCATGCTCTGCATAAATATATACGAAGGTGATGATGTCTGGAATATCTGCAGATATCTCCTGACTCTCTCATCAAGTTTCGGATTCATCACATGAAGGAGCGATGTCTGGGTAAGTGCAGGCATGGTCTTGTGCAGGCTCTCGATGACAATATCCGCGCCCTGCTGCATGGCGGTCTCATGTCCTTCCATGAAGTTCAGATGTGCTCCCTGTGCCTCGTCCACAATGAGATATATTCCATACCTGTGTACTATCCCGGCTATGGTCCTTATATCAGATATGACACCCTCATATGTCGGCGATGTGATGATCACCGCTCTTGGCTTTCTGCCATCCGTTATCAACATGTTGATCGCACGCTCTACCTTATCCGGAGATATATCACCCAATATGTCCGTCCTCTCTGACACTTCACGATCATCTTCACCATTGACAGCCGCCTTTTCCTCTGTTTCATGATTGACTTCGCTGCTGGCAGCCATCTTTTCCCGAGTCCCGCGATTGCTTTCGCCGCTGGCATCCGTCATCCCATCTGTTATCGTCTGTTCTCCATTCTGATTCACGCCACAGCGCCATCTCATATCAACATAATCCGGCACTATGTATTCAGGCTCAAGCTCAAGCATGCAGATGGCGTTGTACACCGCCTTGTGGCAGTTCCTTGCCGCAAGTATCACGTCTCCCCTGTAACAGGTGGCGTGTATAGCTGTCATAAGTCCGGATGTGGAACCGTTCACCAGCATATATGTTGCAAATGTTCCATACACCTTCTTCATCTCGGCAATACTGTCCGCTATGAACATCTCCGGCTCATGCATGTCGTCAAGATCTTTAGCCTCAGTGAAATCATGTGCATACACCCCGTTCCAGAAGTTTTCCCGGGATTTTGAAATGTTATCAACATTTTGGACGGCTTCTATCGGCTGTCTCTTGTGCCCAGGCATGTGCCACGGGTATGTACCCTTCTCTATATATTTTTCAAGTGCTTCATTTATATATTCCTTCACCAGTTTTCTCCGTAACATAGATTCTGTGTGATATAATACCATACTTTTATGTATTTGTAACAGCACAGACTTCTCCCAGCGTCTGCACAGATATAAAAAACAGGAGAAGCTCTATCCGGCTTCTCCTGCGAGGATGTATGAAAAGAAAGTTTTGCCTATTTTATGATCTTCCAAATGCTGCAACGGCATCCTCGATCTTCTGTAATTCGTCATCGGTCATGACTGTATGTGCCTGCTTTTCAGCAGCCTTGAGATTGCTGATGATCTGCTCAGGCTTTGAAGCACCGATAAGCACTGTTGTGA
Organism: Coprococcus sp. TF11-13; assembly: GCF_003481085.1. Classification (NCBI taxonomy): domain Bacteria; kingdom Bacillati; phylum Bacillota; class Clostridia; order Lachnospirales; family Lachnospiraceae; genus Coprococcus; species Coprococcus sp. TF11-13. The sequence continues at coordinate 208,376 of NZ_QUKK01000002.1, read as the reverse complement.
CCTCCGGCTTGTTCAGCAGCCATGCTATTGCCAGCTCTGAGAGCTTCATATCATATCCGGCTGCGATCTCATTTAACTGGTTGAGGAGAGGTCTAGTTTCAAGCACCTGATCCTCATGAAGGAATCTTCCGTCCTTCACAGCCCTGCTGTCCGCCGGCATGTCCTTCAGATATCTGTCTGTCAGCATTCCCTGTGCCAGAGGCGAGAAGCATATGAGTCCCTTGCCTGATGCGTATGTCTGCTTCAAAAGCCCATTGTTCTCGACAGATCTGTCCAGTATGCTGTATCTGTTCTGATTTATCACAAATGGCACATGAAGCTCATCAAGTATGCGCTCCGCCTTTGCCATGGTAGGTCCGTCATAGTTGGAGAGTCCGACATAAAGTGCCTTTCCACTCTTCACTATCTGCGCCAATGCTCCCATGGTCTCCTCGAGTGGAGTGTTCGGATCCATTCTGTGATGATAGAATATATCCACATATGGGATGCCAAGTCTTTTAAGGCTCTGGTCAAGACTTGCTATTAGATATTTTCTGCTGCCCCAGTTGCCGTAAGGGCCTTCCCACATATCGAATCCGGCCTTCGTGCTGATTATCAGCTCATCCCTGTACGCACCCAGTTCCTCTCTGAGTATCTTTCCAAAGTTTTCCTCCGCACTTCCGTACACCGGGCCATAGTTGTTTGCTATATCAAAATGTGTTATTCCGTTGTCAAATGCGGTAAAGCACATCTTCTTCATATTCTCATAATCGTCATTTGTTCCAAAGTTGTGCCAGAGACCAAGTGCCAGAGGCGGCATCATGAGACCGCTCTTTCCGCAATGTCTGTAAAATCCTGTACCTTCAACATTCTTATATCTATTCTCTGCTGCCTTATAATCTCCCATATTGATACCTCTCTTAAAATTATCCTTACGATGGTTTCTTTTTATATATGCAAGTTATCACTACATTTTGAAGTATATCATACCTATTACATCAAAAAAATATGAATATTTTTTATTATATATGAAATTTTTATTATAATTTTTATAAATGCTCTGTCTAAATTATCACGGACATTTTTACTATCCTCCGTATGCCTGTTACGCATTTACCGGGGGCTTATCTCCACCGAAAAAAGATCATACTGATCCTCATAGAGCATTTCCTCTGCCTGTATGCCATCACAGGCGCAGCTCACATTCATCTCACTTGTCTCAACTCCTGTGAAATAGTCAGCCACAATACATCTGAAAAATATGTCCAAAAGGCGACATCCCCTGTCATCATATTAACATGATATACAGACGATGTCGCCTTTCTGTGTCCTTTATTCTGCTTTTACAGCCCATCTCATCTTCGTCGATCTTGCTCTCGGATTGCGGGCGCACTCCTCCGCTGACGGTCTGATGACATCCTTGCTGACTTCGCTGTAAACACCAGCCTTCGCTCCCGCCTTGAACGCTCTCTTTACCAGTCTGTCCTCACCTGAATGGAATGTCAGTATCGCCACTTTTCCACCAGGTCTGAGCGCATCCGGCAGCTTGTCAAGGAAATCATACAAAACCTCAAACTCACTGTTCACATCTATTCGCAGAGCCTGAAAACACCTCTGACAGGATTTCTTTACAGCCTCTTTTCTGTCCTTCTCCGGCACAAATGCCAATGCCTCCTCGATTGCATCCTTCATCTGCGTGGTGGTCTCCACATAATTCTTAGTTCGGTTTCTCTTCATGATGACCGTGGCGATCTCCTCCGCATAAGGCTCGTCCGAGTTCTCCTGGAACATCCCAACGAGTTCCTCATACGAAACCTCTCGTAGACGCTCCGCCGCCGACTCACCCTTCTCCGGATCAAGCCTCAGATCAAGTGGTCCATCAAACTTGTATGTGAATCCCCTGTCTGGATTGTCTATCTGCATGGAAGACACTCCGAGATCCGCAAGGATAAAATCAAATCCCCCGGCCTCCTCTGCCACCTGGTCGATATTCCTGAAATTTGTCTGCTTTATCGTGAGTATATCCTCCCCGTAGCCGGCATCCTCCAGCCTCTTCTTCGTCTTCACTATCTCTATAGGATCAACATCCAGTGCATACATATGACCTTTTCCCTGAAGCTTCTCCAGCATACGCCTTGTGTGACCACCATAGCCCAGTGTCGCATCAAGCCCCTGCTGTCCCGGCTGTATCTGAAGAAAATCCAGTATCTCATTTACACATATTGATATGTGCATTCCCGCCGGAGTACTGCCCTTGCTTATAACCTTCTCTATCGTATCGGCATATTTCTCAGGATCATGCTCCTTATATTTCTCCTCAAACCTCTTCGGATGAGTTCCACTGTAGCGAACTCTCCTCTTGTGTATCTTTTCTTCCATATATTCTTATCTCCTTAGCCGCCGTCTGCCATACAAGGCCCCGGAACATTTATGTCATAATACCATATATCTTCGAAACAAGCCACACAACACTAAAAAAATGGAAGCCACGGCATTCATCCGTGACTTCCAGAATAATAAGATCATATATTTAATATTATTTGCCAGCTATGATGTGATGTATCATAGTGAGCTGGCTTCTCAGTGCATCCACAGATATCTGTCCCGGAGCGGAAGGTATTCCCGCCGTGGCAAATGATACTGTATTGCCATACATCTCGCCTGTGGTTCTCGTCTCCACGCCGAGCTCGCCCATGGATATAACTATGAGAGGCGTCTGATTTCCTCTATCCTGCAGTTCCTTTGCAGCCTGCATCATATCTACGACCTGCGATCCCTCCTCAGGCATCATGGCTATCTTGGCTATATCTGCACCTGTGAATATGATGGACTTAAATCTGTCAACTATCTGTTCCATAGGTATAGTAGTCTTGAAATCATGATTAGACACTATGACATACACGCCCTTGGAATGAGCCTCCGCTATGACTTCATCCACAATCTCCATGTCGGAGAAATATTCTATATCCACGATGTCTATATATCCACTGTCTATAGCGTCAATAAGAAGGTCGTGATACTGGCTGAGTGTTGCCTCCATGCAGCCACCCTCGCCCTTTGTTCGGAATGTAAATATAATAGGGAACTGCCCCAGCTTATCATGGATCTTCGCCAGAGTCTTCATAAGTGCCTCTCTGTCAAAGCACTTCTCGTACATATCCGCTCTGAATTCCACCATGTCTGGTTCCGACTTCGCTATGATCCTCAACTGATAGTCCACATCATAATCCGTCGGAGCTACCAGAGGTACACAGATCTTAGTCATTCCCTCTCCTATCGCCACATTCTTCACATTAACGACCTTCATCACTGCCTCCTGCCTTTTTCACATTTTCCCTGCACGTTGTACAGCTATTACTTTATCTCAATTGCATCCATGAATGTCTCACACAGCTTCTGCGCGTCAACCTTGTCGACCTTATCCCAGTAGCTGATAGAACATGTGACTACATCCTCGCCTGTAGGATATACCAACAGCACCTCTGTTCTGTCCATATCATATGATGTGAGCTGTATCACAAGATATGTTACCTCTGTGCCATCCTTTGCCTTCACTGTGCCATCTGTCATCTCGTTGACCTTGGAGTTCTCATCGTTGTAATACTCTGTGTAAGTATCCTTCATGTTCTTCACAAGATCACTTGCTGAATAGTGTGTATATGTAGAATAGCTTGCATATACATCGCCCTTCTCATCATTATAAGATATGGTATACTCTGAAGCATAGCTTCTCTCGTATCCCTTTGGATCATTGATCTTTACTGACTTATCGCCAAGGCTTAATGTAACCTTTGAAAGGTCTTCCTCCTCTGTGCTGTCATTTGACTTCTCTGTGGTTGCTTCCTCTGTTGTAGCTGCCTCTGTTGTCTCAGGCTCTTCCTCCCCAGTATCCTTTGAGTCGGTGCCGAACTTTCCGTCAAGTCTGCCGTCAACACTTACTGAGTCAAATATCTCGCTCCATGCTGATACAATCTTTTCCATCTTATCCATGTTGATGTACTGATCTACATCATCACTGTTGAGAACTGAGTAATCAACCACATCTCCTGCTGCAGGAGCCTCTATCTTGTTGTCCTTCTCTGCTACCTTGAGATTTCCTGAGCACTGAAGAACATCCTCGCCTGATACTGTAACTGTGAGCTTTGCATCATTTATGCTGAATGACTCGCCCTTCTTGACATCTGCAAGGACACCCTCAAATACAGCCTGAGCAGTCTCCCCCTGTACATCAACAGATATGCTTCCACTCATCTTACCGCTGTTCTTGTCATAGTCTGATGTCACATTTCCTGTGAACTCCTGGCTCTCTCCGCCGCTCATTGCTGATAATGTGTACTTCTTGTCAGTTGATATCTTATCTCCTGATGTGTCAGTCTTTGACTCACTCTTGAGCTCTATATTTACATCTGAACCGTATGTAAGTGCTATCTTTGTTACAGCATCTGATGTGACATTTCCGTCACCCATGTAATCTGCTGTGAATGAAATCTTAACGCCTGCTGCTGCAAGATCATAATCCCAGTCAACACGGATCACCTTGTCGTTTTCTACGTATACATTTGCAACGGCATCCTTTGTCATTACTGCGCTGACCAGAGATGGAATAGTGCCGATGGACTGCTTGAGCTGATCCTTTGTAACACCCATCTGATCCATCATATCATCTGACAGATTACTGTCCATGTACTTGTTCAGACAGTCAACCAGTGCCTGTGAGAACTCATCTATAGCGTCTGTTGTGATTGTCACTGTGTAGTGGTCTGCCTTGATAGTCTTGCCATTTGCATTTGTAAACTCATCCTTGCCGACCTTCTCATATGTTATGGACTCTGCAAGCTTATCTGCAGCCGGCTTGAGATCCTCATCTATGATCTTCTGAAGAGCCTCGCTGTCAACTGAACCGCCGGCTCCCGCATCCTTGCTGTCGAGCTCTGCCATAACACTGTTCATGTCAAATGAAAATGTCTTGGTAAAGAGATCAGGACATGACATATAGAGCGTCTGACCGATCATTACAACATCCGCACTGACTGTCTCGCCTGCCAGTGTCATGGAAGAACCAAGCTTGAAGCTGTTCTGTCCGTCGCTCTTGGCTGTGCTTGCGTCAAATGTAAATGTTGAACCGTCGAGCTGACCATCTCCGGCAACCTTGTCGATGGTAAAATCTGACTGAACGTCCAGCTTGTCGACATCTATGTCATCTGCTCCGACGATACCTGCAATATTATTGTTCTCAAGTTCCTTTGCTGTGTTCTCCATCGCATCCTTGACCGCATCCTTAGGGCTCTTCTTGATGAACACGAAGAATACAACAACAAGTGCTGCTATGATAACAAGCGCTGCCACAACTGCTATTATGGCTATCTTGATACCCTTTCTCTTCTTTGGAGACTCAGGCTTGTGCGCCTGATCACCATACATGTTCACGGTCTGATCATATACACTCTGCTGTGCATTCATCTGCTGACCGTACTGATCTGCAAACTGCTGACCCGCAAACTGCTGATTTGCATCGTACTGCTGCTGGCCATACTGTCCTGCGTACTGCTGGTTCGCTCCATACTGCTGCTGGCCGTACTGTCCTGCGTACTGCTGGTTTGCTCCATACTGCTGCTGGCCGTACTGTCCTGCGTACTGCTGGTTCGCTCCATACTGCTGCTGACCGTACTGTCCTGCGTACTGCTGGTTCGCTCCATACTGCTGCTGGCCGTACTGTCCTGCGTACTGCTGATCTGCTGCGTACTGCTGGTTTGCATCGTACTGCTGCTGACCGTACTGTCCTGCATACTGCTGGTCTGCGCTATACTGCTGACCCGCATCACCCTGCTGGTTCTGTGATGGCTGTGGACCATCGGCGCCGTTAGGATTCATTCCGTCCGGCATCTGATTCATGTTATTATCACTCATAATATCTCCCTTTCTGTGTGAATAACCATTATCCTTCCTCTGTAAATTTACACAAATACTTATAAAATGTAAACATTTTTTATTATCTCTTTATATTATGTAAGCAATGTGAAATGGCACGTTAACGCCTGATACGCCACATTGCCGGCACTAAAAATCAGCTTCACCATCGAAACTGAGGCCAAGTTTTCCAAGTATGGACTTTGGAACATAAGCCTCTATAAATATGCCATCGTCCAGATATTCCTCTGTCTGGATCTCACCATATTTGTGGATAAGTCCTGTGAGTCCTGCTTCAGAATATGCAAATGTATGCCTTATATATGACTTCTGATTTCTGAGTATTTCCTCTATCGCACTGGCAAGCTCCGGGAGTCCCTGTCCCGTGGCAGCCGAGATATACAGAGTCTTGTCCGCTCTCAGATCGCGCACACCCACCAGATCATCCTTTGATATTCTGTCTATCTTGTTGAATACAGTTATCACAGGTTTTCCCGAGTTCTCTTCTATCTTGAGCTGCTTTAATGTGCTGTACACCGTCTCTATGTTCTTATCCCAGTTTTCATCCGATGCGTCCACAACATGAAGGATGACATCACAGTATTTTGCCTCCTCCAGAGTGGAGCCAAAAGCCTCGACCAGATGATGCGGCAGCTTCCTTATAAAACCGACCGTATCGGTGAGCAGTATATTCTGTCCGCCCGGCAGCTTGTATCCTCTTGTCGTAGGATCAAGGGTCGCAAATAATTTGTCTTCCTGTAATACTCCTGCCCCCGTGAGTGCATTCAGCAGGGTCGACTTGCCCGCATTTGTGTATCCGACTATGCCCACAACCGGCACAGCGCTCCTCTGTCTCTGCTTTCTCTGCTGGCTTCTCTGGGATTCAACGTTCCTGAGCTCCGCCTTCAGTCTGGAAATCCTGTCCCTTATGACTCGTCTGTCTATCTCCAGCTTCTTCTCTCCGGGTCCTCTCGTTCCGATTCCACCGCCAAGTCTCGACAGCGAATCTCTCATTCCAACAAGTCTGGTTGCCCTGAACTTGAGCTGTGCAAGTTCCACCTGCAGCTTGCCCTCGTAGCTTCCAGCATGTGCTGCAAATATATCGAGAATGACCATTGTCCTGTCCATAACCTTTATGTCCAGTGCGTCCTGAAGGTTCATCAACTGTGCCGGTGACAGCTCGTCATCACAGCACACTCCTGTGGCGCCCAGCTCATATATCATCTCCCTGAGCTCCTCAACCTTTCCTCTTCCCAGATACAGGTCATTTGCAATGCGGTCCCTGTTCTGCACCAGTCGTCCCACGACCTCGGCTCCGGCTGTGTCTATGAGCTCCGTGAGCTCGTCCAGGGATGCCTGTATCTCCAGTGAGACCTCTTTCTGTGTATATCCACCTGTATCGGCGGCAAATATGATTATCTTTTCCTTTATCTTCTCTGCTTCGAGATCATAAATCGTACTTTTCCTGTCTGCCATGATCCACCTCTACTTTTCAACGGTGACTGTGACTGTGTGATAGGATGATCTGTTACCGCTGCTGTCCTGCGCACAGCACACAACTGTATAGCTGCCCGCCTTAGACTCCATCTTGTTAACAGCCACGCATATAACGTCCTGTCCAAGACTTGTGAGTGCCTGTCCATCCAGAGTCTTGCCATTGCCATCTGTGGCCACTCCTGTCCTTATCAGTGTATCACCATCCTGTGCGTTCACATAAGATGCAACAAGCTCTGCAAGCTCATCAGCCTGTCCATTGTAACTCTCCAGCTTTATCTCCACAGGAACCCTTGTTATAACAGGGGCTTCATCATCCTCCACTGTTATCTCGATACTCTTCCATATCTCCTTGCCCTGATCTGTAAAGCTGTACTTTACTGTATATTTCCCCAGCTTCATATTGTCCACGGTTCCCTCAACCTTCAACTGGTCCGTTACATCCTCACGCTGTGAATTGAAGGCCCATATTCCCGCCATTGTGTCATAGTTCTCGCCCTGGTTTATGCTGTGGCTCTCCGCACCGTATATCACGGCTGTTCCTGCGGTCGGATTCTCCTCAACCATGTCTGTCGGGTCCCATCCGGTCTCATCAGTGTTATCCAGTCTGGTCACCGGCACAGGTCTTCCAAGTGGTCCATAGTAATTACTGTCAAATATATCCACATATGTTCCGGCCTCACAGTTCTCGTATATCCATTTGGTATCTGCAACACACAGTCTGACGCATCCCAGTGATGCCCCTGTTCCAAGCTTGTTGAATTCCCATGTCTCAAGAGAATCCTTTGTGGTGTCAAGATATGGTACGGAATGGAACAGAGTGTCACCGTCTATCTGTGACACATACTGGCCATAACAGTTGTCAAACAGTGCAAGCCAGTCCCACTTTAGCTGTATGTTGAACAGTCCGACTGGAGTTTCTCCCACCGGTGATACCGAACAGCGCATGGCTTTAACCGGAACGGTGTAATAACCTGTGGCATCCAGCTTATATATAGTAACTATATTTTCCTGTCTGTTTATCTTGATGGCATACGGACAGCCATTGTCCGCCAGATCCTCACCATTATAATTCTCTTCCTGCTCCGTCTCCGGAACCGCTATGTCTGTACATTCCACAGTTCCCTGAACCTTGAGTTCCGCAGCCTTTTCTGTTGTTGCTACTGAGGCATCGCCATTCGTATTATCACTGTCCGTCGATGTTCCTGTGACAACCGAGTCCTTTTCATTACGATTATCCAGTTTACTCTTAAGTCTGTAGTTTTTCACAGCAAGGCCTATGACCAGTCCCAGCAGAATGACGCCCACTGCGTATAACGCCATTCTCTCGAGCTCCGCATGTCTCTTCCTGTTACGCTTATTTTTTTGTATGTTATTCTTTTCCATATTTTCCATTTCTTTCTATAATATATGTCAAATGTTAGTATGCACAATCAAGCAATTTTTAATCGTTACACTTTAACATAACATTTTATATAACAAAATAAAACATTTTTCTTTAAAATTAAGCAAAAACCACATTGACTTTATCGCGAACTGTTGTACAATCGAATATCAGGCGCAAAAAAATAAGGAGGGTTATTATATATGAAAGATCTGACAGTCGGAAAACCAATGAAAGTCATATGGTTATTTGCTGTTCCTATGATACTGGGACAGATCGCACAGCAGTTATACAGTTTTACAGACTCAGCCATCGTGGGCAACTACGTAAGCTCACAGGCACTCGCCGCGGTTGGCGCAACCTCAGTCATTTCGAATATGATAATAGGCTTCCTCAACAGCGGAACCATGGGGCTTGCCATCCCTATAGCCAAATACTACGGTGCAAAGGACTATCACAATATGAGAAGATGTATCGGTGCATCGGCCATCATGACACTGCTGGCATCCATTGTCCTGACCGTTCTGAGTCTCATATTTATAAGGCCTATCCTGGTACTTCTCAAAACACCAGACGACATACTGGATATGGCAGCAAGCTACGTTATAATCATAATCGTTGGAATTATATTCTGTTCATTATATAATCTGTGCGCCAACATACTGCGTGCAGTCGGAGACAGCAAGACGCCTCTTATATTCCTCGGTATATCAGTTGTACTCAATATCGTTCTGGATCTTCTTTTCATAAGAGCATTTGACATGGGAGTACGGGGTGCAGCCATCGCCACCGATATATCACAGGCGCTGGCGGGCATACTTGCCCTGATCTATATACTTGTGAAGGCAAAGTATCTGATTCCGGAGAAGGATGAATACTCCGTAGAGAAGAGTGATCGGGCAGACCTCATACAGTCCGCACTTGCCATGGGATTTATGAGCTGTATAGTGAACATCGGAACGGTCATACTCCAGAGAGCCATCAATGGACTCGGAACTGATATAGTAACCGCCCACACAGCGGCAAGAAAGATATTTGATATCCTCATGTTCATGTTATATATAGTAGGAAATGCCGTGACGACATATGTAAGCCAGAATATGGGCGCAGGCAGATACGACCGGGTACATCAGGGTGTGAGGGCTGCGATCATCATAAACACGATCATAACCACTGTCATGATAATATTCGGCTGGCTGCTCAGCCCGGCACTTATAAAGCTGGTTGCAGGTACATCTGCCAGTGCCATCATAGATCCGGCCGTGAGATATGTAAGGATCGGCGTGACGTGCTTCTATGTACTTGGTCCTCTGTTCGTCCTGAGATGTGCAATGCAGGGAATGGGCAGGAAGATCGTTCCGGTCATGTCATCCACTATAGAGCTGATCGGCAAGGTACTTGCGGTTATGATCCTCACTCCAAGACTTGGATATCTCGGAGTTACCATCACAGAGCCTATCATCTGGTTCTGCTGTACACTGATGCTCTCCATAATGTATCTCACAACCCCTGTGGAGAAGCTTGTTGAGAAGAGACGTGCTGCAAACTGATATTGCATACAAATATAAACCAACAAATAAAGCCCCACTGCCGGTGGTCTTCATCAACGCCGACAGCGGGGCTCTTTGTATGGCTAAAATGAGTATTACTTCTTATCCTTTTTGATAACGATATAGCCTGCACCAGCCATGATAAGTGATGCTATCATTATCGCAAACATTACGTCTACAGGTGACTTATCTCCTGTATTTACCACGTTCTGTCCATTTCCACCTGTGCTTCCATCCGTTGTTGCTGCTGTGGTAGCCTCAGTTGTCTTGTCGTCATTGCCAGGCTTCTCAGTTGTTGGAGCCTCGGTAGTCTGATCCTCTGTGGTTGGATTCTCTGTGGTTGGAGCCTCTGTTGTTGGATTGGCCTTACCCGGATCTGCCTCATCCTTCTTAACCAGTGACTTATCTGTTATGATAAGTCCATTCTTGTCCACTGGATTCTTCTTGAGCATATCATCTGTGAGCTTCACTGCCTGGATTCCATCAAAGTAGATAGTTGAGTCAACTGTCCACTTGCCAGTGTGATCCTCCGGCACGATCGAGTTGCACCATACAGCAAATTTGACTATATCCGATGCATCGAGTGTACCACCCTTCTTACCCTTGAATGAGCTGAATGGAATAGTAACATACTGTGCCTTTGTTCCCTTTACGAAATCTGTGAGGTATACCTCAAATTCCTCGCCGCTTCCATCTGTGATCTGGATCACAAGTTTCTGTCCCATACCGTCCGGCTGTGCCCACATCTCAAGCGCATTATACTTTGAGAAATCATTGTTTGTAAGCTCTGACTTAATCCTTCCTGTCCACACCTCTGATCCATTTGTCTCAAGCTTATACTTGAACGCACCGCCGTATGTGCCACCGTTCTTATGAGTCTTGTCAAGAACAAAGCTTGAGCTGCATCCTGCGGCTGAGTTAGATGTGTATGTGGAATCCAGAAGTCCGTCGCTTCCTGAATAGTACTCGAAGTCCTCGATGACATTTGCAGGAGCCTTATCCTTGGCCTTTCCAAGGCTTATGTGTGACAGCTGTGCGAGCTGCTCGCCATCTGCCAGGAGTGTGATGGTTGCTGTATCTGTCTTTCCAAGCTTGCTGAGATTCTTCTCTGTAAGATCAGCCGTGTAAAGTGTTGGCTCTGATCCTGCAGCGGCAATCTCGGCTCCAGCCTCAGCGTTGAGTGTAAGCTTAACACCTGTATCAGGATTGTTGATAATGAACTGAACCTTTGATGCATTCTTAACACCAGCCTTGAGTGTTGTCGCCTTGAGGATGGTATCTCTGTCAAATGGATATACCATGTAACCCATCTGGCCCGTGTATGTATTTGCAGATACTCCTGCAAGGGTTCCCATGTTACTGTAGAATCCTGTATCGCCACCAAATATTGATGAGTCGTCGTTGTAGTACTTTATGAAGTCATTTATAAGCTCCTGTCCATGTGTGTCGTCATACTTATATGGAACGTAGAAGTTGGTATCTCCGAAGTTTGCCCATACGAGGTAGTATGGCATGTTGTTCTTCTTCGCAATGTCGTTGACTTCCTGATACCAGTTCTTTCCTGAAGCCTCTGTTCCAACCGGATTACCCTTTACGAGAAGTCCCTCGTTGTCTGAACCATCCTTCTTCATGACTCTGACACCGCACTCAGCGATGGCTGGTATCTTGCCCCTCTTTGCAGCTATTGATGACACGATATTACATGTTGTATCAAGACTGTCAAAGAAAGAATTGTCTGCAGCTGCAGGGTACGAATTGTAATCGTTGTAGTAGTCAAATGCAAGGATATCTACATACTCATCGCCTGGATAGTATGACATGTAAGCTGCCTCTGATGTGATAGGTCCGTTTGGCGAGTATACCCAGAGAAGGTTGTGTACACCGCTCTGCTCCATGTAATCCTTGGTATATCTGTAGAGAGACTTGTATGTCTCAGCTGTGTTCATTGATCCCCACCAGAACCAGCTTCCTGTATTCTCGTGGAATGGTCTGATCATGATAGGTATTCCTGCAGCCTGAAGCTGTGATGCGTAGTCTGCGATCACATCGAGGTAAGCTGTAAATACCTCATTGTACTCTCCACCTGGGAGAATCTGCTTTACTATGTCATTTGACAGATCCTTGGACTCTGAGAAATCACATCCGTAGAAACTGTATGTTCCATCCGAGTTCTTCACTATCTTGGAGCTGGAGAAGTTTGGCATATGCATTGACAATGACACGATCGCACCATTTGCCGCTGCAGTCTTGCTGTATGCCACTGAGTTTGCCAGTGCCGAAGCCACGTCTGAACCGCCTGCCTCCGAGCCTGTAACTGCCAGTGAGTCGATTCCGAACACACCGCTGACCTGTCCAGTCACATCATATACATCACCGAGTGACGCCTGTGGATTTACGCTTCTGCTCACATCATTCTGATGTCCGAACAGAACCTGATCGCTGTTCATGAGCGTATTCAGGTATGCCGCAAGTGCCTTTGCACTGTCTGCAGCATTCGCATCACTCACTCTAACTGATGATGGCATCTGTGAAAGATCCGCTGGTGAACCAGCACCAGGAGTCTCTGTTATCTCAACAAAATTCTTTGTTGTATCTGCCTGTGACAGAACAAGATTATCAAGATATACATTGCCCTTGAAGCTTGTGCTGCTTCCTATGATTCCTATTGTCACATCTGTGAGTGGTTTATCTGTCGGAGTAAATCCCATAGTAACTGTAGCCTTCTTTAATCCATCGCCGATATCCTCTGCATCATCGTCAATGGTTGTATCTTTATTTATTATTCCATCTGCAAAAAACTTGATCTTGCTTCCCTTGAGCTTTGCCGGGTAGATGATATCCACACTGAGCTGATTGTACTGGCTCACATCCATAGCCTCTGTAGGAACACACTTAACCTTTGCCTCACTCCATGAGGAAGTTGAATCTGCTGAGTAGTCAACAGAAACCTTAAGTCTCTCATTTGCACTGTCATATGATATGTCAGGTTTGGCAGTACCTGCCTTGTTGGCTGCATCGCCGTGCTTGTATGCATATCCGGCCTCCGTGCTCCACTTGCCATAATCATCAACTGATGAGAGATCTGAGATGACTGCAGGGTCTCTCTGCTCAAGTCCGCCGCTGCTCTCCTTAACATCAAGTACCTTAACGTTGCTTATTGTGATCTTGCCGGCATATGCTGAGTTGGAATTGTACTGGAATACGATCTCCTGTACATTTCCCACCTCTGATACATCAAATGCAAATGATATATCGCACTTGCCATCGACAAAGTTTTCAGCCTTGATAAACGGATAGTCGCCTGACTTGACGTAATCCCAGCTGTCTCCAGTCTTCATGGCACATGCAAGCTGTATCGCGTTATATGACCCGTCCGACGCCTCGGCACCATCAAGTCCCGTTGCATCTGCATCAAGTGTAACTGTAGCTGTGAGCTTTGCCTTTGCTCCAACTTTGACATTGTCTACTGTAGGAATATCTGTATAGCTTCCTGTATCATTGCTGGCAAATGCCTTGTCTGTCCACTTTGCATCGCTCGCTGTGTCAAACACAAGGCTTGCATCTGCAAAATTTCCAGCCTCAGTCTCTGATGTTGTCGGCTTCTTGCCACTCTCTACCTTGTCAACTGCAACACCGCCAATGAGAACCTTTCCTGTAAATGCTGAGTTTGCATTGTACTGGAATACGATCTCCTGAACATCGCCTGCATCCACTCCGTTAAAGTTGAACTCTACGCTACACTTGCCATCTGTAAAGTTCTCACTCTTTAAGAATGGGTAGTCATCTGACTTGACATATGTCCAGCTGTCGCCTGCCTTGATAGCGCAAGCAAGCTGGATCGCATTATATGATCCGTCTGACGCCTCAGCACCGTCAAGGCCTGATATATCGCCATCAAGTGAAACCGTAGCTGTGAGTTTCGCCTTTTCACCTACAGTTGCACCCTCTATTCTCGCCATGTCGGCATATGTAGCGCTGTCATTGCTGGCGTACGCCTTATCCTTCCATGTCGTATCTGAAGCAGCGTCAAATGTGAGAACCGCATCTGAACTGCTCCATACTGTATTGTCTGTGATCGAAGGTGCTGCCACACCTGTCACATTTCCTGTTGCTGATGATCCGCCACCTGGCTCTTCTCCACCATCAGGCTCCTCTCCTGAATCATCACTCTGAATCTCTACATCAGATATTGATATTGTTCCAGTATATGCAGAGTTTGAATTGTACTGGAATATTATCTCGTTCACAGCTCCTGTATCCTCCACATCAAATGCAAATGATACCTGTGTCTTGCCATCTGTAAAATTTTCCGCTTTAAGGAATGGATAATCATCAGACTTGGTGTATGTCCATCCATCGCCAGTCTTGATCGCACAGGAAAGCTGGATCACATTATACGTTCCGTCAGCAGCCTCCGCACCATCCAATCCTGAAAAATCTCCATTAAGTGTTACATTTGCCGTGAGCACAGCCTTTTTACCCACAGACACATCATCGATCCTGCCTAACTCTGGGTATGTACCTTCATCATTGCTGGCATAAATTTTATCTGTCCACTTGGCATCTGCGCCAGTGTCAAATACCAGTTTGTCTGTAGTGATGCTCCACGCCATTTCCGCAGACGGCTCTGATGCATCAGCTGAGACTATTGCCCCTGCACTTCCCCAGAATGAGCCAACCATTGCAACTGCACATGTCACAGCAACAAGTCTTGTTCTAAATCTCACCATATTCCTTACCCTTTCTTTTTTGTGATATTCCTCCACTTTACTCACCACGAACAGCCTAATTCGTGATTAATATTTATACATATACTTATATTAACTCATTTTTTAATTGTTGAACATGTCATTAATTACCGAATATTTAAGTTGTTTTTTATTGCTTTTGCACGTCATATTAGTCAATAATTTAAGTTATTTGCAATTAATATTAGTTTCTTGTTGCCGCACGGATTGTTACTGCTCGCAGAGCGGGTAATCAGTGGTTTAACACACGTTGTAATTAATACATAAAAAAGCCAGCTGGCATAATACCAACTGGCTTTATATTAGTTTATTCATTTTTTAAATATTGAAGTATCTAATCAAAATATCTGAATGTTTCCACACATGCCATTGATTCTTCCACTATATTATAAATATCTATGAAAAAATTCGTTGTGCCTAGAGATTAAACTTACCGGAATATAAACTATCAGGGTACGAATTGCATCTACTCATAACATGCACTGCATGAACTTGTATATGTACCAACCTCTTATAAGCACTGGTCTTGCGGTATGTGATATGACCTGATGCCCTTGAAACACCACTCATATCTTGTGTTTTGAACAATCACGATGGATCAAATCTGGTATCAAATACCTGCGTCCTGGCACTTCAATCATGCTATATACAGCATCTACATGTGGACTGATTCAAGATTTATCTTAAAGGCATCTCGTGTGGAAACAACTTCCCAGTTCTGAGTTACCATCATGATAAAAATGTTCTTCAATTGTCTCCAACGGAACCTCCTCCTTTCGTGAACTTGTACCACGGATCTCTGTTTCCTGCGCACCATGTGTAAAGTCTTTTTCACGATTCTATAAATCTCTGAGATAACTTCGTACATGTTACGTGTCACGGGTGACAATCTATGGTGTGCCATCTGTATCTTTTTCAAATGGCCGTTCTTTAATGTACCTTTATTATACATGATGCAAGGCAAATCGTCAACATATTTTTTGACAATTTATTAATTTTATTGTCATTGTTGTTGCGTTTTACCATCAATTTGTCTTTTATGTATATAATTGTGTGAATATTATACACATTTTATCTGTCCATCTTCTATCCTTACGATACGATCGGCCTGATCTGCTATATTTCCATCGTGAGTAACCATAATTATAGTCTGTCTATCTTCACTCTGCAGTTCTCTAAGCAGTCTCAGGACTTCTTTTCCTGATTGAGAGTCCAGATTTCCGGTAGGTTCATCGCAGAGCAACACTTTTGGTTTGTGTATGAGCGCTCTGGCTATCGCAACCCTCTGCTGCTGTCCACCGGACAACTGTGACGGATAATGTGTCAGTCTCTCTGAAATTCCAAGTTTTTCAGTAAGCTTATCAAAGTACTCCTCATCTACCTTAACCTTATCTATCATCATTGGCAGGAATATATTTTCCTTTGCTGTCAGCTCTGGCACCAGATTGAAGAACTGGAATACGAAACCTATATTTTTTCTGCGGAATTTTGCAAGCTGTGCATCTGAATATCTGAGTATATCTTCATCATCATAGAATATCTCTCCTTCTGCCTTTGTATCCAGTCCGCCCATCAGATGCAGCAATGTTGACTTTCCACTGCCTGATGTTCCTATAATCGCCGTAAATTTTCCATACTCAAATTCCACGTTACAGTTGCGAAGTGCATGAACAGCATTTGTTCCTTCACCATACGTCTTATTTAAATCCTTTATCTGAATCATATGCATCGTCCCCCTTACTCTTTTTCAGCCAGATCATCAATTATCTCTTCCGATTTCTTCTTATGAATGACCAGCACCGTAATAATCGTCGAAATCACAACAAGGAATGTTCCTATCAGTACCAACGCTCTTCCCACAGGGACAACAAATATCTCGCTGTCGAATAGAAATACATGCTGGAGTCTCGTTACCTCTTTTATAACATCTGCATCGACGTTCCATAAATCTGTCTCCGGCCAGTTGAACATGTTTAGCGCCTGTTCGTACTTGTAGCGCAAAAGCCATCTCATGCCATACACCATACCGGCTCCGACAGCACATGATACCAGGGCATTTCTTATGTTATACCATATAAACGTCATGTTCCATGAGTGCTTCTCCATTCCAAGAGCCCGCATGATCGCCACGTTCCGCCTGCCATTCTGGTAACGCATGGTGACAAGTTCCCAATATCCCCATGCCGCCATGATAAGAAGAATAAAGAACAGACATATTGTGCTCGCATACTGTGATATATATGCCTCACGATACTCCTTATCACACTCATCTATCGTTCGTATCCTGAGTTCCATTGAAGAGTCCAATATGTCAGCAAACCTGGATACAACTCTATCAATATCTCCCCTGTTGCTTAGAGATATATATGTAACGTCATAACATGTCTTAAACATCCCAATACTGACTGCTGTGTCCTGTGAAGCTACTATTGCATATCCATACTGTGAAGCTCTGTCAAGACCTGCGTACAATATCGGATCGCTCTCCTTTGTGGTCTCTGGGATCACGATTATCGCATCCACGATTTCAACAGTCTCCTTGTATTCGCCTTTTCCGTTCACTGTCATTGTATGCATTACATCGCCTATCTTATATGGCGACTCCGCGGTCATTCCGTCATATTCATATTCAACACACGCCACACCATTTTCATGGGTACCTATTGACCCCTCTTTTACATATTTATCCAGCTTTCTCATTCCGTTATCATCCAGCCATATCGCTGGAACGTTGAAATAAAATCTATCGTCTGCATGATAGAATTCTTCTGTATCTTCCGGAAACTGGACCTCCGCCTGCCACAATCCATCCGGAATATCCTCGTCATTTCTATCATAAAATATATCAAAGCCATCGTTTGTGGAGAAACTCTCTATTGACTTTACTTCGTTCATATCCGCAATGCTCTTGCGCCCATCCTCAGTAAGTCCTGTATCTGTAAGCAATACTCCACCAGTAATCCCCGACCCCTGATCATAAAGGCATATATCTACATCACTGGTTTCCATATCCAATTGTCCATATGTATAATATGTGTCTCTGTCCAGATCATCATTGTGAAAATATCCTTTTCCCTTGCCGTCCATAGAGCAGAATGCGTAGCACATCACCGCCGCAAACAGGATCAGGGCAACAGACAACATCTGCATTATATTTGCAAATGGAATACCGGAAACCACCGATTTGATTCTCCCGAATGATCTCACACGATCTCTTCTTATAAGTCTTCTTGATTTTATATGAAGGTATATATAAAAAAGTAAATATCCAAGAGTAAATGTACCTGTTGCACACACAACAGAGATTACAAATGGATTTTCTGTAATCTGCTGTACACACCACTCCACTGTATAACCGCGCAATTTAGGCAGCCTCAGAAAACGACTTTGAATCTCGAGTATGACCTCATATACAGTGATTCCAACGACTCCACCGCATATCACTCCTGAAACCAGCAGGATTCCCCATTCCAATATATGTATCCAAGCCACTTTCATCCGGCTGGCTCCTATATCTCTCACGATATCCAGGGATTTCTGCCTCTCGCTCATAACAGTTATCATCACGCCAAACAGGGATATAGCCGACAAGATCACAGCAATAACACTGAAATATAGTATTCCCTGGACAGAGTCCGACAGATAACTTTCGCTGTTAAGCTTCTCGTTTCCAAGGGTAATGTTGCAGATATCTTCTGCAGCCGATCTGCTGCGGCCGGATCTTGGCCATATTCCAGTTTTGTCATAATAATCCTGCGCAAACTCTTCCATAGCGCTCTCCGACTGCTCTGTTATCTCGTCATCACCATACAGTGAGACAGCGGTATATACGAATGTATTCTCATCCAAATCACAGTCATCCCGCCACAGATATATAGTTGGCATCTGTACTTCCGAAAGGTCAGATCCCCAGTCTACTCTGTTCTCCTTAAGATCTCTTCTGCTGTCTGTACACAATACACCTGTGATAGTAAACGTAATCTGTCCCACATGTCTACCTGTTCTCAACAGATATGTATCATCCAAATCGTAACTGTCAAATGTTACTTCCTTTCCAACATACGAGTCAGGATCAACAGTAAAAAACATATCCTCCAACACATAATCGTACACTGCTGCCTCCCCGGTTTTTTCAGGGAATCTTCCCGACGAAAGCTTTACATACTCAAGCTCCTCTGCCGTATCGTCAATATATGTACCATATGTATACTGTGTTTTGTCATTTCCCAGCTTTCCACATATAGCCGTACGCCCGATCATGCTGACCCTTTTGTCTTGTGACATCTCCTCATATGCATCACTGCCAAGATTGCTATACAGGTAAAATGTCTTACTACTTCCCCGCAGCTTGTCATCATACTGCCGTCTACATTCTGTTCTCTCCATCAAAAGTGCAATCAACAGGAAAGCCGTTAATATCACTATCGAGGTAAGCATGCTCGCAAACTGCTTTTTATGATATCTCCAGTATTTTGTTATCAGAAATAAGTTTGTTTTCATATGTCCCCCCCGCTATACACAATTAGCCCCGTCAAATTATGACGGAGCTATATTTTTAGTACATTCTTTTTAATATTTCCACTGGAATCCTTTACTGTTATTTTCACTTTTCCTTTCGTTGAAGCATTATATATCAGTGTCATAGTTGTACCTGCCGTTGTTACATGTCCTACTTTAGTATAACTAGTGCAATCATAGTCATAATAATATGATGCAACCGCTCTTGCAACACTATTATTTTCTACAGCTAGCTCTTCTGCCATTGTGGTCTCGCTCTCCCCCGCAAGTGCACTCACCCCAGGCATACATGATATCGTCATTACCGCTGTCATCACGCATACAATCATTCTCTTAAACTTCCTCATAAGCATATCCTCCTTTCTACTGCTATACAATCGACAACTATGTTTATAAGGTTATTATAAATGCATTTTTCGACTATTTTTTCAAAATGGACTAATTGGTCAAAATTAAGGAGTGAACGGTAATTTATTACCACATACTCCTTAATTTTGACCGTTTACTCCATTCCTATTGCTACATACATCACTCGTGCTATCATTAACTTTACTCATTTGATATCAATATTAGGGAGAGTATTTTATGATTAATTATATATGTTTGAAGATTTCTAATTACCTTATCAAAGAAAAAATAATTACAGATAAAGAAAGAAATATATATTCCTACCTTTTCTCATGTGTATTTGAAGAAATTATTTTTGACCTTATAACACTTGCCACAGGGATTATTTTTCATAGATTAATTACATCTGTTCTATTCATAATAATAACTATGCCATTGCGCTATTTTGCAGGTGGCTATCACGCATCAACACCTTTGCGATGCACCATCTTGTCATATGGAATCATGATAATTGTGGTATTATTTCCACAATTATCATTTGAACATTCAGAAACTATTCAAGCAATCATATTTTTTGTCTGCATTGCCATAATTATGATAGTTTCACCTGTTGATACAGAAAATAAAAGATTTAACATCTCAGACAAAATCAGTCTACAAAAGAAAGCCAGGATTACCGTAATATTAATATGTGGAATCCAACTTATATTATGGTACAATAAATCCAATCAGCATACACAAACTATTACATTGTGTGTGTTAATATGTACATTAAGTTTACTTGCAGGATATATAAGGAATATAAAAAATGTCTCTTAAAAATATTAATATAGCAATTTGTGACGATGAAGTATCATCAATTTATTCAATAAAAAAATACTTGATTTCATATCAAATACAATTTGATATCGACTGTGAAATTCACACTTTTACAGACAGTTCTAAATTTTTGTCTTCATTTGAAACAAACAAATACAACATTGTATTTCTTGACATTGATATGCCAAATATGGATGGTTTAGAGATTTCCAAACATATAAGGAAAAAATATTCAGATGATGTATACATTGTATTTGTGACTTCATATCCAAGCTATATGCATGATAGCTTTCAGGTTCATCCTTTTCAATATCTTATAAAACCTGTTTCCTACAATATTTTTCAAAATATTATGTCTGACCTTTTAACATATATGCAAAGCAAGAACAATATACGCATAGTAGTAGATACATATAATGAAAAACTTCTTGTAAATGTGAATGATGTAATCTACATTCGTACAAGCAAGAGCCAAAAACTCCATCTTATTTATACACTACGCGATTCTCAAATAATTGGTCGTGGAGCGTTATCATCATTGGCAACCTCTCTTGCTGAACATGGATTTATTTTAACCAATCAAAGCACTCTGGTAAATACAAAGCATATAACCCACTTTAACGATAAGTTGTTAGGTCTTGATAATGGAGACGTAATCAATATTTCTAGAAGAAACCTAAAAAAATTCAGAACTTTTTTTGCAAAGCAAATCATCTCAGATATGAAAGGGTAAATACAATGGACATTATTTTTGATATTATGCCAACGCTTTTATACAGTGCAGATATGTATATATTTTTTTATGTTATATTCAACGACAAAAGACGATTTAATTATAACTTTATTTTTGGTATTTTTATAATCTGGGGAGTTGAAATGCTACAAAATATTATTGTTCTCCCACTTTCCGGAGATGTATCCATGAAAGCAACTGTTATGAGAGTTTCTCTTTCCTTTTTATTAACTACCATTCTTTCACTTTTATTTACTGCCACAATCACATCAAGATTATTTACATCTATTTCCTTTGTGACAATTACTATGCTATGCGAAAATATGTCATATTCAACTATAAATCGCTTTCTTGCAACAAATATTGAAAACGACACAATCCCTGTTGCCGTTTTCAATTCTGTTTTTTCTCTTTCTGATTTTTATTGTCTCATATTTGTTCTGCTTGTTACAATTATATTTAGAAAGATTCATATATCACTGTCAATTATTGATATTTCAGCTATTGTGGTAATTCCTGTCATATCTCTCATAATTTTAATAACCCCTGATATATTTGCCTTTAACAAGACAAATCCTCGAGCTTATAGCAATCTTATAAATTTACTGCTTACTATAAATATTGTTAATTTCTTCCTGATCAATGAAATATCTAAAAAGGAAGAATTACAAGCGCAAACAGAACAATTATCAAGACAGATTGAATTCCAACAAAACAAATACGTTCAACTTGGAGAGGCTTATAAAAGTCTCCGCAGTTTTATGCATGATACAAATAAACACTTTATATATATACAAAATTGTATAAAAAATAAAAATTATGACGCAGTCATTCCTTATACTAATGATACTTTAAACGATCTCAAATCCAGATACTGTTCTATAAACACAGGCAACCTGGTAATAGATTCATTTGTGAGTAACCTGAAAGAAGTGGCTGACAAATACCATATAACTCTTGATACAAGTATAAAACTGAGTACTACTCAGATACCTCTTACAGATTATGACCTGACTATAGTTTTAGGTAATCTTTTCGACAATGCCATAACCGCATGTAATGATGTTGAAAATGCGGTAATTACAGTCAAGCTACAAACTATAAGAAATACATTCACCATTTATGTTGAAAATTCTTATAATGCTTCGAAAAAACATTCTTCAGACAATGATTTTGACTTTATCCATGGATATGGTCTGAAAAATGTAAAAAATTCTGTAGAAAAATATAATGGTTTCTGCATAATAGACCCGCAAAACTGCTTATATGCTGTAACTTGCATCATTCCACTCAACCAAATAATATAAAAACAAGACTGTATCTGTATTGCAATAGCACATATGTATTCATATTTCTAAAATACATGCCACTGGCAGCTTCTCAGATACAGCCTTGTTATATAATTTCTTTTACTGGTGGTAATAGCTCAGGAAATCAGCCAGCTTTGCTGTTGCTGCCTTGAGTATCTCCATATTCGGAAGATATACTATTCTGAAGTGATCCGGATCCTTCCAGTTAAATCCCGTTCCACATGTGACGAGGATGTGCTTATCCCTCAAAAGATCAAGAGCGAACTGTTCATCATTTGTGATGTTGAACTTCTCCTTGTCAAGTTTCGGGAATATGTAGAACGCTGCCTCCGGCTTAACCACACTTATTCCCGGTATATCACAGAGTGCTTTATAAATATACTCTCTCTGATCATAGATCCTTCCTCCAGGCAGAAGCAGCTCATCTGCACTCTGGTAGCCTCCAAGACAGGTCTGAACTATACTCTGAGCAGGAACATTCGAGCAAAGTCTCATGGATGACAGGAGGTTAAGTCCCTCTATGTATCCCTTCACATTGCTCTTGTTTCCACACAGACACATCCAGCCAACTCTGTAACCTGCAACTCGGTGAGACTTGCTCAGTCCGTTAAAGCTTATGGTGAAAAGGTCAGGTGCCAGTGAAGCCAGAGCCACATGCTCTTTATCATCCATGACAAGTCTGTCATATATCTCATCAGCAAAAAGGATAAGCTCATTCTCCCTTGCAACCTGAACTATCTGCTCAAGAACCTCCTTTGGATAGAGAGCTCCTGTAGGGTTGTTAGGGTTGATGACTACGATTCCTTTTGTTCTTGATGTTATCTTTTTCTTGATATCTTCTATATCCGGATACCAGTTGGACTGCTCATCACAAAGATAATGAACCGCTGTTCCTCCTGCCAGGTTAACAGAAGCCGTCCACAACGGATAGTCAGGCATCGGGACAAGTATCTCATCTCCCGAATCAAGCAGTCCCTGCATGGACATGGTGATAAGTTCGCTGACTCCATTTCCTGTATATATGTCATCGATTCCCACATTTGGAATATTCTTCAGCTGGCAATACTGCATGATCGCCTTTCTTGCAGAGAAAAGTCCCTTTGAATCCGAATATCCCTCGGTATCTCTGAGGTTATATGCCATATCCCTTACAACTTCATCAGGTGCCATAAGTCCGTGCGGTGCAGGATTTCCTATGTTCAGTTTAAGGACATTTACCCCTTCAGCCACCATTCTGTTTGCCTCGTCCATAACAGGACCTCTTATGTCGTAACACACATTGTCAAGCTTTGATGATTTTTCGAATTTTCTCATGATACACACTCCTTTATATCTCTTGATCCCTTGTTGTCTGTGTTTGCTGATTGTTGGTTTTAACTTGCGTTTTCTTCGAGATTACTCCGCATCTGCCGATGCCCGCGAGCAAGCTCGCGCATCGCAGCCGCTTGCTTTCCGGCTTTCCTTTGCGTTTTCTTCGAGATTACTCCGCATCTTCGATGCTCCCGTAATCTCTGCACGACATTCACACTCCGCCCTACCGGGCCTCGTGTTTCATGTCGCGCGCGGGTGACAATTGTCTGCCGATGCCCGCGAGCAAGCTCGCGCATCGCAGCCGCTTGTCACCCTGAAAACGCAAAATAAAAGCCCTAAGCATACTTATAATATGCTTAGGGCGAACTTTCTTGTCCGTGTTACCACCTAAATTCAGGAACTTATTCCTGCTCTCAGCCGACAGCCATCACTATCGTTGTTCCTATAACGTGGAACCTTCCGTTGACCACTACCCGGAAAACTTTCGCGGTCACAGCTCGGGGACTGCTTCCTTAAGGTGTCCTATAGGCTCGCACCAAACGCCTACTCTCTGAAGTGACAGTGACTTAAGTACTCCTTCCTGTCTTTGCCTTTATCTGATTTTTAGGATAGCATTCTGATGTCGTGTTGTCAAACAGTTTTTTTATTTCATAAATGCACACTCATCCTCGTTACAGAGTATTCCCTCTGGATTGTACATATTCATATGGAATACATGGCCGCTATCAGGATTGTTCTGTCCATACGCTTTTGTGATATGTGCAACTCCAACTTTGTTCAGCACCTCATCCAACGCTTTTGTATGTGATGCCAGATCATCATTTACACTGTACATGAGATACGCCTCCGGAAACTCAGCATTTACATAATCAAGCTGATCCATAAACAGCTTGTATTGTTCCTCAGCCACAGCATATGCCTGGCTTATTTTCTTACTTTCACATTTTTCAGCTTTGTCGTGTGAACTTGTTTTTCCGTCACTATTCTGGTCATCATCCACATCATTTCTCAGATACCATGCGGATATATTGTCATTTCTTTCTGCCATCTTGTATGCACCACAGTTAAGGCATACCTTCTTAGGCAGTAGATCATATGTGAAGAAATCAAGCTTTGCCCTGTAATCGCTGTTTGATGCTATGATGCAATAATTTGCCGTGAGCTGTGCCCCCGCCGAATCACCGACCATATAGAAATTATCAATGTCTATTCCAAGTGTCTGCGCATTCTCATGGATATACCGAATGAGATACGCCACATCCTCTATGGCCGCAGGATATTTGTTCTGCGGTGACAATCTATAGTTAAAGTTCACCACCACGTACCCGTGCTCCGCAAGAAGGCAGCAATAGTGGCTGTACAGTTCCTTGTCACCATAGAACCAACCTCCGCCATGCACGCTCACTATCACCGGATATTTTCTGTTTTCATCTGTCATATACGATATTGGAACGCAGAGATCCATGTAGCTGTTAGATGTATAGCTTGCAGAATCCACGTCTGCGGCATCCCCGGAATCGGCAAAGAATATAATGTTCCTCTCTACACCTTTGTTCCATATTTCAATCAGATCATTGAAACGGACCTCATCAAGCTCCTTTTTGTAATCCAGATTCTTTATCTGTACAACATTTGCCGGATATTCAAGCCCTCTGTCTCTCGCCGCATCACTTGCTTTCCAGGCGTGGCGCATATTTACCCATGCCGGAAGATTCTTCTCCACCGCACCGCGGCTGAATATCTCTGCTACGTTCTTCATCATTCTTTCTCTGTCCATAATTTCCTCCATTATTTTAATCTCTGTGCTGTATCCTGAAATAGTCCAGGTACTTTTTAAACTTATCCTGCGCAGTAAGGCAGGTATCCCGCAGATATCCTCTTTCTCTATTCCATTCTGAAAGTCCTCTATAGTAATACCATTTGAGATCTTCATCTATGATAAATGGAACTATATCATATTTCAGGCACTCCTTGAACAATATCAGCCTGCCAACCCTGCCATTGCCATCTTGAAACGGATGAATACTTTCAAATTCATGGTGAAAATCCAGAATATCATCTAGTGTCTTTTCATTGAGCTTGCGGTATCTTGCAAGGAGATTTTTCATTTTCTCTGGAACTTCTTCCGGCAAAGCCGTATCATGACCGCCCACCTCATTCGGAACTTTCTTGTAATCTCCCACCGCAAACCATTCTTTTCGTGAGTCCTGAGTTCCATTCTTGAGAATCAAATGCAGCTCCTTTATCATTTTCTCACTTAATAAGTTCTTTGCATCATCGATCACCAGATCTATACACCTGAAATGATTGGTCGTCTCGACTATATCGTCAACATTTATCGTCTGATCACTCACGCCTATAGTATTTGTCTCATATATATACCGTGTCTGATCATGACTGAGCCTGCTGCCCTCTATATGATTGGAATTGTAAGTGAGATCCACCTGTATCTTATGATAAATGCCACCTTTAATTCCATTTTTTTTCTCTTCTCTCAGCACAGTCAGCAGATCCCGGTTCTCTTCTCCCGCAGATTGACGCATTGGTTTCTGCGCAGAATCCGGTATATTCCACGTCTTTCCCGTCAGAAAAGCCCCAGGAATCTTATCATGAGCGCAGTAATTTCTAACGGTTCGTTCTGACACATTCCATTTTTTTGCAGTCGCTGCAACTGAAATATAACCCATGAAAATCCCTCCTTTTACGCAATGGGCTTTTATCATCTGCACAGTGTTTTGTATATAGATAGTATATGCCGTTACCGGCAAGAAATCAACTTTTTCAAGATTTGAAACCGTTCATTTCTTGCCGATAACGGCATATCTTACATTACTCATATATAGGTTCAAAGTCGTCTGCTCCGTGTCCACACAGAGGACATACATAATCTGCCGGGAGCTCACTTCCTTCATATACATAGTTACATATCTTGCAGCGCCATCCCACTATCTTCTTATCTGTCTTAGGAGGCTTGTCTGCCTTTGGCTTTACATGTGCCTGATAATCAGCATATGTGAGAGGAGCCTTGTCTGACAGCATCTTTGCATCAACCACCTCCGCGATGAACAACGTGTGCGTTCCGAGATCATGGCTCTCAACTACCTTGCCACTGATAACCGCGCAGGCATACCAGCCCATGTAAGGGATTCCGTTGACATCCTCCGGCATCTTTATTCCGGAGGTTTTGTCCACGTCTCTTCCCGACTGGAAACCGAAGTGCTTTATCGAGTCAAATGTACACTGCTCGTCAAGTACACTGAGGGCAAACACACCACTCTCCTTGAGCAGATCACATGTGTAATTCGTGTTGAGAACCGATATCGCAACCCGCGTTGGATTGTTCGCCACCTGTATACAGGTGTTGATGATGCAGCCATTTGCCTTGTCGCCCAGCTTTGTGGACAACATGAAAATCCCGTATGATAAACTGTAGATCGCCTTTTTATCCATGATAATAACCTCCTTGTCAATCATAATTAATCAGTTATATAGATTTATTCTCAATAAGATATTTCTATAATACCACATTATCATGCAAAAAGCTCCCCCTGTTTATCACAGGGAGAGCCTTTATTTAGTGAATAAATCTATCTCTCAACAGATATTATGTCATTTATTCCGTTGGCTGATTCCTGATAAAATACTTTTATTTTATCCCCGCTCTGTATAAATATCAGTTCCTCGTTCTCTGAGAAATCCTGCTTGTATACATTGCCATTTTCATCCGTGATATACACATATGTCGTCTCATCCATGTTGATATATTTGATATCAGCTACCGTGATCTGTCTGTTTGGTATATCGTCCGTCATGCTCTGCGTGCTCTTAAGTCCGTTCTCTGCCAGCAGCTTGTTGTATGCCGCAAGTGCGTCCTTCTGGGTAGTGCCTGTAGCTACAATATTGTACTTCTCCACATCGACAAGCGCATACATCTTTACCAGGCCACCGTTGTCCTTTAAGACCATGATGTAGGTTGGTATTCCGCTGATATTGATGAGTGATGGGAAGGATGCCTTATAACCAAGATGCTGTACCTGTCCCTCTGCCGATGACATGGCTGAGTATTCCTCTGCACCTGCTACTTTGTAATATTTGCTCTCTCCTGTCCGGAGATTCATCAGGGCAAATCCTATGTTGGACTCGTCACCATTTACCGATGTGACACCTGTATATACCCACACATCGCCGTCCATAACCTTGTAACCATAATCATCCGTAGTCCTCTTGCAACCCTTATTGCCAAATACGCTGTTCCAGTAGCCGCCTGAGAGTTCGCCGTACCAGTCGTATTTCTGGCACACCAGGTCGCCATCATATACACGGTCCACCCAGTGTGGAACATCACTGACTTCATGATACTCTGTATCGCCCGTGCACGGATCACATATAACCACACCCTTTACATCCTTTGCACCGAAGAGTCCTGCATGCGACTCAAGAACCGGACAGATGTAATACGGATTGCCATCGTCATTGAGCTCCAGATAGAAACCTTCAAATATATATGTCGGATAAGCCATCTGGACATGTCTGTACAGGTTCTTGTTGAAATACGCTGAAGGTGAATACACTATAGGCTTTTCAGTCTGTATATAGTGTGCCTCATTCTTTACAGGATCCACAAGAACATAACCCGGGATTCCGTTCTTCCTGTTGTTCATATATTTGATGAATCCCGCATAGTTGAGTGCTGCAACCTTCATCGGCGCGCCATTGTAATCTATAGTGCTGTAATTGCCGCTGACCTCATACTGGCTGACCACATCCGAGAGTGAACCGACGGCTCTCTCACCTATGATCCTCGCTGTGCTTGTATCCATCAGTGCAATGTCATTTATCTGCCTGCTCTCCGGGATATCCGTCTGGAAGTCCCCATCCTCTATATTGATGAGACTTGCATACTTTGATGCACAAAACAGCTTGGATGACGCCGCCACCATAATGAGTCCGACCGCTATCATTATTACTACTATCCATGCTGCCGGTTTCGTTGCTTTCGTTGCGACACTTCTGGTATCATTACTCTCCACCGTGAAATCAAGCGTACAAAAGCCAACAAGCGCAACTGAAATGACCATCCACACCCAGAAACTTGTACTCTGTATGTTGATCGCCGGTGTTGCCGCATAATAGTATATAAGCTCTCCTATGACCAGCACGACAAATGCTATCACATTCCATTTGCCGAGCCTTCCTGGGGGCTTTGCAAATATCTCCTTTGCCGCTCCTGTGCTTTTCTTTTTCTTTGTCTGTTTACCCATGTTGCCCTTCTTTCCGGCTTACCACGATCTGATTTTTCGCTGCATATACTTACCGGATCGTGTCTGCCATTAATCTATCTACTCCATATGTCTGCCCCATATATTATCATCTATTCCGATAAAAATATATATCTATCCGGTATATGTTATGCCTCGTATCGTTCTGCCAGTGAACGATTGTATATATGTGCTCTCCTGTGCTTTTGGTTATTCTCTTGCTTTCCCTATCCACTTCACAGCCTTCGCCAGCCTCTTCCCGGAATCGGCAAAATGCCCACCTGGATTTATCTCATATATCACATCGTTGTCCTTCTTCAGCAGGTCGCAAATCTCCTTTGTCCGATCCGCAACAGTTGACATCAGCCTGTCGGATGTCCGCGATTCCTTGCCGCCGAGACTGATGTATATACGTTTATTCGCAAGTGTTGGCTGGCTGTTTACATATTCAGTGAATCCCGGATACCACATTGAACCTGAACATGTGGCACACCCGGCAAATATATCCGTCTGATACATTGCCCAAAGTGCAAAAAGCCCAGCAAGCGAATATCCCATGATATAAAGAGGTCTGTTCGCCTGGCTTTGAATATCCAACTGCGGTACGACCTGCTGTTCTATATAATCCAGTGTCCGTCCCGCCTCTCCGGCAAATGATCCATCGACCTCATCCGATCTCCACGGTGAGAGATCCCTGTTCCAGTCATCTATCTGTATCGCAACAAGTGTAAAATGTTCTTCTCCCACCAGTTCTCTGATAGAATCCGCTGTGTGCTCCAGTTCATCTCCCCTGTGTGGGTACATGACCCAGAGGATGATCGGACCATTTTCCGAAGATATAAGTGTGTGTAACTGCATATATGTTCATCTCCTATAATGTGTCGGCTATCTTCTGGACTTCCTCCACTGATATGTTCAGTTTCTTCGCTATCTCTTCTATAGGAACCTTCACATCCAAATATGCCCTCACTGCACCCTTTAATTCTCCTCGCGCCTCGCCTATAGATATTCCTCTTTCTTCTCCTCTGGCTTCCGCCCTATCAAGTACTTCACACATATTTTTTAAACCTCCTTTATTTCCGTTAGCCTGCGCCTGTTCAAATCTTTCGTCCTGCGTCAATACACTCAAATGAATTGTCACCGGAAGAACTTTTGGATATAATGAATTATATAATGATCATCTGTGGGTAATCAACTTACTCACGGATGATTTTTATTTATACGGCGATTTCTCATAGTTGACTTATCGCGGAATCTGTATTATATATTATAATACAGATAATACAAAAAGGAGGGACACCACATGATCATAGAGCTTGACATGAGCAGTGACACACCCATATACGTACAGCTGCGCAATCAGATAGTAAAGGGAATCGGCAAAGGCGAGATACAGTCAGGTGAAAAGCTTCCCACTGTAAGACAGCTTGCGGCGGATGCCGGCGTGAACACAATGACTGTGAATAAGACATACCAGATACTCAAAAACGAGGGATATATCAGAACTGACAGAAGGCTTGGAGCATTTGTATCAGAAAATATCAATATGGACGCCGAGTTCCGTGACAAGCTGGAGTCAGAGTTGGAACTTCTGTCTGCCGAGGCAAGCATAACCGGGATGAACCGGGAAGATTTTCTCAAGTTATGCGATGAAGTATATTCCAAAATGAAGTCTTCTCCAATCCAAATATCCACTAAAATAACAGAAAGGAGCAACATATGAGCATAGCATTATTTATCATATTCCTGTTTATGAACTTCTTCATACTGCTCATAATGAAGTTCGTATATACAAGTAATTATTCGTATACCGAAGGAATGCTCCTGGGTGTCCACATTCCAAAGGAACACATTGAAGACGAAACCGTCCTGAATATTGTTGCTGCTGCCAGACGTAAGATGAACCGGATTATCTGGATAAATCTCATCCTTGGAACAGCCCTGTGCTTTGTCGTATTCTGGGAGATCATTATATTCATTCTGGCATACACTGTCTGGATGATCGCATTCTGTTTCCTTATAACATATGCAAACAACTCCGCGCACAGGAAAATGTATGCCCTAAAGATGAAAAATGATTGGGTGGTCCCTGATCAAAGAAGAAAACGTTACATTGATACAAATGTGTCAACCCAGATCGGCAAAAGTGAGATCAGTTTCAATTATCATGGAATAATAATCCTTGTAGAGCTCATTTGCCTAGTGCCATTTGTGATAGGGAAAAGTGCGGTCATATCAACCACAATGATAATAATGGGACTCTGCTCCGTCCTGATGTCACTTACATCCATGATATTCCACATATATGTAAACCGGCACGAGCGAACTGTGTACAGCTCGGATACCCAGCTCAACCAGACCGTCAACAGAACCATGAAGATATACAAGGGACTAGCAATGCTGATTCTTTCGGCAACAAATGCTGTCGCATGGGTATATATCACTATTGACACCCTGATTCATTGCATATCATCAGCCAGTAAGTCCCGGCAAATTTCGCTTTCTGATATCCTAAATTTCAAGGGTGCGCTTGTAGATGTCTCGCTGTGCAGCTCCGCACTCTATGTCTATATATTTGTCCAGACTCTTGCTGCCATCGGATTGTTTGCACCTCTCCTCATGGCACAAAGCAGAAAACGTGAACTCTTGGCCGCCGACACCCAGCCTCTCTACGTGGATGACGACGAATACTGGAAAACCGGATATTACTACAATCCTTCCGACCCGCATGTGCTGGTTCAGAACAGATTGCAAAGTGGAAATTATACATTTAACTATGCCACCAGGAGCGCAAAGATTTTTACAGGACTTACATATATCCTTATCACCGCCTGCATTGTCTGGACGATAGGCGTGCTTGTGCCATTCATAAACGTGCATATTGACACTCATCTTGACTCCAACAAACTCACAGTGTCTGCTGCCATATACTCATCGGAGATATATTTTGATGACATCGAGGAGGTTCAGCTTCTGGATGAACTGCCAGACGATGATTTTGTTCGCACAAACGGAGGTGCCACCGATGAATACCTGATCGGCCATTTCAAGAGCAGCACCTACGGCAAATGTGAGCTGTATGTATACGCAGACAGTTATCCCATCATCATGATAAAGACAAGGGATGAAGTGATATTTATGAACAACAAGGATTCTGATGATACTTATTCTATCTTCGAATCCATACATTCATGAGATAACGCCAAAACAGGTACAATAGATAAGACCATCATGCATTTTAACACTAAATACATGATGGTCTTTTGATCTGTTCACACATAGTCATTCCGTCTATACTATCATTTCCTTAAAAAATGCTCCCTGTTCGGATACTCCTGCCTGAATGCCGCCAGTGCTGCGCTCTGAAGTATGGCAAATTCCTTGTCCATGTGCAGCATATGCGGCGCGTCAAATGCGATGGAGCTTATCTGATCTGCGATCTTCTTCGCCACGCCCTCATCCGAGAGCTGCCCCATGCCAAATGCTATGGATGTGAAACCTCTGCCGCCTCTGCTCACCTCGATGAACTTGAGAAACGCATTCTTGAGCTCATAAAGCAGTATCTCCTGTTCCTCGGCACTTCTCCTGTCTGCGTCGAACAGGCAGAGCTTGCTTATGATCTCCACAGCCTGTTTCTTTTTCTGACCTCCGATGTCAACAGAACCGCCCTCCGATATGTATTTGAGCTCCATAAGGCAGCCCACAAATGCATCATTCTTCGGCTTTCTCTTGCCATATCTCGCTGTCCACAATCTCTGACGGAAGGCAGTAGACGAACCGGCGCTGTCACCATCCATATCCGTGCTGTTATTTTCCAGCAGTTCAAGTCTCTTATCTGCATCCGTCTCTTTGTAAAATTCTTCTATCCAGCTATTTTCCATATGCATCCTTCCCGAATATATAATTAGATCTGTATCTCTACATTAGTTCTCTATAATTTTTCCAGACAGATCTTCTCCAATTATATATGCTTTTAATTCACGATTTTTTATTCACTTATCTGTCGGCTACCCTTATCTGTGCAGGAAATCATCCACGCTGTCAACATCGACCTTCCAGTAAGGCGACACGTAATATTTGCCCTCTTCAAGATTATGACCATCAATGCTGTTTCCCTTGAAGAGATCAACTGCCAACCGCGCTATCTCTCCCGCCTGGGCCTCCTTGTCATTATAAACTGTTCCCTGCATGTTTCCCTGCTTTATCGCCTGGAGAGCATCATCAAGTCCGTCTATTCCAAAGATCACAGGCCATTTGTCCCGGCTTATACTTGAGTTATCGTACGCCTCAACTGCGCCCAGTGCCATCTCATCATTGTTGGATATGACAAGCTCTATCTGACTGCCATACTGACTTATAAGCTGAGTCATTCTGTTCTCCGCCTGACCTCTGTTCCAGTCTGCAAACTGATAACTGAGCTTCTCAAGATCCACTCCCTTATCCATGATGGTCTTCACCGAACAGTCGGTTCTGCTTATGGCATCCTGATGTCCGGCCTCCCCCTCCAGAAGAACATACTGTATCTTACCATCACCGTTGCGATCCACTTCGCTGTGCTTCTTTATATAATTTGCCGCAATCTCACCCTGCATATCACCGGATTCTTTTGCGTCACAGCCAACATAGTAGAGCTTTTCCCACTGCATCAGGTCATCACGCACCGGCTCTCTGTTGAAAAAGATCACTGGTATATCACTCTGCCTTGCTGACTTGATAATATTTGCCGGTGCGGTTCTGTCTACAAGATTTACACACAGCACATCGCAGCCTGCATCTATCATCTCATCAACTATCTCATCCTGCTCACGCTGATCATTATCACCACTTCTCACCGATACTATCACATTCATGTTTGTGGTCTCCATAGTCTTAAGCTGAGATTTCACCTTTTCAATCATGGCATTTATGAATGGATCATCTGCTGTATAAGTGACCACCCCGACTCTCATGGTTTTGTTTGATTTTTTATTGCTGCTGCCGCAGCCCATAAGCGAGACTATCATCGCAGCTGCCAGCAAAAGCACATATATTTTTCTTCGTTTCTGTCTACTCATATGAATATAAAAACCTCTCTACATCATCGGAGAACAAATCGTCACTGTATATTATCTTTATGCCCTCCTCCCGACTCTTCATCGTATACAATCTGCTGTTCAGACCCTTTACTACCTCTGTCACACTGGCATAGCCAACACCGTATCCATCCGGAATAACAAGGCACTTTATCTTGCCCGCATCAAGCAGCGCCACAGATTTTACGCTGGTCCCCATTCCATATATCTGGGCGCCATTGTACATACCGTTATCCGCATTCTCTCCTATCTCATCGATCGCATATGTGTCCATCACAACCATGTAGTCCACCTTTCCCAGAATATCCACAATGTCACATATGTTCTGATTGCCACATCGGCTGTACACCCAGCTCACCTCGCATCCGGTTCCTTCTATCGCATCCATAAGTCCTGCTTTTCCGCTCACACTTCCCTCTGTCTGGGAATATCCGGTTATAATGCCTATGCTTTTGCCACGGAGTCCGTCCGCATCATTTGCCCTGATCTGTTCTCCAAGGGTATATCCTATCTTGTAGTTATCAGGTTTTATCGTGACAAATCCCGAGGCGCCATCTTCACTGTATGCATCCTGGGTTATAAGTACAAATGGTACATCGCCAAGCTGCCTCAGCATATCCGATGTATCCTCGCCCGGTGCCGGACAAATTATGAATGCATCTACATCATTTTCAAGCTGTTCATCTATGAGCTCCTTCTCATCCTGGGCTGACTCGATATCATCAGTGTTGCATATGATAAGATGGATATCATTGACATTTGCTGATTGTTTAAGTCCATTTATAAGTCCATCCCACCTCTTATCACCGGAATTTGAAAGTATGACCGCTACTCTTTTCTGAGGTATATTTTCCCGGAATATCTGATGTATAAAGAATCCGGCTATAACCACCAGAAACAGCTCCGCGATCAAAAAGGTTATCTTACTCTTCTTCATCTGTCACCATCCCCCTTCCAAAATCCTGCCTCTCAAGTCTCTCTCTGTTCTCCTCCGTGTAAGGAATGGCTGGAATGTGAATGACAACCTTTGTTCCCTCGTCCGGCTCACTGTACACCTTTAATCCATATTCGCTGCCAAACATCAGCTTTATCCTGGAGTGAACATTGATAACACCCACTCCGGAGCCATGCTTTGGCACCTTATTGTTGTCCACAAGGATGTTCCGGGCAACATCCTCCGACATACCCATGCCATTATCCTCAACTGAAATGTAGATGTCATCGCCCTTCTTCTCGCCACGGACAGTTATCTTGCCACCATCGTCCTCATCCATGTTGCCCACACCGTAGTATATTGCATTTTCCAGGATTGGCTGCACGATAAGTTTAACTGTACAATAGTCATTTATCTCTTCGTCTATGATAAATTCTGTAGCAAATCTTTCTTTATATCTTACCTTCTGTATGTTCATGTAACTCGTGCTGTGCTGGATCTCGTCCGCTATCCTTATGACAGTTCTGCCCTTTGACAGACTTATCCTCAGCAGCTTTGCAAGCTCAGATATCATAAATACTGCATCTGTATTTCTGTTCGCCTCCACCATCCATGTTATGGACTCCAGTGTATTATACAGGAAATGCGGATTGATCTGACTCTGGAGCGCATCCATCTCACTCTTTCTCCGCTCATTCTGCTGTCTGATTATCTCCTGCATCAGAATCTCTATCTGCTCATAGGATTTCTTGACCGAATATCCCAGATGTCTTATCTCGGAAGATCCTCCAATATATATATCCGTGGTTCCACCTGTCTCATATGACTTTACTGATTCATTCAGCTTAAGTATAGGCTTTGAGATTTTCTTTGTTATGATCCTGTTCACCCACAAGAGCATCATAAGCAATATCACAACCGTAGTTATGATGTAATATCTGTACTGATTGATACTGGCAGTCTGAACACTTTCCGGGACAACTCCTATGATCTTCCATCCAGTGTAGGCTATGCTGCTGACAACAACATTTTCTGTGCCACCCGTCATCTTGATCTCATATGTACCGTCGTCATATACCGCTGCCTCTGTACTTTCCTCTGTGAAAAAGCCTCTGTCTATCTCTGCTCTTCGCGGATGGTATATGATATCTCCGTCACGATTGCACAGATAATAATAAGTCTCACTTGAAGAATCATTGATCCTTGAAAGAGCCTCCTCGATCACGGAATACTTCATATCTATCAGAAGCACGCCGTTTACCGGCTTATCTCCATCATTGATATCAACAGAACGGCTGAGGGATATGACCCAATAATACCTGTTGGCGCCATCTTGAAACAGATCTTGTATATGAGGTGTAGAGAAGTGCATATTCTCTATATCTTCAGATGCATTCTTGTACCATTCCTGTTCCTCCACATTAACCTTATCCTTCTGCACTGCAACCGGCTCCGCAGCAACAAGCTTCCCGGAATTGTCGTACAACGCCATACTCTGCACTTTGTCAGCATTCACCTCATATAAAAGACTGAACTGTCTGCTGAACTCCTGACTGGAGATGTCATATTCCTGGATGATATTATAATTCACTCCATTAGATATCTGTCTGATGCCTGCCAGGTCTGTATCCACTTTATCCACAGTACTCTCTATCATGCTTTCTGCATTTGACACTGCAGTCTGCTTTATCGCAAGCTTGAATCTATTGTAAATAAGAAACCCCATAACCACAGTTGTGGTTATCGTCAGTCCTGTGAGCACCGCCATGATTATTGACTGTATGTCAAATCCTATAAATCTGCCATGATGAAACCAGCCTCGCAGCCTCGCGCGCAGAGAATATTTATTTTTCTGCTTTTTGCCCTGAGCATCCTTTTTCTCTCTAATCTTCAAAACAATTCTACTCCCCTTATACTTTCTCTGCTCTA
Organism: Coprococcus sp. TF11-13; assembly: GCF_003481085.1. Taxonomy (NCBI): domain Bacteria; kingdom Bacillati; phylum Bacillota; class Clostridia; order Lachnospirales; family Lachnospiraceae; genus Coprococcus; species Coprococcus sp. TF11-13. Next base: position 171,082 of record NZ_QUKK01000002.1, on the reverse strand, counting down.
CTTATTCCCCGCATGTTCAGTTCTGTACTTTGATGGCGACATTCCAAATCTCTTCTTGAACACATAGCTGAAATAATTTGCATCCTGATATCCCACCTGCTCTGCTATCTTATAGCTCTTCTCATTTGTCTCAAGTATGAGATTGGCTGCGTGATCCATCCTGTAATCCGTCAGATACGAGATAAATGCCTTGCCCGTCTCCTTCTTGAACACCGATGAAAAATACGAATTGGACACACCAAGCTCTGAGCACACCGTATCCAGCGACAGATCGGGCTCCATATACCTGTCAACTACCATATTCTGGGCATCCGTTACCATTCTTCTGGACGTGTTATTTCTGGCATTTTTCAATTCCTCGCCGATCGCCATCGATGTGTCTATGAGCCATGCTGTGAGGGTAACTTCATCCATCTCAGGAACCTTCTCGTATGGGTTGCTGATCCCACCTGAAAAATTATCAAAATCTATAAAATTATTTGCACAGAATCTGTAGAATGTTCCTACCATCTCCATGAGCGTCAGCTTATACCTGTTCATGGTCTGTGCAGATCTGTGCAGCTTCTCTATCTCATCATGTACTGCGCCCTCAATGGCATCTCTTTTGCCAAGATATATTGACTTGATAAGCTCATGCATATTTGCATCTTCATACTGTACTGCTGCCTTCTGCTCCTTCGGTGCGATCTCAGCAATGTTTATAGCCCTCTGGGTTCCGTATAAAACCCTATATGATACAGCTTCCCTGGCACCCTCATATGAATTGTTGATATTCAGAAGACTGTCGCACACTCTGCCAATACCGGCAGTCACCACTGCCCCCATGACTCGGTAAGCCCATCTGCAGAATCTGTCGCAGGCATCCGTCAGCTCTGCCATGGCATCCTCTGAGGCTATCTCGATGATGAGCACTGTGTTGCCCAAGTATGTAAATACCTTGCATTTCCATGTATCAGCAATTCTGTCCTTGATCTGCTGTTCCACCGACATTGACAACAGAAGCGGGTTCATTCCATCTGGAACGTGATGCTCCGATGTATGAAAAACCGCGCAGCAATAAAGCGGTCCCTTCATATCGATCTGGTATGCTGCAAGGAATTTCTCATAATCCGACTCGCTCACTCTGCCCTCTATCAGTGATACAAACAGATTTGTCTGAAGAACAGGCAGAGATGCATTGAAATAATTTGCAAGCTTCTCTACATTCAGCTTTTCCTCCCTCTCCTTGTCCAGAGAGTTCTTGACCCTCTTCAGACAATCCGAGAGTTCTAAGGCATTTATAGGCTTGAGCATGTACTCCTCTATCTCAAGGTGCACCGCCTCCTTGGCATACTCAAACTCATCAAACCCTGTGAATATGATGATGTGTATATTCTGATAATCATTGTTGAGGCGTCTGGACAGTTCAAGACCGTCCATATATGGCATCTTGATGTCCGTTATGACCACATCCGGCTGCAGCTTCTCCACCAGTTCAAGAGCCTTAACACCGTTGTTAGCGCTTCCCACAACATCAAATCCGAGCATATCCCAGTGGATCTTTCTCTCTATAACATCTATAACCTCTTCCTCGTCATCGACAAGGATAACCTTGTATTTATCCATCTAACAGAAATCCTTTCTATATATCAAATGCCACCCGGTTCACCGGTCTTTTCCAGCAATGTAATTATATCAAATACCGCAGAGAATATCTGTACTTTTATTATTATTTCATTATTTCTTCATCTATACCGTCAAGGAATTTTCCTCACCTGTCCGTGACTCGAAGCCTTGCCTGTTTCCAGCTGAGGATCCAGCTTGTTTCCGGCTGCATGCATGGCTGCATTTATATACTGCGACATCGATAGTGAACACGACTGAGCTTCAGCGCTCTTTGCCACTGCGGAGACCGCATTGCCCTTATCGCGGTCAAAGCAGTGTGCAGATAAAAGCAAGCTGAAGTGAGGGAAGGGGAACACTCGTCCAGAAATTCACAATATATAAATATCTCCACAGGCCAGCCTTCCTTGCATGCGCCTGCCACTTTTATGCATACCACCTAATCGATAGCTAGACGTGACTGAGCTTCAATGATTTTTGCTAAGGCAGAGCGCGCAAACGCCCTTATCGCGCGCGGCGCCGCATGCAGATAAAATCATTGGAGCGAAGGAAGCGGCTGCGTGATTAGGTGGCATGCATAAAAAAGTGGCATAGATGCACAGAAGGCGTCCGCCAATCCACATGCCTTGCGTCATGCGTGCACTTCGTGCACTTCACAAGGAATCCTCCCGCTTATGCGGGCCCCTCCTTATGAAAAAAGCCGCTCAATCCATCCTGTAGACGATCCGAGCGGCTTTTTATATAAAGGTTTTGTGAGAGTTAAATTTGTTGTTCCTTACTTCTTCTGTACATACTTGAGACAGTCAAGAGTTACAGCGGCAAGGATGATGATACCTTCGAATATGAACTGAAGGTTTGTATCAATACCAAGAATAGTAAGTGAGTAGGTAAGTGATGTGAAGATAAGAACACCAGTTACAACACCGGAGATCTTACCGATACCACCTGTGAATGAAACACCACCAACAACGCAGGCTGCTATGGCGTCCATATCCCAGCCCTGTCCATAAGCTGCACTACCTGAACCAACCATTCTGTTACACTCAAGCCATGATCCGAATCCGTAAAGGATACCGGCAAGGATGAATGCGCCAAGTGTTACCTTGAAAACTGATATACCTGAAACTGCTGCTGCCTCTGGGTTTCCACCTACAGCGTACAGATTCTTACCAAATGTAGTCTTGTTCCAGATGAACCATACTACAACTACAGCAACTATTGCCCAAATGATAATAGTTGGGAAGTTTCCTATTGTTGGGATGAACATATTTGGTATTGCTGAATCAATAGCACCAAATGAAACACCCTTTGTCGCATATGTTACAAGTCCGAAGATTATCAGCATGTTCGCCATTGTTGAGATGAACGGATGCATCTTGTACTTCGCCATGAAGAAACCTGCAATACTTGAGAATACTGTTGTGAGGATAATACATGCAACAAGTGCAAATAATGCTTTTCCTACAACTGGCATACTTGAGAAATCAAATATGTGTCCGAACACACCACCTGTATTTGCACCGTTGTGCATGATAATGGTAGCTGTAACCATACCCATACCAACCATACGTCCAATCGAAAGATCGGTACCAGTCAGGAGGATAAGTCCCGCAACACCGAGTGCCAGGAACATTCTAGGTGATGCCTGCTGAAGTATATTCAGTATATTGGTAACTGTGAGGAGCTGTGTGTTCTTCACAATCGGAGTGATGATACAAAGTGCAATGAATATCAACACGATTACTATATACAGACCATTCTTGTAAAGGAACTGTGTTGTATTGAATGTGTACTTGTAATTCTCAAATTTCTGTGCTCTGCTCTGCATGAATGTGTACTTGGACATTCTAAGAAGATCTATCAGATGATACTTGTGTGAAAATGCATCATGCTTTCTGTCCTTGATCTCCTGAAGTCTTGACTCATGTGTCATCTGTGCATCAAAGAGCTTGTTCTTGTATACATATTTCTCGTCCTTGATCTCTTCCGAATCAGAGAGCTTTGCAAGTGTCTGCTCATGCTCTGTCTTGAGTGTTGCCTTTACTCTCTCATAGGACTCATTTTCTGCTGCCTTCTCAGCCTCGCAGCTTGCCACTACCTTGCTGTAGTACTCGCTGTCATAGTGCTCCTTAAGGTATCCCTCTGCATCGGCGATGAGCTTTGCAACCTTATCTTTGTTGGCTGCCTCAACTGCCTTTGCCTTCTCCAGGGCTGCCTTATCCTTTGCGATTATGCTATCCTTTTCATCCTTTGATAAATTCTTATCTTCCTTTGCGATAGCTATATGGTTCTTCAAACTACGAACCTTGTCAGATCCATCAACTCGAAGTTCATCGATCTGAGCCTGTATCTTTCCAACATATTCATCAATCGGCTTAAGGAGTTTTTCCTCTGCATCAGCCGAAAGGATCATATTTTTATCTGCCATATCCATGCTCCTCTCTATTACAAATATTTAGCACTAAGTCTTAACAATTCTTCCTGATTAGTCTCCTTGGTATTTACAATTCCGGCAAGGTGTCCATTTGACATAACACCTATACGGTTTGTGATACCCAGGATCTCCGGCATCTCAGAGGAGACAACTATGATAGTCTTGCCCTGCTTTGCCATGTTGATTATAAGTTCATATATTTCATACTTGGCTCCTACGTCAATACCTCTTGTAGGATCATCCATCATGAATACATTTGGTGAACGCTCAAGCCATTTTCCGAAGATAACCTTCTGCTGATTACCACCGGACAGGTTGGCGATCATATCGTCAGGTCCCATACACTTGGTGTGCATGACCTTGATCTCCTCAGCTGTGGCACGAACCATGCTGTCATGTGACAGTGCCACGCCGCTCTTGTAGTGGTTCATATTTGCAATGGTGGTATTGAAGGTGATATCTGCCTTGAGGAAAAGGCCATTTGCCTTTCTCTCCTCAGTGATAAGGGCAAATCCGTGATCCATAGCATCCTTTGGACCGGTGAAGTTCATGATCTTGCCACCATACATTACATTTCCTGCTGCTCTTGTACGAATACCAAAAATTGTTTCCAGGAGCTCTGTACGGCCTGCACCAACCAGACCATATAGACCGAATATCTCACCCTTCTTCACATCAAATGTGATGTTCTGGAGCTTCGGTGCATACTTTGTGGAGAGTCCCTGCACTGAGAGGATCGTCTCACCCGGCGTATTGTCGACCGGTGGGAATCTGTTATCAAGTGAACGGCCAACCATGGCTGATATAAGCTCGTTCATGTTGGTGTCCTTGCTGTCCTTTGTCATGACCAGACTACCGTCTCGGAGAACTGATATCTGATCACAGATCTCGAATATCTCATCCATCTTATGTGAGATGTAGATCAGGGAAATTCCCTGCTCCTTGAGCTGTCTCATCATCTTGAAAAGCTTTGCAACCTCAGGTGCTGTCAGCGATGATGTAGGCTCATCAAGTACGATTACCTTGGAATTGTACGAGATAGCCTTTGCGATCTCACACATCTGTCTCTGGGAAACTGACATTCTCTTCATCGGCTGTGTAAGATTGACCGTTATACCCAGCTTTCTAAACAAGTCTGAAGCTTCCTTCTTCATACGGCCCTCATCGATGACTCCAAGAGAGTTCTTTGGATAACGTCCAAGGAACAGGTTGTCAACAACGCTTCTCTCAAGACATTGATTTAATTCCTGATGAACCATCGCAACTCCATTCTCGAGTGCATCCTTAGGGCCAGAAAAATTTACTTCTTTTCCATCTAATATTATTGTGCCTTCGTCCTTCTGATAGGTTCCGAAGAGACACTTCATCATTGTCGATTTACCGGCACCATTCTCACCCATAAGTCCCATGATCGAACCAGGTTTAACATTCAAATTAATATGGTTAAGGACCTTGTTTCTGCCGAATGATTTGCTCATGCCTTGAATCGATAAGATGTATTTATTCTTATCTTCTGCCATATCTCTACTTCCTTTCATTGAACATCAGCCCATTAATAGTCGCCTTCGGCGAGGACTGATGCTACATATCAAGTTTTCATAGAAAACTTGATACATGCTCTTAGTAAAAGAAGGGTATCAAATGTTTAGTCTGACACCCCTCTGAGTTAAATCATTTCCTATTGATCAATCATCCAGGTAACTTATATTACTTAGAGAGAATTGATGTGTATGATGCTGCATTGTCTGTCTTAACCATGTTGATTGCAAATGCATCATACTCGCCTGGGTTACCAAGACGGTTTGTGATGTTAGACTCTGTCTGTCCATCACCACCGATGTAATCTACATTCAGGTTAAGAAGGTCATCGTAGTTCTGAAGAAGTGGCTGGTATGTTGAGCTCAGGAAGTTATCTGAAGCGTTGTAGATATCAAGCCATACCTTCTTGCTTGGGCTCTTGCTTGAGTCAAGCTGCTTTGAAACCTTGTCATAAACCTTTGTTGAATCTGTGAAATCCTGATAGTTGTCTGCTGTTACTGCCACATTCAGTGCGTAGTATGATCTCTCGTCTGCGCTGTATCTGTAGTCAACACCTTCCTCAAGCTGGTTTCCAGCCTCGTCTGCTGTACCGATACCAGTATCAACATCTACACCATCAAGTGCGTTACGGAGAACTCTCAGTGTCAGGTAAGCCTGAACATCTGCATGCTGTGAAATTGTTCCGCCGTAGCCCTCTGCAATTGCTGCAACTGCATCGCTGTTAGCATCGTATCCAAATGTAGGAACCTTTGCGTCCTTTGCCCAGGCATTGAACATTGACATTCCCATACCATCGTTATTTGAAACAACTACATCGATCTGATCACCAAATGAAGCTGTCCATGTTCCTATTGCATTACCAGCTGTAGCTGCATCCCATGTAGCTCCTGCTGAGTTCTTCATCTCCTGTGATGCAAGCTCTCTGATCGTATATGTCTTGCCATCTACATCAAGCTTAGCATCCTGTACTACTGTTGCCTTACCATCTACGTTTGTTCCGGCTGGTGTTGAATCAACTGCTCCGCTTGCATCAACTCCTGTGCCAAGTGCTGAACGAACACCTCTTGTACGCGCGATTGAATCATTGTGTCCGATATCACCGATTGCAAGTACATATCCGATGACTCCATCACCGTTACGATCGATCGTTGCTGCGTTTGCCTTGATGTAATCAAGAACCATCTGTCCCTGAAGCTCAGCACCCTGATTAGCATCAAATCCTACATAATATGTGTCCTTGTTGTAGCTAAGGGCATCCTTGTCAAGTTCTCCTGTTGAGCTGTTGGATGGCTGACGGTTGAACCAGCAAAGTGGCTTGTCCTTGTTTGCTACTCCGCTGCTTGAACTTCCGCCACTTGAGCTTCCGCCTGATCCACATCCTACCATTGATAATGCAAGTGTTGCAGCTGCTGCTACAGCTAAAATTCTTCTTTTTCTCATATTACGTTCCCTCCTGTTCTTTGAACATCAGCCCATTTGTAATTGCCTTCGGCAAGGGCTGATGCTGCATGTTAAGTTTTCTGAAACTTAACACATCCTTTGGCTTTGTGTGTTTTATTTTTTCGTCTTGCCTCATTGACTGTATTCATTATAATTTGACAGGGGTTTTGAAAGAATAGAATATTTTTGGATTAATTAGCAAAATTTTGCGATTTATTGAAATTTTTATAGATATTTTTAACAATAGCGGTTGTTTAATAGTTATATATTAGAATATTTTTGACTTAATAGTGATGGTTTAGCTTGCTTTACTGGGCAATTTTCACCTGTCACCGGCAAGTTTGGAGGGCGGGATGGTCTGTGATGACATATTCTATACGGTGGCTTAGCGGCGTTTTAGTGGCACTTCCTATAACAGCTTGTTTTTATCTTTTGGTTGTTTTCCATCTGTTTTGCGCATAGTCATAAAAGCAAGCTGCCTTCCTCACATAGCACATGCCTCTCGCATCACTGCACATTTATGGCGATGAGCAATTCATGCTAAAACATGGTCATGTACAGTAATCCACGCAAACAAAAAAGAGCGTGGGTTCGACTCACCCACGCTCTTTTTCAGGCTTACATATTCACATTCAAGTAATTTCCACAATAAGGACATTTGCTGGAATATCCAGTCGCTGCACGGAAACTCGAACCACAATTCGGGCATCTGACCGCCACAAGTCTCAGCTTATCCGGTGCCACCGGCTTGTCGTCCATGAGCTCTTCCTCACCAGGAAGCCTCTCATCCCTTACTGAATCCGGATCATAGCCGTATTTGCCGTTATACTCAAATATATCTATCGTCAGACCTATCGGGTACATGCCGGCACCCCTTGTGAATCCCGTTGGTATTATAGCCTCCCGCTCAACATGGTAGCTGTCAAAATAATGCACGATTGTGTCCATCATATATGTATTGTTCACCCTGACAGAAGTATTCTCCGTGTATCCATATATCTTTGCAGGATACCTCACGCCCTTTTTCACTATCATCTTCTTGTTGTGAACCAATATCGCCACCACTATGTCCATTCCCCCACCGATCAGTAAGAAACTTCCCGGAAGGCTCAGCATAGCCAGGGGGAATTTGCCAGGCTCCGCCACAATTGCAAATATAATTCCCACGAAAACACCGACAGCAAGGAATATACTGCCAACCAAAACCACTATCTTATGAGCTGCATTCATCTTATTTCTCCTTTTCCCCAATATCTGCAAAAACCACCGATTCTCTGCTCATACAATGTCTACATCACCATCTGCCAGATTATGTACAATACAAGCAAGTGTCCCGGATAAAATGCATAACAGAAGTATTTAAACCACTTCTTATGGTATCCCAATTTTCCATTGTATAGCCATATCACCGGCAATGCGATTAGCGCAAACGCCTGCTGCGGGAATTCAAAGCTATGTCCCGCTATACTAAACGTATAACAATATCCACTAAGCAGCTGTGCATTGATATAATACATACACACGAGCTGTGCTATCAATTTCCATGGTTCCTTGCCCCGGAACAGATAGAACATTATAACCATGACAACTCCCGCTCCATAGAAATCAACCATGGTGATCGTTCCTATCACATATCCCACAAGTGTCACAACAACCGCAACCGGGATCCACAGCCATACCTTGCCCGTTTTCCTTACCTTGTCTATCAATGCTATCAGCAGTAATCCTATGAGAAATGTCCAAAGTACATTCTGATGAAACAGATACAGGACACTGTCTCCGGACACAAGATCAAATGGAATTTCAGATATCACCGCAAATATCAGCATTCTGCACAGATATCTGCGGAAATTACTGGTATGGTAAAATCCCTCAACTATCATGAACGCAAATATCGGAAATGCTATTCTTCCTATGCACGTAAGTATATCCACATACGGAAACAACGTTGCCCACATGTGATCACTGAGCATGCATGCCATCGCAATGATATGCAGCATACAGGAGCTGAATACTCCTGCCTTTATATTCCAGGACTGTTTCCCCGGATCAATCATTTTACCATTCTGTATATCCGTCATATTGGTTCCTCCTTTTTATATGACTTCGTCATATTGGTTCCTTCTCTTTATAATGTGCCGCCAACTCCTTCGCCCTTGTTAAATCCGAATATGGCGCAGCATATCAGATCTATGATAAACAATGCCGACAATGTGATACATATGATGTTCTGCACTTTTTTGCTCTTGGAATTCAGAAATTCACTGAGCTTCGGTGCCGCTATATACACTCCAAACAGACTTCCCATGCCAAACGCAAGAAGCCCTACCAGACATATTCTTCCATTTACATTAAGGAACTCGTTCTTGTAGTCCCAATACTGTGAGTTAAAGAAGAAATCCAGTGCCCAGCTCGCTATGAATTCTATGATTCCACATACCACCATCGCCATGGCGAACAGCTTCACCTTATCTGCCTTGAAGCGGTCAAGCAGGAATATGATAGCAACGCCACCGACTCCGTACACGGGCAGCCATGGTCCATACATGGTTCCGCGGTTTACAAGAACATGATCCATAACTATATAGAGCAAGACCTCCCACAGCCATCCTATAAAACAGAACACAAAGAAGAAGAAAATGAAATCCCTAAGACCGTATTCACTCTTCACCTTCATTCCCTCAGGAACCTCAACCGCGACATCCTGGAGAATATAGACCGGCTTGGTCCATACCTCAGCAACTCCCGCGTCTCCTGCCGACTGATAAGCAGCCTCGATAACCTTTTTGTTATATGGTGCAGCATTGAATGCTTCCTCAACAAAATTTTCCACACCTATATTCTGTCTGAACCAGAAGTACATCTCCACATCAAGCTCCATCTGGAACGGTAATGCTACCAGAAGTCCTGCAACCGGTATAGCCTTGATCATCCACACGTGGATGCATGACAGATCCGTCAGGAACATTTTCCACTTATAGCCTCTCGTCATCTCCCTTGACATGTTCTTCGCATCTCTCCACTTGAGTCTTGGATTCTCCGCCAGGAGATATGGAACCATCCTATACTGATAATACTTGTACACACCACCGATTATCGTGAGCCACCAGAGTGTCATAACAACATTGTAACAGAACATGACCCACATAAGTCTGAGTAAATAATGTCTGTGGAAAGGTGCAAACATTCGGTTGATGGACACCTTGTCACTGTATCTGCACTCCATGGCATAACGGCATTTGCCGACTATTGCTGCACTCTGTATGAAGAAATGCAGTACCGCCATGATAAGTGCGGATATGAGAAGCATCACTATGACCTCACCGGGATTTCTCTTCACGTATGCCGTATTGGCGCCTAAAAGCTTGATGATCCAGGTCTGCTTCACCGTCACCGAATCTATCATCCGGGCAACTGTCTCTGCTTTTTCCTCCGACATATGCTCAACCATCGGCATATTCTTCACATATTCCTTGAGTATGGTCACATTGTCCGCCTCATGCTCTGTCTCCTGCCCGAGCACCTGATCTATACCCTTCACGAACTTTGTCTGTGAAGAATCATCTACCCCAAGATAAGAGAATACAAAACACACAGCGACCATGGCCATCCAGGCCAAAAGTCCCCGCTTAAATACCGTGTTCCACGCTCCCTTTCTAAGCTGTTTCCTGTTCCAATCCATCTATAGTTCCTCCCAAGCTAATATTTAAAGTAATTCAACAACATATATCTGCAAAACCCGTAACCTGAATTATGGCTTGATGGTTTCATATTGCCTATCAGGGGAATATGAAACCGGTCAAGCCATTCCACAGCCCCCCTAGATGAAGTCGAAGGTCGCCTGTTCATAGGAAAGTTCCTGATATTCCAGCTCCTCCTGATCCGTCTTGCTGGTGTAGTCCACCACTACCGTTTGCTGCTTTCCGCCCACCATCTGCTGTCCCAGGATATAGTTCACGTCAAAGCGTCCTGTGATGGCCGGTGTCGCGCCACGGGCAGGTACGATGAGCTGCACATTGTTGGCTGCCAGCATGGCAAATATAGGCTCCCATATGTATATATCCTTCGCCGCACCAAACGGGTTGTCAATAAATATTGTTTTAGACTGTACCGACTCCTCCGGTGCCAGGCTGTACATTCCTGCAATGTAGTTGATGACAGCAACCAGGAACTGGATGTAGATACCCTGCGACTGTCCTGTACTTCCAACAGCCTCCTCATATCTGAGGTAACGGCTCTGTTCCTTTATCCTCTCTCTCTTGTAGAGGTTAAGTCTGATCGCATTCATATCTGTGACCATGACACCGAACAGCTTCTTGAGTCCCAGACAGTCACGGATGTACTTGATCCTCTTTCGTTCATCCTCGTAGGCATCCGCACCCTTCACTATGTCATCTATATAGTCAGACATCCTTTGCTTCACAAATTCATCCTTCACATAAGGTATAGTTAGATCGACCATCTTGATCACATCATCGCCCACCGTGATACGTGACAGCTTTGGAAGCTTCTCAAGCTCAGTCTTCACATCCATACATCTCTGTACACACTGGTTCTCGAAGTTCTCCTTAATGGCAACCATATCCTCGATGCCCTTCTCAACACGCTCCTTCTCCAGCTTGATGACCTCAATGATCTGAAGAAGATTTGCCAGAAGCTCCTTTGCCTGACTGTAGGTATCCGGAACCTGCACATCCTGCCTGATCGTATTGGCCATCTCGAATACTCCCATCTCCACTAGTGTATCCGCCGTCTGTCCCTTGAATCTCATGATCTCATTCTTTGCGCGGTCAAGGGCTTTCATGCTCCTGTCGTACTTCATGAGACTTGTCTCAAATAACTGTCTGAGGGTATCCATGTCCTCATCAAGCACATTTCCACCTGAGACATCTATATCGTTGGTATCGATGATCCTCTTTACGTCCTTGTACAGATCCACCATGAAACCATACTGCTTATAGTAATCGCTGTACGCCTTCTCAGCTTCTTTGAATATGCGGTTCATATCCGCAAGCACCGCGTCTCCATTGGCTATGGCTGTATCTGCATCGGCTGCAGATATCTCCTCACGCACATAGCTGCCATCACCGTATGTTCTATTGATGTTCTCTATCGCATACTCTATGCTTCCCTCAAGCTTGCTATACGCCTTCTGGTCAGCCTTCTGCTGCTGCATCAGCGACGCCTCTATCAGCGTGAGCCTTGCCAGCTCATCGTCCATCTCCCTGAGATGGTCCTCTGACGTCGGATAGAGCTCTCCTGCCCCGGCAAATACCGCCATGTCAAAGCCTCTCTTCTCTATGGTCTTCTGTATTCTGTCCATTGACTTCTTCAGCGCATCCATGAGCTTCTTCTTGTCCTCAAGATCCGGCGCATGCTCCTTTGAAACCGCCAGCATAGCCATAAATTCCTGTTCAAGCCGTTCATCTGAAATGTCCAAAGTCTCCTTGTATTCCTCCGGTATTCCGTCCTGCCATGCCGCAGCAGCCACGCCTGCACCATCTGTATTTTCAGCAACTCCCGCATTCTCAGACTTCGGCAGATACGGTTCGAAATACTCCGTCCACTTGTACTGGATATCCTCTATATTCCTTGTAAGCCCCGCAAGCTTTGCCTCAGTCTCTCCAACCGTCGTCGACCACTTCAGCACATCGCTCTGAAGTCCTGACAGCTTTGCCACAAGGTCAGACTTCCTCTGCTTATACTCGGCAAGTCTCTGCTCCTCCGGTCTTGCAAGATCCGACAGCTGCTCTATCATGACAAATGTCTGTCTTCTGTCAGATTCCTTCTGCTGACTCTGCTGCAGGTCTCCATATCTCTCGGTGTTATTCTTAAGCTCCGTCTCTGTAACCTTGATCGATGTCTTAAGCTCCTCAAGCTCATCCTTCTTATCGAGCAGTGCCTGGTTCAGCTCTCTCTCCCTGTCCTCGGCACCTGTATATCTCGCATCCACAAGCCTTGTGACAAATGCAAGATCCTCCTGATAAGTCGCAAGCTTCTCATTTATCAGACTGATCTCCTCCGTGAGACCTGCTATCTTATCAGCATTTGCCTTTCTGGCGTCCTCTATGGAGTCCTTAGACATGAAATATTTCCTGTCTCTTCCTATGATAAGCATGTTCTCGGCGGGAACTATCGCTGAGTCTGAAAGCTTATCCATATCGTACACCATTACACATTCGCTGCCGGTGTCTATCGAACCGAGATTTATATCGTCCTCCAGACTATCAAATCCCTTTGTCACAACACTGTACGGCAGGTATGGATTTGCCTGAAGCAGCTCCTCCTTTGTATCACCCGGGAGTGCCGACAGATAATCCGCACCATGCATGGCCATGAGCCCATGTCTGGTGGAGATGTAGTTTATCACAGTCTCAGCACCCTCCGACGGCGGAAATGGTCTGCCATCCTCATAGCATTTCGCAAGCTTTGTCAGTCTGTCGATCTCCTGCTGGCGCTTGATCGTCTCTGTTATGGTGCCCCTAATCCTGTCATTTATAACACCTGTTATATCCTGTGGATTCTCCACAGAGTATACTGCCATGATGCTGTCGAGCTGGCTTCCCGACTGCCTGTACGCCTCGGCGTCAAGCCTTGCATCCTCGCAGCTTCTCTCCAGCGCATCATACTCAGCCTGCACAGTCGTCAGTCTGTATCTGTCATCGTACAGCTTTGTCCTGCCATCTGCTATGGCTATCTCCAACTCTGTCATCTCAGCAAGTATCCTGTCAGACTCCTCCTGAGCCTTGTTCATCATATCCTTCACATCACCCACTACGAGCAGGTTGACCGATGCAGCCAGCTCACTTATGCGGGCACTTATCTCATCAATCTTGGCTGTGGCATCAGCGATATTATTCTCCGCCACCGCCTGGGCGATCTCGCCCTCCCTCATGACCTTTCTGCAGTACTCCGCCTCCTCAAGTGCGTGATCATAGCTGGTCTGGGCCTCTTCCCTTGCCGCCATGAGCTCTGCAAGCTTCTTCTCATCACGGATGCGTCTGTTGTACGCATACACCGCCATCTTCTCACTGGATGATCCGATGTTGTTTCTTATATTGTCGACTATCAGTCTGCTCTCTTCGTACTGTCGCTTGTTCTCCCTGTATACAAGGTAGTCATTTACACTCTCCTTGTAGCCGATCTGGTTTTTCAGCTCCGCAAGCTTCTTCTCATTGTCCTCTATCTGCGTGACAGTGTCATTCATCTTGCGGTTCATGTCCTCAAGGCGCAGATAATCCCTGGTGACCCTGAGATTTGCCAGACGCTTGTTCTGCTGTTCCATCTGCTCCCCGGCGTCAGCCTTTGCCTTCGCCAGCTCCTCCATATGGGTGTCGCCCTCCTGTGTACACGCCCTTCCTGTGGCATACACATCGGCCAGGCCCTTACATATCCTGTCGTTGTCCTCGTAGAGACCTATGCATGAGTTCACCTTGCCCTCGAGCACATTTATCAATTCTATCTGGTGGTCATAGTTGGCTATGTCACGCTTTCTCTGTGCCAGAACGTTCAGCTTGTCCTTGATGTCGAGAAGAGTCTCTGCCATGGTGTCTTCCTCACCGTTTCGTCCTGTCTTTATGGCAAATGCCTTCTCTATGATCTCCTCTATAAGCAGATCCTCCACTACCTTCCTTGTGGTCCTGTAATTTGTCTCAAAATACGTTCTTACGTGCCCCTCTGTCTTGTTGATTCCACGTATGATTTCCCAGTGGCTCTCGTGGAGACCATAGCCGCTTATAAATCTCTGGTACTCGCCCTTCTTGTCAAATACCCTGACCTCCAGACTCATATCCCTGTGTCCGAGATCCTTGAGATATGTCTTTAAACCGTTGAATGTGATCCTCTCATTACCCTCCGACAAAGGAAGGTTCACTATGTCATTCTTGTTATATTCCCTGTAGAAAATGCAGTAATTAAAATACTCTATGGATGCAGTGTCCTTCTGTACCTCCCCGGCATCCGCAGCATCCTTCGCCTTTCTGGCACAGAATCCGGTGGTCATGTATCTGTAGCCATCCTTTATATCCGCCTCGTCAAGCTTCCACTCGATCAGCGAATGGATGACTGTGTTGCCGCCGCCCGCACGGAAAAGCTTCTCCACAGGCTGCTTCTCATCCAGAGTACAGTTCGGTATCAGGTTCTGAAGGAGCAGAAGCATGAGAATACTCTTTCCTCCTCCATTTGCCAGATCATACAGCGTGTTCTTGCCATACATTCTCATGGTGAAGTCATCGTACTGCTGTGTACCAAAGTTATATTTTACATTGTTGACCCTTATCCTGTTGATACTAGGCATCCTCTTCTTCACCTCCAAGCAGCTGATACAACCGTCCTCTGTATTCCTCAAAATAGTTCTCCGACAAAGCTTTCATCCTGTCTGTCGGATAGTACCTGTCCGCATTCTCCACAAATAACCGCTGGGCCGACATGAAGTTGAACACCAGCTTCACATAACCCGCCCGGGATGCCTTGGACGCCCTGGCGCTGTCGCCCTCCTGATTGCCCGTCACCGCCGGGAGCTCATCCCACAGGAGCGCTATCGCCTTGAAGCTGTCCTGCTCCACCTCATCAGTTGACAGAACATCAAGCTTCTTCGTTATGTCCGCAAGATATTTGCTTGTCTCATCTATAATGTTCTCTGACTTCACATACTCCCTGAACTGATAGCTGGAGGAATCCTTGTAAAAATAGAGAAGTG
The DNA here is from genome assembly GCF_003481085.1 of Coprococcus sp. TF11-13. Taxonomy (NCBI): domain Bacteria; kingdom Bacillati; phylum Bacillota; class Clostridia; order Lachnospirales; family Lachnospiraceae; genus Coprococcus; species Coprococcus sp. TF11-13. The sequence goes on along the minus strand of NZ_QUKK01000002.1, from coordinate 155,369 downwards.
TCATATACATAATGAAGTAACACAGATAGAGCTCCTTGTTCAGACGAAGTCCCAGAAGCTTCTTCATGTCGTCATTCGTATAGCCAAATACCCTGTTGCCCTCTCCGGCTGTTATATACAAGCTGTCATTGTACTCGTACAGTGACAGGTTCATCTTCTTCATCATATTCATGACGATGTCGTACACCTCGGCATTGCCGTAGAATTCATCGTACAGCGGGCCGTTGTCGGGATGCTTCTTGCAGATCTCCTCACCTGATATTAACTTGGAATATATCTCTATCGCCTTGTCCAGATTCTTACTTTCCATCTTTTTCTCCTATTCTCCGTACAATCACTCTCAGCTGGTTTTGTTAAACTGAATTCCCGTAACGTACATGTCCTCGCCAATCTGTATCTCTTCGTCTGGATGGAATTCCAGTGTAAATGTCATGCCTCTGAACGCATCCAGTGTGAGTTCCGGTGCATACATCTCACGGGAGAGACCAGAACCGCCATGCCCCATATCACCATCGGTCTGATTCTGCAAAATAGCAATACCTTTGCCAGTTTTTATTCTCTCTATGTGATCTACCAGCATTCCCTCCAGCATAGTGTCCGGCTTTGCCAGTATCTCATCCACGCTGTATCTGTCCTTCTGAGCCAGGTGTGTGAGGAAGGAATAGTAATCTTTGTTGTCGTAGATTTCTTTTCCAAACTTAACTTCAAGTATTCCATTGAATTCCTTGAGACTCAGATGTCCCCATTTGTTCAGCTGGTCAAGGAGTTCGTGGAACAGCTTTGTGAAGTTGGCACTTATCTGTTCATCGAGAAGTTCATCTTCGTAACGGAAGTTCGGATCAAGCTGCTCCTTCTTCACCTTTGTGGTCTTCGCATTGTCCTCGGACTTCAGCGTGAGCATGTGATCTATGGATGTCATGCTGAACGTTTTCACGATCCTCGGAGCGAAGAGAGGCGCAAGTATGGTGAGTATCTTATCCGGTCTGTCCTCTTTTATGATACTCTGAAGCTGTCCTGCAAAGTCAAATGCAGGTCTAAGCTTCTGCAACTTTGCCTTGTGTATGATATTGTCCGATATGTTCTGCAGCTCCATGGTGCTGCTTATCAGACTTCCGTGCTTGATGATGGTCCTCTTGAGTTCAAGCTCAAGCTGGCTTATCTCCTCCATCGCTTTCAGGTTGCCCTTGCCCATATTATCATAGCTCGCCTTAGTGATCGCTTTGTCCACCAGAGCTTTGTTCTTGGAAAAGAGCTTCTGCTCGTCAGCGAACCATTTGCCGACGGTCTTCATATAATTCTCGTACTCCTCCGCGCCCTTGAACACGTCGATGGACAGAAGATTTACTATCTCATCCTTCTCGCGGATCAGCCTGTTCACCTCGCTATTGATCCTGCGCACGACCTCGATACCGCCACGGAAGTTCTCTCCAACGATCATCTTTTCCAGAAGAAGCTGCTGCACGTTGATCTTGCTCTCGTCCTTGATCTCCTTGGTGTCCAGATAGAATTCGATTCCATCCGCAGTGATGAAATACAGGACCTTGCCATCCACTATATGGCTGTCTATCAGCTTCACTCGTCCCGTCTTGCGCTGCTTCTTTCCCGGATCATAGAACGTGAATTCAAATGCTCTTCCGTCGTTCTTGATCTTGTCAAATATATACATTATCAGGTCAGCCCTGTCATCTCCCGCAATCTCCACATCGAAATCACGGTCAAGGAGCTGCCCCATGAATTCCTCATATTCATCGTATGACACTTCACGCTCATTGAAGCTGTTCTCCTGAATAAAAAAACGCAGAATCGCCATGGTTATATAACCCATGTCCAGCTGTGCATAACGACCTTCCCTATACTGCGCAAATGTGGTCTCAGCCAGAACAAAAAACGGGTAATATTTCCTCAGATTCTGCATTCTTGCATTATGTTCTTCAATTATGTCATTTATCATCACGTATTTGAGTGCCATGTTTTCTCTATCTCTGTACTTTCCTGATTATAATAGATCTTATACCATATACTTTTCCTGATATATCTGCCCATATTCTGAGACACATATCTTCTCTATCCGCATATGGACACACAGATTTAGTATACCATGACACTTTTGTTCACACAACGATATTTATCTTCCGTACTTCAGCTCATTTATCGATCTTCCACACACTGTCAACATGAATTCCGTGGCACTCTCACTGTTCTGTCCCACATCATTCAGCCCGACATATCCCGGCTGATAGCCCTCGCAGTCACCCTCTATCTGAAACTGGACTGTGACCGTCACCTGCTGCCCCTTATATGTGGCATTCCCTTCAAACTGCACTATCTGACTTCCGTCCGTCGCGACAAATGCCTGCCAGTGTTCATCGCTGCAATAGGCATCCAGACCATCCCCATAGGTTGTGTCTCCATCCGGGAATATCTTCTGTTCCTTTATATAATCTATCCTCTTATCCGGAATATCGGCTGCATCTTTGCCGATCCCCGCCTCACCGATACCTGTCACGCACATGGACAATGTGAGTATGACTGCCAAAAGCTTGCAGAATTTGTTCTCCCTAAACTTCTCCCACCGCTTGATATTCAGTGCAAATGCAAGGATTCCTCCCACGATCGCACCACCCACATGCGCATAGATATCTATATTCTTCTCATTTGTATACAGAGCATATATGACCACAACAACTATGGATATCATCATATCTTTTCTGCTTGCTTTCCTGTTGCCCATGAATGTCAGGAACACAGCAGCACATATGATTCCGAACACCGCCCCTGATGCTCCTATAGAGAAATGCATTCTGTCAGGATCAGTCATATGATACACATTCATGGATATGATCCCGGCAACAATTCCTGATACAAAGTATATGATAGTCGTCCTCAGGGAGCCAAGTTTTCTCTCCACCGTGGAGCCAAACATATATAGTGCAAACATATTGCCAAAGAGATGATCAAAGCCAGAATGCAGGAACATCGCCGATATAAGTCGTCCATACTCGCCATTCAGCTTCACGTACTGATAGTTGAGTCCACCGGTTCTGGAGTAATTGTCCACACCGATGCACATGATGCCAGCTATGACATTTGCCACTATCAATGCAATCGTAACTATAGGGATCGTCCTCTTTATCTGTGGCTGTGGGGAAGCTCCACCGCCCATCTGCTCAGGTCTGATCACATATGCTGTGTCCTGGTCAATATCCTGCTCAAATCTCCCATAGTCATCATGTTCAAAGCCATAGCCGAAATTGTTTTCTTCCATATAATACTCTCCTGATAATGCCCTCCATGGCTGACATCCACATACTGTTCATTGTTTTACACGATACACTGTTTTTCCACCTTGCAGTACCATTCTTCACACCTTTTTTCTTAGTCGAATACTCTCTTAAGTACCTCGTCCTCATACAGAACCTTCTTGGCAAGTTCTCTGTAGTTCTCCTCGTGAAGGTATGTGTGTCTGTGAGGCTTGATCTGAGGAGCCATGTCTATCGCCTTTGCAAAATCCTCTCTCTTGAGGTCAAGTGTGGCTACATAATCCCAGAAACCAGTCTTTTCAAATATTGCATTTACCCTGACATATCTGTGATCCTGGACAACCGCCATGATATATGTGGCAATTCCCACCTGGATTCCATGAAGCTGTGGCTGTTCAAGCATCTTGTCAAGTGCATGTGAGATCAGGTGTTCGCTTCCGGATGTCGGTGTGCTTCCGCCTGCAATCTCATTAGCAACACCGCTCATGGCAAGGGAATCGAGAAGCTCCTTCAGGAAGAGGTCATCCTTGATCGTTTCAAATGGTGTTCTGACGAAGCTGTTCACTGCCTTCTTCGCTATCATAACTGCAAAATCGTTCATCTCAGAGTATCCCAGTTCAGACTCGAAGAGCCAGTCATAGAGGGATGTAATCTTGGATACCATATCTCCGATTCCCGAGTAAAGGAATCTCTCTGGAGCAGACTTGATGATCTCCGTGTCAGCTATGATTCCATATGCCATTCTTGCCGGCACCGATGTACGCCGTCCATTTACCATAAGTGATGCGCTGGCGCTTGAGAAACCATCCGATGATGCCGATGTCGGAATACTTATAAAAGGAAGCTTTCTGAGATATGCCACATACTTTGCCACATCAATAACCTTTCCTCCGCCGATACCCACGATCACCTGGGCCTTCGCATCTATATCAAATGCCAGCTTGATTATATCCTCTATATTGGTGGAATCCAGCTCTCTGTACTCCACAACTGTCACATTTTCCTTCTTCAGAGAATCCATGACCTGCTGTCCAAACATGTCTATGAGTCCATTTCCAAAATAAATAACAGCATTCTTCATCCCGGAAGCACTTATATATTTGCCCAGATCATTCAGGGTTCCCTTTCCGATCTTAAGAATGGTTGGTATTGCTATATGACTTCCTGCCATCTGTTTATCCTCCTAAATACATTTCTACCATTATACATTATATGATCAGCAAAAATAAACAAGACAATACACATTTTGTCTCATACCTTTACTTACCTTTCTAATTTCTAACCATGTCTGCCTTATGCTGTTTTCATATCCTTTAAATTTCTTACAGCATCTTCATATTTTTACCCGAAAAACACATTTTCTACACAACTTCTCCAAAATTAGAACACATTTTCTCGGTATATTATTAACTGTAAACAGCGAGAGCGTAAGCGAGTTGTTTACATCCCCTTTTTCATAAACGACTGCAACACCCTCCCCTCACATAATGTAGTTGCAGTCACTCCCTTTTAATACAAAAAGAAGAGGCTGCCAGAGATGGCAGCCTTTTCTTTTTGTATTCAGATAATTTATAATTACTCACTTCTGAGCGCTATAACAGGATCCTTCTTGGCAGCAAGTCTCGATGGGATAAGTCCTCCGATCAATGTCAGTATAACGCTGATGATTACCAGCATCACTCCACCCTTCCAAGGAAGCGCCGATACACCGGCAACGTTGATATAACTCTCTATCACCTTACTGATCGGTATATTGATCAGCACCGTCACGCCGATTCCTATGAGTCCTGAGAAGAGACCTATTATAAATGTCTCCGCATTGAACACTCTTGAGATATCCTTCTTTGAAGCTCCTATGCTTCGCAGAATACCAATCTCCTTTGTTCTCTCAAGAACTGAGATATATGTGATTATTCCGATCATGATGGATGAAACTATCAATGAAATTGCCACAAATGCAATGAGTACATAGGTTATCGCGTTGATGATCTTGGTCACCGATGACAGCATGATTCCGATGTAATCAGTGTATGTGATCTCCTTGTCAGGATAATCCTCGTTGTACTTGTCTATAAGCTTTGTTATCTCGTCCTTATCCGCAAATTCTGCACAGTAGAGGTTGATGGAAGCCGGCTTTGCAAGCTCTGCATATCCAAGCTTTGACATGTTATCCTCATAAGTAGATGTTGACTCCTGGAAGAAACCGTAACCCTTGAGCATATCGAAGAGCTGATCCTTGGTCATGGACGCCATCTGTGCCTGCATGTCCTCAGTAACCTGACCTGAAGCCATAAGCTGCTGCATAACAGAATCCATATCCACATCATCCGCTGTCAGTTCCTTGCCATCTGAAAATGGCATTCCTGTAAATATGTCAGTATCAGGATTATCCATCTGAGCCTTGAGTACATCTGTCTTCTCGTTCTCTGAAACTATGTAATTGGCAAGCTCCGATGTGTAACCTATATATCCCGGCTGCATGGTAGTTGCATACGCTTTATCCGAAGCCCTGATTACTGCCGACACCTTTACTTCAAGGCCCCCGGCCACTGCAGACTTCAGAAAATCAGCATCAGAACTCATATCTGTGTATGTTCCATCATCATTCTTCTTGTACAGATCGCCCGGAAGCACAACCTTAAACTTGAGATTAAGAAGGTCATCGTATGTAAACACCATCTGCTCAAGCTCCGGTGCCTCTCCGCCAGCAAGTATGGTTGAAACCATATCGCTCAGTTCCTTTGAATCCCTAAGTCCAAGAGTATACAGTGTAAAATCACTTATCTCATTGTTCTTGTCGACGACAAGTACAACCTCGTTCTTGTTCTCAGGCCAGTGTCCTGCCAGTACATCGTACTGCTGCTTGAGCAGAGTGTCATTGTCAAGCATCTGTGTCCACATGTCCATTGATGATGAGCCGTAACTAAACGCCGACATGAAATCTGCCGTTGACTCCTGTGCCTCCGCCATACCTCCAAATCCCATATCTGCCATTGTGGTGCTTGGATTTACCTGGGCAACACCGCCATTTGCACTGTTCTCGTTAAACACATATAATGGTGTATCATATGTGTATGTTATATCACTTGTATACTTGGTGAAGCCGTTTGCATCGTCTTCTATATAATTCTTAAATGACTCAAGGTCGTTCTCCTTCACATCTGACACCATGGACACGAGCATGTCTCCCATGATATCTCCCGAATATATCTTGTCCTCGCCAGCGTGATTGTGATCTGAATTCTCCTCGTTGTTACCTACCATCTTTGAGAGCAGCTCATTGTAATCCATCGCTTTCTTCGTTATCTGCACTGGATATGTGGCAAGTGTCTCCTCCTGTACATCGTTTATGTACTTCTGGAATCCAGACGATAGCGACAATATAAGCGCTATTCCTATGATTCCTATACTTCCGGCAAATGCTGTTAAGAACGTTCGTCCCTTCTTTGTCATGAGGTTGTTCAGACTCAGCGAGAACGCTGTGAACATACTCATGGATGTCTTTCTAGGTTCATAACTTCCGTCATCCTCCTTTGCTTCATCCTCATCTGAGAATGGATTGGAGTCATCTATTATATTTCCATCGAGGAGCTTTACGATTCTTGTTGAATACTGCTGTGCCAACTCCGGGTTGTGCGTGACCATAATAACCAGCTTGTCCTTGGCTATCTCCTTGAGCAGTTCCATGATCTGAACACTTGTCTCTGTGTCAAGTGCACCCGTTGGCTCATCCGCCAACAGAATATCCGGATCGTTTATGAGTGCTCTGGCGATGGCAACTCTCTGCATCTGTCCACCGGACATCTGGTTTGGTTTCTTGTGAATCTGATTTCCCAGACCAACCCTCTCCAAAACCTCCTTCGCTCTCTTTCTTCTCTCTGCCTTTGATACTCCAGACAAAGTAAGCGCAAGCTCTACATTTGACAGTACCGACTGATGCGGTATCAGATTGTAGCTCTGGAATACAAATCCGACTGAATTGTTTCTATATGAATCCCAGTCTCTTGACTTGAAATCCTTTGTCGACTTGCCATTGATAACCAGATCTCCACTGGTGTACTGATCCAGTCCGCCCACTATGTTCAGAAGCGTTGTCTTTCCACAACCCGACTGACCAAGTATGGACACAAACTCATTTCTCCTAAAGTTCACAGATACACCCTTAAGTGCCTGAACAACTTCATCACCAGTGTGATAATCCTTCACGATATTCTTAAGCTGAAGCATTCTGTCCTCCCTTTTTAAGATTATATTGTGCAAAAGCATAGTAAGGTGCTTTGCGCCACGTCTGTGTGCATACACATAACGTATTATGTTCTATATGCATTACTCTTTTATATATTTGTCAGTATTACTGGCAAATCATAGCATTTAATTTTTTTCAATGCAATTAAGGCGGACTATTCTTTATAAATGTTTTATTTTTTTCATTTCTATCGATAAGTTCAAACTAACTATATGTTGAACTTTTGGCTAAAAATTCTTTTATTTTCTTATTATATGGGGTATAATCAGCGTAAGTGGGTACATTGTATCCAAATATAATTTTACGGAGGATTTTACAAATGTTAGTTTCAGCAACAGAAATGTTAAAGAAAGCTAAGGCTGGTCACTACGCAGTAGGTCAGTTCAACATCAACAACCTTGAGTGGACAAAGGCTGTTCTCCTCACAGCTCAGGAGCTTCAGTCACCTGTTATCCTTGGTGTTTCAGAGGGCGCTGGAAAGTATATGACAGGATTTGAGACAGTTGCAGCAATGGTTAAGGCTATGGATGAGTCACTTGGAATCACAGTTCCTGTAGCTCTTCACCTTGATCACGGAACATACGAAGGATGCTACAAGTGTGTTAAGGCTGGATTTACTTCAATCATGTTCGATGGTTCACACTATCCATTCGAGGAGAACCTTGCTAAGTCAACAGAGCTCGTTAACGTAGCTCATCAGCTTGGCCTCTCAATCGAGTGTGAGGTTGGTTCTATCGGTGGTGAGGAAGACGGAGTTATTGGTATGGGCGAGTGCGCTGATCCAGCGGAGTGCAAGACTATCGCTGATCTCGGCGTTGATATGCTTGCTGCTGGTATCGGTAACATCCATGGTAAGTACCCAGCTAACTGGAAGGGACTTAGCTTTGAGACACTTGATGCTATCCAGCAGAAGACAGGCGTTATGCCATTAGTTCTTCACGGTGGTACAGGTATCCCAGCTGACATGATCAAGAAGGCTATTTCACTTGGCGTTTCAAAGATCAACGTTAACACAGAGTGCCAGTTATCATTCGCAGATGCTACAAGAAAGTACATCGAGGCTGGTAAGGATCTTGAGGGCAAGGGATTTGATCCTAGAAAGCTTCTCGCTCCTGGTTTCGAGGCTATCAAGGCTACTGTTAAGGAGAAGATGGAACTCTTCGGATCAGTTGGTAAGGCTAACGACTAATTCTTTAACAGAACAATTAACAAATGTAACGATAAACTGTTCGACAACTTTCGGACAAGTATCGCTCGCGTAAACTTAAAGGAACCCCATCACAGCTTGTACAAGCCATGATGGGGTTCTTATTCTTACTTATTTTTCTTTTATATTATTTTTTATCTTCACTAATATAAATTTCTAAATTCTAATCTTGCTTCTCTGCCTTATCCTTCTTCCTGCTGATTGTCCACCATATAGGAACTGATATTAGCATGAAAAGTGCCGCTGCCACGCTGATCCATGCGCCGACTCCGAGTCTTGCATTTGCCGCTGCGTCAAGCTTGCCAAGATCTATCAATGACAGAACAAATTCAAATATCAATATTCCGCCAACAACTATAGATATTACAAGATCTGCTATATAACAGCCCGCTTTGTTGATAAATGCACATATCACGTCTGCTATGAGAACTACAGCCACAATAAGCATGGATAATACATTTATCCCAAACACTCCAGCTATGCTTCTGGCATCTGTACCCATATATGCATAAGGAATAAATACTGATACAACAGCCATGATAATACCGATCAGGTTTAACACATTAGGTACATGTGTAGAGCCCTTCTTCACATCACCAGGTATGTTATGCCTGTTCTCATATCCCATATAACCCATAGGGTTGTTGTATGGCGTTGGCTGTACCGGATGGCCGTACTGCGACTGTGGCTGGTATGGCTGCTGGGTTGGCTGACCATACTGTGGCATATGCTGGTATGGTGTCTGCATTGGCTGTGCTCCCTGGATATACTGTGACTGTGGCTGATATGGCTGCTGGGCTGGCTGACCGTACTGCGACTGTGGCTGGTATGGATGCTGCACCGGCTGGCCATACTGTGGCATATGCTGATACAGTGACTGAGCTGGCTGTGCTACCTGACTATATGGTGCTTGAACTGACTGCACACCCTGACAATTCTGTGCCTGACTATTCTCAGCCATCATAGCCTTTTCCTGCTCCAGATTCTGCTCAGAAGTCGACCCGCCATCAACTCTGTCAATATCTTCTACTCTATTCTGTTCATCCATGTTCGTCATCTACCTCCGATGTAATTATTCGACACATCCCTTACATATCGAGATACCTCTTCAGATACTGTCCTGTATAGGACTGAGGTATCTTCGCAACTTCCTCTGGAGTTCCTCTGGCAATAACCGTTCCACCGCCAGCACCTCCTTCAGGTCCCATGTCAATAATATAATCTGCGGTCTTGATAACGTCAAGATTATGTTCGATAACCACAACTGTGTTGCCGCCCTCGCTGAGCCTTCTGAGTATATCCACAAGTCTGTGCACATCAGCAAAATGAAGTCCCGTGGTAGGCTCATCAAGCACATATATTGTCTTTCCTGTTCCTCGTCTCGAAAGCTCTGTTGCAAGCTTGATTCTCTGTGCCTCTCCGCCTGACAGAGTGGTGGATGGCTGTCCAAGCCTGATATATCCTAGTCCCACATCTCGCAACGTTTCTATCTTCCTGAGTATTCTCGGAACATTTGCAAAGAACTCACATGCCTCATCAACAGTCATATCGAGAACTTCATTGATACTCTTACCCTTGTATTTGACCTCCAGGGTCTCCCTGTTGTATCTCTTTCCTCCGCACACCTCACATGGCACATATATATCTGGCAGGAAGTGCATCTCTATCTTGATTATTCCATCTCCACGACACGCCTCACATCGTCCACCAGATACATTGAAGCTGAATCTTCCCTTGCCGTAACCTCTTGCCTTGGCATCCTTTGTACCGGCAAACAGGTCTCTTATCAGGTCAAACGTACCTGTGTAGGTAGCCGGATTGGATCTCGGAGTTCTTCCTATAGGTGACTGGTCTATATTTATGATCTTGTCCAAAGCATCATAACCGATGATATGGTCATGCTTTCCTGCCTTAACCCTGCTTTTATTGAGTCTTCTCGCAAGTTTCTTGTACAGGATCTCATTTACCAGAGAACTCTTTCCTGAACCAGACACACCCGTCACACATGTCATGATTCCAAGTGGTATGTCCACATCTATATGCTTGAGATTGTTCTCATAAGCATTCTTGACAGTGAGCCATCCGGTTGGCTTTCTCCTCACATCCGGAACCTCTATCTTCTTCCTGCCGCTTAAGTAGTCACCGGTGATAGAATTCTCACATTTCATAATGTCTTCAGCCGTACCCTCAGCTACCACATATCCACCATTTGCACCGGCTCCCGGTCCTATATCTATAATGTGATCCGCCGCCCTCATGGTATCCTCGTCGTGCTCTACAACGATAAGCGTATTTCCAAGGTCTCTCAGATTCTTGAGCGCTGCTATCAGCTTGTCATTGTCCCTCTGGTGAAGTCCGATACTTGGCTCATCCAGAATATATGCAACTCCGACCAGACCTGAACCTATCTGCGTGGCAAGTCTTATTCTCTGTGCCTCTCCACCTGAGAGCGTACTTGTACCTCTGCTCAGGCACAGATAGTCAAGTCCCACATCTATAAGGAAATGCAGTCTCGACCTGATCTCCTTGAGTATGGCCGCACCTATCATCTTCTGTCTGTCAGTGAGTTCCAGATCCTTCATGAACTTTGCAAGTTCTGTGATAGGTAGTTCTGTAAGTTCGGCAATATTCTTATCTCCAACTGTAACAGCAAGGGCTGTCGGCTTAAGTCTCTTACCACCACAGACCTCACACGGAGTTACAGTCATGAATGTCTCATACTCGGCCTTTGTGGACTCCGCAGATGTCTCCCTGTATCTTCTGGCAACACTCTTTATGAGTCCCTCAAATGTTATATCATACACTCCCTCCCCGCGCTGTCCTTTATAGTACACCTTAACCGGGCGAGAGTTCTTTCCATATAATAAGAGATCCTTGATATCCTGTGGATAATCCTGAAATGGCGTATCAAGAGAGAATCCATACTCCGCACTGAGTGCCCTGAGTATTGCATTTGAATAGCTTTTGCCATCATTGCACGACTGCCATCCCAGAACCACTATGGCTCCATCATTTATCGACAAACTCTGATCGGGTATCATAAGATCCGGATCAAATTCCATCTTGAACCCAAGCCCTGCACATGTCGGGCATGCGCCAAATGGATTGTTGAACGAAAAGCTTCTCGGCTCTATCTCATCTATGCTGATTCCGCAATCCGGGCATGAAAAACTGTCTGAGAAATTGATAATGGTATTCTCCTTCTGAACACCATTCTCATCCCTCTCCCCGATCACCTCAATCTTCATAAGCCCCTCTGCAAGCTGAAGTGCGGTCTCTATGGAATCTGTGAGTCGCCTCTCCACATCCTGTCTTACAACCAGACGATCGACAACTATATCTATACTGTGCTTCTTGTTCTTATCGAGCTTTATCTCCTCCGACAGCTCATACATGCTGCCATCGACTACCACTCTGACAAATCCGCTCTTCTTTGCCTTCTCCAGCAGCTTTACATGCTCTCCCTTTCGGCCTCTGACCACAGGCGCAAGCACCATGAACTTTGTCCTCTCAGGTAGCTTCATGATCTCATCCACCATCTGGTCAACCGTCTGTCTGCTTATGACCTTACCACAGTTCGGGCAGTGTGGTATTCCCACTCTGGCATAGAGAAGTCTGAAATAGTCGTATATCTCAGTGACAGTGCCAACTGTGGATCGGGGATTTCTGTTTGTTGACTTCTGATCTATGGAGATTGCAGGGGAAAGTCCCTCTATCTTATCCACGTCCGGCTTCTCAGCCTGTCCAAGGAACTGTCTCGCATAGGAGGACAGCGACTCCATGTATCGTCTCTGTCCCTCCGCATATATCGTGTCAAATGCCAGTGAAGACTTACCTGATCCCGAAAGTCCTGTCACGACAACAAATTTGTCCCTTGGAATCTTGACATTGATATTTTTCAGATTATTTTCACGTGCGCCCTCAATAGTAATATACTTCCTGTCAATATTCCTGCTGGCGTTGAAATAATCATCATCTTTCATGCTCGCATCCGTTATATTCTCCAGATGCTCACCACGTTCATAATTCTTATTGTCTTCCATCTTGATCTAACCTTTTCTCTTTATTATTTATATTTCAGTCCTTATCATAATCTCTCAGTGCCGCCTTGTACACCTTGAGCTGATCTCTGATCTCCGCCGCCACCTCAAAGTTGAGGTCTGCTGCCGCCATATTCATCTTCTTGGTCAGCTTGGCGATAACCTTCTGAAGCTCCTTCTTCGTCATGGACTCAGCGTCCTTATCCTCATCTGGAAGTTCCTCCTTCTTCACCTCTATGGTTATGAGATCCCTTATGCTCTTCTCTATAGTCTTAGGGGTTATTCCATGTTCCTCATTATACTTCTGCTGTATCTCACGACGTCTGCTCGTCTCATCGAGGGCATACTTCATAGAACCCGTGATAGTATCCGCATACATGATGACATGTCCATCCACATTTCGGGCTGCTCTTCCTATGGTCTGGATGAGTGATGTCTCCGATCTCAGGAAACCTTCCTTATCAGCATCCAGTATTGCCACCAGAGTGATCTCCGGTATGTCAAGTCCCTCTCTCAGAAGGTTGATTCCAACAAGCACATCAAATACGCCAAGACGGAGATCTCTCACTATCTCAACCCTCTCCATAGTGTCTATATCCGAGTGCAGATATTTTACCTTTATATCATTATCCCTCATATAGCTGGTGAGATCTTCAGCCATACGCTTGGTAAGTGTTGTCACAAGTACCTTGTGTCCCTGCTCAGTCTCCTTGCGGACCTCTTTCAGCAGATCATCTATCTGTCCCTCAACCGGTCTGACCTCAACCGGCGGATCAAGAAGTCCTGTAGGTCTGATGATTTGTTCAGCCATAAGCATCTGGTGCTCCTCCTCGTATTTGCCCGGTGTGGCAGATACGAACATGACCTGATCAATCTTCTGCTCAAATTCCGAGAAGTTGAGTGGTCTGTTGTCAAGTGCCGATGGCAATCTGAATCCATAGTCCACCAGATTCATTTTACGGGAACGGTCTCCAGAATACATCGCACCGACCTGAGGCACCGTCATATGTGACTCATCTATAATAAGAAGAAAGTCATCATCAAAGAAATCCAGCAGTGTGCTCGGCGTCTCTCCGGCTGATCTTCCAGCCAGCGGACCGGAATAGTTCTCTATACCAGAGCAAAATCCAGTCTCTCTCATCATCTCCATATCAAAGTTAGTTCTCTCCTCGATACGCTGTGCCTCGATGAGTTTATCCTTTGACTTGAAGTAAGCAACTCTGTCCTTGAGCTCCGCCTCTATCCTCTTCAGAGCCTTCTCCATCTTCTCCTGTCCAACCACATAGTGAGATGCCGGAAACAGGCATGTATATGTCAGATCTCTCTTTCCCTCTCCGGTGAGCGGATCAAACTCTGTGATCCTGTCTATCTCATCCCCGAAGAATTCTATCCTTATTCCATCGTCAAATGTTGACACAGGAATTATCTCAAGTACATCCCCACGCACTCTGAATGTGCCTCTCTGCAGATCCATGTCATTCCTGTCATACTGTATATCTGTCAGTTCATCGATGACCTGATCTCTGTCCTTTATCATGCCAACTCTGAACGACAACATCTGATTCCTGTACTCGTCCGGATCACCGATGCCATATATACACGATACAGATGCAACCACTATGACATCTTTTCTGTCTATGAGTGCTGCTGTGGCGCTATGTCTCATCCGGTCAATATCGTCATTAATAGACGAATCCTTTGCAATATAAGTATCCGTAGACGCCACATATGCTTCCGGCTGATAATAATCGTAGTATGATACAAAATACTCCACCGCATTGTTCGGGAAAAATTCTTTCATCTCCCCATAAAGCTGCGCCGCCAGAGTCTTGTTATGTGCAAGTATCAGTGTTGGCTTATTAAGCTGCTGTATGACATTCGCCATGGTAAAAGTCTTACCAGATCCGGTTACACCCAGCAGCGTCTCAAACTGATTACCTTCCTGAAAACCCTTTACCAATTTTTCTATTGCCTCCGGCTGATCTCCGGTGGGCTTGTATTCCGATACCAATTCAAAATGATCCATAAAAGTCTCCTACTCTATGCTAAAGCCTGCATCTATTATATCGAACATTAGTTCCCATATCAAGTGAAAACACGGCAGTTGCTCAAGTTTATTTATCCCCTGAACAACTGCCACTATACTTCAACTGTTTGCTCACAACACCTTCTATACCGCTAGTTCATCCCTACCCAGGCTTATCTCATAGCAGCCTTTCTCATCGACAGTCACCACGACCCTCTCAAATCCTGTGTAAAATCTTAATATATACAGATCATCTGCCCTTGAGATAACCACCTCAGCATTCATCTCCGCAAGATCTGTCATATTGTCTTTCAGCACACCCTCGCTGACTCTGATGATCTGTCTCTCCTTCTCCACCTGTCTCTTCTCCTGAAGCTCCTTATAATAAAGGAAGAGATTCTCCTCCAACGTCTTTGATCTGCAGCTGCATCTGTGAAAATAGCTGCCGATGATCATATAAAGCATGTATGCTGTCTCCTGCTGTCTATGTGATGTCTTTTCTGTAAATGAATATCTCATAATCGTTACCTCCATAATGAAAAAATAAAACTAAAATAAATCTACAAAATGTTGTCAATGTGTTATCTGAAGCTTTACCAGCTCACACCTTATCAGTGCCCGCTCCCCGGTCTGTCATTTTTCAGCCGACGACAGTCGCTGTGTCCGTATTCTTTGCTGCCCCGGATACCGGGCAGATGCATATTCAGTTTTCATTTGAAATCTGCCCCATGCCCAAAAGGCAACAAAAAAAGAGTCATGATCGCAGACTTGTAGCACTTGCTACTCATCATGTTTTCAAACTCTTCTACTTAAAATATGATTTATTCAATTTTCATTATGGATATCAGCAATCGCTGATGTATATGTTATATCAAAAACTAATTGTGGTGTCAACATATTTATAAATATATCTATAAAACACAAGAGAGCCAGATTTCTCCGACTCTCTTAAATATGCATCCACAAATGCATACCCCAATTAGTATCTATAATTTCCTACCTTATCGCATCCTTCATGCTCTTCACATAATCTCTCACATAAGGCACACAGTCCTTGCCGTACTGGGCGCACAGCTTGACGATGGCTGAACCGACGATGACACCATCTGACTTTTCCGCCATCTGCTTTGCCTGCTCAGGTGTGGATATTCCGAAGCCTACAGCGCAAGGGATGTCCTTCGTCTTCTTCACCAGATCGACCATTGCTCCTATGTCTGTGGTGATCTTGGTTCTGGTTCCTGTTACACCGAGTGATGACACGCAGTATACAAATCCACTCGCATCATTTGCGATCATGGATATTCTCTCATGGGATGTAGGTGCGATGAGTGAAATGAGATCCACATCATACTGCTTGCAGATTCCATCAAACTCGTCCTTCTCCTCGTAAGGAATGTCAGGAAGGATCAGACCGTCTATGCCAATCTCCCTGCATGTGCTGATGAATCTCTCCGAACCGTACGAGAACACGACATTTGCATATGTCATGAACACCATAGGTATTGTCACTTTCTTGCGGAGCTTTCTCACAAGGTCAAATACCTTGTCTGTCGTCACGCCGCCTGCAAGCGCTCTTATATTTGCGCCCTGAATGACCGGACCCTCGGCTGTCGGGTCTGAGAATGGGATTCCCAGCTCTATAAGGTCTGCACCGGCCTCAACCATTGCGTATACTACCTCCTCTGTCACATCCAGCGACGGATCGCCACATGTCACAAATGGTATAAATGCTTTTCCATGTTCAAATGCTTTTGCTATATTACTCATGAAGATCCTCCCCTCTGTATCTTGCGATGGCTGCAACGTCCTTGTCTCCACGTCCTGATACATTGATCACTATTATTTTATCCTTGTCCATTGTAGGTGCCAGCTTCATGGCGTAAGCCACAGCGTGTGCGCTCTCTATTGCAGGGATGATTCCCTCGATCCTTGACAGATACTCAAATGCATCCACAGCCTCGTCATCTGTGATCGCCACATACTCTGCACGTCCTATGTCGTGAAGGTACGCGTGCTCAGGTCCGATTCCCGGATAATCAAGTCCCGCTGAGATAGAATATACAGGTGCGATCTGGCCATATTCATCCTGACAGAAGTATGACTTCATGCCATGGAATATACCAAGCTTTCCAGTTGCGATAGTTGCCGCTGTCTCAAATGTATCAACACCTCTGCCCGCTGCCTCACAGCCGATCAGCCTGACGCTCTCGTCAGGTATGAAATCGTAGAAAGCTCCGATGGCATTTGAACCGCCGCCCACACATGCCATGACGACATCAGGAAGTCTTCCCTCCTTCTCCATGAGCTGTGCCTTGATCTCTTTACTGATCACAGCCTGGAAATCACGGACGATCTCAGGGAAAGGATATGGTCCCATGACTGAGCCGAGTACATAGTGTGTGTCATCAATCCTGCTTGTCCACTCACGGAATGCCTCAGATACAGCATCCTTCAGTGTGGCTGTTCCAGTCTTTACCGGATGAACCTTTGCTCCTAAGAGTCTCATTCTGTACACGTTGAGAGCCTGTCTGATCGTGTCCTCCTCACCCATGTATATCTCGCACTCCATGCCCATCATGGCTGCAACTGTAGCTGTTGCAACTCCATGCTGTCCGGCACCGGTCTCCGCGATAACTCTTGTCTTACCCATTCTCTTGGCAAGAAGCATCTGTCCAATTACGTTGTTGATCTTGTGCGCTCCTGTGTGGTTCAGATCCTCTCTCTTGAGGTATATCTTCGCTCCGCCCAGATCCTTTGTCATTCTCTCCGCATAGTAAAGTCTGCTAGGTCTTCCCGCATACTCGTTGAGCATCTCTGTGAGTTCTCTGTTGAACTCCGGATCATCTTTATATTTCTTGTAAGCCTCCTCCAGCTCCAGCATCGCATTCATCAGAGTCTCTGGAATGTACTGGCCGCCGTGAACGCCAAATCTGCCTTTTGACATATGTTCTTCCTCCTGTTTTTGTCTTCTCAGATATATTTTCAAATGTAATTTCTACACTTTTGTATTGTGTTTCTTCTATATAATATGTTACTCGCCTCTAAGTTCCGCAAACAACTTCTTCTTGTCGGGACTTCTCATAAATGTCTCACCTATGAGCACCGCATCAGTTCCATTTGCCTTGAGCCTGTCTATGTCCTCTTTTGCCTTGATTCCACTCTCAGACACATACACCATCTTCTGGGGTGCTAAAGTGTCAGCCGCAGCTCCTGTACCAGTGACAGGTACCTCCGTCCCCATATGGGTGGCTGGCACCGTATCCGGTATCAGCTTTCTAAGACGAACGCTGTTCATGATATCCACCGTAAATGTTCTGAGGTCTCTGTTGTTCACCCCGATGATGCCGGCTCCGCAGGCTATCGCCCGTCTGACCTCATCCTCATCGTGAGCCTCAACCAGAGCCGACATCCCAAGTTCATGCGCAAGCTGCAGGTATAATCCAAGCTGCTCGTCATCCAGTATTGCGCAAATCAAAAGCACCGCCGAGGCTCCTATGACCTTTGCCTCATATATCATATACTCGTCAACTGTAAAATCCTTCCTCAGCAGCGGTATATTTACCTCCTTCTTTATATCCATCAGGAACTGATTGCTTCCCTGGAAATAAAACGGCTCAGTGAGCACCGATATGGCTGAAGCACCAGCCGCCTCATATTCCTTTGCGATCTCAACATAGGGAAAGTCCGGTGCGATAAGCCCCTTGGAAGGCGATGCCTTCTTGACCTCACAAATAAACGATATTCCATCCGCTGCCAGATTATCCCTAAATGGGAACTTACTATATGGGCTGCTGCCGTTATCCGTCTCTCTGGCAACTATATCAAGTGCCTGTCTCTTCATCTCCTCAAGAGGATCTTTTTTCTTCTGCTCCGCCACACGTTCCTTTGTCTTTGCAGCTATCTCATCTAATATCATCTCTTACCTCTCTATACAACTTTCTATCATAGTCTGTGATGAAACTTATCTACTCATTTGTCAGTCTTACAAATGAATCAAGTGTCTCAGCAGCCTTGCCACTGTCGATCACGTCCTCTGCCACCTTGATTCCATCCGCTATGGAGTCTGCCTTGCCTGCGATGTAGATACAAGCTGCTGCGTTCAATACAACTGCATTTCTCTTGGCTCCTTTGATCTTGCCTGACAGGATATCGCGGGTAATCTGCGCGTTTTCCTCAGGACCGCCGCCCATCAGATCCTCCTTGCTACATCTCTCAAATCCGAAATTCTCTGGCTTGATCTCGTACTTTGTGATCACGCCATCTTTGATCTCTGCAACTGTTGTAGGTGCGCTCATGGATATCTCATCCAGACAATCCTGTCCATATACGACAAGTCCCCGTTTTACGCCAAGACCAACAAGTACAGGAGCCATCTGATCAACAAGCTCCTCCTTGTATACTCCCATGATCTGCATCTGAGCCTTTGCCGGGTTGGTGAGAGGACCAAGGATATTGAATACTGTCGGTATTCCAAGTGCCTTTCTGACCGGACCTGCATATTTCATCGCCTTGTGATAAACCTGGGCAAACATAAAGCTCATGTTGCACTCAGCAAGAACCTTGCCCATCTTTTCAGGTGATATGGAGATATTTACACCAAGGGCCTCAAGGACATCCGCTGCGCCACTCTTGCTTGATACGCTTCTGTTACCGTGCTTTGCGATCGGTACTCCGGCCGCTGCTGCAACTATACCACTCGTTGTCGATATGTTAAATGAATTCGCACAATCTCCGCCTGTTCCCACGATCTCAAGAACATCTATTCCGTCATGTGGAAGAGACTCCGCATGGTCTCTCATTCCATTTGCACTGGCTGTTATCTCGTCAAGCGTCTCGCCCTTCATGTGAAGCGCTGTGAGATATCCCGCCGTTGTCTCTCCCGGCACCTGGCCACTGAATATCTCATCCATGCTGGCATATGCCTCATCGTATGTAAGATCCTGTCCTGCTGCTACCTTCTTAAGAGTTTCCTGTATCATCGCCATATCCTCCTTATTTTATATCAATTTATATCTCTAAAAAATTTCTGAGCATTATCTTGCCCTTCGGTGTCAGTATCGACTCGGGATGGAACTGAACTCCATATACCTCATAATTCCTGTGTTTTACTGCCATGATCTCTCCATCCTCCGTCCTGGCTGTGACCTCCAGGCATTCCGGGAAATTCTCATCGGCTGCTGCCAGTGAATGATATCTGGCAACCTGTATCTTGCTCTGAAGTCCTCTGAACAATCTGCAGTTCAGATCCACATCAACCAGCGACATCTTTCCATGCATAAGTTTCTTTGCATATGTGACTGTCGCACCATATGTCTCACAAATCGCCTGATGTCCGAGACACACGCCGAGGATTGGTACTTTTCCTGCAAAATATCTCACCGCTTCCTCACACATTCCCGCATCCGAAGGTCTTCCGGGTCCCGGTGAGATGATTATGTGATCCGGATTCATCGCTTCAATCTCCTCACAGGTGAACTCATCATTTCTTATGACCTTTATATCCGGATTTATTGCCCCCACAAGCTGATACAGGTTGTAGGAGAAGCTGTCGTAATTGTCTATAAGTATTGTCATTTATTTTGTCCTCCTTATATGTATTGTGCATGCGCATGAAAAGCGCTCATTGTGAGTGCTGTTGTAACTGCCTTTGCCTTGTTGATACATTCCTGGAACTCATTTTCCGGAACACTGTCCGCCACGATTCCTGCTCCGGATCTGACAAATACCTTGTCACCCTTTTTGTATGCGATCCTTATGGCTATACATGTATCAAGATTCCCTGTGAAATCTATGTATCCTATGGCACCGCCATATATTCCTCTCTTGTTGTCCTCCAGCTCATTGATGATCTGACACGCTCTGATCTTCGGTGCTCCTGAGAGGGTTCCTGCTGGAAGTACCGCATCCACGGCTGACAGCTCATCATACCTGCTGTCATCGATCTCTCCTTTGACCGTTGACCCGATATGCATTACATGTGAGTACCTCTGAACCTTCATGTACTGCTCAACCTCAACAGTTCCGAACTTGCTTATCTTACCAAGATCATTTCTTCCGAGATCCACCAGCATGTTGTGCTCCGCCAGCTCCTTCTCATCCGCCATAAGTCCGGCCTCAAGTCTCATATCCTCTTCCTTTGTCTTTCCCCTCGGTCTCGTTCCAGCAAGAGGAAATGTGTGGAGCACGCCATTCTCAAGCTTTACCAGTGTCTCAGGTGATGCGCCCGCAACCTCTATCTGGTCGCCGCTGAAGTAGAACATATATGGAGAAGGATTTGTGCTTCTGAGAACCCTGTATGTATTGAACAGTGAACCCTCCATCTCAGCCTCAAGTCTGTTGGACAGAACCACCTGGAAGATATCTCCCTCGAATATGTACTTCTTTGCCCTCTCGACCATGCTGCAATATTTTTCTTTATTGAACAGAGGCTTGAAATCACTCTTCATCTTAACCGGCTCTATCTCAGCCATCTCTCCATCGAGGATTAGCTTCTTCATATCTTCTATGTCAGCAAGTGCCTTTGCATATCCGGCTTCTATATCGGACGTGTCAGCATTTGCAATGAGGATCAGCTTTGACTTGAAATTGTCAAATGCTATGACCTTGTCAAAGAGCATGAGATCCAGATCCTGAAATTCCTCATCGTCATCGGCATCGATCACAAGCTTCTTCTCACTGTACTTTATATAATCATATGAGAAGTAACCGACAAACCCGCCTGTAAATGTTGGAAGTCCTTCTATCTTCGGACTCCTGTAATCCTTAAGTATCTCTCTTATGAATCCCTCAGGATGAATGTCATCCGCTTTCTTTATCACATTTCCATCTATATCCTTGAGCTGTATGTGCCCATTCATGCATGTGACATCAAGCTTTGGATTGTAACCAAGAAATGTGTAGCGTCCCCACACCTCCTGATTCTCCACGCTCTCAAGTATGTAACAGTGCTCATTCGCCGCTTTCAGCTTTCTGAGTAAGTTGATAGGTGTGATCACATCCGATAACATCTCGCAGCACACCGGAACCATCCTATATCCGTCTGCCGCATATTTCTTTGCCTCGCTAAGTTCTGGTCTTATCATGTCTCATCCTCCTTGCCAATTAATATAAAAAAACCACAGGACATAAAAAAAATTCCTTATCCTACAAACATTAGGACAAGAAATCTAATCTCCTGCGGTGCCACCTAATTTCATCAATAAATAAAAAAAAATATATATAAATAATTTATATATATTTATATATATCGATGCCCTCGACCATATACAATCATATATGTACCTTCTATAACGGTAGGTCTCCGTCTCCCCTACTTGAATCTCAAATCTTTCGGTTTGCCCTCACAAGTCCATTCACCTGCACTCCCATCGCTGCAATCACACCACCTGCAACTCTCTGAACATGTTATATGCCGCTACTCCTCTTGATCAACGGTTTATCTTATATCTGTAACCATAATGCGCTTTCCTAGTAAATTTGTCAAGAATAATTTTTCAAGTTTTTGCTATATTTTCACTCGTTTTTTACTGTTTCCCGCATATTTGCTGGACTTTTTCCACTTATCATTTATTTTATACTTTCTTTATTATTTGTTGATTGACTACCCCATCTAACTGAAATATTCTATACATTAGGCATTATAATAGAGAACACATCTATTCAAAATATAATCTTTTCCGAAAAATTCGAAAAGTTATCAACATTAAGGAGCAGTTATGAACACAAGTACAATTTCTTCAAATTCTGAAGAGAGGATGGGCACGGCGCCGATATTTAAACTTATGCTCTCCATGGGCATTCCAACATTTGTGGCGCAGCTCATCAATCTCTTATACAACATAGTGGACAGAATATACATAGGACATATCCCGGAGGTAGGCGCAGCATCCCTCACCGGGATCGGACTGTGTCTCCCGATCATCACCCTTGTAAGTGCATTCAGCGTGTTTGTGGGTGCTGGCGGCTCACCTCTGGCATCCATCGCTCTCGGCAAAGGCGACAGGGACAAGGCACAGCGCATCCTGTCAAATGGCGTAACCCTGCTCATCATATTTACAGTTATTGTTATGGCTGTCATCTACACATTGAAGAAACCGCTTCTGTATTTCTTCGGTGCCAGCGATGCCACCTATCCACATGCCGATGACTATCTGAGCATTTACCTTATAGGCACTATATTTGTCATGATCACCACCGGACTGAACACATTTATCACAGCCCAGGGACAGTCAAAGACCGCCATGTTTTCTGTGCTCATAGGAGCCATATTCAACATCATCCTCGATCCGATATTCATATTTGCACTGAACCTCGGAATCAAGGGTGCGGCCATAGCGACCGTCATATCCCAGGCGATAAGTGCGGCATGGGTTATCAGATTTCTGACATCCGACAAGGCTAGTCTTCGCATATCAGCGCAGATGATGCGTCCACAAGGCAAGCTGATCCTGTCAATTGCAGCTCTCGGTGTGTCACCATTTATCATGCAGGTCACGGAGAGCCTTATAACCATCGTGTTCACTCACGGGCTCCAGAAGTACGGCGATGACCTGTACGTGGGATCATTCACCATACTCCAAAGTATCATGCAGATTATATTTATCCCGATGAGCGGTTTCTCCCAGGGAGTCCAGCCCATCATCGGCTACAACTACGGCAAGGGCAACGTGGACAGAGTGAAGAAGACATGTACCATACTGATAACCATGTCCATCATAGTGTCATTTGTCCTGGCTGGGGCCGCATTCCTGTTTCCGTCCGTGGCTGCCGGAATATTTACATCAGATGAAGCACTCAAGGCACTCTGTGCAAAAGTTCTTCCGATATACATATTCGGAATGATGTTCTTTGGCATACAGAACGGATGTCAGCAGTCCTTCATATCCATGGGACAAGCAGGCAAATCCCTTATATTTGCACTGCTGAGAAAGGTCATACTGATAATCCCACTCGCGATCATCCTGCCATACTGCACGCACTCAGTCATGAGTATTTACTACGCCGAGCCTATCAGCGACATAGTGTCCGCATTCTCATGCGGCGCAACATTCATGCTGACATTTAAGTCAATGATGAAAGGTGCAGGGAAGAAGTAACCCTCCTCATTTTCCTTCTCAGCAACACCATGCCCACCACGCACGACACGATCTCCGTGATCGGGAATGCCCACCATATCAGTGATACATCCGCCTGACCGCCTCTGACCAGAGCCGCAAATGCTCCGGCAAGCGGCAGGATGATTATCAACTGTCTGAGCAGCGATATCACAAGCGATTCCACACCGCCTTCAAGGGCCTGATATATTCCCTGAAATGCAACATTTACCCCGGCAAATACGAAACTTAGGGAGATTATCCTCATGGCGTCTATAAAATACACTCTGGACTGTCCCGCATTAAAAAGTCCGGCAAATGCAGCTGGAAACAGCTCTGTCACAGCCATTCCAAACACCATCAGCACTATTGTGTAGATTATTCCATACTTAATCGCATCATTTATCCTCTTTCTGTCACCCATTCCATAGCTGTATGCCGTGATCGGGGTGATCGCATCCCTGAGTCCAAATGCGAGAAACAGCACAAACTGCTGAACCTTGTAGAACAGACCATATGCAGTCTGCGCCGACTGGTTAAACTTGAGAATGAGATTCAGCGCGTATACCATGATGGACATAAGTGCCTGGGCTATGATGGCCGGGAGTCCTATGGCATATATTCCCCGGATGATTCTCCAGTCAGGCTTCATGTATGCACATCCATGTTCAAATTCCTTATTAAGTCTCAGATGGAACACGCACAGCAGAACCGCAGACGCTATCTGACCTATAATAGTCGCATAGGCGGCTCCTCTGACACCCATCTCAGGAAATGGTCCCACTCCGTATATGAGAAGCGGATCAAGTATGATGTTTATGACAGCTCCCATCACCTGACCTATCGTTGAATACATGGATCTGCCAGTTGCCTGAAGCAGCTTCTCAAACAACGAGAAGAATATTATTCCAAATGAATACACACAGCATATTCTTAGATAATCCACAGCCATCTCTGTGACCTGCGTGTCCATAGTCTGTGAGACTATATAAGTCCTCACTCCCAATATTCCAAATAACAAACACACCACATATATTACAGCACCGAGAAACAGACTGTTGCCAGCCACCTTGGCAGCTCTTTCCTTATCACCCTGACCAAGGGTTCTGGCAATAAACGCATTTGTGCCGACTCCCGTGCCTATGCCCAGAGCAACCATGAGCATCTGCACCGGAAATACCAGCGTGAGGGCATTTAACGCAGCCTCACTTCCCACCTTCATATTTCCCACAAATGCGCTGTCTACGATGTTGTACACCGCCTGAAGCGCCATGGAAAGAATCATAGGAATACCCATCTGGATCATCAGCTTTCCAACTGGCATATCTTTCATCTTATTTCTCTCTCTGTTTTCCTCTTTGTTCTTATCCATTTCTTCCACTCTTCAAACTCCTTTCCCTGAACAAAAAAAGCAGCTATCGCCTAAGTTAGTTGGACTTACGCTGAATAGCTACACACTAGAAAATTATTATATATACACATAAAAAGCGAGTGACAAAACTGGATTTACGCAATCTTTGCCACTCGCTTTCGATGTGTATTATACTTTTTGTTTTTGAAAAAGTAAAGTTGTAAAATTTATAATGGACTGAACATGTTATCCAGAATATCCTGATAATTTCTGTCACCAAGTGTCTCTATAGCTATTATCATCGTATACTTTCCGTCATCTGATCTTACTATTACATTTGTCAGAGAGTACTCAGTTCCAGACATATCAGCCGTTGCTGTACATATGTAGTGCTCTTCGCCAAATACTGTACACTTGGAATAATCAGTCTCAATATTGCTTGCTTCAGCGCCAATTCTACTTGCTGTAGATGTAATAACAGTATCCATCTGAGCAACAGTTGCCTTTGCTACTGTATTCTCATCAGCCCACACATCATAACCGTAATTTCCACCACCCTTAGGGGACTTTATTTTGAGCAGAATATAGTGTGTACCATCATTTGCACAGAATGCATAATCGTTTCCTACCGTAAAGCTATTGTCCAGATTATCCAATGCCCTCTGTACAGTCTCATCGCTATTGGAATCCTCCACAACCTCAGAGATATCGGTGGCAGTCAGTAATGAACCTCTTGTCTGAATTCCATAGCTTCCTTCAAGGTTGATCTTAAATCCAAAATACGAATTCTCATAACCATTCTTGGTGTATACACCTACTATTGAAGGATCAGCTTCTGCCTCTTCACTGTCCTCTGTATCTTCCTCTGTGTCCTCCTCATCAATGGCGACCGAACTGTCCTCAGTATCATCTGCAGTGTCCTGTGTTTCAGTATCCTGCTCCTCTGTTGCTGCTTCTGTCTCAGCTTCAGTTGTAGCCTTAGTTACAGAATTGTCATTGCCCCCACAGCCTGTCAGCATCAATCCCATCATCATTGCAGCCACTACAATATAACTTGTTCCCTTTTTCATATTGTTCATTTCCTCCTAAATGTATAAAATTAGCAACATCTCTATTATAAGGTAACTATTATATTATGCAAGATATTTATGATTGCAAACTATACAAACCTGACGGCTGTCCACTATAGCTATGAACTTTTCTTTATTATATACGTCCACCATATACAGGAAAACCACTGCTCGCTCCATAGCTCTCGATCTTCTTGAAATTCTTAAGAGCCTCCATATCCTCTGCACTTATCTCGAAATCGACCTCTGTATTGCTCTTCATGTGCTCTGGATTGGCCGTCTTTGGCAGTGAAATTGTTCCGAGCTGGATAGTATATCTGATGCAGAGCTGTGGAACAGTCACACCATACTTGTCCGCCATAGCCTTGATCTCAGGCTGATTGAGTATCTCACCATGTGCGATAGGTGAATAAGCCTCAACAAGTATATCGTTCTTCTGACAGTAATCCACCAGTTCTATCGGAGTATTGCTGATGTGAAGAAGTATCTGGTTGACCATAGGCTTGATCTCAGCAGTCTCCATAAGGCTCTCGATATCACCGATCTGGAAATTGGATATACCAATAGCCTTGAGCTTGCCTTCCTTGTATGCCTCCTCAAGTGCTCTCCATGCTGCTCTGTTGCCCTCCACGTATCTGTCATCGCTCTGATTTACCTTTACCCAAGGCTGTGGGCTGTGAATGATCATCATATCGAGATAGTCAAGTCCCATCTTCTCAAGCGTTCCATCGATTCCCGCCTTGGCCTCCTCATATGTCTTGTGCTCAGCCGCAACCTTTGAGACTACGAACAGTTCTTCTCTTGGAATACCACAGGTTCTAACTCCTTCGCCTACTCCGCGCTCATTGCCGTATGCCTGTGCAGTGTCAATATGTCTGTAACCTATCTTTACGGCCTCCCTCACGGCATCTGCTACCTTGTCATCGTCGATGAACCATGTTCCAAGTCCAAGCTTTGGAATTGCTACTCCATTGTTAAGTGTGTAAGTTTCTTTTAACATTTTTATATCCTCCTGTTTCTTTTTATTTCAATTTCAAATTATTTCCAGCTATGTTTATTACATCTGTTCAGTTACTTATCTGACACATTACTGTCCAAGGCCGAGCCCGCTTATCCAGTCGGCCACATCCTGCTGTGTCACACCCGACGAGAATCTCTGACCATCCTTCCAGTCTCCGCTTCCTGCCTCAGAAGCCAGATCATCTGCACTGCTTCCCAGTCCTGAGCTCGCCGATGTGCAGAACGGATATACAGTCTTGCCAGTGAAGTCATTTGCCTTGACAAATGAATCTACCGGCCATGCAGACGTTCCCCACCATATAGGATAACCTACAAATACCGTATCATACGATTCCCAGCCAGGAACTTCAGTGGTGGTAAGCTCCACATCCCTGAGGCTTTCGTCATTGTGTTCCTTTGATACCCTGCTGCTGTCATCATTGTAGTTCAGATCATCCGATGTATACTCCTGGGCCGGGGTGATCTCAAATATATCTGCTCCTGTCTCTGCCGCTATATATTCTGCAGCATCTTTTGTATTTCCAGTTGCTGAAAAATAGATCACCAGAGTCTTACCTGTCTCTGTGTCAACATTGTCTGTCTCATCAGCGCTGCTTTCCTCGCTGGTCTGTTCCTCTGATACCGTAGAGTCAGCGTTGTCGTTGCTTGTATCGGCCTCATTGACCGCATCCGTAACAACCTCTGTCTGGGTTTCTGCCTGTGTGGTACTTTTACTTTCTGTGCTGTCACCACTTCCGCATCCAACAAGTCCAAAAGCCATAACAGCACACACTAAAAATGCTCCTAATTTCTTCATTAAAGCGTCCTCCTGTCTGTTTTAACTACCATATTTTCGAAAAACGTCAGGAACTGTTTCTCTGACATATCTAATAATACTCTTTGGAGTTCACTTCAAGGCAAGGACTTTTTTTGTATTCTTGATTTTTCTATCGTCTGCTCATTTTTGCTGTATTTTCACTCCACAAATCAAGCACCATATATTTTGTATCTTTTTCCTTCTGAATCACCCATTTTAGGAAAATATTATCTCCTTTTCCATATAAAAAGGCCCGAAAGACACAAAATCTGTAAATTTGTATCTTTCGAGCCAATTTCAATCTTATTTGCGAAAATATTGTATCTTTTCTGTTGTAATCTGCCTGATGGAAACAATTTTGAGATAATTTTCTTCCACCGGATTTCAGCCAATCTTTATGATAAAGTCATATCTCCATCCTTAACCCAGCCGAGTTTTCTCACCACCATGTTGATGAGCGGGCAGAGAACTGCAGGAAGTACAAATGAGATGAGGATCAGACCAACCCAGTCCATAGCTGTGACCGCTGTCTTGCTTCCCGCCTCGATATCATTCATCCAGCCTGTGTATACTCCGATCTGTCCAACCAGACCACATGTACCCATACCTGATGATACAGGAGTTCCATTCATCTGAAGCTTGAACAGACATGTTGCAAGAGGACCTGTGATCGCAGAGGTAACTATAGGTGCGATCCAGATTCTCGGATTCTTGATGATGTTACCCATCTGGAGCATTGATGTTCCGATTCCCTGTGAAACAAGGCCACCCCATTTATTCTCTCTGAATGACATAACTGCAAATCCAACCATCTGCGCACAACATCCCGCCACAGCAGCACCGCCGGCCAGACCTGTAAGTCCGAATGCCGCACATATCGCAGCGGATGATATCGGAAGTGTAAGTGCCACACCGACGAGAACTGATACCGCAATACCCATCCAGAACGGCTGAAGGTTTGTAGCCAGCATGATGAGATCTCCGACCTTCATGGCTATGGCACCGAGTGTAGGTGCAAGAAGTGCAGACACAGCCACACCACTTCCGATGGTAACCAGAGGTGTCACCAGTATGTCAATCTTTGTCTCCTTTGAGACAACCTTTCCAAGTTCAGTTGCAATAACTGCAATAAAATAAACTGCCAGCGGGCCTCCTGCGCCGCCCAAGGCATTTGCCGCAAATCCAACTGTTATCAGTGAGAACAATACGAGCTGTGGTGCCTTAAGAGCATATCCTATAGCCACCGCCATCGCAGGTCCTGCCATAGCAGATGCGAGACCTCCAACTGTATAATCTGTTCCATTCACGGTCGCAACAACCGCTTTAAGAAATGGCACACCAAACTGATTGCCAAGTGTGTTCAGGATAGTTCCGATAAGCAGAGTACAGAACAATCCCTGTGCCATGGCACCGAGAGCATCTATTCCGTATCTCTTGACACTGAACACGATGTCTTTCTTCTTCAAGAATCCTTTTACCTTTTCCATCATTCTTCTCCTTATTGAAATTATATTGCTGTCAATTACTTCAATTTCTCAAGTATACCCAGTGTATACCTCCATGTTCTCTGTACACTGGCAACATCCATAGACTCTCTGCTTGTATGGATATTCTTCATATCCGGGCCAAATGATACACAGTCCAGACCCGGCATCTTGCCAGCGAAAAGTCCACACTCCACTCCGGCGTGAATCGCCTGTATAACAGGCTTTCTTCCATACTGCTCTTCAAACACATCCACCATAATATCTCTGAGAGGAGAATCATGTCTGTACTCCCATGCAGGATAATCCCCCTGCACTTCCAGACTTCCACTAGCCGAGACAGATACACATCGGAGCTGATCTATCAGATTTTCCTTTTCAGACTGTACACTGCTTCTTACTGAAAAGCTTGTTGTGACCTCATCCTCAGTTGTATTCAATATTCCAAGATTCAGCGATGTCTGCACAAGCCCTTCTATATCATTGCTCATCTTCTGAATTCCATTTGGCATCATCATAAGACTCCTGATAACTATATCCGATGACTTTTCTGTCATAACTCTGTTGATCATGGTTCTACCATACATATCGTTCTGCACATCATCCGCGTTATTATATGAACCCAGATCATCTGACAGATCCGTTTCTACTTTCACTATAAGCTCTGGATCAGTATTTCCAAATTCATGCCTCAGAATATTCTCATTCTTTTCCGCAGATTTTACAAAGTTATCCACATCCTCCGGATCAATACCCACATATGCCTTCGCCTTGTTAGGTATTGCATTGTCCTTAAGACCGCCCTGTATAGATATCAGTCTGTATGGAACATCCCTTCCTATATTATATAGAAGTCTTGCAAGCTGCTTGTCGGCATTTGCCCTCTGTTTTATGATCTCCACGCCGGAATGTCCACCGGTAAGACCCTCTACAATAATTTTCACAACTGAATGATCATCTTCTGCATTCTCATATTCAACCGGAATATGGCACGTAGCACACGCACCTCCGGCACATGACACCAGCAGATACCCCTCATCCTCAGAATCCAGATTGAGCATGATCCGTGACTTAAGTGGACTACAGTCAATCGCCGCAGCTCCCAGCATTCCTATCTCCTCATCAACCGTAAATACACACTCAATCGGTGGATGTGGTATATCATCGGCATCCAGTATAGCCAGTGCAAATGCCACAGCTATCCCGTCATCTCCGCCAAGGGTGGTTCCATCAGCGGATATCACTCCGTCCTCAAGCACTAGTCTCAGTCCGTCCCGCTCAAAATCAATATCACAGTCAACATCTTTCTCACAGACCATATCCATATGTCCCTGTAGCATGACAGGGGCACTGTCCTCATACCCGGCAGTTCCGTCCTTGAATATGATCACATTGTTGCTCTCATCCTGTATATATCTCAGATTTTTGTCTATGGCAAACTTCACCAGATAATCACTTATCTTCTTTGTATCCGACGATCCGTGTGGAATCCCGCATATCTCCTCAAAGAAATGAAAAACTCCATATGGCTCGATATTTGATAAAACTCCCATGCTATATTCTCCTTTTTATAGTATTTTTCATGCCCAATTACTTTATTAGAATACTTTCTATCAGGTATTTCATTTCAACTCTACAATCCGTATACTATCATGTCTCTGATTATATATTTGACACCCGTCAATTTCAACTCACCTCTCAAATTTCATAGTACCTGCATTCGTTGACTTTGTAACCTCTTAATGATATATATTAATCAAATGCGTAACTTAGCATACAACACAGATTGCACAGACATCCATGTGCAGTAGATTGGAGAGTATCATGTCAGAGAATTGTACACACAACTGCAGTACCTGTGGTCAGAGCTGTTCCAGCAGAACAGAACCACAGAGTCTTATCATAGAGCCACATCCAGGTTCACATATAAAACATATTATTGCCGTGGTCAGCGGCAAAGGAGGAGTCGGCAAATCCTCAGTAACCTGTCAGCTCGCCGTTCTCATGCAGCGCATGGGTTACAAGACAGCCATACTTGACGCAGATATCACAGGACCTTCTATTCCAAAGGCATTTGGCGTACATAAGACACCAGAGGCAGAAGGAGATTTCCTGTATCCCGATGAGACGGAAACAGGAATCAAGATCATGTCTGTGAATCTTCTTCTGGACGACGAGACAACACCTGTCCTCTGGAGAGGACCTATCATAGCGGGAACAGTCAAGCAGTTCTACTCAGACATCATCTGGGGAGACATAGACTATATGTTCATCGACTGTCCTCCTGGAACCGGTGACGTGCCACTTACCATATTCCAGTCCATCCCTATAGATGGAGTTGTGGTAGTTACCACCCCTCAGGATCTCGTATCTGTCATCGTTGGAAAGGCTGTTCACATGGCAGACAGCATGAATATCCCTGTCATTGGTATGATAGAGAATATGTCATATTTCATTTGTCCTGACTGCAATAACAAGCACTATATATTTGGCAAGAGCCAGCTTGAGCAGGTCATAAGAGACCTGTATATAGGCCACGCGATCCGTCTGCCTATCAATCCTTCCCTTGCGGGGCTTATGGATAGGGGTGAGATAGAGCACATGGAAGCAAATGCTGATCTTCAGGAATTTGCTGATCTCATAAGCACATTTGACCCTGACAAATACTAATTCACCTATCAGTTAATAACAATTATCATCTATTTTGGAGGTAAATAATATGGATATCCGGCACATCCTGAACAACTGCATATTGTGTCCAAGAAAATGCGGTGTAGACCGTACATCCGGTCACACAGGTGCCTGCCATATGACAGACACAGTCAGGGTGAGCCGTGCAGCGCTACACACGTGGGAAGAGCCATGTATATCCGGAGAGAACGGTTCAGGTGCCGTATTCTTCTCCGGATGTGCACTTGGATGCTGCTTCTGCCAGAATAAAGCCATATCCGGAGGCAAGGCTGGCAAGGATATATCCATATCAAGGCTGTGCAACATTTTCTTTGAGCTTCAGGATAAGGGTGCCAACAACATCAATCTTGTCACACCGGATCACTATATACCACAGATCATATCAGCTATAGACATGGCGAGATCACGGAACTTCAAGCTTCCATTTGTATATAACTGCAGTGGTTATGAAACGGCCGAGATGATACAGCTACTTGATGGCTATATAGACGTGTATCTTCCTGATTTCAAATTCATGTCACCGGATCTGTCCGCAAAATACAGTAATGCTCCAGACTATCCTGAACATGCCAAAGCCTCCATATCTGAGATGGTCAGACAATGCGGAGGAGACCAGACCCGCTTTGATGACGACGGAATTATGCAGAGAGGTGTTATCGTCCGTCATCTGCAGCTTCCTGATCATCTGGATGATTCCAAGTCAATAATCACATATCTATATAACACATACAAAGATTCAATATATATAAGCATCATGAACCAGTACACCCCTATGCCGGGAATTGAGAATAGATTTCCAGAGCTTGGCAGAACTATAACTTCTTCTGAATACGATGAGCTTGTGGATTATGCCATTGATATCGGCGTTGAAAATGGATTTATACAGGAGGGTGAGACAGCAAAAGAGAGCTTCATTCCAGCATTCGATAACGAAGGCGTGTAACCTACACATCTTCAAATAAGGAAATAAATAAAAGACCATGGATTTTTGCACAAAAAAATGGACCAGCCACAACATATTGCAGTCAATCCATCTTGTAGTGGGCCGCCGGGGGCTCGAACCCCGCACACCCTGATTAAGAGTCAGGTGCTCTACCAAATGAGCTAGCGGCCCGTATTTATTTGTTATGTTCGTCACAACAGAATAGATTATATATCAGTTCTGAGAATAATGCAAGTGTTTTTCTCATTTTTTTCAACTTTTCTGACATCCAGCAAATGATTTCAAACTGAGTGACAAAAAAATGGACCAGCCACAATTATATTGCAGTCAATCCACCTTGTAGTGGGCCGCCGGGGGCTCGAACCCCGCACACCCTGATTAAGAGTCAGGTGCTCTACCAAATGAGCTAGCGGCCCGTATTTATCATGTTGTGTTCGTCACAACAGATTAGAGTATACATTAGTTCTTTTTATAATGCAAGTGTTTTTTTCAACTTTTTTCATTTTTATTTGTTCGGTATTACTCTGCTCCTATCCCATACCAAAATTACCAGTTATATATATTGTTTGAATATCATTTTCGCCTATGTTATTATTATAAGGTATGACTTTTTCAATAAAAAGAAGATTTTTACAATAAATAGATGGAGATTACTATGAGACTGAGAAATGTAAAAGGATCAAGAGAGACTATCGCAGCAAATGACTATGTAGTGCACAATGAAACAGGCATGAAGGGGCATTGGCATGAGTTATTTGACAACGATAACCCTATACATATTGAGATAGGCATGGGCAAGGGACAGTTTATCATGGAGCTTGCAAGACGCAATCCTGATATCAATTACATAGGCATAGAGAAGTATTCAAGTGTCCTGGTGCGTGCCCTTGAGAAAAGAGAGCTTGAACCTGAGATGACGAATCTCTACTTTATAAGAATGGATGCCGAATATATAACTGACGTATTCGATACAAATGAAGTAGATAGAATATATCTCAATTTCTCGGACCCATGGCCAAAGGACAGGCATGCCAAGAGACGTCTCACATCTACACATTTTCTTGGTCTGTATGATCAGCTCCTCGCCCCTGAGGGAAGAGTTATATTTAAGACTGATAACAGAGGACTCTTTGATTTCTCTCTGGAACAGGTTCCCGAGGCAGGATGGATCCTTGAGAACTACACATATGACCTTCACAATTCAGAATACAACGAAGGCAACATCATGACCGAGTATGAGACCAAATTCTCAGCAATGGGAACACCTATCAACAGACTCGTCGCATACAGAGAAAAGAAATAAACGTTGATTTTGCATTTGTTGACACACAGTTTTTGGTATACTACAATGAAGATTACAGCAAATTTATTGAAAGGAGTTTCATCATGGATACATCTTCTATAGAAAGTCTCAAATTGGTGCGCAAGACCAATCAGGATCTGTTGAATTTCTTCAATGATTCATATATCAGCAAGCTTGAGCAGGTTCAGTCACTCAAAACTGAAGATTTTGAACTCAAGGCAAAGATAGACCAGCTTATAAAGACATTAGATGTATACTCCTTCAAGACAAGCACTGGTCACAATGTATTTTCACCATTCTCAGTAGACACCACCTCACAGCAGGAAAAGGCTACTCAGATAGAGCTTCAGTTAAAAGAGCTTCAGGATATGCAGCAGACTCTTCATCTTCAGATCAAAGAGGACGAAGAAGAAACCGCATTGCTTAAGAAGCGTATAACTGATTTATCCACCTCCAACAGACATATAGATGATCTTCTGACGGAGGTGACTGAGGAAGTATCTACTATTAATAATGAAGATACAACAGAAACAGGCGGACCAGATACTGATTCCCTGACAGCAGCGGATCACGGAAAAAATATCCTCAGATTGTACCAATATGAGAAAAAACAGCTTGCGGACAGGATTCAATCCGACATCACAGATGTTCTTGACTCCAATTCACACAAGCTGGATGTACTGTCCTGGCTTATAAGATCAGATATCAATAGAGCTAAGGTCACACTCGAAGAGCTCACCTCATCAACGGCAAAACTTGCCGACCATGTAGATGAACTTGCCAATTCTCTCTCTGGAGAATCAGACAGCGAAGAGCCTGTATGGAATCATCTTGAGAAACTTTTCCAGGGTTACAAGGATGAACATCCTGAATGTGGCATATCATACGACATCAACTGTGCTGATTATGCCATGAATATTCCAGGTATTGTAGCCACATATCTTTTGTCAATAACTAAAGATATTATGGACAACATATTTGTTCATTCAAATGCCAACAAGGTTTCAATCAAGATATATCTGAGCAGTAAGCTCATAGATGTATATATCAACGACAATGGCGTGGGTATAGACAACAATTATGATACCAACAGTCCATGGTACAGCAGTCTCCACAGAATCAAGGAGATCATATATCTGTTAAATGGAACTCTGAAGATCGATGGAGATTCAAAAACCGGAACAAATGTAAGATTTACTATTCCACTTGAATAATAACGTATCTGTTGAAAGACATATATTACTTAGTTTACAGGTTGGATATCTTAAAGTAACAAAGTGCTATATTGTGTATATGTTGTTTTATCAACACATATATATTTCGAATAAAATAAACATAAAAGGAACATTATCATGAAAGAAAAAATTGCACAGCTTATCTCAAATAACGTAGAAGGAATCGAAATGTCAGATATCATGGCTTCAATCGAGATCCCACCACGCCCTGATATGGGTGATTTTGCATTTCCTTGCTTCAGACTGGCAAAGGTGCTCAGAAAAGCCCCAAATATGATTGCAGCCGATATAAAGGAAGCCATAGGAGATGTAGATTTCATCGAGAAGATCGATGTAGCAGGTGCATACCTGAACTTCTATATCAAGAAAGATGTATTTGTAAAGACAATGATAGAGGCAGCCAACACAGATGACTTCGGCAAATCCGATATAGGCGAGGGACAGACCATATGTATTGACTACTCATCTCCTAACGTTGCAAAGAATTTCCACGTTGGCCATCTCAGAACTACAATAATCGGTAACTCTCTTTACAAGATTCATTCCAAGCTTGGATACAATGTTGTAAGAATAAATCACCTTGGCGATTGGGGCACACAGTTTGGTAAGCTTATCGTAGCTTACAAGGCATGGGGTTCAAAGGAAGCTGTTGAGAAGGATGGAATCTCAGAGCTCATGAAGCTGTATGTGAAGTTCCATGAAGAGGCTGACAAGAATCCAGAACTTGTTGACGAGGCAAGAGCATGGTTCAACAAGATGGAAAATGGAGACGAGGAAGCACTCAGCATATGGCAGTGGTTCAAGGATATAAGTCTTGTTGAATACAAGAGAACATACAACCTCCTCGGAATGGATTTCGACTACTATCTTGGAGAGAGTTTCTATAGAGACAAGTGCCAGGCTGTTGTGGACAAGGTTAAGGCTGCCGGTCTTCTGAAGGAGAGCGAAGGTGCTATGATCGTTGATCTCTCAGATTACGATATGGCTCCATGTATCATAACCAAGAAAGACGGAAGCTCAATATACGCAACAAGAGATCTTGCTGCTATATTCTATAGAAAAGACACATATCATTTCTCAAAGTGCTTATATGTAACCGGTCAGGAGCAGAAACTTCATTTTGCACAGGTATTCAAGGTAGTTGAGCTTCTTGGAAACGAATGGGCAAAGGATCAGCTTGTTCATATTCCTTATGGTCTTGTAAGTCTTGAGGGAGCAAAGCTTTCTACCAGAAGCGGTAATATCATATACGCAGAGGATATTCTGAAGGATGCCATTGCAAAGAGTCTTGAGATAATCACCGAAAAGAGCCCAAATCTTCCAAACAAGGAGGATGTAGCCAAGAAAGTTGGTGTTGGTGCTGTTCTTTTCAATGACTTATATAACCAGAGAATCAAGGATGTATCATTTAGCTGGGATAAGGTTCTCAACTTTGATGGTGAGACAGGTCCTTATGTTCAGTATACACATGCAAGATGCTGCAGCGTTGTAAGACTTGCTGAGTCATTCGATCCATCAAAACCGGTTAACTACAGTCTCATTACAGAGCAGGATGCCATAGAGTTATTAAAAGAGATCAACAGATTCCCATCTGTGATCAAGGATGCTGCTGATAAGTATGAGCCATCTGTTGTAGCAAGATATGCAGTTGATGTTGCTCAGGCATTTAACAAGTTCTATAACTCAACAAGAATCAATGTAGATGATGTTGAGCTTAAGAATGCAAGAGTTATGCTCACATATCTCACTAAGAATACAATATCTGAGGCACTTAACCTCCTTGGAATCGAAGCTCCAGAGGCAATGTAATCAGTGTTTCTTCTATATTAATATATGACCATATAACCTGGTTAAAGAAAAAGAGAATGTTTCACGTGAAACATTCTCTTTTTCTCATATATCTCCAGGAACCATTTTAAATTATATTGTCATAAATATTATTGTTTTTGATACTTTTCTCTAAATAATATTACTCATGATATTTCTGTTCTGAATATTGTCTTCTAAACACTATCTTCCAGACATCATTGTTTCGAAATTATTATCCTAGATAATTTTGTTCTGAATATCTTTACTTCAGGTATTTTTTCTTATATCTGAATATTTTTATGTATTCTTCTCTTGTTTTTCTAAGTTTTACAGTTTTCTTTGTGAAGATATTGTTTATTGCAATAACAAAATCATATTTCTAACCATATTACGTATTATATAATCTCTTCTATTCTATTCCTTTATATACTTCTATATTCTACATTGCGTTTTTATGAATACAGAATCTTTAAAGCTGTTAAATAATAAATTATATGGCGATTTCAATAATTTCAATAAATAGATCATTTGTATATTTAATTTTGCTTTAATATTATATATATTTGAATGTTTCACGTGAAACTTTATGATAAACGTATTTCAACCCAAACTTCAGATATCGCATACATTTGTTTTCTACACTTATAAATCTTTTACATCTTGTTTGTCGTTTCTGCTACCTTATTATTCATTTACATTATAACAAAGTATTTTACAACTCAATTATCACTCCATGAACTACTTTTCTGATTTATTTGATAATATTCATGTTTCACGTAAAACATTTTCATCATTACATATAATATTTATATGTCTAAGTAATCCACATATAATAATTGTACTTTCTTGTCTATTATTCTAATTTTTTCAAAGAATTTCCAGAACTTTCAAGCATAGTCAATACTTTACTTACCTTTTTAACCATTAATTCAATTATAAAATGTTTCACGTGAAACTTTACCCATATAACGAATCCAAAACATGCACCCACTATTTATCAGATTTTACACAGTTTAATTGCCACTTTGTATACGATATTATCCATTCATTAGATAATAGAATGTTTCACGTGAAACATTTTATTAAACATCATATTTTTTCTGTATTTTGTAGAATTAGCACTTTATAAGTGCTATAATAGACAAGCACTATTTATAACATAAAATATCATCATATTTTATCTATATTAAATAAGCAAACAACAATGTTTCACGTGAAACATTCTTTTTTTGAATGAAAAGGAGACAAAATGGGCAGAATTATAGCGATTGCTAACCAGAAAGGTGGCGTTGGCAAGACAACAACAGCCATAAACCTTGCCGCATGTCTGGCAGCAAAGGGTAAAAAGGTTCTGGCCGTTGATATGGATCCACAGGGCAATATGACAAGTGGATTAGGTGTAGACAGGGATTCTCTTGAATACACAGTCTATGATATGTTGAGAAATGAGTGCAACATAGGAGAATGTATGCTCATAAACGTATATCCTGGTCTTAATCTCATTCCTGCCAACAGAGAACTGGCAGGTGCTGAGGTTGAATTTGTCGGAATGGAGGATATGCAGCACATTCTTAAGACACATATCAAGAAGGTAAAGAACAAATTTGATTACGTTATCATTGATTGTCCTCCTGCACTTGGAATGCTTACTGTAAATGCTCTTACAGCAGCAAATACGGTACTTGTACCTATTCAATGTGAATTTTTCGCACTGGATGGTCTCTCACAGTTGGTATACACTATTGAACTGATAAGAAAAAATCTGAACAGACTTCTTACTATAGAAGGTGTTGTATTTACAATGTTTGACTCAAGAACCAATTTATCAGTTCAGGTTGTTGAAAATGTAAAAGAAAACCTCAAACAACACATATACAACACAGTTATACCAAGAAATGTCAGACTTGCTGAAGCGCCAAGTTACGGAATGCCAATAATTGAGTATGATCCAAGATCAGCCGGAGCTGAGCATTATATGATGTTGGCAGATGAAGTTATAGAAAATGACTACTATAGATAATGGAGGGCTAATATGGCACAGAAAAAAGGTTTAGGAAGAGGTTTGAACGACCTTTTAGGCACTTCAGAGGCTTCAAAGCCGTCCCGAAGTAGAAATAATCAGCAAAACTCCTCTGAAAACACAAGTAAAGAGGTAAAAACAGTAACCAAAGAGGTTGTGAAGGAAGTTGTAAAAGAGGTTGAACAGAAGATTAAGATCAATCTCATTGAGCCAAATAAGTCACAGCCAAGAAAGCAGTTTGATGAAGAAGCATTACAGGAATTATCTGATTCCATTAAGAAATATGGTGTTCTTGAGCCTCTGATTGTCACTAAAAAAGGCGATTATTATGAGATAATTGCAGGTGAAAGACGTTGGAGAGCTGCCAGAATGGCAGGAATAAAGGAAGTTCCTGTAGTTATACGTGATTATACTGACAAAGAAATAATGGAGATTTCTCTTATAGAGAATATTCAGAGAGAAGATCTGAATCCAATTGAAGAAGCTGAGGCTTACGAATCTCTTATATCGGAATATAATCTCAAGCAGGAAGAAGTTGCAGAGAGAGTATCAAAAAGCAGATCAACCATAACCAATTCTCTCCGACTTCTGAAGCTTTGCGAGGATGTAAGACAGATGGTCATGTATAATATGATATCAACAGGACATGCCAGAGCACTTATTCCTATAGAAGATCCTAAATTACAGTACGAAACGGCTGCAATTGTATACGATCAGAAGCTCAGTGTTAGAGAAACAGAGGCATATGTAAAGGCAATTCTGGAGAAAAAGCCGGAAAAAGAGGAAAAACAGAAGCCTCAAAAGGATTTATCCGTCTTCTATTCTGATATAGAGAACAAATTAAAGTCAATTTTAGGTGCAAAGATAGCTATCAAGGCATCTAATAACGACAAAGGCAAAATTGAGATAAACTACTATTCTCAGGACGAGCTTGACCGAATAACAGAGATGCTTTACTCAATCAATAAAGAAATGATGTAGTAACCATCTGCATCATACATATGCACAATCAAGGAAGGACAATATTATAATGGAAAGTTCCATATTACAAAAAATAGGTATTGATCCTGCCTACATACTAATTGGTATGCTGGTTCTCATAATAGCCTTGTTTGTACTATTATTCATATTGATGGGCAATATTAAAAATAGAAACAAACAGATAAAAAGGCTGTTGAGCGGAACTCAGGCAGGTGATCTTGAAGATATTATCATGAAAAGATTCGCTGAGATGGATGCTGTAAAAAACAATTCCAAGCGACTCACAAAGGAACATAAGGAAATACAGAGTCATCTTTCAGCATGTGTCAGTAAAATTGGTCTTGTAAAGTATAATGCATTTGAAGGAATGGGTGGTAATCTAAGTTTTGCACTTGCTCTTCTGGATACAGAGAACAATGGTGTCGTACTCAACTGTATGCATACCAGAGAAGGCTGTTTTAACTATGCAAAAGAGATCATAGGTGGTGAAGCATATGTTGCACTGTCAGAAGAGGAAAAAGAGGCTATTGAACGAGCTAAAACCCTCGAGGATGAAATAGCTGAAAACAAACTAAAATAACCATATTTCAAAAAAATATTATACAAAACATGCAACGTACAAATGTGTATGAAACGCATAAAATAGAAAAGCGTATAAAGCACAAAAGTATATAAAATACAAAAGCGTATAAAACAAAAAAGCGTATAAAACAAAAAAGCGTATAAAACAAAAAAGCGTATAAAACAAAAAAGCGTATAAAACGTAAAATCGCTAAAACGATAAGAACAAGATTTATAAAATAAACAAGGAAAAAAAGAAACAAAAACATGGAAATATATTATGTAGCTACATTATTATAATATATTTTCAAATAAATTTATATATTTAATAGGAGGATATCATGATTGATATTAAATTCTTAAGAGAAAACCCAGACGTAGTAAAACAGAATATAAAGAATAAATTCCAGAATGACAAACTTCCACTTGTCGATGAAGTAATAGAGCTTGACAAACAGGCTCGTGCTGCTCAGCAGGAAGCTGATACACTCAGAGCAAACAAGAATGCAATAGCAAAGCAGATCGGTGCTCTTATGGCTCAGGGAAAGAAGGAAGAGGCTGAGGAAGTTAAGAAGCAGGTTGCTGAGACATCAGCAAGACTCAAGGAGCTTGAAGCTTTAGAGCCTGAGCTCAAGGAGAAGGTTAAGAAGATCATGATGATAATTCCTAACATCATTGATCCATCAGTTCCTATAGGAAAGGATGACTCAGAGAATGTAGAGGTTCAGAAGTATGGTGAGCCTGTTGTTCCTGACTTTGAGATTCCTTATCATGCAGATATCATGGAGGCACTTGGAGGAATTGACCTCGATTCAGCAAGAAAAGTTGCAGGAAACGGCTTCTACTATCTCATGGGCGACATAGCAAGACTTCACTCTGCTATTATCTCATACGCAAGAGATTTTATGATAGACAGAGGATTCACATATTGTATTCCACCTTTCATGATCAGAAGCAACGTTGTCACAGGTGTTATGAGCTTTGCTGAGATGGATGCCATGATGTATAAGATTGAGGGTGAGGATCTGTATCTCATCGGAACTTCAGAGCACTCAATGATCGGTAAGTTCATCGACACTATCATTCCTGAGGATGAGCTTCCAAAGACTCTTACAAGCTACTCACCTTGCTTCAGAAAAGAGAAGGGTGCTCACGGAATTGAGGAGAGAGGTGTATACAGAATCCATCAGTTTGAGAAGCAGGAAATGATCGTTGTATGTAAGCCTGAGGACAGCAAGATGTGGTTTGACAAGCTGTGGCAGAACACAGTTGATCTCTTCAGATCAATGGATATCCCTGTAAGAACACTTGAGTGTTGTTCTGGAGATCTTGCAGATCTCAAGGTTAAGTCTGTAGATGTTGAGGCATGGTCACCTCGTCAGAAGAAATACTTCGAGGTTGGAAGCTGTTCAAACCTTGGCGATGCACAGGCAAGAAGACTTCAGATCAGAGTAAAGGGCGAGGATGGCAAGAAGTATCTCGCTCATACACTCAACAATACAGTTGTTGCTCCACCAAGAATGCTTATCGCTTTCCTTGAGAACAATCTCCAGGCTGACGGAAGAGTCAGAATTCCAGAGAAGCTTCGTCCATACATGGGTGGAAAAGAGTATCTTGAGAAGACAGGAAAGTAATAATATAAATAAAAACATACAACAAGGGAGGTGTCGGAATGCATAGTTTTCTTCCATCTATAGGCTTTACTAACATAAAAAACAGACAGCAGCTTGAACCTATATACAGGCAGATCCTTGAATCGCCTGACAGGAAATTTATATCAACTATAAGTGCTGACACCTGTCTTGTACAATTCAGCAAAGACTTTGGGGAGAGATTTGGAAT
This sequence comes from Coprococcus sp. TF11-13, assembly GCF_003481085.1. NCBI lineage: Bacteria > Bacillati > Bacillota > Clostridia > Lachnospirales > Lachnospiraceae > Coprococcus > Coprococcus sp. TF11-13. Next base: position 112,392 of record NZ_QUKK01000002.1, on the reverse strand, counting down.
ATCGCTTGTAGGTGAAATGTCAAAGGATGGCTCAATATCCATTGAGTATTATTTTCCTTACGTCACATCAAAGCTTTTGACCGATGACGAAAATATATACGTTGAGAAATATTCTGACAAGAGAGCATATGCCGGTGTTAGCAGTGATTTCAGTCTTGGAATGACTCTTATTTTCTTCATAACCAACATAGCAGACTATGAAAAATCATTGTGGATGAACAGATCAAACAAGTACTTTTCAAAGGCGTATTTTTCCGGTCTGTCAGTAAATGGTATGATTATTCTTGATGTGGATGATCACAGTGATAAAAATACATCCTACGGCAATGCAAAGAGAAGTAAACTCATCGAGGCTGCAAAGAAGGGTGATCCGGACGCAATAGAAAGTCTTACTCTTGAAGATATGGACACCTATAACACCATTGGAAGAAGGACTCACAAAGAGGATGTTCTGTCCATAGTGAAATCAAGCTTCATGCCTGTCGGTATTGAGACTGATCACTACGCAGTTATAGGAACTATCACATCATATATCGAGACAACCAACAGCTATACAAATGAATCGATATATCTGATTGATGTAGAAAGCAATGATCTGACATTTACCGTAGCGATCAACAAAAACCATCTTCTGGGTGAACCTGCTCCGGGAAGAAGATTCAAGGGTGATGTGTGGCTTCAGGGGCATATAGTTAATCCTTGACTATAAACTCTATAAATGTTACACTTATAATTGATGTGCATCTGTAGCTCAGCAGGATAGAGCGTCCGCCTCCTAAGCGGAAGGTCGTGGGTTCGAATCCCGTCAGGTGCACTATTTTTCACTAATAAATTTTCTAAAGGGACATGACTATGAATTATATTGTTATGGATCTTGAATGGAATCAAAGCTACAATGGGCATATGGGTGAACATCCACGTATGCCTTTTGAAATTATAGAGATTGGTGCCGTTAAGGTAGATAAGAATCTCAACATCATTGACGAATACTCAAGTCTTATCAAACCAAAAATTTATAAGAAATTACATTCAAAGATCAGAACAATTCTGAACTATGATGAGGATGACCTGAGTCTCGGAAGAGGATTCAAGGAAGTCTGTTCAGAATTTCTTGACTGGTGTGGAAAAGATTACATATTCTGCACATGGGGACCTATGGACCTCACAGAGCTTCAGACTAATATGGACTTTTATTATATGGACAAGCTTCCTAGGCCACTTAAGTTTCTGAATCTCCAAAGTATATATGCAAGCGTTACGAATACCTCAGGAATACCTCAGAGTATGAGTAAACTTGAAAAAGCGGTCAGTGAGATGAATATTCCGGAAAATGAACCATTTCACACAGCTCTCAACGATGCAAGATACACCGCACTTGTTATGAAAGAGATGAAAGCCAAGAATATAAATCAGCTTTACAGCTTTGATCTCTATATAACACCTAAGAATAAAGAAGAAGAGATTGAAGTATCTCATAATAACCAGTACGAATATATCTCAAGGGGTTTCAGAAATAAACATGCAGCACTGGACGATGAAAAAGTAACTCAGATTCGTTGTTACAAATGCAGCAAGAAGGTCAAGACACATATTGACTGGTTTGCAAATAGTCCATCATCGTACATGTGTGTTGGAAAATGCTGGATGCATGGTTATTTTTGTGGCAAGATAAAATTCAAATCTGTAAACAATAACTATTATGTTCACAAGACAATAAAACCTATCGACAAACAGGGTATAGAGGCAATTAAACAAAAACAGGAAGATATTCGTGAAAAAAGAAAAGAAAAAAGACATATGAAATCTTCAAACTAAAAAATAAAACAGCCATTTGAGGCTGTTTTATTTTTTTATGCTATTGGCTTTTTAGCAGCTCCCGCTTTTCTCGGGTACTTGTTGTCTGTATTTGCAATCTTCTTTACAAACACAAAGCTTCTCTGGTTATTGGTCTCCGGTATATTCGTATTAAATATGTTCTCGACCTGTCCCCCAAGAATCCTGATTGCTTTCTTTCCATCCCGCATCTCTTCCGGCAAAGCATTTGACTTATAAGATACAAAATATCCACCCGGCTTGACAAATGGAATACACCATTCCGACAGAGTTGCAAGATTGGCAACTGCCCTGGATACAGCCAGATCATATTTTTCTCTATGCATCTCATCTCTGCCTCCATCCTCTGCTCTTGAATGAACAGTGTGGATATCCTGCAGTCCAAGTTCATCTATAACTTCATCGAGGAACTTTAATCTCTTATTCAACGAATCCATAAGTGTTATATTCAGCTCTGGAAAAGCAATCTTCAGAGGAATTCCCGGAAATCCTGCACCTGTACCAACATCTATAACGTCAATATTCTCATGAAGATCTTTATACTTTGAAAGAAGCAGACTGTCAGCAAAATGCTTTATTATTACATCTTCCTTTTCAGTTATGGCTGTAAGATTCATTACCTTATTCCACTCAACCAGAATATCATAATATTTTGAAAATTGTTCTATCTGCTTATCACTCAATTCCAGACCAAACTGTTTTGTTATGGAATTTAATCTGTCCATATTGTTCTCCTTCAACAAATTATTCTGAATAACTTCTATACCAGTTTAGTCTCTACCCTTCATCTTGAGATACACCAGCAATACTGATATATCAGCCGGAGAAACTCCTGATATTCTTGACGCCTGTCCAATATTTTCAGGTCTGATGAGAGACAGCTTCTGTCTGGCCTCGATTCTGAGATTTGATATATCATTATAGTCAATATCTGCCGGCAGCTTTTTCTTCTCCAGCTTCTTAAACTGATTTACCTGCTGATTCTGTCTGTCTATATATCCCTGATATTTTATGGTTATATTTATCTGTTCTATAACATCATCCGGAAGTTTGGTTCTTCCCTCATCTATTGGATCAATCGCCTCATATGACAGTTCCGGTCTTCTTATAAGTTCTGCAAGAGATGCAGCAGTCTTAAGTCCTGTACTTCCAAGATCATCAAGGAACTTCTGTATGGTTGAATTTGCTCCAACCATGGTGCTCTCAAGTCTCTGTATCTCATCCATTATCTGTTGTCTCTTCTTTGTAAATGCAGCATATCTCTTGTCATCTATAAGACCGATCTCATGTCCGATCTCCGTGAGTCTCAGATCAGCGTTATCCTGTCTGAGAAGAAGTCTGTACTCAGCTCTGGATGTCATCATTCTGTATGGCTCCGATGTCTCTTTTGTGACAAGATCATCTATAAGAACTCCTATATATGCCTGTGATCTGTCAAGAACCACCGCTTCCTTGCCCTGTACTTTTCTGGCAGCATTGATTCCTGCCATTATACCCTGGGCTGCAGCCTCCTCATATCCTGAACTTCCATTTATCTGGCCGGCACCAAAAAGTCCTGATACACTCTTAAACTCCAGAGAAGGTTTTAAGTTAATGGCATTTATACAATCATACTCGATGGCATAAGCATTCCTTATTATCTTTGCATTCTCCAGTCCCTTCATGCTGTGTATCATCTCATACTGAACATCCTCAGGAAGAGAGCTGCTCATTCCACCCATATACATCTCATTCGTATATTCACCCTCAGGCTCAATAAATATCTGATGTCTGGTCTTATCAGGGAATTTCGTAACCTTATCCTCAATAGAAGGGCAGTATCTTGGTCCTGTACCCTCGATCACGCCTGAAAACAGAGGTGATCTGTCTATATTATCTCTGATTATCTCATGTGTCTTCTCATTTGTGTAACAGAGCCAGCATGATATTTGATCACGTCTTATATCCGCCTCAGTATTTGTAAATGAGAATGGAACTATCTTCTCATCGCCCTTCTGTTCCTCCATCTGAGAAAAATCTATCGTTCTTTTATCCAGTCTGGCAGGGGTTCCCGTCTTGAATCTTCTTATCTCTATCCCTGCATTCTTCATGGAATCTGACAAATAATTAGCTGCCATAAGTCCATTAGGTCCGGTGTGATATACGACATCTCCGTATATACATCTAGCCTTGAGGTATGTTCCTGTACACAAAACCACAGCCTTTGCAAAATAAGTTGCTCCTGAATATGTCTTTACACCCTTAACCACATTATCCTCGATGATAATTTCCGACACCTCTGCCTGTCTCAATGTGAGATTATCTGTATTCTCAAGGGTGTGCTTCATGGTTCTGGAATAATTTGCCTTGTCTGCCTGGGCACGAAGAGAGTGAACCGCCGGACCCTTAGACGCATTAAGCATCTTTGACTGAATATACGTCTTGTCTATATTCTTGCCCATCTCTCCGCCAAGTGCATCTATTTCCCTTACCAGATGTCCCTTAGAGCTTCCTCCTACATTCGGATTACATGGCATCATGGCCACACTGTCCATACTCACCGTAAAAATAATAGTATTCAGACCAAGTCTTGCACTTGCAAGAGCTGCCTCACATCCTGCATGTCCTGCCCCCACAACTACCACATCATATTCTTCATTCAAAACAGGCATACAAATGTCCTCCTTCCAGTACCTTATATCCTGCAATCTATTTTCCCATACAGAATTCCTTAAATATCTTATCAGCCAGATCATCTCTGGCAGTTTCACCTATTATCAAACCGAGATGTTCATACGCATCCATGAGATCAATGGAGAAAAAGTCTTCCTCCATTCCCATATCTATGCTTTCTTTAACCTTTAACAGTGCATTTTTGGTGCACACAAATTCATTTTTGTGTCGGGTATTAGTGATATAAAGCTGATCATTATATGTCAGTGTACCCTCAAAAAACATCCTGTTCAGAAGCTCATACAATTCTTCACTGCCATCACCGGTCAGTGCTGACAACTGAATTATATCTGCATCTATATATTTCTTAATATCCGATTCGTCTATCTTCTTTTCCAGATCAGATTTGTTGAGTATCACAACAACATTCTTATCCTGTATTCTGGACATGATCCTGTGATCGTTCTCATCCAGGTCAATTGAACTGTCTACCACATAGAGCACAAGATCAGCTTTATCCACAGACTCTAATGCCTTATCCACACCTATCTTCTCAACTACATCATCTGTATCTCTTATTCCCGCAGTGTCAACTATGTTCAGAGTTATACCTCTTACATTTATCACTTCACTGAGCGTATCCCTGGTTGTGCCGGCCATATCTGTTACAATCGCCCTTTCTTCGCCCACAAACATATTCATCAGCGAAGACTTACCCGCATTCGGTTTACCAACAATAACCGTATTTATTCCTTCAGACAACACTTTTCCATTGTCAAATGTTGTCAAAAGGTTATCCACACTATCTACAAGGTTATCCACAATTATTTCTAACTTTTGTGGAAAACCATCCAGACTGTAGTGTTCAGGATCATCCAAAGCAGATTCAATAAACGCCACATTGTACAGAATCTGTTCTCTCATATCAATGATCTTATCCCTAAGTCTTCCCTGAAGCTGCTCCACAGACGTTCTGGCTGCAAAGTCATTCTTTGCATTTATTATATCCATAACGGATTCTGCCTGTGACAGATCTATCCTTCCACCGAGGAATGCTCTCTTTGTAAATTCTCCAGGTTCGGCTGCCCTTGCACCACATTTTATTACCAGATCAAGTATCTTTCGGAGAACTACTGTACCTCCGTGACACTGAAGTTCACACACATCCTCACATGTGTACGTATGGGGAGCCTTCATGACCAGAAGTATAGCCTCATCTATCATTCTGTCATCCTCATACACACCACCAAATGCAGCAGTGTAAGATTTCATATTTACCGCTTTTTTGTTTTTATTTGCAGCGCGGAACAACATGTCTGTTATCTCACATGCCCTGTCTCCGCTGATCCTTATTATTCCAACTCCGGCATTACTCATACCGGTGGTTATAGCTGCAATGGTATCTTCCTTGAACATATCTGTCTTACACTTTTCCTTTCACCGTGATTAAACAACCTATCTATGTAGTGTACAACATTACCAATTCATTTTCCACATAAAAAGACTAAACTGCAACAAAAAAGAGACCATTTTCTCAAATGATCTCTTTCCTGTCACCATAAAATATTGCGATGATCTTTACACGCATCAGCGTGACTATTATTTCTTCTTGAGATATACAATAACCTTACGATATGGCTCCTCGCCCTCGCTTCTGGTTGCTACATACTTGTCGTTCTGAAGAGTAGCATGGATTATTCTTCTCTCATAAGGATTCATTGGCTCAAGAGCAAATGATCTCTTTGATCTCTTAACCTTGAATGCTATATTCTTGGCAAGATTCTCAAGTGTCTCTTTTCTTCTTGCTCTGTAGTTCTCTGTATCGAGCTTAACTCTGATACGTGACTCGCTCTTCTTATTGATAGCAAGTGTTATAATATACTGAAGAGCATCTAGAGTCTGTCCACGCTTTCCAATCAAAATTCCCATCTCTGGTCCCTCAAGATTGATAGACAGAACATTCTCTTCCTCATCAAAATCCATCTGGATCTCTGTCTGGATATCCATAGCCTTGAACAGGCTGTCAAGGTACTCCTTAACATCGTCCAGGAATGTCTTCTTTTTTCTTGCCTTTATGATACAAGGCTTTGAACCTATACCAAGAAATCCCTTTGTCTCTTCGCTGATAACTTCATACTCAAGATCTGTACTAGGGACTCCAAGTTCAACACTGGCCTGCATAAGGGCTTCATCTTTGGTCTTACCTTTGAATTCTAAGAATTCCATTATTTATTTCCTCCCTTATCGTTGCTATTGTTCTGGTACTTAAGCATTATATTCGCCTTAGCTCCTATACTGCCTGGTTTATAGTTTACATTTTCTCTGCGGGTTACATCATCACTGTCAACATTCACTGAATGTGCAGGATTAACATAACTCTTAAGTCTTGAAGAAGCCATCTTATTTATATTCTCTGACTGACTGTTCTCTGTTGGAACGTTACCATTCTGAGCATCCATCATTCTCTCATAGAAAGATTTCTTATCAGGGTTCTTCTTCTTTGCCTGCTTCTTGGCAGCCTTCTCGGCACACTTTGCAAGCAGCTCATCCTTGTCCTGATGATTATAATAAGCATCAACTATAAGCTGAGATATTATCATAATAACAGAACCAACTATCCAGTAAAGACCGATAGCTATAGGAAGAGTTATACAGAATATAAGTGACATGATAGGCATGTAGTACATCATACCCTTCATCATGTTGTTGGCTGTCTGCTGATTGCTATCCATGTTGCTATTCTGTGATGACTTCATGGATATCTTTGTCTGTAAGAACTGCATGAGAGCAGAAACGATAGGAACCACCAAAGCTATTGAAAGCTTCCATCCCGGTGCATCTGCAATATTCAGTCCAAACAGGAACTGGTTCATATTGTGGAACTGATCAACATAGCTTGTGAGAGTAGCATTACCTGTAAGATCAAGATTAGCTATCAGCTTATCCCAATCACTCTTAGAAAACTTATCAAGCACATCAATGATCTGATTCTTTGTAGGGTCATCACCCATCTGTTTCAATGCCATTGTAACTGTGCTTACCTTCGATTCACCTGCTACATCACTTATAGCCTTGACATAATCTGTCTTGGTACTCAGTATCTCTACAATCTTTCCGTAGGTCTTTGTCATTGATGGAACATACGCAGGTATATTCTGGATAACTCTGTACAGACCGTAAAATATAGGTAACTGTATAAGTGAAGTCAGACATCCTGATGCCATGCTGACACCATATTTCTTCTGGATCTTCTGAGTTTCCTGCTGCTGCTTCATCATTGATTCCTGATCAGTCTTGCCTTTATATTTCTTTGTTGCCTTGGCAATCTCAGGCTGGATGAAACTCATGATCTTACTTGATCTCTGCTGCTTGAAATATAATGGGAACAGCGCTCCTCTCAGTACAAATGTGAACAAAATAACGCACACACTGAGATTGACGTATGTGAATCCCATATGGCTTCCAATAAATCCAACGAACATGTAAATCCAATTGAATATCTTACCGAGCAGCCAACAAACTGGTCCGAGTATCATACCATCTTCTCTTGTTAGAAACATAATTTTCTCCTTTATGGAACTGGATCATATCCTCCTTTTGAAAAAGGATTGCATCTAAGTATCCTCCATACTGCAAGGAGACCACCTTTTAAAACTCCATACTTTTCGATAGCCTCAATTGCATACTGCGAACAAGTAGGAAAATACTTGCAGGTAGCATGTCCCTTAAGCGGTGACAAATACTTCCTATAAAATTTGATTAAACCAATAAATATTTTTTTCATTTCTTTACCCTATGTGGCTTATCTTCTTTAACCCACACAAATGCATCAAAGCACTCTCAATGTCCTGACATTTCTTGTCCTTTGATGACGGTCTGGCTACTATCACTATGTCATAGCCAACATCAATATTTGCTCTGTTTAATCGGTAAGCTTCTCTAATCAATCTGGTTACCCTGTGTCTTACCACACTGTTACCAACTTTCTTACTAACAGAGATTCCGAGTCTGTTGTAATCCAAGCCGTTGCTTCTCAGATACATAACTAAATATTTATTGGCTACCGAATTCTTTGTGCTGTACACACTGCCAAACTCTCTGCTGTTTTTTAATGTAATCATCTTACTCATTGTGTAACCACCGAAACTTTGATTATTAGAAAAACTGTTGCTGTGACCCTATAAAAAAAGGTCACAACCATGTGACCTTACGCTGATAATTTCTTTCTTCCCTTAGCTCTTCTAGCGGCCAGTACCTTTCTGCCATTAGCAGTACTCATTCTCTTTCTAAAGCCATGAACCTTAGATCTCTGTCTCTTCTTAGGCTGGAATGTCATCTTCATTACAAAACACCTCCTTCTTTACAAATTTACTTGCCTATTATAAATAAATAGGTAATGTGAGTCAAGCCTTTTTTGCCGTTTTTCCTATATTTTATAAGGATTTCAGCCACTATTTGATAAAGGTGACGAATCGTTCTGGATTAATTAGGTGGATACATTAATATTAATCACAAAATGTTGTGGTTTCATAGATTAATCACATTTTTGTAAGCATTTAATTTTTGTTACCAGTCGCTTTACATAATGTTATCCACAATTTGTTGGTAACTTGTTGATAACTTTTTACTTTTGTGGGTTTAATTCTAAAAAACCCAGTATTTATCGCTGTTTGTGATGTTCACAAATATAAAACAGTCATTTTTTTATATTTACATAAGTTTGAAAATAATAATTATTATGAAACTTATGTAACAAAGTTATCAACATTCCATGTGGATTATACACAAATAAGATTTTTTATTAACTTTTTTATTTTTTTGCCCCTTATTCTCGTTTATTTTGATTTTACCCCCAAATACGTGTACCTAACCGTATAAGCATGTAAAATCAAAATAAAGGCAATTTATCTTGTTTTTAACCTTAATATGCTTGAAATAGGGGTGCATTTATTATAAAATGTAATAGTGTTATTAATAATAGGAAGAATTATTTTTTTGAGGAAGGTTTTTTACGATGAAGGACTTAATATTAGCCAAGTGGAATGACATTTTGAATATACTTGAAAATGAACATGGAATTTCCCATATCATGATCCATACATGGATCGAACCTCTCAAGATATATTCAGTTGAGGATAACAAGGTCTATTTCACTCTGGACGAGGATTACGGACAGAGAGGCGTAGAATTTCTCAAGAGAAAATTATTTGATATATATCTTGAAACAGTTCTCAGAGAGCTCTTTCAGGACGATTCAATTCAGGTTATATTCACACTCGAGAGTCAGATGAGAAAGGATGAAAAGTCCCCTACATATTCAGAGGACTACAACGATGCCATTGCCAAGAGCAATCTCAGACCTGACTACACATTTGAGAACTTTATTGTTGGTGAGAGTAACAAGCACGCTCACGCAACATGTCTGGCAGTTGCCGATTCACCTGGACAGGACAAGTTCAATCCACTTTTCCTGTATGGAGGATCAGGACTGGGCAAGACTCATCTTATGCAGTCCATAGCCCACTATATACTCCAGCACAATAGTAATATGAAGGTTCTCTATGTGCCATCGAACAAATTCACAAATGAGATCATAGAAGCAATCTCCAAGAATAAAACTGAAGAATTCAGGAACAAATACAGAACAGTGGATGTTCTTCTGATCGATGATATCCAGTACCTGATTGGTAAGGCAAGTACGCAGCAGGAATTCTTTGACACCTTCAACGCTCTTCATGACGAAGGTAAGCAGATAATCCTGTCGTCGGATAAGCCACCAAAGGAGATCAAGACTCTGGATGAGAGATTCAGATCAAGATTTGAGTGGGGTGTTCCTATCGACATCCACGCTCCTGATTACGAGACACGTATGGCTATCCTCAAGAACAAGGCTGAGATAAAGGGACTTACCGATATCATCAGCGAGGAGATATTTGAGTATATCGCCAACAATATAACCTACAACGTACGTGAGCTTGAGGGTGCGCTCAACAAGCTCAGCGTATATTCAGAGCTCGGAGATATCAAGATCACTGAGGAACTTGCCAAGAACGTCCTCAAGGATTTCATATCCAAGGATTCCAAGGTGACCATAACACCTGAGCTCATTATCAACACGGTTTCAGAGCATACGAATATATCAGTCAGTGACATCGTATCCACGAAGAGAAGCCAGGATATAGCCACTGCCCGTCAGATATCCATGTACCTGTGCAGAAAGTACACGGACAAGGGTCTGAAGAGTATAGGAGATGCATTTGGAGGAAAGGATCACTCCACCGTGCACAGCAATATACAGAAGGTTGAAGATAAGATTGAGAAGGATCCTGAATTTGCCGAGATGGTTGACGTCATAATAAAGAAGCTTAATCCACAAAAATAGCAAGTTATCCACATTTTTATCTTATAAACTCACTAATTTGTTTATAACCTTACAAACATAACGTGATTGTATATTGTTATTTGATGTTTGTTACATGTTGTTATGTGTTTGAGAATTGTTCTTACGTCAAATGAACCTGATTTTGACATGTTGGTAAATGGTCAGTTTATGAACAGGTTAAAATTGATTAGTAACATGGACACATAATTCTCAAAGCCTTGATTTGTAAGGGCTTGATACACTTTCAACATTATCAAAATCACTACTACTGATACTACTAATTATCTTAATATATTTATAGTTAAGCGCTCGCGCTGTTTGTTGTTATTTGAAGTTATACACACATATCATATTTTGATGATCATTATATTTGGACATGAAAGGAGATCACACTTAAAATGAAAATTTCCATAAGAAAATCTAACTTACTTCAGGGTATAAATATCGTATCAAAGGCTGTCTCAAACAAGACGACCCATCCGATACTGTCTTGTATCCTGGTTGAAGCTGCAGGCGGTGTTATCAAGCTCACAGCTAATGACATGGAGATAGGAATAGAAAGTTATGTTGACGGTACTGTTATAGAGGATGGAAAGGTTGCACTCGAGGCAAAGCTTTTCTCAGATTTCATAAGAAAGCTTCCTGACAGCGACATAACTATAGAGAGTGATAAGGACAGCAAGACACTTATCAAGTGTGAGAGACTTGAGTTCAACATACCTGGAAAGTCAGGAGAGGATTTCTCCAATCTTCCTGTTGTATCAAAGGATAAGTTCATAACCATATCCCAGTTTGCGCTGAGAGAGGTTATCAATCAGACAATATTCTCTATATCAGATAATGAGAACAATAAGCTTATGACCGGTGAGTTATTTGAGGTATCAAACAATAAGCTCAGCGTGGTTTCTCTGGATGGACACAGAATATCCATCAGATATATAGAGCTCAAGGGAGATAATTCAGACATTAAGGTTGTAGTTCCAGGAAAATCCCTCAGCGACATAAGCAAGATCATGAACGGTGGAGTTGATGATCCTGTAAATATTTATTTCACTGACAACAATATATTATTTGAGTTTGATAATACAAAGGTTGTTTCAAGACTGATAGAGGGCGAGTATTTCAGAATAAGCCATATGCTCTCAGTTGATTATCAGATCAAGATGAAGATAAACAAGAGAGAGTTCCTTGACAGTTTGGACAGAGCAACTCTTCTTATAAAGGATTCAGACAAGAAGCCTATCAGACTCAGCATTGATGACAGAACTCTCGGTCTCAAGATCAGTTCTCTCATCGGTTCTCTGAATGAGGAGATAGATATCGAGAAGGAAGGTAACAATCTTGTCATTGGATTTAATCCAAAGCTTATAATAGATGCACTCAGAGTAATTGACGATGAGAATGTAACTATTTATTTCAACAATACAAAATCTCCATGTGTTATCAAGGATGATGCAGAGACATATATCTACCTTATCCTTCCTATGGGAATCAACGAAGAGTAAGAAGGGGTGAGAATATGGAGATAATCAAGTTAAGAGATGAGTTCATAAAGCTTGGACAGGCGCTTAAGGCTGCCGGTCTGGTGGAGTCAGGAGTTGACGCAAAGGAGGTCATAGTTCAGGGACTGGTTGTGGTTAACGGTGAGATAGAGACCAGACGTGGAAGAAAGCTTTATGATGGTGATGAAGTAGAATTTGATGGTGATAAGATAAGTATTCAGAAATAATTGTGGTCGCCATCTTGCAGATGGTGAAGGTTATGTATATAGAGTCGATAGAGCTGAGTAATTACAGAAATTACAGTAATGTGAAAGTAGAATTTGGAAAAAATACGAATATCCTGTACGGCGATAACGCCCAGGGCAAGACAAATATACTTGAATCCATATACATGGCAGCGACTACGAAGTCACACAGAAAAAATACGCAGGATAAAGATATCATAAAGATAGGTGAAGATGAGAGCCATATAAGATTATTTGTCAACAAGAAAGACATATCGCACAAGATAGATATGCATCTTCGAAAGAGCAAAAATAAGGGAGTGGCGATCGATGGCATACCCATAAGGAGGGCCACGGAATTATATGGTCTTCTCAATGTCATATTCTTTTCACCTGAAGATCTGACTATCATTAAAAATGGACCAGCCGAGAGGAGAAGGTTCATGGATCTTGAATTGTGTCAGATAAGCAGATTGTATTATCAGAATCTGGCATCATATAACAGGATACTCAATCAGCGAAATAATCTGTTAAAGCAGATTTATCATAACAGAAGTCTCATGGATACACTGGATGTGTGGAATATGCAGCTTGTGGACTATGGGTCGAGGATAATAAAAGAGAGAAGAAATTTTATCGACATGATGAATGAGATAATTGGGGAGATCCACAGTCATCTCACATCGGGCAAGGAAAAGCTGGAGATAGTGTATGAGTGCAATGTCGATGAAGATAAATTCGATGAGACACTTCAGGAAAAGACTGAGATGGATGTCAGATATTCAAGTACACAGTCTGGTCCACACAGAGATGATATAAGTTTTCTCATAAATGGAATAGACGCCAGAAAATATGGTTCACAGGGACAGCAGAGAACAGTTGCCCTGTCACTCAAGATGGCGGAGATAAAACTTGTAAAAAGGATAATCAATGATAATCCGATATTGCTTCTGGACGATGTCATGAGCGAGCTGGACACCAGCAGACGTGATGCATTGATAGAAGAGATAAAAGATATACAGACTATCATAACCTGTACGGGATATGATGATTTTGTTAAAGAGCAGGTAATAATCAACAATGTTTATAGCGTGGTAGAGGGAACGGCCACCAGAGTAAGAACGGAGGAAGCATGACAATGGAAAATGATAATTATGGAGCTGAACAGATACAGGTTCTGGAGGGACTGGAAGCAGTCAGAAAGAGACCTGGTATGTACATAGGAAGTACATCCTCCACTGGACTTCACCATCTTGTATACGAGATAGTTGATAATTCTGTAGATGAGGCTCTGGCAGGATATTGTACCCACATTCAGGTGTATATAAATGAGGATAACTCCATCACCGTAGTGGATGATGGACGAGGAATTCCTGTTGGAATACATAAAAAGCAGGGAATACCTGCTGTTGAGGTGGTATTTACCATACTTCATGCCGGCGGAAAGTTCGGCGGTGGAGGATATAAGGTATCCGGAGGACTTCACGGTGTTGGTGCATCAGTTGTAAATGCACTTTCAACATGGCTTGAAGTCGAGATTACCAGAGATGGCAAGGTGTACAAGCAGAGATATGAGAAGGGCAAGGTTATGTACAAGCTTCAGGTTATAGGTGAAGCACCTGAGGGAGTATCAGGAACAAAGGTTACATTCCTGCCGGATCATACAATATTTGAAGATAACATATACGATTACGATATACTGAGAAACAGACTTCGTGAGATGGCATTCCTTACAAAGGGCCTGAAGATAAGTCTTACAGACAAGAGACTTATTCCTGAGAAGGTAAGATCATTCCACTATGAGGGTGGTATAAAGGAGTTTGTAACATATCTGAACAGACACAGAGATCCTCTGTACAATGAGGTAATCTACTGTGAGGGAGTCAGAGATGGAATAAGTGTTGAGGTGGCACTTCAGCACAATGATTCATACAATGAATCCACATACAGCTTTGTAAATAACATCAACACACCTGAGGGTGGAACACATCTGACAGGATTTAAGTCAGCCATAACAAAGGTGTTCAATGATTATGCAAGAAAGAATAATATTATCAAGGATAAGGATGACAATCTCTCGGGTGATGATCTGAGAGAGGGACTTGCAGCCATCGTATCTATCAAGATAAGTGATCCTCAGTTCGAGGGTCAGACAAAGCAGAAGCTTGGTAATTCAGAGGCAAGACCTGCAGTTGAGAGTGTTGTAACTGAGCAGCTTACATATTATCTTGAGCAGAATCCGCAGATTGCTAAGATAATTGTGAATAAAGCGGCTGTTGCACAGAGAGCCAGAATAGCTGCAAGAAAGGCAAGGGATGTTGCAAGAAAGGCAAATCTTTCAGACAACATGGCACTTCCTGGAAAGCTTGCGGATTGTTCAGACAAGGATCCAAAGAACTGTGAGATATACATAGTCGAGGGAGATTCCGCCGGTGGTTCAGCTAAGACAGCGAGATCAAGAGCAACACAGGCCATACTTCCACTCAGAGGTAAGATCCTTAATGTTGAGAAGGCAAGAATAGACAGAATCCTTGGAAATGAAGAGATCAAAGCCATGATCACCGCATTTGGAACAGGTATCCATGAGAACTTCAATATAGAGAAGCTCAGATATAACAAGATCATCATCATGACCGATGCCGATGTGGATGGAGCTCATATAGCAACTCTTCTCCTCACATTCTTCTACAGATTCATGCCTGATCTTATCAGGAAGGGACATGTATATCTGGCACAGCCACCACTTTACAAGCTGGAGAAGAACAAGAAGGTATGGTATGCGTACAGTGATGATGAGCTGAACAGTATACTTGATGAAGTCGGAAGAGATCAGAACAACAAGATACAGCGATACAAGGGACTTGGAGAGATGGATGCAGAGCAGCTCTGGGAGACAACCATGGACCCTGAGAGAAGAATACTTCTCAGAGTGGCAATCGATGACGATGATGAGTCAGAGATCGATATGACATTCAACGTTCTCATGGGAGATAAGGTTGAGCCACGTCGTGAGTTTATAGAGACAAATGCCAAGTATGTAAAGAATCTCGATATATAGTATATTGATTAAATAAAAGTGATAAATACAACGAATATCGAGAGAAAGGAAATCAAAAAATGGATGACGATAAGATTTTTGATAAAATAGATGAAGTTGGTCTGAAAAAGACAATGGAACGTTCATATATAGATTATGCCATGAGCGTTATTGCTGCCAGAGCTCTTCCTGATGTAAGAGATGGTCTTAAACCTGTTCAGAGAAGAATACTTCACTCTATGATAGAACTTAACAATGGACCGGACAAGCCACATCGTAAATGTGCGCGTATCGTCGGTGATACAATGGGTAAATATCATCCACATGGAGACAGTTCAATATACGAGGCACTTGTAAAGCTGGCTCAGGAGTGGAATACCAGATATCCTCTTGTGGATGGACATGGGAACTTTGGATCAGTCGACGGTGATCATGCCGCTGCCATGCGATATACAGAGGCAAGACTTTCCAAGATATCCATGGAGATGATGGCAGATATCAATAAGGATACAGTTGATTTCACACCTAACTTTGATGGTACAGAGAAAGAACCTGTGGTACTACCATCACGTTATCCTAACCTATTGGTGAATGGTACATCAGGTATCGCAGTAGGTATGGCTACCAATATTCCACCACATAATTTAAAGGAAACTATCAATGCAGCCATAAAGATCATCGATAACAGAGTGGAAGAAGGACGTGAGACAGAGATAGATGAGATCATGGACATAGTAAAGGGTCCGGATTTCCCTACAGGCGCACAGATACTGGGCAGACAGGGAATAAACGATGCATATAGAACAGGTCGAGGCAAGATAAAAGTACGTGCAATCACAGAAATCGAAACAATGAACAACGGAAAGCACCGCATTGTTGTAACCGAACTACCATATATGGTAAATAAATCACTTCTTATAAAGAATATGGTCGATCTTGTCAAGAACAAGAGAATCGATGGAATCACAGATATAAGAGATGAGTCTTCAAGAGAGGGAATGAGAGTTGTCATTGAGCTTAGAAAGGATGTCAATGCCAACGTAATACTCAACCAGCTCTTCAAGCACACACAGCTCCAGGATACATTTGGATGTATCATGCTGGCTCTGGTGGATGGAGTACCTAAGATACTCAACATCAAGGACATGCTCACATACTACCTGAAGCATCAGGAGGATGTTGTCACAAGAAGAACAAAGTATGATCTGAACAAGGCTGAGGAGAGAGCCCACATATTACAGGGTTATCTCATAGCACTGGACAACATAGATGAGGTCATCACGATCATCAGAAATTCAAAGAATGTTGGAGAGGCTAAGGCAAAGCTGATCGAAAGATTTGGACTTTCCGAGGCACAGGCCGGAGCAATCGTTGATATGAGACTCCGTGCTCTGACAGGTCTGGAAAGAGAGAAGATCGAGAACGAGTACAATGAGCTTATTGCGAAGATAGCTGAGTACAAGGAGATACTTGCAGATGAGAATAAGCTTCTCGGAGTTATCAAGACTGAGCTTGCAGCGATAGCTGACAAGTACGGTGATGAGAGAAGAACATCCATAACTGCATATTCAGATGATATAACAGATGAGGAGCTTATCAAGAGAGAAGAGATAGTTATCTCCATGACAAAGCTCGGATATATCAAGAGAATGCCAAAGGATACCTTCAAGGTACAGAACAGAGGCGGCAAGGGTATCAAGGGAATGAACACCATCGACAACGATATAATCGATGAGATATTCCTTACTAATACCCACAACTTCATAATGTTCTTCACCAATATGGGAAGAGTATACAGAATGAAGGGATACGAGATACCTGAGTCGGGACGTAATGCAAGGGGTGTTGCGATAGTCAACCTTCTTCAGCTTCTTCCTGGTGAGAAGGTAACAGCCATAATTCCTATAGCCGGATTTGACAAGAAGTATCTTATGATGGCTACAAAGAATGGTATTGTAAAGAAGACCAAGATAGAGGCATTTGAGAATATAAGAAAGACCGGTCTGGCAGCCATAACACTGAATGAGGGAGATGAACTCATAGAGGTTAAGGCAACGAGCGGTGAGAATGATGTATTTCTTGTAACTGCCAAGGGTATGTGTATCAGATTCAATGAGGAATGTGTCCGTGATACAGGACGTACATCCATGGGTGTACGTGGAATAAGATGCGACAAGGGCGATGAAGTTATAGCAATGCAGCTTGATGTTCAGGGCGACGAGATGCTCTTCGTAACCACAAAGGGTATGGGTAAGAGAACTGAACTGTCAGAATTTGTCCCTCAGATGAGAGGCGGTAAGGGTGTCAAATGTTACAGGATAACCGAGAAGACCGGTGACATCGTCAGCGCAAAGGCCGTGACAAATGACCATGACATTATGATGATGACCAATGAGGGAATCATGATCAGAATGCATTGTTCAGATATAACTGTAATAGGAAGAATAACCTCAGGTGTCAAGCTTATGAATATCGGCAAGGATGGCAACACATTTGTGGCATCTGTTGCAAAGCTTGCAAGAAGTGATGAAGATGAAGAGGCAGAGGACTCAGAGAATCCAGAATCAGCAGAAAATGAAGTATCAGAGAATGTAGAGAACGATACGGAGAATGATGCCGAGAGTAATTCAGAGGAGTAATTATAATTACAAATAAAGATAGATGTACTGTGTTGTAATATGCAAGACAGTACATCTTTTTTTATGTCCATGGATGTTTACAGATTGTGTGCAAATAGCCGTTATGATATACTTATCTTGGATTACACATTGGGAGAAAATAATCCTGAACGCAGGATTTTGAAGGTTATTATAAAGAGATTGGAATTATGGGAAAATACAACAAAATTATTGGGGGTAAAAGGCATGACGGCGAATGTGATACAGGTGGTGGCATCGGCAGCTACAACGGCTGCATCTACAGTTACAGAGGCAACAACGGAAGGAAAACTGGACAAGATATTCCAGAGTTCCGAGAAGGCGTCTGAACTTTCTTACAGTATAATGAACATCATATATATATTGGCGGCGATGATCATAGTTGTTGCGATATTTACAGTGGTGTTATACATATACAAATTCATCATGAACAGGAGAGATCCAAACTACAAAAAGAACGATGATACGTTCCTGGATGATTAAAACAAATTTATAAAATGGCGGTGAAGAGATGAGAGTTATTGCAGCAGAAGAGATTACCAGAAATGTAAGGGAGATGTGCATCGAAGCAAATGTAAATCTGTCTGAGGATATGGAGAAGGCGGTCAGGGATTCAGTAGAATCTGAGGACAGTCCACTCGGAAAGCAGATACTTGGACAGTTGTGTGAGAATCTGGATATAGCAAAGGAGAATGATATTCCTATCTGTCAGGATACGGGAATGGCTGTTTTCTTTGTGAATGTTGGACAGGATGTACATATAGAAGGAATGAACATAACTGATGCCATAAACGAAGGTGTGAGACAGGGATACACTGACGGATACCTGAGAAAATCAGTGGTAAAGGATCCTCTTATCAGAGAAAATACAAAGGATAATACCCCGGCGATTATACATTATGATATAGTTCCGGGAGATAAAATAGAGATAACTATAGCTCCAAAGGGATTTGGAAGCGAGAATATGAGCAAGGTGTACATGCTCAAGCCGGCAGATGGAGAAGAGGGCGTGAAGGCTGCTGTTCTTCAGGCTGTAAAGGATGCCGGACCAAATGCATGTCCTCCCGTATTCGTAGGTGTGGGTCTTGGAGGAGACTTTGAGCTTGCTGCGAAGCTTGCAAAGAGGGCTCTTACAAGAAAGGTAGGAGTTCACTCAGACAGAGAGCATATAGCAAGGATAGAGAGTGAGCTTCTGGAGATGATCAACAACACTGGAATAGGACCTGGCGGTCTTGGAGGAAAGACCACGGCACTGGCTGTGAACATAGAGACATATGCCACTCACATAGCCGGAATGCCATTGGCAGTTAATATGTGCTGTCATGTGAACAGACACGTTACGAGAGTATTATAGGAGGAGGTTAGGTTCATCATGGATAGACATATAAAGGCACCATTTGACAGAGAAGAGGTAAAGACCCTCAAGGCAGGGGATTATGTATATATAGATGGAATAGTGTACAGTGCCAGGGATGCCGCACACAAGAGAATGTATGATGCCATCATGGAATCAGGATGCGTGGACGCCAGTGGAACTGAGTTATACGAGAAGGGCATAGTTCCTATAGACCTTAACGGCAATGTGATATATTATCTCGGACCGACACCGGCAAAACCTGGACAGGTCATAGGCTCGGCGGGACCGACAACCAGCAGCAGAATGGACAAATACACTCCACTCATTCTCAGCAAGGGTCTGTGTGGAATGATAGGAAAGGGAAAGAGAAGCCAGGAGGTTATACAGGCAATAATAGACAACAAGGCTGTGTATCTGGCAGCCGTTGGCGGTGCAGGAGCGCTTCTCTCCAAATGTATCAAGAAATCCGAGGTGATCGCGTACGATGATCTCGGAACAGAGGCTATAAGGAAGATGACAGTGGAGAATTTCCCAGCTATTGTGGTTATAGATTCAGAGGGACACAACCTGTATGAAACAGCGGTAAAGGATTATCTTGAGCAGAATAAATAATACAGGAATAAAATAAAAAGTATACAGAATCTCAACAATGAATTAGCAAAAATGCACAAAATAATTGTTGAATATTACAGTCACAATAATGTTGACTAAAATATATTAAACTTGTAAAATTTTAATATGAGTTAGTCTCATATTAAATTAATTGTTGTATTAACAAGGGAAAGAAGAAAAAGGAGAGATTTAATGAGAAGAGAAAAAGTTTTCAACAGATCGTTATTGATCCTTGCAATCATGTCAATCATGCTCTTTGCAATGACAATAACAGCATCGGCAGCATCAGGAAGAGCAGTAACAAATCTTCAGCAGACAGATGATACCAAGACAAGTGTCACAGTTCAGTGGAGCGGTAATTATGGAGAGGAATACTTAGTGTATTTATCCCAGGATAGATCTTCAGGATATCAGGCATTAAGTTCTTATACTTCAACATCAAATAAGAAGTATATTTACAATCTTCAGGCCGGCAGAGCATACTATGTAATAGTTCAGACATATGTCAACAAGCAGCTTGTTGGACAGTCAGATCCTCTTCAGGTCATAACAACTCCTGAGAGCGTAGATTACAAGTCAATAAAGCAGACTTCAGGCACAAAGAATAAGATCGGTTTACAGTGGAACAGAGTTTCAGGTGTAACAGGATATGTAGTTGCCAAGATCAGCGGTTCAAAGGTTGAGGCTCAGTATAATGTTACTACAAACAAGGCAACTGTACCTGCAAAGGCCGGAACACATTATAGTGGATATTATGTATATTCATATAAGAGATCAGAGTCAAACTACATAGCACTTGGTTATGGACAGTCAACAGGTACACTCTACTCAGCACCTGTTAACCCACAGTATGTTGCCGATGCAAAGGCAGGAACTCTTATATGGAGTCCAGCTAAGAGTGGAAATGTAATAACAATCGGATGGAAGGCAAATCCAAACTATGACTATCCTACAGGATATCAGGTTCAGATCTACTCTCTCAACGGAAAGACCAGATTATACACAACAAAGGCTACAACAAAGACCAGAGTTAAGATCAACAACGCAAAGGTTCGTAAGGCAATCAACAACAAGGGATTCAAGGTAAGAATCCGTGCATACAAAGAGGCAAATGGTGGTGCTAAGTGCTGGAGCGATTGGTCAGCATTCAAGACAATCATACCTCAGGCATGTGTAAAGAAGAGTAATGTAACTTCTGTAAGCAGCACTGCTGCAAAGGTTAAATGGAAGAAAGTAGCAAATACAAAGTATTATCTTGTATACTATACAAAGAATCCATACGCTTCAAATGCAAAATGGATAAAGAAAAAGGTAAGTGCTAAGAGCAGCTCTTATACAATAAGAGGTCTTAAGGCATATTCTACATTTGGAGTATATGTTATCCCTGTTGTCAAGGTAGGAGGAAAGACCTACAGAGGACAGGCTTGTGAGTATATAAGATGCAGTTACTACTATAGATAAGATAGTAAGAAACATCTACAAAACGATAAGAGGGCGGATACAAAAAAGTATCCGCCTTTTTGTCGTTTTTTGGCTGATTATTTTCTTGTAAAAACTCCTTGACATTCACTGCCAGGTTTGGTATTATAAACAAGCGTCAAAAATTAAATACTCTTTGGTAGGAGATTTTTATTTAGGCATTTTGCAGAAGTACTCAAGTGGCTGAAGAGGCGCCCCTGCTAAGGGTGTAGGCCGTTTGCGCGGCGCGAGGGTTCAAATCCCTCCTTCTGCGTTTCCTTTTTGGGAGATGCTTATGACGTTATTCCTCGATAGCTCAATGGTAGAGCACTCGGCTGTTAACCGAGGGGTTGTAGGTTCGAGCCCTACTCGGGGAGCTTTAATTAAATAATATGGTGCGATAGCCAAGTGGTAAGGCCCCGGTCTGCAACACCGTCATCGCCGGTTCAAATCCGGCTCGCACCTCTCAAGCGGAAGATATATGTAATATATATCTTCCTTTTTTTGTAACCTTGAATATGCTTTTTTTGTCTGTTATACTGTAGAGGTATATTGGCTATTGAAATAGTAGGAGGTGGGGTATGACTCAAATTTTAAAAGATTCAATAAAAATTGAATACAAACTTGATCAGGTTACTCCTATTAGCAAATATGAAATGAATGCCTATAATGTGCCTTTTGCAGGCAACACAAGCATGTGCAGGGAAGTGTTTGTTAAGGGGGAAAGAAAACTCGAATTCTCAATAGATGGGGATATGAGTCTTAGTCAGATAATGCAGAAACCGGTTTTCAGGGATGAACTGGTGGAATACATATTCAGCATAAGCAAGCAGCTTGTGTCAGTCATACAGAATGGACTAGCACTCGAGAAGGTAGTGTGGGATACGAATTATATGTATGTGAGATTTAGTGACTTCTCCATACAGCTTCTGTATCTTCCACTTGAAAGCAAATTTGACAAGAAGGACATTGGGGAGTTCGTGAAGAGCATCTTGTCAGGATTTGTCTATGCACACACACCAGCCATAGAATGTGCTAACCAGATAGTTGATTATTTCAACGATCACAGGGAGTTTGATGCATTTCATTTCAATGAATTTGTGTCAGATCTCAGAGCATCAAGTCAGCTCCTTATAATACAGGGTGAAAAGGGCAAGAGTAAGGTACTCACTTCAAATGAGAATAATAAAGAGCTTGCAATCCACAAAGCCGAGGAGGCAGCCAGAAAGGCTGAAGAGGCAAGAATGCAGGCCGAGAATGAGGTAAAGAGACAGATAGAGGAAGCAAAGTATCAGGCGGAAGTTGCCAGACAGGCAGAGGAGACCCGTATGAAGGCCGAGGCGGCAAGGGTCGAAGCCGAGATATGGAGACAGAAGGTCACTGCTGAGGCAAAGGATTATGAGCAGACAGCGGTACTCACAGCTCAGGATATGTACTCATATCAGGGCAATTCCGATGACAGTGAGAGGCTTAAGGCTGAAGAAATGTTCAGGAATGCCGAGGAGGAGCGAATCAGGGCAGAGAAGGTTTCATCGCAGTATGCAGATGAGATAAGACGTGCCAGAGAGCAGGAGATGCATGCTGAGGAGGCTAGAATGCAGGCAGAATTTGCAGCCCGCAAGAATGCTGAGGAGGCTAAGAGACAGGCAGACCTTGCAAAGATCAAGGCGGAGGAAGCCAAGAGACTCAGTGAGCAGCCGGATGAGGAGCCACCTACAACACTGTTCAGCAACAGAACACTTGTCACAGGCAGCAAGCCGACCCTCACCAGAAAGACTACGGGTGAGAGCGTTCAGATTAATAAACAGGTATTCTGTATTGGTAAGGCTGATCAGGGTGTTGACTATAAGGTAACAGGAAACAAGTCTATAAGTAGAAGACATGCCTATATCACCAGTATCAATGGAACACATTATCTGAGAGATAACAACTCAACAAACCATACATTCCTGAACGGAACTCAGGTGTACAGCAATGTTGATGTGGCTATCCCTGATAACAGTGTGATAAGGCTTTCAAATGAGGAGTTCATATTCAGGATAAATTCTTAAATATGAAGTTCGATAAATGTAATAAATCAGGTTGATCCGTAAGGGATGTGTCAAGTTTTCTATGAAAACTTGACATGTAGCTCCAGCCATTTGCCGAAGGCAAATTTTGCATGGCTGGAGTTCAAGATGGAGGAAGAGATATGTATTGTGATAATTGTGGTTGTGAATTGGGGGAGAACGTAAGAAAGTGTCCTGTCTGTGGAAAAGAATTTCCTTTGATAGAGCCGGAAGTTGACGACAGCACAACTGTGCTTACAAGTGAGCCGGACGTCGATGAGGACGATGACAGCACAACTGTCCTGACAGGCGGAACACAGGGCATGCCTCAGATGATGCAGCAGCCACAGGGTAATCCTGTGCCACCGCAGCAGCCTCAGATGGGAATGCCACAACCTCAGATAATGCCACAGGAAGGCGCCGATATAATGATAAAGAAAAAGGGCGAGAAGAAGGGTATGAGCAAGGGTGCAAAGGCCGCACTCATAGCTATACCAGTGGTTATCGTCATCGCTATAGGCGTCTTTGCATTTATATTTGTTCCAAAGTTTAGAAAGTATAACGAGGCCAACGACCTCATGGACCAGGGAAAGGTTGAAGAGGCCGTGACACTGTATAAGGATCTTGGAAAATTCAAGGATTCCTATACAAAGGCAAACGGAGACGCTTATTATGAGTATGCCGAGGGTCTTGAAAAAGAAGGCAAGAACCTTGAGGCGGCTGAATATTATAAGAAGTCAGGCAACAGCAGAAAGGCTGCAGAGAACTACAGCAAGTCATCTGACGGTGACGAGGAGAGTTTCAGCAGCGATGACGCATTTGATAAGGCTTATCAGTGTTATTACAATGCGGGAATGGATCAGATGAATGCGGCATCCTACGATGCAGCCATAGATGCATTCAACAATGCAGGCTCATACAAGGATGCATCGGACAAGGTTATCGAGTGTACATATAAGAAAGCAGAGGCACTTATAACAGCCAAGAAGTACGATGACGCCATCAGTATTCTGTCAACCATAGAGGAGTACAGCGATTCCCAGACTCTTCTTGCAAAGTGCTATTACAACAAGGCATCAGAGCTGCTCGACAGCGGCAAATATGACGATGCGTATGATATGTACATGAAGTCAGAATTTGATGACTACAAGAACAAGGCCAGTGAGTGTACATACAAGAAGGCAGAGCAGTATTACAAGAACAAGGATTACGAGAATGCCATCAAGAGCTATGATAAGGTGGACAAGGATTACAAGGACTGTGTAGCTGAGAAGGACAAGTGTTATCAGGCACTTGGAGCCCAGGCATACAAGGACAAGGAATACAAGAAGTCAGTTGATTACTATGAGAAGGTAGTCAAGACTGATGTGTCCAAGAAGATAGCAAATGGAAAGCTTGCATTTGCAAATGCAAATAAGAACGCAGCCAATGAGACTACAATGACATATCTCGGAGAACTCAGATACGACGGCAACGAGAAGGCTCAGAAGCTGTATTCAGAGCTTGTGAAGTGGAATATAGAATCATTTGTAAACAGCAGTGAAAAAGATCTTGATAAGGGATCTAACAGCATCAAGACAAAGGATGGATCAGATATATATATTCATACGTCATTTGGATTTGACGGTGATGACTCTATGAAGATATCGGGATACGTTGTGTATGCGGATGGAAACAAGTCTGACGTCATAACATTCTCAGATCCTGTGGTTGATGGCTGGTCAACATGGGTCAAGATATCAGGTGACAGCGCACCTAAGGGTGTAACATATCTGTATCTTCAGAACGAGACGACCAAGAAGATCATAGAGGTATATCCGTTCACAATAAAGTAAAGAGACAGGGTGATATATGTGATAAACAGACCTGAATTGCTGGCTCTGGAATTCTACAAGTCGCGGCCTTTTAAGGGCAGTGACAAGGGTATCCGTTACATGATACAGAAGGATGTTGTGGAGATTGAGCCGGAGGGTGAAAAAAATCAGACAGAGGAAGATGCACCGAAGGAGACAAAGACTGTACTCACGGCATTTATATGGCCGGAGCCATTCTGTTTTGAGGTCACACCGGATGAACAGAAAGGATCGAAGCAGTTTGATTTTTCCGAGGAAGGATTGTGTGAGGCCATAGCCTGGTTGAATGAAAATCATGATACATATGCACAAAAAAAACAATAATAAACTACTTAAAAGAATAATTGGAATAACAGCGACTGTCATCATTCTGATGGCAGCAGTTGTTGCAATTATTTTTTTTCATCTTATGAGAAAACCTCAGATAAAGCTTGTGGAGGCCATGGTAAATACCATCAATTCTTCCAGAGAGTCGGAGATGAATCAGCAGTATGGCACATTTGACATGGGTATGAACATGATAAATGGCAGTCAGAGCTTTTCATTTGAGGATAATTCTGATCACAGCGTTGACATATCGCTGAAGAGAAGTGCTTCGAATCACAATTTTCTTGCGGAGGCAGGAGTTGATGACAAGACATTCAAGCTCTATGCAAATAAGAGGACTTCTCTCATATATATAGATGATATGGCAATCAGAATACAGTACGCTGACAATCTCATCACGAACATGAGCAATTCTCAGGTGGTATCACTGCTCGGGATAGACAGCGACACAGTGTACTCATTTGGCACTGCTTATGAGAATTGTATGAGGATGGCTGCAAATAATTATGCGGACATCAACGGTGACGATATCCAGACAGATATTATCCAGAAGACACTTAAGTATTTCTTCAATATGGAGGGTACGAGTGAGGGAAAACAGACTGTGGTCACGGGAGACAGAACCCAGGACTGCAAGGTTTATTCTGTCATCTTCAATGTGGATGATTTCTACAGTTATCTGGACGACTGCTTTGGCACGCATGATATAAATCTTCAGGAAGTGTATGACATGCTTGGCAAATACATACCGGAGATAGATACCATTGACAATACGGCAGAATTGGTACATGATATAAAGCAATTTGTGGATGAAATGTTAGACGGCAGGGATATCACGCTCTATTTTGCTGTGAACAGTAATGATGAGCTGGTCAAGCTGTATGCGGATCATGTGTCCGACAGGGATATGAGCATGTCGCTGACATTTTCCGGAGACAAATATACAGCACAGTCGTATGAGTTCACTGTTACTGACAATTCTGACAACCATCTTGTGATAAAAAAGAGGGATGTGAGCAGTGACGGAGAGACAGGAGTGGTGTTTGATGTGGATATATCGGCAGCCGATCTCATGGATTCCGTGAAGCCTGTCAGTATAAGTGCATCGCTGGAGCTTAGATTGTCTGGAAGTGATGCAATTCTTGGTATACAGGTTGGAGATGCCGTGTTCAGAAAAAATGCGGAGATCACAGGATATGATAAGGGTAACAGCATTGATCTTGCGTGGAGCGGGGACAGTGATGGAAGCATGCATATCGGCTGTGATTCAGGAGCGATAGAGAAACCGGAATACAGGGACAGCCTGGATATATTTGACACAGATGTGATAAGTGCGTATAAATTTATAAAAGAGATAATGAACAGATAGATGGAGATTTGTATATGAGTGATACATCAGTTGTGGATAACTCCACGGGCAAAGAAAAAAGCAGATATACATCGGGAACCATATATAAGATGATAATTGCTATAACGTTCCTTCTGGCATTTGGACTGATAATGATATTCAGCGCATCCAGTTACGGTACGGCTGCCAGCAATTTCAGAAGCCAGTTGGTGTTTATCGTTTTCGGAGCATTGGCAATATGGGGATTGGCGTTTTTCCCATACGGTCTGTATAAGAAGCTTACATGGCCTGCATATTTTCTGTCATTGATACTGACATTTTTGCTTCTCACGCCATTGGGAGTAAATGTAAATGGTGCGACGAGATGGATCCAGATCCCTCACATACCATTCAGAATCCAGATCGCTGATATAGTGAAGACTCTCATGATCATATTCATAGCTTCATTTATAAGCAGCAAATGGAGAGAGATGCATAAGTGGCAGACTGTCATAATACTGTGGGTGCTTGTGGGACTCCAGGCGGGACTTCTGCTCGTCATATCCACAAACCTGAGTTCGTGTCTGGTCGTTCTTGGAATATGTTACTGTTCAACATTTATAGCCAGCAAGAACTGGAAACTGCATTTGGGAATATTGCTGATAGCTGTGGTGGTGGCGGTGGTCTATGTGAAGGTAGCCACGAGCTACCTGCCTACGGAGGAAGAACTTCTGTCAAATGACAACTTCCGTGCAAAGCGAATCCTGGGATGGCTGTACACAGAAAAATATGAGAAGAGTGCAGGATATCAGGTCATACAGTCGCTGTATGCCATAGGAAGCGGATCTTTCTTCGGCAAGGGACTTGGAAATGGAACACAGAAGCTTTCGGCTATACCGGAGGCCCAGAATGATATGATCTTCGCGATAATCTGCGAGGAACTTGGTGTGGCAGGAGCAATCATGTTATTTCTTCTGTATGGCTATCTGTTATACCAGATGTATGTTATAGTTAAAGAGTCATCGAACGTATTTGGAAGCATGATGGTCATAGGTGTGATGGTACACCTTGTATGCCAGATAGTGATCAACGTAAGCGTTGCGACAAATGTAATTCCGAATACAGGTGTTACTCTTCCTTTCATAAGCTCGGGAGGTTCCGCACTTCTCATGACCATGGTCGAGTGTGGTATGTGTATAGGAATCAGAAGGCAGCAGACGAGAAGAGTGTATCAGAAGCATTTGAATGAATAAAATCCATGTGAGGAATAAGAGAGGTAGTATATGGTAAAGTTTAGAAAAATTGCGTTTTTGACAATGGCAGCAGTATTGTTGTCAACTTGTGCGACAGGAATCTCAAATCTGTCAGAAAGCAGGGTCGGCGGACAGTACACGGTGTACGCTGCGGAGACTCAGGCTGATGCCGGAGAGAGTGTTGCGACATTGACGGATGCAACTGCCACTGTGAAGAATAAGAAGGGCTGGTATACCAAGAACGGTAAGACATATTATTACGATGAGAACGGCAAGGCGTTAAAGAGCAAGTTCCTTACATACAAGGGCGACAAATATTATTTTAACAGATATGGCCGCATGGTGAGAGGTCTTAACAAGATCCAGAATAATTACTATTACTTCAGAACAAATGGCAAGGCACTGGTGAATACCTGGAAGAAAATAAAGGGTAAGAAGTATTACTTTGGTTCTGATGGAAAAGCCTATAAGGGTGCACATAAGGTAAAGAATAGCAAGTATTACTATAATTTCTCAAGTAATGGTTATCTTGCGGAGGGTGTCAGAAAGATAAATGGCGTGACATACAGATTTGGTTCCAATGGAAAGCCATATACAGGATGGTATACTACAAAGCTTGGAAACAGACAGTATTACAGCGCTTCAGGTGTTGCATACAAAGGACCTAAGAAGGTAAATGGCAAGCTGTATCTGTTCGACAAGAATGGTGCACTGGTGAAGGGCAGAGGCTGGAAATATTACAACGGCAAGCGTTACTTCGTAAGCGTCAAGGGAACATTACTCACCGGATACAGATATGTGGATGGAGCATACTATTACTTCAGTAAGAGCGGTGCCAT
Organism: Coprococcus sp. TF11-13; assembly: GCF_003481085.1. Classification (NCBI taxonomy): domain Bacteria; kingdom Bacillati; phylum Bacillota; class Clostridia; order Lachnospirales; family Lachnospiraceae; genus Coprococcus; species Coprococcus sp. TF11-13. The sequence continues at coordinate 83,031 of NZ_QUKK01000002.1, read as the reverse complement.
GTACAGAAGCAAGTGGGCATATGCGAATGGATATAAGTTCTATTTCAACAGAGGTGGCAAGAGACTCACAGATGTTGATAAGATCCTCGGAAAACAGTATTCCTATGAGATAAAGGTCAACAAGACCACAAATGTTGTGACTGTATATGCAAAAGATGGCAACAAGGGATATATCATTCCGGTAAAGGCATTTGTATGTTCAGGCGGTGACACAACACCTCTTGGAACATTCTATACCCCTGCAAAGGGAAGATGGTGGACACTGATGGGACCATGTTATGGACAGTGGGATACACTTATAACAGGTGATATACTGTTCCACTCTGTGTATTACGGAGAGGAGGATCCTACCACATTATCAGTCAGCGCTTATAACATGCTCGGAATGACATGCTCACACGGATGTATAAGACTTAAGGCAGGAGATGCAAAGTGGATATATGACAACTGCGATCTTGGAACAAAGGTAACTATATTCGAGAGCAATAAGAGCGGCCCGTTCCCTAAGCCTACATCAGTTCAGCTTGATTACAGCCATACATGGGATCCTACAGATCCAACCATGGCATACAAGTGTAGAGAGAACGGATGTCATAAGGGAATAGCGTGGTAATATCGTGTTCAATGTGGAGAGAATAGATATATGAAAAAAGCGTCGTGGATGGACATGGGCAGAAAATATATATTATTTATGATTGCGGTCATCTGTTTTGCAGGTATCTGCATGGGATGCGGGAAGGTGGATGACGGTCAGGAGGAGAGTACCGGTATCCAGATAAAGAGCGGTGATGTTGAATCCGCGGAGGATATGACTCAGATAGGAGTGTATCTCGATGTGGATAAGAACAGTTCCGAGATAACGGATGTGAAGTACAAGATATCCGGTGACATAGGTATCTTGAGTTTCAGGTACAGCGGAGTGAAGGTTGAACTCAGAGGCTCCTGCAAATACGAGATGTACGATCTGGCGGGCGTTGAGAACACCAGCAATGGTGACATGATAACCGGCAACATCCAGGGATACAGTGCTACTTATTACACTTTGACTCCCGGACGTATAGCTTTCTGGAGCGATGGAACAATTAACTATTCGCTATATATATACGTCACAGCCAGTGATGAGGTACTCAATGAAGTGCTGTCACATATAGTATTTGAGAACAGATATACGGACAGGGCCGATGTCCAGCAGCAGATAGAGACGGACAGCAGAGCATTTGCTGAGAAGATCGTGAAGGTGTTCAATGATGAAGATCTTGAGACCATGAAGGATATGGTTTTATATCCTCAGGAGACAAGTGGTGGACAGTCCATAGCAAATGAAAATGAGCTGTTGAATATAAGCAAAAAAGACTTGTTCACAGATATACTCATGAAGGCTCTGAACGATGAGAATGCGCTGGATAATCTGAGAAAAACCAACGACGGTTCCGAATATGTAATCGGAACAAATTATAAAAATGTACATTTTATATTGAACGACGATGGACAGTTTGTCATCACAAAAATAAATAACTGATATTTATCCCCTGCACATAAGGGCAAACTGATATGTGCAGGGGATTTTTCTGTTTAAAATACTGAAAAAGTTCTATTTGCCACGAATAAGTTCAGAATGTGATAAGTATGGGAGTATAGTGGGAAAATTTAGAGGACGATTCGCGTTGAGACTGTGTATTAAAGTCCTTAGAATTGTATCAGGACAGGAAATAACTTAAGACAGGACCTGATCTGAGACAAGGAGGAGATATACACGATGACAGAGAGAGTTTACAGTATAAGTGAGGCAGCAGCCAAGGTTGAGGTTGAGTCACATGTGCTTAGGTATTGGGAGGAAGAGCTTGAGATCGATATCAAGAGAAATGACATGGGTCACAGGTGCTACAGTGAGAAGGATGTAAAGATACTTCAGAGGGTTAAGACTTTGAAGGATAAGGGGATACAGCTCAAGGCGATAAAGGATATGGTTCACAGAATGTATGAACTTCTTGACGAGGGAGAGAGCACAGAGGAAAAAAATGCGGATGATGCGGTGACGGAGCTTATCGCAGAGAGTGAAAATACAGAGAAGAAGACCATAGAAACCATAAGGGTGAGCAGCGATGTGGGGGATGATTCAAGAATAGTTGATTTCAAGATGGCACAATTCCAGAATATCATGGACAAGATAATCAGCAACTCCATAAAGGACAACCTTAAGGTGATAACACAGTCAGTGTCCGCTGCGGTGTCCGATGACGTGGTAAAACAGATGGATGTGCTGATGAAGGAGAAGGAGGATCAGGAGGAAGCGAGATACAGAAAGCTTGACGCCACCATAAGAGAACTTCAGCAGACCAGACAGGAGGTTGCGGCAACGGAGATAAAGAGGAAGAAAAAGGGCATTTTCAGAAGAAAACAGGGAGAGAGTTTATAAAAACTTCACACACTAACAATAGGGATTAATGCTATAATTAGCGCTAGTAAGATGGGAGTTAACACTAATGAAGATTACTAAGAAAGTTAAGATAGCGATAATTTTTATATGGATAGCAGCGATATTGTCCATGGTTATAGGTACGGCTATCATAGGGCGATATTTTATCACTGGAACTTATGGCCGAAATCACTCACTGCAGCTTTTATATTCGGAGGACGATCCGGTCAATGATGTGTACAAATCTCTGTCCACATTGCGTGAGGAAGTTATAAGCAAGGTGAAGAAGAATCCTTCATACTATACAACCCAGGATAATGCAGATGCACTGGATGAAAAGAGCTCGGTATTAAATACTCATATAGCAGTGAAGAAGGATGGAGAGTACATATATAGTTCCGTTGATCCTTTTTCTGAGAGCCTGAAGGAGCAGTTAAAGAGAAATGATAACAGTTCGAATATCAATGCGATAGATGGTGATTCGATTGATACCGGAAATAACAGTGATATAAAGGTTCAGGAATATCTCATAACCCAGCCGTCATTCTATCTGTGCAACCAGGTATCATATGTGCTGGATGGAAGTCAGGTAGATATTTACATGCTCACATACTATGGTAATTATATGGCGAAGTTCAGGGGAACCATCATGGGTTATTCCATACTGATGGTTCTAATGATGATGCTCCTGAGCGGTGTCGTGGCATTCCTTGTATACCAGCAGTTTGTGAATCCTCTTGTCAAGCTCAAGGAGGCAGCAGAGCGTATGGGCTCAGGCAACCTTGACGAGAAGATAGACTTTGGCGATAACAGAGTCGATGAGGTTGGTGAGCTCTGTGAGTCATTTGAGGATATGAGACAGAAACTGTCAGACTTTACCAAGGCGAAGATGAGATATGAGGAAGAGAACAGGCAGCTCATAAGCAATATATCACACGATCTCCGTACTCCTATCACGACCATCAAGGGTTATGTGGAGGGAATCATGGATGGAGTTGCAGATACCCCTGAGAAGCAGGAGAGATATCTGAAGATGATATACAGCAAGGCAAATGAGATGGACAGCCTCATCAATGAGCTTTCACTGTATACGAATATCAACAACAACGCCATACCATATGAGTTCCACAGGGTATCGGTGAAGGATTATTTTGATGACTGTATGGAGGAGGTATATACGACGCTCCTTTCCAAGAACATGACGCTAACATACAAGAACTATTGTGATGACGATGTGAAGGTCATAGTTGATCCTGACCAGCTCAAGAGGGTCATCAACAACATAATTACAAATGCTATCAAGTATACCGATAAGGAATATGGACAGATAGATATCAACATATATGACAATGACGCGGAGGTTAAGGTATCCATAAGCGACAATGGCCGTGGAATAGATTCAGAAAGCCTGCCTCATATATTTGACAGAATGTACAGAGCTGACAGCGCAAGACAGTCAAGAGGCGGAAGTGGTCTTGGACTTGCTATATGCAAGAAGATCGTTGAGGAGCATGGCGGCAACATATATGCCACAAGCCAGCTTGGTGTCGGAACAACGATAGTATTTACCCTGAAGAAGTATATTCCAAAGGTTGAGGAGATCGAGGGTGATACTTCTGACGCCAGCGGTGAACAGCAGGCAAATGTAAAAAAGGATACACAGAAAAAAGATGATCAGAGAAAAGACAATCAGAAAAAGGATGGTCAGAGAAAAGGATCATTGCAGATCATAAATTCACTAAAGAAAAGGAGAGATACAGATGAGTAAGATATTGATCATAGAAGATGAGCTTAGTATTGCAGAGCTTGAGAGAGATTATCTGGAGCTCAATGATTTCGAGGTAGAGATAGAGACAAATGGACTTAAGGGTCTTGAGAAGGCATTGGATGAGGAATACAGTCTTATCCTTCTGGATCTCATGCTCCCTGAGGTGGATGGATTTGAGATATGCCGACAGATAAGGGAGAAGAAGGATATTCCGATCATCATGGTAACAGCCAAGAAGAATGATATAGACAAGATCAGAGGTCTTGGTCTGGGAGTTGACGACTATGTCACAAAGCCATTCAGTCCAAGTGAGCTGGTGGCAAGAGTCAAGGCGCACATATCCAGATACGAGAGACTTGTTGGTTCAACGGCACTCAAGAATGACGTCATCGAGATCAGAGGTCTTAAGATAGACAAGACGGACAGAAGAGTGTATGTTGATAACGAGGAGAAGGTATTTACGAATAAGGAGTTCGATATACTGTGCTTCCTTGCCAGCAACCCAAACAAGGTATTTTCCAAGGATGAGCTGTTCAGCAAGATATGGAATATGGACAGCATAGGAGATATAGCCACGGTTACTGTTCATATCAAGAAGATCAGAGAGAAGATTGAATTTGACACATCGAATCCACAGTACATAGAGACTGTGTGGGGCGTGGGCTATAGGTTTAGGATGTGATAAGAAAGCCCCAGACGGCGAACATGCAGCGTTCATGCTTGCATGAAACGCTGCATGTTCATCGGATGGGCAGATATTCATGAGCATGTATGCCGATAGGCAGGAATGCGAATGAATGTGCGATTACGAGAGCCACGAAGTGGCGAAGTAATCGTAAGGCTTTCATAATAAGCCCCAGACGGCGAATGAGGAGAAAACAAATGAAATTAAACATTTTACATGAGGATAATGATATAATCGTGGCTGTAAAGCCATGTGGTGTGCCAACTCAGCCAGACAAGACCAATTCAGAGAGCATGGTGAGTATGCTCAAGCTCAGGATATACGAGAAGGAGAACAGAAAAGAGGAGCCATATCTTGTGCCTATACACAGACTGGACAGGCCTGTAGGCGGAGTTATGGTATTTGCCAAGACTCCTGAGGCGGCTGCAAATCTCTCAAAGCAGAGCGAGGATGGTTCTATGATGAAGTATTATCAGGCGATCCTCACTGGTGAGCTTCCAAATGACCAGGGAGTTTTGAAGGATTATCTTCTTCACGATACTAAGGACAATGTGACAAAGGTCGTGGACAAGGACACACCTGGAGCAAAGTATTCCGAGCTGGAATATGAGGTGCTGGATGTCATGGATACGGACGAGGGGGTTCTGTCATATATACTTGTTGAACTCATAACTGGAAGACATCATCAGATCAGGGCTCAGTTTGCGAAGAGAAAGTGCGGAATATGGGGTGACACGAAGTACAACCCTAAGTTCCAGAAGACGAAGAAGAAATATAAAGAGATAGGACTTCACGCGTCCAGATTGGAATTTGACCATCCGACAACAGGGGAACACATGGTGTTCAAGCATGAGCCAGAGGGCGGAGCATTTGCCATTCTGGATCTGGATGAGTTTTAGTTAAAATGGTATTTACAGGGCGGATGTTGGCATGTTTCGTGTTGACATACGTCCTGAAATTTTGTAGATTAAAGAGTGTATGCATTAGGTAGTTCAGCTATGCAGCAGATATAGAATGTTTTAGAATTAAGGAGATAAATAAGATGGCAAACGATAAGAAGATGGTTGAAGCTATCACTTCCATGGATGAAGATTTTGCACAGTGGTATACAGACGTTGTCCTCAAGGCAGGACTTATCGCATATACCAACGTGAAGGGATGTATGGCTATCAAGCCCGCAGGATATGCAATCTGGGAACTTATACAGAAGCAGCTTGATGAGAGATTCAAGGCAACAGGCGTGGAGAATGTGTACATGCCTATGCTTATTCCAGAGAGCCTTCTTGAGAAGGAGAAGGATCACGTTGAGGGATTTGCACCTGAGGTAGCATGGGTTACTTATGGCGGACTCAATCCACTCACAGAGCGTATGTGTGTAAGACCTACATCAGAGACTCTGTTCTGTGATTTCTACAAGAATGATATCCAGTCATATCGTGATCTGCCAAGGGTATATAATCAGTGGTGTTCAGTTATGCGTTGGGAGAAGGAGACAAGACCATTCCTTCGTTCAAGAGAGTTCCTGTGGCAGGAGGGACACACTGCACATGCAACAGCCGAGGAGGCTGAGGCAAGAACAATACAGATGCTGAATCTGTATGCAGACTTCTGTGAGGATGTACTGGCTATGCCTGTTATCCGTGGACAGAAGACAGAGAAGGAGAAGTTCGCAGGAGCAGAGGCAACATACACAATAGAGGCACTTATGCACGATGGCAAGGCGCTCCAGTCAGGAACAAGCCATAACTTCGGAGACGGATTTGCCAAGGCATTTGGAATACAGTTTACAGACAAGGACAACAAGCTCAAGTATGTTCATCAGACGTCATGGGGTATGACAACAAGACTTATCGGAGCCATCATCATGGTTCACGGAGACAATTCAGGTCTTGTACTTCCTCCAAAGGTTGCTCCAACTCAGGTCATGATCATTCCTATCATGCAGAAGAAAGCAGGAGTGCTTGAGAAGGCAGCAGAGCTCCGTGAGAAGCTTGGAGCATTCAGAGTAAAGGTCGATGACAGCGACAAGAGCCCAGGCTGGAAGTTCTCAGAGCAGGAGATGAGAGGTATTCCTATCAGAGTTGAGATCGGACCAAAGGATATCGAGGCCAATCAGGCAGTTCTGGTACGCCGTGACACAAGAGAGAAGATCACAGTATCACTTGATGAGATAGATACAAAGGTTGGAGAGCTTCTTGAGACTATCCAGAAGGATATGTTCGAGAGAGCAAAGGCTCACAGAGATTCACATACACATGCAGCGCTTAACTGGGATGAGTTCAAGAATATCATCGACAACGAGCAGGGCTTTGTAAAGGCTATGTGGTGCGGCGAGACAGCTTGTGAGGAGGCTATCAAGGATGAGACAGGAGCATCCACAAGATGTATGCCATTTGCACAGGAGCATCTTTCAGATGTATGTGTACACTGCGGCAAGCCGGCCAAGAAGATGGTATACTTCGGAAGAGCATACTAAAATATAGATAATAATCATGTATAATAACTTCTTCAGCATTTTGCTGGAGAAGTTATTATTTTACAGATATAAAGATGCGGAGAGAAGATATATGAGAATAGACATTCCAGAGGGAGCAAATAAAGTTATAGAGGGTCTTGAGGCAGCAGGCTATGAGGCCTATATAGTCGGCGGCTGCGTGAGAGACAGCATACTCGGAAGAGAGCCGGGGGACTGGGATATCACCACATCTGCCAGACCTGAGCAGGTCAAGGAGATATTCAGGCGAACCGTAGATACAGGAATAGAGCATGGAACCGTAACAGTCATGATGGGCAAGGAAGGCTATGAGGTCACGACGTATAGGATAGATGGAGAGTACAGTGATCACAGGAGACCGGATCAGGTGGAGTTCACAGCCAGCCTTGAGGAGGATCTGAAGAGAAGAGACTTCACCATAAATGCCATGGCGTACAGCCACAGCAAGGGCATAATAGATATGTTTGGCGGTGTGCAGGATCTGAATGACAAGGTTATAAGAGCTGTCGGTGTGGCAAGGGACAGATTCGATGAGGATGCACTTAGGATACTCAGAGCCATAAGATTTGCGGGACAGCTTGGATTTGACATAGAGAGGGATACCCGAAAGGCCATGATCATCCAGGCACAGTACCTCAAGGATATAAGTGCGGAGAGGATCAGGGTGGAGCTCACAAAGCTCCTTGTATCAGATCATCCGGACAAGCTGCTCGAGGCCTATGTTACAGGGATCACTGCATATATCCTTCCTGAATTTGACAAGATGATGGAGCAGCCACAGAACAACCAGTATCACAGATACAATGTGGGTGTACACTCCATTGAGGCGGTTAAGAATATAAGAGCTGATGTAACCATGAGATGGGCGGCACTTCTCCACGATATAGGCAAGCCATCCACACACACTGTGGACGAGAATGGAACAGATCACTTTTACGACCACCAGATCGCAGGAGTTCCACTGGCGGAGGCGGTTCTCAGAAGACTGAAGTTTGACAACAATACCATCAAGGACGTGTGCAAGCTGGTGAGATGGCATGACTTTGGCATGGGCTGCGTTCCGAAGAAGAATATCATCAGGAAGCTTCTCGGAGAGGTTGGAAAGGATTTCTTCCCATATATAATCGAGATCAAGAAAGCCGATATGGCTGCCCAGAGTGATTACAAGCTGGAGGAGAGACAGAGCCAGCTTGCGGAGCTTGAGAAGAAATATGAAGAGATCGTGGCAGATGCTGACTGCGTCAGGATCAAGGACCTCAAGGTAAATGGCGGAGACCTCATAAAGCTGGGAATAAAGCCGGGACCTCAGATGGGCGAGATACTTCAGAAACTGCTGGATATGGTTATAGAAGACCCGGAGAAGAACGACAGGGAATATCTGCTGGATCAGGTAAAGCAGATGTAGGCATCAGCGATACCCGTCGTAAAACAGACAAATAAAAAGTTACAACTTAAGAATGAAACTTAACAGCCCCTCATACAATAATTTAGCAGGTTATTATTGCTATAAAGTGAGCGAGGGTTTATCTGTGAAGTGGATGTGTGTATCTTATCTGACATTACCATAATCATGACATATGAATCCGCCGGCACTCAGCGATGCGGAGCGAGTGCTAGTGCCGTTGCAGGATTCATCGAGCGAGAGCGCTCATGATTAGGTAAGCCAGATAGATACACACTTCACAGATACCCCCGAGCGACAGTTGTAGGAGGGGGTTTTTATTTGGCTGAAAAAATGGGTGAAGTGTATGAAGCATACGATATGGAAGTACAGGGAACGGGCAGAGGCAGAGGTGCTGTGATCCTGATGACGGACAAGGGGGTCAGACAGGTGTCATCCCTGAATGGAACTGACGAGAGGCTTCAGCAGGAGAAGGAATTCAAGGATAAGATATATGAAAAGGGCTTCTGTAATATAGACCGGGTCGTGGCCAACAGAGAAGACGAGCTGGTGACCTGCGACAGGTATGGAAATCCATTTGTGTGCAGGGAATATTTCCAAGGGCGGGAGTGTAATGCATCAAGCATAAGGGATCTTGAGAAAGCAGTTATAAATCTGGCGTGGTTTCACAGAGCCGGAAGGGAACTGTACATGGAGGAGAATACGTCATACACAAAAAAAACTCCGGGAAATCTGGACAGAAAGGTAAATGAGCTTCGCAGGATAAGAAATTTTGTCAGCAGGAGAACCCTGAAGAATGACTTTGAGATGCTGTACATAAAGACATTTGATTATTTTTACAGCCAGGCAGAGAAGTGTCTGTCGCTGTTTCAGGATAATTTCACATACAACGACAAATGGCTTGGCTATTGTCACGGCTCGTATAATTATCACAGCGTGATGTTCTGTGATGGATACATAGCAACCATAAATTTTGACCGGTTCCATGTGGGATACCAGCTCATGGATCTGTACCAGTTTCTCCGCAAAGCCATGGAGAAGAACAGGTATGATATCACCATGGCGAAGGACATTCTGAGTGCGTACAGTCAGATCAATTATCTTGAACATGAGGATTATGAATTCATATATCTTATGTACAGTTTCCCGGAGAAGTTCTGGAAGATAAGTAACCGGTATATGAACACCAGAAAGAGCTACATATCCCCGGTTTTGATGGAAAAACTCCAAAAAGTTATCGAAGATGACCAAGAAAAGCTCAAAATTTTGAGTGAAATTAACGATACCTATGGACTTCACAAGCTGACAAATTAAGAGTATAATGTTGGGGCGTGGATAATAATTGAGTTAGACACGTGATACTGAATTGTGATGTATTTTACAGATGGTTTTTTCGTGTGTGTGTTTTCCATTTGTAGGATGCTCTATGGGTAACATAAAGCAATAGATTTCACAGGAGGCAAAATGATGAGCGATTATAATTACAAGGACGTGTATGAGCAGTGGGTGAACAATCCTTTGTTTGGTCAGGAAACCAAGGATGAGCTCTTAGCGATCAAGGACGACGAGAAAGAGATAGAAGAAAGATTCTATTGTGATCTTGTATTTGGAACAGCCGGACTTCGAGGCATCATCGGAGCTGGTACTAACAGAATGAACATATATGTAGTGCGCAAGGCTACACAGGGACTTGCAAACTACATCATCAAGGCGGGCAAGCAGGACAAAGGTGTGGCAATAGCTTATGATTCAAGAAGAATGTCACCTGAGTTCTCTATGGAGGCAGCTCTCTGCCTGGCAGCAAATGGCATAAAGGCTTACAGATTCGAGTCACTTAGACCGACACCTGAGCTTTCATTTGCAGTGAGATATCTGGACTGTGTAGCTGGTATCAATGTAACAGCATCACACAACCCACCAGAGTACAATGGATATAAGGTATACTGGGAGGATGGCGCACAGATCACACCACCTCATGACCAGGGAATCATGGCCGAGGTAAAGGCCATCACAGATTTCGCAGATACAAAGACCATGGACATGGTAGAGGCAAAGAAGAAGGGGCTTCTTGTAACTATAGGTTCAGAGGTTGATGACGCATACATGGGCGAGCTCAAGAAGCTCATCCTCAATCAGGATGCAATTGACAAGTATGGCAAGGATCTCAAGATAGTGTACACACCACTTCACGGAACAGGCAACATCCCTGTAAGAAGGATTCTTAAGGAGATCGGTTTCGAGAATGTATATGTGGTACCAGAGCAGGAGCTTCCGGATGGAGAGTTCCCAACTGTTGAGTATCCAAACCCAGAGGCAAAGGAAGCATTTGCACTGGCACTCAAGCTGGCAAAGGAGGTCGATGCAGATCTCGTTCTGGCAACAGACCCTGATGCCGACAGACTCGGATGCTACGCCAAGGATTCCAAGACAGGTGAGTACAAGGTATTCACAGGTAACATGTCAGGAAGCTTACTCTGCGAGTATGAGGTAAGCCAGATGAAGGAGAAGAATGGCAGCCTTCCAGCAGACGGAGCAATCATCAAGACTATCGTTACTACCAACATGGTAGATGCTATAGCAAAGTATTATGGAACAGATCTCATCGAGTGTTTCACAGGTTTCAAGAACATCGGACGCGAGATCCTCAGATTTGAGCAGACAGGCAAGGGAACATACCTCTTCGGATTTGAGGAGAGCTACGGATGCCTGATCGGAACACATGCAAGAGACAAGGATGCGGTTGTTGCAACTATGGCTCTCTGTGAGGCAGCAGCTTACTACAGAGGTCAGGGTAAGACTCTCTGGGATGCGATGATGGATATGTACGAGAAGTACGGATATTATGTAGATGATATCAAGACCGTAACACTCAAGGGTGTTGAGGGATCAAAGAAGATCGGACACATCATGAATATCCTCCGTGCAAATGTACCTGAGGATGTTGCAGGCTACAAGACAAAGGTAGTTCGTGACTACCGTCTTGAGTATATAAGAAACATCGAGACAGGCGAGGTTAAGCCTACCGGTTTCCCTAATGCAAATGTACTCTACTATGAGCTTGAGAACGATGCATGGCTTGCAGTAAGACCTTCAGGAACTGAGCCAAAGATCAAGTTCTACTACGGAATCAAGGGTTCATCATACGATGAGGCACAGAAGGAGTCAGCAGCATTTGGTGACAAGGTCATGGATCTTATCTACGATATACTTGAAAAGTAATAAAGAAAAATAATCATAAACAAACGGATTGTTACAGTGACGTATAATATACGGTCACAATGTAGCAGTCCGTTTTTTATTTTAAAATAAATTAAGTATACAAAGGAGGTAAACTGCTCTTATTATATGGGCAAAGACAGTGGGAGAATAGATTATGACAGAGAGTGTAAAGAAAAATAAAGAAATCAGGACAAATCGGTATTTCTGGATCGCATGCATAGTGCTGGTGTTATTGCAGTATGGACTGTGCATCCACTACGGGCTTAAGAGACAGTATCTGTTTTGTGATGAGGTGTACAGCTATGGCCTTGCAAACTCCACGGACAAGACTTTCCTCCATCCGGGAGAGGACAACACGCCACTCGATGAGTGGGTGACGGGGTCATATTTTGAGAACTATATGAATTATAACGATGATTCATTCAACTACAGTGCGGCATACAGAAATCAGGAAAATGATGTCCACCCGCCGGTATATTATATGCTGCTGCATACGGTGTGCTACTTTTTCAAAGGAGCGGGATACAGTGCAGTTCCGGGAATAGTGCTCAACCTCATACTCCTGATATTTGTGGATATTCTTCTGTTGTATGTGGCGGCATATCTGCTTGGAAACAGATGGTATGGACTGATGGCGGCAGCTCTGTGGGGCGTATCATCGGTGGGCATAAGCAACTGTATGCTCATACGGATGTATCTTCTTCAGACCTTGAATGTATTGCTGCTGACGGCGGTTCATGTATATATACTGAGACATAAAAAGAAGATGACCGTGCCGTATTTTATATTGCTGGCACTGGCGGTCATGTTCGGCGGACTCACACACTATTATTTCTACTTCTATGTTGCCGGACTTGGATTGTGTGTATGTATATACCTGCTGTATATGCGAAAGGTAAAGCAGATGTTTGCGTATGGCTTTAGTCTTGTTGCTGGACTTGGTGCGGCAATAGCGGTATTTCCCGCAACGATAAAGCACATATTTGGTTACAGGGGAAGCTATGCTACCGATAATCTGATAGGACTTTCCGGTCACAAATTCTTATATTATATCAGTTATATAAACAGGTCGTATTTTGCAGGACTGCTTCCGCTGATCGTGCTTGTGGCACTGGTGCTCATCGTGGCAAGGATAGTGCTTTCATTTGTGGATATAAGGATATCCTTGGTCAGGAAAAATGATGGATTATCCTACAGAGTATGTACACACAGGAGAGATATAGATGCGGACAGAGCAGGAAGTATAGAGTCACGCTCACTGTTATTGGCGGGGGTTATCGTGGCCGACGCCGTTCTTGCATTTGTGGGAATACAGGGGTCCGAGCTTGTAAATGCAAGATATATCTACTCGGCACTTCCTATAGTGGCTGTGTTTATGATATGGTGTATGATGAAGCTGGTTCCAGTAATAACCAGGAAGAGATGTGCAGTTGTAACCGCTGTCATATGCCTTGCATTATGTGCAGGCAGTATAGCTGTAAAGGGTGTAGACTGGCAGTACAGGGGCTACAGCGACTGGAGCACAGCCTTGGAGGAGATGAAGGGACAGGACTGTATCATACTGTGTCACGGAGATGGCAAATGGAACAACGTGTACGCGGGAATGAACGTATTTTCCCAGATGGGAAGATGCAGGTATGTGTATGAGGATGATATAGACAGCATCGCAGACCTGGTGGAGGACTGTGGCGATGAGATATATGTGGCGGTCATCAATGATCCAAAATTTGAAAAGAAAAAGATACACAAGATGACTGAGAAAATAGCAGAGATAACAAAGTATACAAAGAAATCTATAGAATACAGATTTTCAGGAATACGAATTTATAAATTTAAAGCAGGTGAAACAAAATGAAAAAAGTTAGCTTGATAATTCCATGCTATAACGAAGAGCAGGCTCTTCCGATATTTGCAGGGGAGCTGGACAAGGTGAGACAGGAACTCAGGCAGTATGATTTTGAGGTTCTTATGGTTAATGATGGTTCGTCGGATAAGACTCTTGAGACCATGAAAAAGATCTCAGAGGAATACGATTATTTCAAGTATTTGTCATTTTCCAGAAACTTTGGTAAGGAGGCTGCAATGTATGCGGGCTTCTGCAATGCAGATGGGGATTACGTGGCGGTGATGGATGCCGACATGCAGGATCCGCCGAGTCTGCTCCCGGAGATGCTCGGTATACTTGAGCAGGGAGAATATGACAGTGTGGCGACCAGAAGAGTCACCAGAAAGGGCGAGCCGCCGATAAGATCTTGGTTTGCGCGGATGTTCTACAAGATCATCAACAAGATATCCGACGCCGATGTCGTGGATGGCGCCAGGGATTTCAGGCTTATGAAGGCAGAGATGAAGGATGCCATCGTGTCGATGTGCGAGTACAACAGATTCTCCAAGGGAATATTTGGCTGGATCGGGTTCAGGACAAAATGGCTGGAATACGAGAATGTGGAGAGAGTTGCGGGCGAGACGAAGTGGAACTTCTGGAAGCTTTTCAAATACGCACTGGACGGAATAATCAACTTCTCCGAGGCGCCGATGAGTATAGCTTCAGGATTTGGAATATTTTGTACATTTGTCGCATTTGTCATGATGCTTTTCTTCTTCATAAGAAAGCTGGTGTGGGGAGACCCTGTTGCGGGATGGCCGTCACTTGTGTGCATCATACTGTTTGTATCAGGACTCCAGTTCCTGTGCATAGGAATAATGGGTAAATATATCGCCAAGACATATATGGAGACCAAGGGAAGACCACATTATATAATTTCCGACACCAATAAAGACGACGTGAATAAGATAAATTGATAACATTATGAAGCTGTATTGTGATGGAATGGTTATGATACAGCTTTATTTGGATGATAAGACGTTTTATGTAATATTTACATCCGTTACAGGTACATATAGTTGTAATTTGACTACTTGATAGCTTATAATTTAGATGATACTGTTTTAGTCAAATGGGGCTTATGTTTGGTAGACATGGGGGTAACATGCAATGAATCTTACAGTAAAATGTCCATCCTGCGGCGGTGTTGTGGTACTGAATCCTAAGACGAGGCAGCTGCAGTGTACGCAGTGTGATTCGGTGATCAGCAGAGGCATAGGAGAAGAAAACTCTGCCATGACCAGGAATGAGGATGGAGAGCTTGTAGATAAGAGAAGCTATAAGGCAATTCAGAAGATTGCCAGAATAAAAAGATACATAACTGATGCCACGGATACGATATACACATTGGATGAGATCAATATTGGAAAGGATGATGAATCACCAAGGTATATGGATATGAATCTATATGAATGTACATCCTGTGGTGCAAGACTTATGGTGAAATCCACGGAAACTTCCAGTTTCTGTGCGTATTGTGGGCAGCCGATGATATTGGTTGACAGAGTTAAGGATGAACTGGAGCCGGATCTTATTATTCCATTTGGAATTTCTCAGAAGAGAGCAGAACAGCTTATACGTGACAGGTTCTGTAAGGGGTGGTTTGTTCCGGATGAGATAAAGAAATTTGAGATTGATAAGATACGAGGAATATATATACCATATTGGCTGGCGTCTTATCATGTTAGAAAAAAGCTCAAGTATGTATTTCAGGAGAATGAAAAAGGCGAGCGCGTTAGTAATTATGAAAAATGCTTTGGTTCTATAGCAGTAGTTGCACAGAAAGCTGCAGACAGAACTATCACACACAATTGTATGAGAGATTGTGAGTGTACAGTTCCAAGGGTACCTGGGGATGCAACAAGAAGATTGAATGATCACATTTCGGGAAGGCTGGAACCTTATGATTTCGACAAGGCTTTGACGTTTTCTCCAGAATATCTGTCCGGATTTTACACGGACAGGTACGATGTACCAGCTGCCGAGATCGCAGCCGTTGCAAAGAGAAAGAGCAATGATGCGGTGAAGGAAGAGATGATGAGTGATGTTCCGAAAAACGCACGGGTTACTGAGGAAAAAACGGATATAAAGATGACGGATATTGAGTATGCATTGCTGCCAGCGTGGTTCATGACTTTTCGTTATCAGGGAATACTCTATACCGTGGCGGTGAATGGGCAGACCGGCAAGGTCGTGGGAAATGTCCCATCCAACAGATTTAAGGTTGGGGCATCCATAGCAATACTTATGACAGTGATGGTTGTGCTGTGTACATATGTATCTGTATTTGTTGGGGGACTTATGACGGATCTGTATAGGATAAGTGCAGATGTGGGTGATTCAAGTGGAGCTTTTATGGTATTTTCCGCGTATGTGGCTGGAGTTATATATAGTTTGGTGAGCTTCTGGCGTGCGATCAACAAGCTTCACAGATCAAGGATAGATATTCACAGATTCAGAAGCTATGGCACTATAGAATACGTTAAGGAAAGGCAGGATAAGACATGGGTTCGATAGTATTTTTGTATGTTGCAATAGGTATCGTGTGCGGGATATGCTTAACGGTATCCATAGTGATTTCTGCTCTTGTAAGATCCAACAATATTGGACAGAATGAGGAGAAAAAAGCGGAATATGTTGATTATGCCACATTTGTGTATCATGCAAAGTATGACAGTCACAGCCCGATTAACTATTTCGATGGCTATTATAAGGATTGAGTCAGATCCTTCAATATTGCACAGAAGTTTATAGAGCAATGATATGATGACAAAACCAGGGGGATTTGGTATCATATTTTTGATATATTTTCACACAGGGAAAGGAATTGGAGGTAACAGGAATGAACGAGAATCAGGATCAGCAGTTTGGTCAGCCACAGGGAAAACAGCAGGTGGCAGATCAGGCACAGACAAATCAGCAGGCGGCGGAGAACAGCCAGCCACAGGCAGATCAGCAGGCAGCGGCTTACAGCCAGCCGCAGATGAGTCAGCAGGGAGTGTACAATCAGCAAGGCTATGGCCAGCAGATGAACCAGCAGGGTGCATACAATCAGCAGGGTTACGGCCAGCAGATGAACCAGCAGGGTGCATACAACCAGCAGGGCTACGGTCAGCAGATGAACCAGCAGATGTATAATCAGCAGGGTTATGGCCAGCAGATGAACCAGGGAGCATACAATCAGCAGGGCTACGGTCAGCAGATGAACCAGCAGATGTATGGTCAGCAGGGCTACGGCCAGCCACAGATGAACCAGCAGATGTACGGCCAGCAGGGCTATGCACAGCCACAGCCGAAGAAGCCATCAGCAGTGGGCAATATGATAAATGATCTTCTCAAGAATGTGATAGGTCTTTTCAAGAGCCCTGCAGATACAGCGGGTGAGATGGTTCAGAGTGACAACATGGTTCCTGGCGGAATACTTGCAGGAGTAAATGCCATCCTCTCACTTATATTTGTAACTGTCGGATTCCTCATAATGGGATTTGACTTTGGCGATTCAATAGCAAAGGGATTCTACATGTTCTTCTTCACTATAATCGCAGCAGTCATCATGACAGCAGCGGTATTTATCGCCGGAGGAATTATATTCAAGGGTGGAATCACATTTGGAAAAGCACTTAACGCCGTTGGTGTATTTGCACTTTATGAGGCAATAGCAATGGTTGCAGGAATCATATTTGAGATCATCTCAGCACTCTTCCACAAGGTTGATTTCCTCAGCGGAATCATCGGAGGCTTTGGATACATACTCTTCCTCGGAATAAGCCTTTGCGGAATCGTGATCGCAGCTCATGCGTTATTCGATAACCTTGAGACAAATGACAACTCAAAGATATTTGCAGTTATCGCTGCTATAGTTATCTCAGTATTCCTCATCACTGTTATAGATAACATCGCAGAAAAGATATTCAGTGACAGCGCAACATGTGCAGAGCAGGTACTCAGCTACTTCAAGAACGCTGCAACAGTATTTGGTTACCGTCACTGGTAAGACATAATTTATAAATATTTTACGGGAAGCAGACAGATCTGAAAATTGACAGGTTTGTCTGCTTTTGTTAAAATATAAAGGTGTTTTTGGTGTTAACTTATATAAAAGGGTGGCAAAGATATGGTAAAGGAAAGGACGGGTTATGGTAAGAAAGGTTGGTTTAACTGACAGTGTTGGTTTTGCTTGTCTGGAAGATCTACAGTTGTCGAACTCCTATATGTGGGGTACCGCAATCAGTCTGGACTATTGTGGCAGAGAGGATTGTATAAAAGGCTGGAAGTTTGGTCCATACGTCAGAGAATCATATGTTATCCATATGGTAAAGAAGGGCAAGGGTACATTTACAATTGCGGGGAAGACTTATGAACTGGGACCTGGACAGGCGTTTATCATCAGACCTGGTGAGGAGACTACTTACAGGGCTGACGATGATGATCCATGGAGCTACATGTGGGTTGGATTTCATGGCTACAGAGCTGAAGATTTTATTGAGGCGATGGGGTATGTAAAGGGCTCACCTATCATCAAGATAGAGCAGATGGATACGTGTGCAGAATGTATCAACAAGATGCTCGAATATTACCAGATCACACGTATAAACGAGGTGAAGAGAATGAGTGCACTGATGCTTCTCTTCGCAACCATTATGGAGGATAATGCCTCCGATGCGCAGGAATCTGATAACATTGAGTATCCAAGTAAGATATATGTAAAGGCTGCTGTCGACTTCATAACAGAGAAGTACATGAACAAGATCAAGATCGATGACATTGCGGATTTCATAGGAATCAGCAGAAGTCATCTGACAGGAAGCTTCAAGAAGGAGATGGGTGTATCTCCTCAGGAGTATCTTATCAACTTCAGATTGGAGAAAGCTGCAAGTCTTCTCCGGTCATCAAAGGAACAGATCAATATAATCGCATATCAGTGTGGTTATGAGGATTCTCTTTCTTTCTCCAAAGCATTCAAGCAGAAGTTTGGAATGAGTCCTAAGTCATTCAGGAATCTTGAGGTTGAGCTTGAGACGAATGATGCCAAGTTTGGACATGAGGCTTCGAAGCTGTAAGATATAATTGAATCAAAAAATTTGAATTAAGCAAAAGGCGGGTGTGCGATTTGTCGCACATCCGCCTTTGCTGTATTTACGATATACGGTAAAAACTACTGTCTGCCATGATATGAATTGTCAACGATAAGCTTCTTGGTCACCTTTGTGGATTCAGGATTATCCTCATCTGATTCAGATGTCTGGTCATCGCTGTGCATCCATGAAGCAGGATCGTCGTCCGTGTACTTCTTTGTGACCTCATCCAGATATGGGGTGAATGCCTTCAAAAACATGAATGATGATACATATGCTATAAGGCCAAAGCCACATACTATGAACACGAATATACCTACCATGAATACCTGAGTGCTGGATAGCAGAACATATGCAGGCAGAGTGTAGAGAACCATGATCACTATTGTAAATATGAAGTTCTTGGCTGCCAGGTAAATGGACTGCAAGAGAAGGTTCTTCAATGTGTTCTTAAAGGCACTTATGACAGGGAACAGGTAAATTGCGATGAAGCATGTCAATATCATAAGCACGACACTGGTGTAGTACATGAGCTTGTTCTCCTGTGGACCACCCTTGCCAAAAAGGTTGAAATCCAGAGTGAATATAAATGATATAAGAAGGAATAGCAGCCATGAAATCGTTGACTGTTTGAAATTATCCTTGAAGCCTTTGAAGAATAATTTCACTACACCTCCATTTTCGCCTGTCCTCTGCTTCTTTAACAGAGTGAAATACATTGCGCTCATGGAAGCTCCCATGGTGACTATGGGAATACTACACAATATAAATAGAATGTTCACTATTATAATATCGCCGAGCGTTCCAAAAAATCTGGAAAACCAGCCGTCACTGCTGAAAATGTTCATAAAATTCCTCCTGATGTAAAAAGTGATAATATCGTTTGTTTAACTATAGCACAAAAAGGTATGCCAATATATAGCGAATTTTACAATTTACCATATGTATTCTACATTATACCATAAAATAGCACAAAAACAGCGAACTTAACTACTTAAAAATATACATTTGTGACAAAACCCCATGATATTTTGACATTTTTCCATGTAAAAATCTTCACCAAAATTTTATAATTCAATCATAGAAAGCACACAGAACGCCGTAAGGCGAACCGGCAGAACAGGACGCAGAATTCAGGGTATGAAAGAGAATGTGGGTGTCGTAAATCCTGCCGGTGATGTAAAAAGGAGGAAGGTTTTATGAGAAGAACAATGAAGAAAGCTGTAGCAGTAGGGCTTGCAGCAGCAACAGCATTTTCACTGTGCGCATGTGGCGGCGGTGATGGAAGCAAGGGTAGCAGTAAGGATGCACTTGAGGTGGTTATCTGGGATAACAATCAGCAGAAGGGTCTGCAGCAGATATGTGATCTCTTCACAGAAGAGACAGGAATCAAGGTTGATGTACAGGTTAAGGAGTGGGATTCATACTGGACACTTCTTGAGGCTGGAGCATCAGGTGGAGATATGCCGGATGTATTCTGGATGCACTCCAACAACTCACAGATGTACATGAAGAACAACAAGCTCTTAAAGCTCGATGACTACATTGAGAAGAGCGATAAGGTTGATATGAGCAACTACATGTCAGAGATCACAGAGCTCTACACATATGATGGCTCATATTACGCAGTACCAAAGGATTACGATACAATCGCTCTCTGGTACAACAAGAAGATGTTTGATGATGCAGGACTTTCTTATCCAGATGAGACATGGACATGGGATGACCTCTATGATGCAGCTAAGAAGCTTACTAATGGCGATCAGTACGGTTTCTGTATGAACACATCAAACGATCAGGACACATACTACAACATGGTTTACTCAATGGGCGGTTACATCGTAAATGACGATCACACAAAGTCAGGATATGACGATGCCAACACTATCAAGGCTATGGATTATGTAGGAAAGCTCCTCAAGGATTGCTGCCCACCGGCAACAACAATGTCAGAGACAGGTACAGACGTTATGTTCCAGTCAGGTACAGTAGCAATGATCACACAGGGTTCATGGATGACAGCAGGATTCCTTGACAACGAGTATCTCGTTGAGAACTGTGACGTAGCAATTCTTCCATACGACAAGGCAACAGGTATGAGAACTTCTATCTGTAACGGACTTGGATGGGCTGCATCAGCAGACACAAAGAGACCAGATGACTGTTGGAAGCTTATCGAGTGGTTAGGTTCAAAGGAAATGCAGGAGAAGCAGGCTGAGCTCGGTGTAACAATGTCAGCTTACGAAGGCACATCAGACAAGTGGGTTAACTGCACAGACAAGTTCAACCTCAACGCTTACCTTGATATCACAAAGGATTCAACAGTTTCAGGTGTTACAAATGAGCTCGTGCTCAGACCTTACACATACAATTCAACAGTATGGTCACAGGCTGCACAGACATTCTTCGCAGATGCATGGGCAGATCCATCAAAGATGGAGCAGTCATGTAAGGACTTCGCAGTTCAGATGAACCAGTACATCGATGAGGAAGACAAGTAATCCTACAGAGCATTTATAAGATAACATAACAGTGGGTAGGATGAAGGTCCTGCCCATTGCTTACCAGAAACAATGGGGTGTTAATTACAGTATAAATGATAAGAGGAGGGATTTTATGTCAGATAACAACAAGAAAGTTGAAGAAAAAGCGGCTGAGATAATTCAGGCTACAGAGACACAGACAGTTAAGCCGGCAGCAGCAGAAAATAAAGAGTTCAAGAAAAAGAAGTCAACAACATGGGAAAGAAACCAGCGCAAATGGGGCTGGGCATTCATCCTCCCAACAATGATAGGAATCATCGTACTTAACTTATGGCCTATAGTACAGACAATATATCAGTCATTCTGTAAGGTTGGATCATTCGGAGATTCATCATTTGCAGGATTTGCAAATTACAAGAAGATGTTTGCTGACCCTGAGGTATGGCAGTCACTTCTCAATACATTCAAGTATGCGATCATCGAGGTTCCATTCTCAATTGCAATTGCACTTATACTTGCAGTATTCCTGAATCGTAAGATGCATGGAAGAACAATATACAGAGCAATATTTTTCCTGCCAATGGTAGTTGCACCAGCAGCCGTAGCCATGGTATGGAGATGGTTATACAATTCACAGTTCGGTCTGTTAAACCACATCCTTGGTGCAAAGATCGAGTGGATATCCAATCCAAAGATCGCATGGATTTCAGTTGCAATCATCGGTGTATGGTCGATCATTGGTTACAACATGGTTCTGTTCCTTGCAGGACTTCAGGAGATACCTAAGGATTACTACGAGGCAGCAGATATTGACGGAGCATCAGGAGTAAGATCATTCTTCAAGATCACTCTTCCACTTCTCTCCCCTACAGTATTCTTCGTACTCGTAACAAGAGTAATCGGAGCACTTCAGGTATTCGACCTTGTATACATGGTAATGGATATTTCCAATCCGGCCCTCAAGAAGACAGAATCCATCGTATATCTGTTCTACCAGTACTCATTCCAGAATGGTAACAAGGGTTATGGATCAGCAATAGTAGTTCTTCTTCTCGCAGTCATCATGGTACTTACAGTATTCCAGATGATCGGTCAGAAGAAGTGGGTTCATTATAACTAGGAAGGGGGAATCGATATGACAAGAGGCGTACAGTTTAAGAGAAGAATGCAGAGATTATTGATTCACCTCATTCTGATCATATTCTCAATCATTATGATAGTGCCATTTGTATGGATGACACTCACAGCATTTAAGACAGTAACAGAGGCAACTTCGGTAAGTCCATTCGTAATATTCCCATCACAGTGGCGTACAGACGCGTTCACTACTGTTTGGAATAATATGAACTTCCTTGTTCTCTACAAGAACACATTATTGCTCATATTCTTCAGAGTTGTGTGTGCATGTCTCACAGCAACACTCGCAGGATATGCATTTGCAAGACTTAAGTTCAAGGGCAGAGACTTTATGTTCTCCCTGATACTTTTCCAGATGATGATTCCTTCACAGATATTCATCATCCCACAGTTCCTGATGATCAGTAAGATGGGCATGACAAATACAATGTTTGCTCTGGTATTCCCGGGAATTGTAACAGCGTTCGGTACTTTCCTGCTCAAGCAGGCTTACATGGGACTTCCTGGAGATCTCGAGGAGGCAGCGAGACTTGACGGATGTAACATTCCAAAGACATTCGTGTTTGTTATGGCTCCGCTTGCAAGATCATCGATGGTTGCTCTCGGTATATTCACAGCAGTGTTCGCATTCAAGGATCTGATGTGGCCACTGGTTGTAAACAGCAGTGCAAACAAGATGCCGCTCTCAGCAGCTCTTGCAACAATGCAGGGACAGTATCAGTCCAATTATCCACAGCTGATGGCTGCATCTCTTATATCATGTATACCAATGATCGTTATATACCTGATATTCCAGAAGCAGTTCGTAGAAGGTATTGCAACATCAGGTGGAAAGCTCTAAAGAAAGTTAAAGAAGATATTATATATGACCACAGGGTGACGTCAGTTACTGACGCCACCCTTGTGAAATATATCGTAAATACGAAGTATTTACGATGCTGCAGACGCCGCGCGAAGCGCCTCTCACGCGTCCACTCAACACAGAAACAAAAGGAGGACGTCTATGAAAAAGCCGATAATCACGGAAGAAGAAAAACAGAAGATAAAAGAGATGGACTCCATACGCAAAAAAATAGGATATATCTGGGATTATTACAAGCTTTGGATAATCGGTGCGGTCGTTCTCGTGGGACTTGTAGTGTATTTTACTGTTGTGTTTGCAACGAGGGAGGACAAGCCGATACTGGATGTCGTCCTTGTGAACAACTACGATGATGTTTCAGAGGACTGCAGGCTGACACAGGGATTTGTGTCGTATGTAGGGGAAGAAAATCTCCCGGGAAGGGTTACATTTGACAACAATGCATTTTTTAATCTGGCAAATAACTCAGATTATAAGAACAGTTACTATATGAAGGTGCTGGCATACCTTGAGGCGGACACTGCTCAGGCAGTCTTGTGCCAGTATGACAATCTCATAGGTCTGGCGAAGAGCGGCAGACTTGCAGACCTGTCGGATGAGAAGGTCGGCGATATATATGATAAGTATAAGGATAGGATAATTTATTACGAGGATGAAGAGGGGAAGAAGATACCTGTCGGAATAGATGTATCTGAAGGATACAAGGCGGCAGGACTTACTGAGTACACAGATGGCAAGGCATATATTGGATTGTCAGCATATGCGGCGGATTATGGATATGTGGAGAAATTTGTGGACTACATGGTGGAACTTGGAATACAATCCGGCGGAGCCGGTTGTAGATAAATTATGAGGAAAGATCAGTCAAATGAAATTTGGCTGTAGAGAAACTGGAGATCACGAAAAGGAGGACTTGGGCATGGCAATATTGATAAATGAAGAGAAAAAGCTTTTCACATTGAACACCAAAAATACTACATATCAGATGAAGGTGATCGACTATGGGTATCTGGCTCATCTGTATTATGGCAAGAAAATGGACGGGGATATGTCATATGTCATAACTCATTACGATAGAGGATTCTCAGGCAATCCTTATGAAGCACAGGAGCACAGAGAATTCTCTCTGGACAACATTCCATTGGAATATAGCTGCTACGGCAACGGAGATTTCAGGACTCCGGCATTCAACATAAAGGACATAGAGGGAATACATGGATGTGATCTCAGATATGTTTCATATGAGGTGATGGACAGTAAGTATAGTCTCAAGGGACTTCCTGCTGCTTACACAAATGACGGCGAGAAGGGTGAGACCCTTAAGATCGTTCTTCAGGATCCTCAGGTGGGAGTGGAGGTTGATCTTCTGTATGGAATTATAGAGGATAAGGATCTGATCACAAGATCAGCTATAGTCAGAAATATAAGCGATGCGGATATATTTGTGGCAAAGGCATCAAGTGTGAGCCTGGATTTTGTGACAGGTGATTATGATCTCATCCACTTCCACGGAAGACATGCTATGGAGCGCATGTATGAGAGAGAAGCTATAAATCATGGTGTGAAGAAGATCGGAAGCACAAGGGGTACATCAAGCCATCAGCACAGCCCATTTGTGGTTATAGCAGGCAAGGATGCGAATGAGGATGCAGGTGACTGCTATGGAATCTCACTTCTCTACAGCGGAAGCTTCAACTGTGAGGTTGAGAAGGATCAGACAGATCAGGTGAGACTCAATATGGGTGTTCAGGATGAGATGTTTGAGTATGTGATCTATCCTGAGAGCGAGTTTGTGGCACCTGAGGTAGTTATGGTTTATTCACCTGATGGATTTGCTGACATGTCACATAAGATGCATGACGTTGTGAGATACAATATCTGCCGCGGCGAGTACAAGACAAAGAGGAGACCTATTCTCATCAACAGTTGGGAGGCAGTATACTTTGATTTCAATGGCGATGATATTGTAAACATAGCAAAGCAGGCTTCAGAGCTCGGCGTTGAGATGCTGGTTCTGGATGACGGCTGGTTCGGTGTGAGAAATGATGACAAGTCAGGTCTCGGCGACTGGTTTGTAAATGAGGATAAGATGGGCGGCCCTATGGCTGATGTTGTCAAGAGGGTTAAGGATCTCGGCATGAAGTTCGGTATCTGGATCGAGCCTGAGATGGTATCCGAGAAGAGCGAGCTTTTCAAGGAGCATCCGGATTATGCATTTGTGATCCCTGGAAGAAAGCCTGTCATGGGAAGAAGCCAGCTCAATCTGGACTTCTCAAGAAAAGAGGTCGTAAACTGCATATTTAATCAGCTGACAGCGGTGCTTGACAAGATAGATGTTGATTATATAAAGATGGATATGAACAGAAGCATCTTAAATGTATACTCCATGACTGAGGGAATCCAGAACAATGGAACTATCCTCTACAAGTATGTACTCGGTGTATATGACTTTATGGAGAGGCTTCAGGCGAGATATCCAAAGATGTTCATCGAGGGCTGCAGCGGCGGCGGCGGAAGATTTGATGCCGGAATGATGTATTACACACCACAGATCTGGTGCAGTGATGATACAGATGCCATCTGCAGACTTGACATACAGTATGGAACTTCATTTGGCTATCCTATATCGGTGGTTGGTTCACACGTATCAGCGGTTCCAAATCATCAGACAGGCAGGACAACTCCATTCAATACAAGAGCCGTTGTTGCCATGGCAGGAAGCTTTGGCTACGAGCTTGATCTGAACAAGGTCAGCGATGAGGAGAAGGAAGAGGTAAAGGTTCAGGTAGAAAACTACAAGAAGTACTGGGATCTTCTTCATAATGGACTTTACTACAGACTGACGGATGCGGATAAGAGCAAAGGTGTAGCTGCATGGTCATTTGTCGCAAGGGACAAGTCAGAGACCCTTGTCAATATCGTGACGGTGGAGAGCTTCTGCAATGCCCCTGTACCTTTTGTCAGAGTAAAGGGACTTGATGTGGATGCCACATATGTTGACGAGGAGACCGGCGCAGAGTACAGCGGACAGGGACTTGAACAGATAGGACTTCCTGTACCACTCAAGTTCGGCGAGTACAATGCTTACCAGATCCACCTGGTTAGAAAGTAAAATTGCATAAGTGATATTGTGTTATTTATACATAAATATTAATTATATTGTATTAAATTACAGCTTCATGATAATATGAGGCTGTAATTTTTTGTGCTTATATATTCGGCATAAATGTGCTGAATATGTATGGGAGAAAAAGGGAGGTTACATATGAAATTGAAGGGGATAATGGCTGCGGCTGTAACTGTAGCCATGGTGTCGTCGTGCATTCATATACCGATGACGACTGCACAGGCACAGACTTTACTGTCAAATATGACAGCGTATGCCGTACAGATGAATGAAGCTGAGATATCAGCAGCTACAGAGGATATTTCAGAGCTTGAGGGTGACTATGGGGTTGTGAACATAGTTAATGGCAAGGAGAGTAAAATATCATTTGTCACGGATGAGACAGGATATTATGAGATAATATTGCAGGGAAGCCAGTCACGGCTGATGCTTCAGGAGACCTTGTATAACAGTAAGAGTAAGCGCCTTGCTACAGGTAAAAAGGATGGCAGTGGATGCTGCAGGCTGGTATACAAGTGCACTGCGGGGGAGAAATACATTCTTGGGTCTAAGTATGCCCGTTCTTATACAGTTTCCGAAAGTGCAAATATAAGCGTGAGAAAGCTTCCGGATGTGGCGGCAATAAAAATGGTGCCGGATAATACAACGATACTGGAGGGAACACCAGACTCCATAACATCGGCGTACGCAACGGTAACCTATTCCGGTGGAAAGGTGCGCAGTTCAGGTATCAGCGGCTCAGACTGTAAGATAGATGGAGTTACATACAGTCTGTGGGTGAAGGATTCCAAGGGAAGTTATTATTATGAGGGCGATGAAGGGGATATGGTATCGTATGCGGATGCGGAAAAACTTCCGGCCGGTACGTATACTGTTCAGCTTACAGATAAAATGGATAGTGAGCCGAACCAGTCGACCAAGATATACGATTCGTACACTGCAAAGGTGCAGACTCCTGCTGAATATTTTGTAGGAAAAAGGAATATCAGTGAGACGGATACCTACGCATATGATACCAGGGTGGACGGTTACGAGTATTACAGATTTATACCATCTGCAACTGCTGACTTTGTGTTTGAAGTAGATAAATCATCAACTGCATTTATAGATGTATATGATTCGGACATGGCGGTGGTTGAGACCGATAATGACAGGTATTCATTTGTCAAGGGAAAGATCTATTATGTCAGACTTTCAGGAACAACGGATGATGACAATGAAACATTGAATGAGGTCAGGCTCAAGGCGAAGAAGTATGCGGCACCTTCAGGGGTGACATTGAAGCTGGCAAAGAGCGAATGGGCAGCCGGAACGCCGATAAGCTTCATGAATGGTGCGAGCAGTACAATAAAGTATAATGATAAGTCCACGGAAAGCATAGATCTGACCGGTGGAAGTGGATACAGTAATGGAAACAGATATACAGTATATTATTCGTCATCTGATGATAACTGGAAAGAGTACGAATATGAAAAAGGTGTAACTCTTTCAGAGGGCGAGTACAAAGTAGCTGTGGGATATGATGCGGCTGAGGAAGATCAGGAGCTGCTCGGCACGGCAGTGCTTAAGGTAGTGTCCATAGACAA
Organism: Coprococcus sp. TF11-13; assembly: GCF_003481085.1. Lineage (NCBI taxonomy): Bacteria > Bacillati > Bacillota > Clostridia > Lachnospirales > Lachnospiraceae > Coprococcus > Coprococcus sp. TF11-13. The sequence continues at coordinate 54,892 of NZ_QUKK01000002.1, read as the reverse complement.
GCTGAGCGCAGGACAGCTCTCCGAAGGTGACAACAATGTGAGTGTCGGAACAGATGAGTATGACAAGGCCTATTACAGTTTTGTCATGCCATTTGACGGAAGTGTGGTAATAGAAAGCGACAGTCCTTATTGTGTATATGAGTCCGGTGATGAGGGCCCGGTAGAGGTTACAGGAAAACTTACTGGAGGCAGCACTTATTACGTAGGCTTGTATAATGAGTTATCTACTTCCAAGACAAATGTGAGACTGAGCTTTATTCCGAAAGTAACAGATATGATTGCTGTTCCCGAGAACACAGATTTTATCAGAATGGGCAGCTATGATAAGGATATCAGCAGTTATGTAGATGGAACCAGAGTAAAGATCTCGTATGCTGACGGAAAAACAGAGGAGCTGGTGTTTGACGATTCGGACAGTGTGGAAACCTCCAGAGGAGACGAGGTACGTGCTGAGATAGTTACAGATATGGAAAATGAGTGCCCTGTCGGAGCGGCACAGATTAGGATATACACACTGTATAGTGAGGACTCTTATGCATATGACATAGAGATAAAGGATATAGAGGATGTTGCTGCCGGAAGTCTTGCGGAGGGATCTAATCAGGTAAGTCTGTCGGAGAATGGCAGTGTATATTATACGTTTAAGCCTTCGACATCCGCTAGGTATACATTTGCCCCAGTGGGTGGCATGGAGATCTACAGCAAGATCGACGCTGACGATGAGACAATGTATGATCTGAAGAAACTTAGTGTATCGGATGGCGAGGCTGCACTTGAGAGCGGCAATACATACTATATCTGTCTCGATGGCGGAGTAGAGGACAAGTGGGGAGATACGCAGACCAGTTGGAGCATGAATGTGACAAGGGGAGAAATTTTGTCAAATTCAAAGATCAGTTCATGGAAGCTGAGAGATAACAGAACCTATGAATTCCTTCCAGATATGAAATTATCAGGTATCAAAAACCTTCTGGATAGAGAGACTCTACAGTTTGTATATGATGATGGCAGTGTAAAAGAGGCCAGTGTCGGTGACAGCGAGGATAATGAGCTGATCACGAGTACATGGTACAGATATAACGAGAAAACTGGAAAGTATGTCGAGATCGCAGGCTTTGGCAGCAGGGTTGATACTGGCAGATACATGGTTGAACTTGCAATCGCTGGTGCGGATGGCATGGATACGGTTGAGATACCATTTGCAGTGAAGACTGCACAGAGCATGAGCCTTGGAACATGGAACAGCTCAAAGACGCTTGATATTTCAGGCGACAGATATGTGTATGTATATAAGGTAAGTGCCCAGGCGGGTTCGTATGTGGTATCCGCTGATGAGAAGATCGATGGCATCAGGATTTTAGATGCAAATGGAACAGAGATAACGACTAACAACGTGGCTTATTCATCTGATGGATTTGGCAGTGCGGGATTTGACACAGCAGGCGGGGATCTGTATGTATGTGTGTATCCGGGAAAAAATGTAAATAAATGTGGCGTGACAATGAAGGAGATCGTCAAGGCTGTAAGCGTAAGCACAACCGTTTCTAAGACTGAATATCTGAGGGAATTTGATGAGCTTAAGGGTAGCATAAAAACCGTTGTCACATATTCTGATGGAAGCACCAGAACATTTGACGCGGATGACGATGATATAAGCTTTACGATCAAGAAAAACGGCAGGGTGAGCAGCTATTTAAGCATCGACACGATAACAGAACAGACCGGATTATATGAGATAATACCTTCCATATGGGGAATGGCTGACGATTGTGAAGTTCAGGGAGCATCATTTGACGTCGTAGATCTGAATGTGGATGAGCTGGAGTACCTGATATCAGGTGAGCCTGCGGTGCTTTCAGGTGTTGAGAACACTGGGGATGTAAAGCTGTACAGATTTGATATTGCGTCAGATGGAGTGGTATCCCTTCAGAGACAGGGCTTTGAGCTTAAGGGTATATATACCATTGAGGATGATGGCAGCTTTTCAGATACATATAGCAGTGGAGATGCTTTCTCTCTGAAAAAGGGAAGCTATATTATAGCACTCTATGCGAGAGAGAAAGATGATCAGATAACATTTACATATCACGATTCGTATGTGACAGGTAATGGAAAAATAACACCGGGTCAGAAGACAACAGCGGATATAAGCTATGACGGAGAGGGCATCGAGTATGAATTTATCCCAACGGAGACCGGAGAGTACAGATTTACGGTGGACTGCGGAGATAATACAGTATACACCAGAATCTATGCTGATGGGGTTCTGGAAAAGACATACTCACGGAACGGCGGACAACTCATTATAGACAGGACATTTGAGGCGAACCGCAGTTATACATTCAGGATCAGCCTTGCGTCGCAGCAGACAGGAAGCGTGACGATCACTCCTGAGAAGGTGAAGGCAGAGGTAGAGAACGAGTACGATATCTCCGCTGTGAGCATATCAGGATGCAAGGTGAAGAAGACAGAGGACGGATACAGTGTAACCGGAGATATAGAGATAACATATGCAAATAATGAGAGCCAGAAGACACCATTTGTCAGCGGAAGATGGACTGATGCATATGGAAATATCATTCAGGGAATCATGTCTGTTGTGGAAAATGACACATACACAGATGTGACTCTGGATCTCAGATATAAGAATACGGGTTCATCAGAATGGGTGTATGCCGAGTCAAAGACCCAGAAGTTTGGGGATGGAGATGACGAGGGATGGATCATAACCAAGATTCCGACATGTACTGAGAACGGAGAGAAGACAAGGTATATTGAGGATGAGGATATATATGAGACCGAGGTGATCCCTGCTACAGGACACAGCTTCACAAAGTATGAGTCAGATGGAAATGCCACATGTTCGCAGAAGGGAACCAAGACGGCAAAATGTGACAATAACTGCGGAGAAAAGGATACTATCATAGACGATGAGACCACAGTTCCTCACGATTATCAGACGGTGTGGACGGTTAAGAAAAAGGCATCACAGACCAGTGACGGATATAAGGCGCATGTGTGCAAAAACTGCAAGTCAGCCAGCAAGGAAACTCAGAGTATATACAGGATAAAGAGTATCAGGCTTGCATACAGCGCTGTTGAGTATGATGGTACAGCTAAGAAGCCTGCTGTAGAGGTCAAAGACTCAAAGGGCAGAAAGGTTGCCGCAGGAAATTACAGCGTTTCATATTCAAATAACAAGAATATCGGCAAGGCCAAAGTTGTCATCAAATTCAAGGGTGACTATGAAGGGGAGAAGACACTCACATTTGACATCAAGATGGGTGTGAGAAAAGTTGAGTCCATTGACAACACAGCAAATGGAATAAAGTTGAGCTGGAAGAAGTATAAAGCGGCATCGGGATATGTTGTTTACAGAGGAGTAAATGGAAAAGCATATACGATAGCAGGTGTTGTTCAGAATCCGGATACAACATCGTTCGTGGACGTCACAGCTAAAAATGTGGGTGTAAAGTATACATATAAGATAAGAACTTATAAGACATTTGGCGATGTGACATACAATTCGGCATTTGGCGGCGAGAAGACAGGAAGTTATGTACCTGCCGTGAAGCTGAAGAAATTCACAAGTGCATCGGCCGGAACAGCCAAGGTTACATATAATAAGGCAGCCAAGGCCACCGGATATCAGATACAGTATGCAGACAATGCATCGTTTAAATCTGCAAAGACGGCCAATGTAAACGGAGGTTCAGTTACAAGTAAGACCATCAAACGACTTACTAAGGGCAAGAGATATTATGTCAGAGTACGAAGCTTTAAGAAGATTGATGGTAAGGTTTACTATTCCGCATGGAGTGGAAAGAAATCGGTTGTAATAAAGAAGAGATAATATCAAAAGAAATAGAAGAATCCGCCATGGATACAATTTGTATCCGTGGCGGATTGTTTTTTTATTCTGTGTGTTCATCATCATAACGCCTTTTATTACATAATAGCGAAAGAAAACAGGTAATAAAGTGTAAAATTTGAGGTAATGTGATGTTTTTGGTTGGACATAGCAGATATAAAATGCTACCATGATTCTATGGGAACATTATTGTTCCAGAGCAGCAAAAGGGATGAGCAGAATAAGGAGAGAAAGATGGACGAGAATAACGTAAATGGATTTAATGATATGGACGACGATGAGGACGAGGGAACTACTGTCCTCACGACTCCGGGAGTGAGCGCATTTTCTCCGGTGCAGAACAGTGCACAAGGGCAGCCGAACCCGGGTCAGCCACAGCAGAATCAGCAGCCGGGTGGATTTGGACAGCCGATGGGCGGACAGTATGGAGGATTTGGGCAGCCACAGTATGGTCAGCCGCAGTACGGTCAGGGTCAGCAGTTTAGTGGAAATGTCCAGTCGACAGGTGGACAGTATGGAGGATTTGGACAGCCACAGTATGGTCAGCCGCAGTACGGTCAGGGTCAGCAGTTTGGTGGAAATGTCCAGTCGACAGGTGGACAGTATGGAGGATTTGGGCAGCCACAGTATGGACAGCCACAGTATGGACAGCCACAGTACAGCCAGCAGCCGGGCATGACTCCGGGTGTTATGGAGCCGGGTAAAAAGGTGAACAAGAAGCTTATAGCAATAATAGGCGGAATCGCAGCGGCAGTCCTGATCGCGATAATAGTCGTTGTTCTGATCCTGGCGGGTGGTCCCGGTGAGAGAAGTGCCAAGAAGGTCGGAGACAAGCTGGTGACAGCCTATGAAAAAGGCGATGCCGATGCCATGGTTGATCTGATGGACAAGGAATATTACAAGCTGTATAACAGGATAAGAAGCTATACAGGCAGTGATGACTATGTCAAGGATACATTCAACGAGCAGGTCAGCGACATGGTAGATGAGGTAGGCAAGGTCAAGAGCATCAAGGTCGAGGACAGATCAGAGAAGGAATATGACGAGGATAAGCTTAAGGATGTAAATGATACATTTGACATGCTGGATGTCGACATGACGGTTGACAAGTGCTACGAGGTGGACCTTGATGTCAAGATAAAAGGATCTACTGACGAATCAGATGGCGAGATCATATACACAGTTATAAAGACTGGCGGTAAGTGGTATCTTGTAGACTATGATCTCTACGTATATTAGAAAATAAATCTCATGGATTGAGGATAGATTTCTCAGTCCATGAGATTTTTTGTTTATATTAGATACATACGAATATGTTTTATAGCAAATGTGTATAAAAAACGAATTGTAATTGTAAAAGCATGGTGATAATATAAAAAATGTAAGAAATTGTTATATGTATCTTAATAATGGAGCTGGTGGATATATCGTATACAGAAAGGCTGGAAAGGGAAAGTACAGCAAGCTGGCCAATATAAACAAAAACACAATACTGAGCTATACAGATAAGTCAGCTAAAAATGGAACGGTATACACATATAAGATTGTTGCGTGCAAGACGGCAGGCAAGACAAGTTACAATGCGGCTGACAGCAATCAGAAAACCATTATGAGAATCACTTCGTCAAAGGTTACCAAGACCACGAACAAGGCAGGAAAGAAGATGACTGTTAAGTGGTCGGTAAATTCCAAGGTAGGAGGATATCAGATACAGTATTCTGTAAAGAGCAATTTTGCCAAGGCAAAGACTGTAAAAGTGACCGGAGCTAAAAAGTCAAATGTCACAATAGCAAAATTGGCTAAGAAGAAATATTATGTGAGAGTCAGAAGCTTCAAGAAGGTAGGAAAAACAACTTACTATTCTGCATGGAGCACAACAAAGAATGTGGTTATAAAGAAGTAGAATAGTAAATTATTTGCGCATATTGCGATTGACAAACCACAAATACTTGCTATACTAATGAATGGATAGGTTCAGAAATGGCTTATACAGGCGGTTTTCTGGATCATATAAGTTAAAAACGATGACAGAGACAGTACGGAGTCTGCGAGATCAGCAGCGAGCCGGGGGTGGTGCGAGCCCGGTGACAGTAGAGACTTTCGGAATATCACTCTGGAGTTGCAGACCAAAAGAGATTTGCTCAAGTAGGCTCTGACGTATTTCCTGCGTTAATGGGAGCGCATATGTTAGTATGTAAGTAATAGGTGGTATAACGAACTCAAAGCCCTTCGTCCTGATTACGACGAAGGGCTTTTTTATATTTATCACAGAAAGGAAAGACGACATGTACGACAAGGTTTCGACTAAACTGGAATTCGTGAACAGAGAGCAGAAGGTATTGGACTTCTGGAAAGAAAATCAGGTATTTGAGAAGAGTGTTGAAGAGACAAAGGATCTGCCAACATACACATTCTATGATGGCCCTCCAACAGCAAATGGTAAGCCACATATCGGACACGTTCTCACACGTGTAATCAAGGATATGATCCCTAGATATCAGACAATGAAGGGACATAACGTAGTCAGAAAGGCCGGATGGGATACACACGGTCTGCCTGTTGAGCTCGAGGTTGAGAAGCTCTTGGGAATCGACGGCAAGGAGCAGATAGAGGAGTACGGACTGGAGCCATTTATCCAGAAATGTAAGGAGTCCGTATGGAAATATAAAGGCATGTGGGAAGAGTTCTCAGGCAAGGTAGGTTTCTGGGCTGATATGGACAACCCATATGTAACATACCATGATGACTTCATCGAGTCAGAGTGGTGGGCGCTGAAGAAGATCTGGGATCAGGGACTTCTGTACAAGGGCTTCAAGATCGTGCCTTACTGCCCAAGATGTGGTACACCTCTTTCAAGCCATGAGGTTGCACAGGGATACAAGACAGTCAAGGAGCGTTCAGCAGTAGTAAGATTCAAGGTTATCGGAGAGGACGCATATTTCCTCGCATGGACAACAACACCTTGGACACTTCCTTCAAACGTAGCACTCTGTGTAAATCCAGATGAGACATACGTGAAGGTTAAGGCAGCAGACGGCTACACATATTATCTTGCACAGGCGCTTGCAGACAAGGTTCTCGGCGGTCTTGCAAAGGAAGCAGCAGACGATCAGGCAGCAGTTCCTGCATACGAGGTTCTTGAGACATATGTCGGTAAGGATCTTGAGTACAAGGAGTATGAGCCACTCTATGAGTGCGTAAAGCCTGTATGTGAGAAGCAGCACAAGAAGGGCCACTTCATCACATGTGACACTTATGTAACTATGACAGATGGTACCGGTATCGTTCATATCGCACCTGCATTTGGTGAGGACGATGCAAATGTCGGAAGAAACTACGATCTTCCATTTGTACAGTTTGTAGATGGCAAGGGTGACCTCACTGAGGAGACTCCATTTGCCGGAATGTTCGTAAAGGATGCAGACCCTGAGGTACTCAAGGATCTGGACGCAAGAGGACTTCTCTTCGATGCGCCTAAGTTCGAGCATGAGTATCCACACTGCTGGAGATGTGACACACCACTTATCTATTACGCAAGAGATACATGGTTCATCAAGATGACAGCAGTCAGAGACAAGCTGGTTAAGAATAATGACACTGTAAACTGGATCCCGGAGAGCATCGGTAAGGGTCGTTTCGGCGACTGGCTGAAGAATGTTCAGGACTGGGGACTTTCAAGAAACCGTTACTGGGGTACTCCGCTGAACATCTGGGAGTGTGAGTGCGGTTGCAGACATGCAATCGGATCAAAGGAAGAGCTCCGTTCGATGAGCGACAACTGCCCTGAGGACATCGAGCTTCACCGTCCGTTCATCGACGCTGTAACTATCAAGTGTCCTGAGTGTGGCAAGCAGATGCACAGAGTCACAGAGGTTATCGACTGCTGGTTCGATTCAGGATCAATGCCATTTGCACAGTGGCACTATCCGTTTGAGAATCAGGATATATTTGAGAAGCACTTCCCTGCTGATTTCATCAGTGAGGCTGTTGACCAGACAAGAGGATGGTTCTACTCACTTATGGCGATCTCAACGCTGCTGTTCGACAAGGCTCCGTTTAAGAACGTAATCGTTCTCGGACATGTCCAGGATAAGGACGGACAGAAGATGAGTAAGTCCAAGGGAAATGCGGTAGATCCTATGGATGCTCTGAACAAGTACGGTGCAGATGCCATCAGATGGTACTTCTACAGCAATTCAGCACCATGGCTTCCTAACAGATTCCATGAGGATGCGGTTGTTGAGTGTCAGAGAAAGTTCATGGGTACACTGTGGAACACATATGCGTTCTATGTACTCTATGCAAATATAGACAACTTCAATCCACTTGAGCATGAGCTAGAGTACGACAAGCTGTCACTTATGGACAAGTGGCTCCTGTCCAAGCTGAACTCAACAGTCAAGGCGGTTGACGCAAACCTTGGCGCATACAAGATCCCTGAGACAACAAGAGTTCTCGAGGAGTTCGTGGATGACATGAGTAACTGGTATGTCCGTCGTGGACGTGAGAGATACTGGGCAAAGGGCATGGAGCAGGACAAGGTAAATGCTTACATGACACTTTACACAGCGCTCGTTACGATCGCACAGACAGTAGCTCCTATGCTCCCATTCATGGCAGAGGATATTTACCAGAATCTGGTTAGAAATATAGACAAGGATGCACCTCTCTCAGTTCATCTGTGCTCATTCCCTGAGGTGGATGAGAAGATGATCGATCCAGAGCTCGAGGTAGCTATGGACGAGATCCTGAAGATCGTAGTTCTGGGACGTGCAGCAAGAAATACAGCAAATATCAAGAACAGACAGCCGATCGGCAAGATGTATGTCAAGGCTGACAAGAAGCTTTTCGGTGAGGAGAAGGCAATCATCGAGGATGAGCTGAACGTGAAGAATGTTGAGTTCGATGATGATGTAAGCGCTTACACAACATACAGCTTCAAGCCACAGCTTCGTACAGTCGGACCTAAGTACGGCAAGCACCTTGGCAAGATCAAGGAGCATCTGTCAGCACTGGATGGCAACGCAGCCATGGCAGAGCTCAAGGCAGAGGGCGCTCTGAAGTTTGAGGCAGACGGAGAGGAAATCGTACTCACTGAGGCTGATCTTCTGATCGACATGGCTCAGATGGACGGTTTCGTATCTGAGGCAGACGGCGGTGTGACAGTAGTTATCGACACAAATCTGTCAGAGGAGCTTCTTGAGGAAGGATTTGTCCGTGAGATAGTATCCAAGGTTCAGACTATGAGAAAAGAGGCTGGATTCGAGGTTATGGACAAGATCACTGTATACGCAGACGGAAGCCAGAAGGCAAATGACATCATCGCAGCAAATGCGGATGCCATCATCGGCGACGTTATGGCAACAGAGATCATTACCGGTTCAGTTGATGGTTACTCTAAGGAGTGGAACATCAACGGCGAGAAGGTAACTCTCGGAGTGAAGAAGAACGACTAAGGGATATAATATTAGGGCTTAAAACAGGCATTTTGGAAAAAATTATCCCTGATCAAGAGAATACGGCCCGAAAGGTACAAATCTTAAAGATTTTGTATCTTTCGGGCTATTTTTATGTGATTTAGGATAATTTTGTACTTTTTTTAAATATATTTGGATATTAGGGGATGACGGTGGAATTACGATTTATTAAGTTTGTGTATGTGTGGTGTTGGGAGTATATTATTGTATGAATAAATCGTACAAAGGACTGCCGTCAATATGTATATTGGCCAGTCAGAAAAACAAAGGAGAAAAAAGATGATAGCAATTTTTATTGCGCCTTTTTACATAGCGTTAAATATATATTTGTTCTGGAGAATAAAGGGTTGGGTACAGGCATATTTCCCGAAACTCAAAGGCAAGAAGGGCTGGATAGTCCCGATAGTGCTATATGCATTTCTGGCGTCGGCGCTGGTGATCGCATTCTTCCTGCCACAGGGAAGGTTCAAACGTGGCATGAAGCTGGTGGGAAATTACTGGCTGGGTGTTCTGCTTTATATGATATTCTTCATAGTGATAGCCGAGCTTGGAAGATTCCTACTGCTTCATGTATTCAGAGTGAGCAAAGATAAGATATGTGTGCCGCGGATTCGCAGGATAGTAGGCTGTGTGTGCGCAACACTCATCATGTGTATATCATTCTGGGGAGTGGTAAATGCGAGACTTGTGCGGGTGACGCCTTATGATGTGACCATCAATAAGGAAGCACGGGATGAGAATGGTCAGAAGATGGATTCCATGAAGATAGTGCTGGTTGCAGATCTTCATCTTGGATACAACATAGGCGTCAGGCAGGTTCAAAGAATAGTGAATTCCATAAATAAGCAGGACGCAGATCTGGTGCTGATAGCGGGTGATATATTTGACAACGAATGGGAAGCCGTTGACCAGCCGGAGGAGCTTGAGAAAATACTCCGGGGGATCAAATCAAAGTATGGAGTGTATGCATGCTATGGTAACCACGACATACAGGAGCAGGTGCTTGCCGGATTTACATTTGGCGGACAGAAGGAGAAGACCAGCAGTCCGGAGATGGACGAGTTTATGGAGAAAGCGGGAATCACTCTTCTTCGCGACGAGGGAGTGCTGATAAACGATTCCATATACATCTATGGCCGCCGCGATGCCCACAGACCGGGAAATGGAGTCACAGACAGAGTATCCGCAGACGAGATCACGAAAAATATGGACAAATCAAAACCTATCATAATCCTTGATCATGAGCCAAAGGAGCTGGAGGAGCTGTCGTCGGCAGGTGTGGATATGGACCTGTGTGGACACACCCATGACGGACAAATGTTCCCAGGCAACATCCTTGTGGCGATGATGTGGGAAAATTCCTGCGGTTACCTGAATGTTGACGGCATGCACAACATAGTGACATCAGGAGTCGGCGTGTTTGGCCCAGATATGCGGGTTGGAACCAAGGCGGAGATATGTCCGATAACGGTGAATTTTAAATGACCACCACACCACATAATATTTTGCCAACCGCCCACATAACTTAATTAATAAAGGAAAATAACCATAACACCACAATACTCTGGACTTTGTGGCAAAATTACAGTAAATTTACGGGTATATAAACTGATTCGGGACAAAAAATGAGGGGAGTGCCGGGTCGGATGATATGGATAACCTGGAAAGAGGAGGCGGTTGTATGGAAAAGTTAAATGAGATCGTGTCGGCGGTGGATGGATTTGTCTGGGGACCGGTCATGCTGGTGCTTCTGGTTGGAACGGGAATATTTTTGACGATCAGAACAGGATTTCTTCCCTGGAGGAACCTCGGCTATGCGCTGAAGAGTACACTTAGCAAGGAGGCAAGGACAAAGAGCAGGGGAACCGGAGACGTGTCACCATTTTCGGCACTGACCACCGCGCTTGCTGCAACCATAGGAACGGGAAATATCGTTGGTGTTGCAACGGCCATGGTATCGGGAGGTCCAGGAGCACTGGTGTGGATGTGGATATCCGCAGCATTTGGAATGACATCCAAGTTCTCAGAGTGTATGCTTGCTATCAAGTACCGTGAGGTGAATGCCAAGGGCGAGATGAGCGGCGGTCCTATGTACACTATGAAGAAAGCATTCAAGCATAAGAAGTTCGGCGCAGTGCTGGGCTGGCTGTTTGCACTCTTTGCAGTCATCGCCTCATTTGGAATAGGAAATATGACACAGGCCAATTCCATATCTGAATCTCTTAGCAGCACATTCAGCGTGCCTACATATGTGACAGGAATCATACTTACGGTTTTTGCCCTTCTTATAATAGTTGGAGGAATCAAGACTATATCTAAGGTGTCATCAGTTGTTGTTCCTTTGATGGCGATATTCTATGTTGTAGCCGGACTTATTGTAATAATCGTCAATATCCAGAATCTTCCGGCAGGAGTTGTCATGATATTCAAGATGGCATTCTCAGTCAAGGCAGTCGGTGGCGGTTTGTGTGGTACGATCACAGCAGCTATGATGAACGCCATGAGATTCGGTGTTGCCAGAGGAGTATTCTCAAATGAAGCCGGAATGGGCTCGGCGGCCATCACAGCGGCAGCTGCCACAACAGACAATCCTGTCCGTCAGGGTTACATCAATATGACAGGTACATTCTGGGATACTATAGTAGTCTGCACCATCACAGGTCTCTGTATTGCATCATCGGGTGTGCTTGGTATTACTGAGAACAGTACAAAGGGCAGCTATCAGGTGAGCGGAACGGCGGTTACTGTGGAGGCTGTTGATTCTGACAACAAGATTACCACGACGGATTATACATATGAATTCACAGATGACCAGCTCATTCTGACAGATACATCCAATTCGTCAAATACACTGACTCTTTCTGTTCTTCCATCCGACGAACTCAACAAGGATGAGAATACAAAGCTTGCAAGTGAGCTTGCGGTGGAGGAGAGTCAGGCAGCCATAGGAAGTCTTACCGGTACATGGACTGATGCAGCCGGAAACCATTATACATTTGCTGAGGATGGAACATTTGCCTGCTCAACTGTTATAAAAGGTGCAGCTCTCACGATACTGTCATTTGGCTCTGCACTTGGCAAGGTGGGAGGCTGGCTCGTAACTATAGGAATTGTGCTCTTCGCATTCTCCACGATCCTTGGATGGGAGTATCACGGAGAGAAGGCATTTGAGTATCTGTTCAAGTCACACAAGTACAATATGATATACAGGATAGTGTTCTCGCTCGTTGTATACGTAGGCGCGACGATATCACTGGATCTTGTATGGAACTTCTCAGATATAGCGAATGCGCTCATGGCGATTCCGAACCTTATCTGTCTGCTGGCATTAAGCGGAGAGATCGCAAAGGATATAAAGGAATTCCAGGCGGTTATCAAGGCAGAGAAAGTATCAAAGTAGAATATTAAATCCGGGGACAGAGGGGTCAGGTACCTCCGTCCCTTTTTTTATACTCTCTTAACCTAACTTTATACTTACTTTATTTTTTGTCCAAATTATGTTCATAAGTGATGGTTATTATATACAATATATAGGGACGGAGGTACCTGACCCCTCCGTACCCATGAGTAGATTAGAATACCATTACAGAGAGGTTGACATATATGAGCAGAGTAGTAGGAATAGACCTGGGAACAACAAACAGCTGTGTGGCAGTGCTTGAGGGCGATCAGCCAACTGTCATACCGAATTCGGAGGGCGGCAGGACCACACCTTCCATAGTAGCCATCACAAAGAATGGAGAGAGACTGGTGGGTGAGTCTGCCAGGAGACAGATGACTGTGAATGTGGACAGAACTATCACATCCATCAAGAGAGCGATGGGAACAACATACAGAAAGAGGATAGACGGCAAGGACTATTCGCCGCAGGAGATATCCGCCATCATACTTGCAAAGCTGAAGAGCGATGCTGAGAGTTATCTGGGCGGACCGGTATCTGATGCAGTCATAACAGTTCCGGCTTACTTTGACGACAGCCAGAGACAGGCCACAAAGGACGCCGGAAGAATAGCGGGACTGAATGTGCTTCGAATCATAAATGAGCCTACATCGGCGGCTCTCGCCTATGGTCTTGACAATGGACAGGCGCAGAAGATACTTGTATACGATCTGGGCGGAGGAACATTTGACGTGTCTGTTATAGAGATAGGGGACAGCGTCATAGAGGTTCTTGCCACCGCGGGAGACAATCATCTAGGCGGAGATGATTTTGATGAGAGGCTGCTGGACTACGTCATCAAGACCTTTAAAAAGGAGACAAAGGTCAATCTGGCGAAGGATATCACGGCATCCCAGAGAGTGAGGGAAGCCTGTGAGAATGCCAAGAAGGAGCTCTCATTTGCGCAGACTGCACACATCAATCTGCCATTTATATCGACAGTGAAGAATCAGCCGGTGCATCTAGACATGACGATAACCAGGGAGCAGTTCAACGAGCTCACCTATGACCTGGTGGAGAGAACGGCGGGACCTGTAAACCAGGCATTATCCGATGCGGGCATAACGAGAAATCAGATAGACAAAGTGCTGCTGGTGGGTGGCTCCACCCGTATACCGGCGGTTGTGGATAAGGTTCGTGCCATAACCGGCAGGGAGCCATCCAAGAATATGAACCCGGACGAGTGCGTTGCCATGGGTGCGGCGGTCCAGGGAAGCAAGCTCAGCGGCGAGCTCACCGTGTCGAACAAGGTGAATGACATTCTCCTCATGGATGTGACACCTCTTTCGCTGTCCATTGAGACCCTTGGAGGCGTGGCAAATGTCATCATTCCGAGAAATTCTGCCATTCCGACCAGGGCATCAAAGATATTTACCACGGCGGGCAATTTCCAGAGGGATGTCGAGATCAAGGTATACCAGGGCGAGCGGCATTTCACAAGGGACAACAAGCTGCTAGGCAACTTCAGACTCAGTGGTATCAAGAGAGCCATGGCGGGCGTTCCTCAGATCGAGGTCACATTTGACATGGATGCAAATGGTATCCTCAAGGTCTCAGCTAAGGATCTGGGCAGGGGTGTGGAACAGCAGATAGTGATCACATCCAGCACCAACCTTTCGGAGGAGGAGATCCGCAGAGCCAGGGAGGATGCGAAGAAGTACGAGGATGATGTGGCTGGAGCCAGAGAGTTCAAAGACATTATGAACGAGGCCGAGGCGTATGTATATAAGGTAGAGAATCTTCTTGAGACCAAGGGCGCACAGCTCGACAAGAAGGAGATGAAACGGATCAAGAGCGACTGCGAGTATCTGAGGAAGCTTGTGACACGAACAGACATGAATCATGTAGATGACGTGGAGATGGGCAGGATGAAGGAAGCCTACAGACAGCTCCAGGAATCCGCAGAGAAACTGGAGACAATGTAAGAATTTGCGAGGAGAATGGTGAATTATGAAAGACAAATTTATAAGATTTATGAGATCCAGGTACGGCAACGATCAGTTGTCATCATTCCTTACCTGGGGCGGATTGATATTTATGGTGCTGGATGCATTTATCAAGACAGGGATATTTTATTTCCTTGGACTTCTCATGTTCATATATGGATATGTCAGGATCATGTCCAAGAACTATGACAAGTGCGCGGCTCAGAACAGATGGTTTATGGAGCACACCGCAGGCGTGAGAAATATATTCAAGCGTGCGAAGAAACAGAAGGAAGCCGGCAAGGAATACAAGATATTTGTCTGCAGCAAATGCCAGCAGATGATCAGAGTTCCAAGGGGAAAGGGCAAGATAGAGATCAGATGCCCTAAGTGCGGCAACAGATTTGTGAAGAAGTCTTAGTAACAGCGCAGACGGATAAAGTCTTATGTTGGAATATAGTGTGGAGATTGAGAGATGTTTGGATATATAGTGGTGAACCAGCCTGAGCTTAAGATGAAAGAATATGATGAATACCGTAAGTATTATTGCGGCCTGTGCAAATCGCTGAAGGACAGATATGGTGCCAGAGGACAGATAAGTCTCAGCTATGATATGACATTTCTGGTCCTTCTTCTGACGGGACTGTACGAACCGGAGAAGCACTCGGGCAGCAGAAGATGTATCGCACACCCGACATCGAAGCATACTTATGTACAGAACGAGTACACAGATTATGTTGCTGATATGAACGTGATCCTTACCTATTATAAATGTATAGATGACTGGGATGATGAGCATATGCTTACCCGAAAGCTGTATGCGGATGTACTGCTCGCAGGACAAAATGGCAGGAGGCTCAAGGAAGATTATCAACAGAAGATCCAGGTTATTGCGGAGAACCTCAAGGCGATAAGTGAGCTTGAGGAGGTGGGATCCGATGACATGGATGCATTGTCAGGGCATTTCGGCAATATAATGGCAGAGATATGTGCCCCGAAACATGATGAGTGGGAATCATATCTCCGCACCATAGGCTATTATCTGGGCAAATTTGTCTACATAATGGACGCGTATGACGATATAGAGAAGGATATAGGTGCCGGAAATTACAATCCATTCGTGTGCAGGCTTGCGCATGAGCTGGGTGTTGAGGTACAATCAGTGGGTGTGGATAAAACCATAGAACAGGACAAATGGCAGGAGCTTGCAGAGTGGACGAAGGATGTTCTGATGATGATGGTGGCACCACTTGCAAAAGAGTATGAGATGCTTCCTATTATTGAAAATGTAGGTATACTCAGGAACATAATATACTCAGGAATATGGGAAGCATATTATTCGACTACAAATAGAAGATGCGGCGATGAGGAATAAATTATGAAAGATCCTTACGAGGTGCTGGGACTCAAAAGAGGTGCCAGCGAAGAAGAAGTAAAAAAAGCATATAGAAGGCTGAGCCGGAAGTATCATCCGGATGCGAATATCAACAATCCTCACAAGGATGAGGCTGAGGAAAAGTTCAAGGAGATACAGCAGGCTTACAAGTCCATAGTGAGCGGCGAGGCTGACCGTGCAAGTTACGGTGGTGCTGGTGGGTATGGAACTGGAAGCTCGCAGGGCTACGGCGGCGGTTATGGATCTGGCGGTTCATATGGTCCGTATGGTGGAAGTTCTTACGGCGGTTCGTCAGGAGGCTACGGACAGTATGATGATCCATTTGGCGGTTTCGGAGGATTTGGCCCATTTGGTTTCGGTGGCTATCAGAGACAGAATGACTACGATCCGAATGATAAAGATTCCAGATATTTTCAGGCCGCGAAGAACTATATGAACAGCGGAAGCTATGAGGAGGCGAAGAACGTCCTCAATCAGATAGAGAATCACGATGCCAAGTGGCACTATTACAGTGGCGTGTGCAACGCCGGACTTGGCAATCAGATAAGAGCCATGGAGATGCTGAAGCGTGCAATGGAGCTTGAGCCGGGCAATCAGGAATACCGTCAGGCATATGAGTCCATCAAGAGCGGCCGTCAGTGGTACATGGACAGAGGTGCCGGGTATGGAATGGATATGCCGACCGGCGGAAAGTTTTGCAACAACCTTTGTACCATATGTGCTCTCATGTCGTGCTGCATGGGCGGTATGCCTTGCGTGTGCTGCATGCCGAGTGGATACGGACGAAGTTAGATAACGATCCCCCTGGGAGTTGCCTCTCCCAGGGGTTTTATATCGTATACGTGGTGCATTTACAATATTCTGGTAATCATTGAAAACGCAAGAACCCCCAATTAATCTAGATATTATCAGACATTTATCGCCTTTTATGTAAAAAAAACTGCAAATTCTATTTGACTATAGTCTAATTTTATAGTGTTATTTAACAAATTTTTTCTCATGTATTGTTAAAAAAAAAGGTTGATGATAGAATGAAACAGTGAAAATGGAAAAAATTATATCTATTTATCCAAGGAGGGAATGAATCAGATGAAGATGTTAGCAGATTTCGATAAGGAAGGCTTCAAGAAGGAAGTCATTACTAACGTAAAGACCCTTTTCCGCAAGCCTATCGAGGAGGCTACTCCACAGCAGGTATTCCAGGCAGTCAGCTACGCAGTAAAGGACGACATCATTGACAGATGGATTGCTACACACAAGGAGTATGAGAAGAAGAACGTCAAGACAGTTTATTATCTGTCTATGGAGTTCCTTATGGGTAGAGCACTCGGTAACAATCTTATCAACTTGACTTACTACGATGCAGTTAAGGAAGCACTTGACGAGTTAGGATTTGACCTGAACTTTATAGAGGATCAGGAGCCTGATGCCGCTCTGGGTAATGGCGGTCTCGGACGTCTTGCAGCTTGTTTCCTTGATTCATTGGCAACACTTGGTTATCCTGCATACGGTTGTGGTATCAGATACAAGTATGGTATGTTCAAGCAGGGTATCAAGGATGGATATCAGGTTGAGATGCCGGATGACTGGCTCAAGGATGGCAACCCATTCGAGGTTAAGCGTTCAGAGTACGCTGTTGAAGTTAAGTTCGGTGGATATGTCAGAGTTGAGAACAAGAATGGCAGAAACTACTTTATACAGGATGGATATCAGTCAGTTCGTGCCGTACCTTATGACCTTCCAGTCATCGGTTATGGCAACAACGTTGTAAATACACTTAGAATCTGGGATGCTGAGGCAATCCAGGAGTTCTGCCTTGACTCATTTGACAAGGGTGAGTATGAGAAGGCAGTAGAGCAGCAGAACCTTGCAAAGACTATCGTTGAGGTTCTCTATCCAAATGACAATCACTACGCAGGTAAGGAGCTCAGACTGAGACAGCAGTATTTCTTCATCTCAGCTTCAGTTCAGAGAGCAATCCTCAAGTTCAAGGAGCTCAACAAGGACATCCACAAGCTGCCAGAGAAGGTAACATTCCAGATGAATGATACACATCCAACAGTAGCAGTTGCCGAGCTCATGAGAATCCTCATGGATGAGGAAGGCCTTGAGTGGGATGACGCATGGGATATCACAACAAGAACATGTGCATACACCAACCATACGATCATGGCAGAGGCACTTGAGAAGTGGCCTATCGAGCTGTTCTCAAGACTGCTTCCACGTATCTACCAGATCGTTGAGGAGATCAACAGAAGATTCGTTCTCAAGATCCAGGAGATGTATCCAGGCAACCAGGATAAGGTTAAGAATATGGCAGTTCTGTACGATGGCCAGGTTAAGATGGCTCATCTTGCAATTGCAGGTTCTTACTCAGTAAACGGTGTTGCAGCTCTTCATACCAAGATCCTTGAGGAGAGAGAGCTTAAGGACTTCTATGAGATGAGACCAGAGCAGTTCAACAACAAGACAAATGGTATCACTCAGAGACGTTTCCTGCTTCATGCTAACCCACTTCTTGCAAACTGGATCACAGACAAGATCGGTGACGAGTGGATAACCAATCTTTCACACCTTAAGAAGCTTAAGGTATATGTGAACGATGAGAAGTGCCAGCATGAGTTTATGAACATCAAGTACCAGAACAAGATCCGTCTTGCAAAGTACATCAAGGAGCACAACAATGTGGATGTAGATCCTCGTTCAATCTTCGATGTACAGGTTAAGAGACTTCATGAGTACAAGAGACAGCTTCTGAACATCCTTCATGTTATGCATCTGTATAACAGACTGAAGACAGAGCCAGAATTCGATATGTACCCAAGAACATTCATCTTTGGAGCAAAGGCATCAGCAGGATATAAGAGAGCTAAGCTTATCATCAAGCTCATCAACTCAGTTGCAGATGTTGTCAACAACGATGCTTCAATCGAAGGCAAGATAAAGGTTGTATTTATAGAGAACTACAGAGTATCCAATGCCGAGATTATCTTTGCAGCAGCAGATGTATCAGAGCAGATCTCAACAGCTTCAAGAGAGGCTTCAGGTACAGGTAACATGAAGTTCATGCTGAACGGTGCACCTACACTTGGAACCATGGATGGAGCAAATGTAGAGATCGTTGAGGAAGTTGGCATCGAGAACGCATTTATCTTCGGACTTTCAGCAGAAGAGGTTATGAAGTATGAGCGCGAGGGCGGCTACAACCCAATGGATATCTACAATAACAACCAGGCTGTAAGAAGAGTTCTCACACAGCTTATCGATGGTACTTATGCATCGGATGATCCGGACAGATTCAGAGATCTCTATGATTCTCTCACAAAGGAAGATGTATACTTCATCCTCAAGGACTTCGATTCATATGCAGAGGCTCAGCAGAAGGTTGATAAGGCATACCAGGATGAGAAGGGCTGGGCAAAGATGGCTATGCTCAACACAGCATGTGCTGGAAAGTTCTCATCAGACAGAACTATCGAGGAGTATGCAAAGGAGATCTGGAAGCTTAAGAAGGTTAAGGTTTCCCTTGATAAGTAATTATCAGATAGAATGAAATAACAAAATAAAGGACGGACATCATATGGTAAGGATCGTATGGTGTCCGTTTTTATTTTGCATCTGTTAATACATCCGCGCCTATGTTATGATAGATATATATGTTACGTTGTGATGAAAAGGGGGTTATAAACATATGAAAGGTAGAAAATTGAGACACAGACTCACGGCTCTGCTGCTCGCATTTGCAATGATATTTACAGCGGTTGCAGTACAGCCGAACTGTGATGCATTTGCAGCTACGAAGGTAAAGACGCCGGTGGCGACACATGGAAGACTATCTGTGAAGGGGGCAGATCTGGTGGATGCCAAAGGCAAGAAATTCCAGCTCAGGGGAATCAGCACACACGGTATCAACTGGGATGTGGGATATCCTTATGTGAACAAGGCGGCGTTCAAGACTCTGAGAGACGACTGGGGAGTTAATGCGGTAAGACTTGCCATGTATACATCTGAATACAACGGCTATTGCGCGGGCGGCAGCAAAGCGGCACTTCGAAATCAGATATACAAGGGCGTGAAATATGCGACCGACCTCGGCATGTATGTGATCATCGACTGGCACATACTCAACGACGGGAATCCTATGACACAGGTTGCAGAGGCAAGAAGATTCTTTGCAACTATGGCGAAGAAGTATAAGAAACAGAAAAATATCATTTATGAGATATGCAATGAGCCAAATGGCTGCGACTGGAAGACTGTCAAGCGATATGCGTCCCAGGTCATAAAGGTCATAAGAAAGTATGACAAGAAGGCGATCATCGTAGTGGGAACGCCGACATGGTCCCAGCTCGGTTCGGATGGCACACACAATGAGGTTGCGGATAACCCTATCAAGGGCTACAAGAATATAATGTACTCACTCCATTTCTATGCTAATGAGTGGAGCCACAACCGGTATCTTCCTGCGAAGCTTGCATACGCAAGGAAGAAGGGGATAGCGGTCATAGTCACAGAGTTCGGAATGTCCGCGGCAAGCGGCGATGGAGGCATAAGCAAAACCTACACCGGCAAATGGCTGACCAGACTCAACAAGGCGAATGTCAGCTATTTCTGCTGGAGTCTCAGCAACAAGAATGAATCGGCATCCCTCCTGGCGTCGTGGACGAGCAAGACGAGCCGGTGGAAGACGAGTGAACTGTCTGAGGCAGGCCGTTATATCAGAGCGAAATACAGAGCCCGCAAGAAGGCTCTCGGAAGCAGGGCGTAACGGGAAGCCGTGAGGAAACCGTGATATTAACAAGCAATAAAAAACAGGCGCTATATAGATCAAAGATCTGTATAGCGCCTGTTCTTGTGTTAATGGTTATATGTGAATTAAGCTACAACTGTTACGTTAGTTGCTCTCTCCTTAGAAGCGTCCTTAGGATCAGCCTCTACATCAAATGTAACCTTCTGTCCCTCGTTAAGAGTCTTATATCCATCAGAGTTGATTGCTGAAAAATGAACAAATACGTCCTTTCCTGTCTCATCATCTGAGATGAATCCATAACCCTTTTCTCCGTTGAACCACTTAACTGTACCGTTCTTCATCACGAGTACCTCCTAAAAATGAAAATTTGTACTCAATGAAAACACTACAATATACCTTATAGAGAATACTCCAAAGAAAAGCTTACCTTATATAGCAATCGAACCGTTAATCTTGAATACGCTATTATCATATTATGTCATGTTGCATTTGTCAATAAACGATACGACTAAAATTTGCGTTAAGATTTCTCAGTAAAAAGGGTATATGAGCAGTGTAAAAACGATATATATATAAGAGGTATAAAAATGCGGGAGGGTGAAATGAGGAATGCAAAGACGATCATTATAGGGATTGCGTGTGCTATGGCACTTGCTTACATAATATCAGGAATATACGACAAGGCGGTTGGGGGAGATGACACTGACGGATCGGCAAAAAGCGGACGCAATGTGTGTATTTATGATAATGGGGAGTATTCCCTCGTGGATGTGGAAGAGTATACAGCATCGACGCTGGCGGGAATGATGAGTGACAAATGGAGCGATGAAATGCTCAAGGCGGTCGCAGTTGTGGTTAGGACCGGAATCTATTACCAGATGGATGAAAATGACAGAAATTCCGCCACACAGGGGCAGACAAAGAATCTTATAAATGAATCCCAGCTCCGGGAGATAAGATATACGGAATCACAGCTCAAGAAGAAATGGGGAGGCGAGTGCTCCGGGATAATGAGAAGGGCGGAGAAGGCGGTGTATGCGACCGGTGGACAGGTTATGAAATACGGTGGAGAGATAATACTTCCGGCGTATCATATGATAAGTACAGGGCATACTGTGAGTGCACAGGAAATATATGGGCATGACATACCGTATCTCAGGCAGGTGGCAAGTGATGTGGATCAGATGGCGGAGGACTTTTCGACCACTGAGATATACAGCGGGGACAGGCTTCAGAAGATATTCAGAAAATGGATAGACGCTGACAATATGACGGATGAGGTCAAGGTTATGACAGCCACAGAATCTGGATTTGCACAGACCATAAATGTATTTGGGAGCGAGCTGGAGGCTGATGTTTTCAAAGAACAACTGGGACTTGCCTCGACGAATATACACATAGATAAGGTTAAGGATGGATACAGGATTATAACGGTGGGCGTTGGAGATTCTCTGGGAATGTCACTGTATGGGGCGTCTGTATTGGCGGAAAATGGAGAGAAGTATGATCAGATCCTCAGGTATTATTATACTGGAATAGAGATTGCGAAATAAAGGTTGATAAAAAATATTTACACATTCAAATCATCTGTATATAAGTGCCAATAAGTGGACATGATACAGATGAGGTGATGAATATGAAGAAATTTTTGGGCGGCATAAAGAAGAATATATTTTATATCTCGCTCATCACAGGCATGGCAGTGCTTGTGACAGTGCTCGGACTTTATAACGCACAGACCAATTCAAAGGAGAAGACCATAACAATAGGACAGAATATGCCGAATGACAGTACGACAGAAGCCGATGCGAAGGAAGCTTTGAACGATAAGAAAAATGATAAGAACAGCGGAGTGTCGGATGAAGGTACATCAGAGCAGAAAGATATTGAGACGGATAATACCATAGAGGATTCCACTGCATCCACAGTGGAGAGTGAGAGTGCTGAGACTGGAGCTTCAGGAGTTTCAAATGACAGCCTGCATTACGATCCAAAGGATAGCATATCATGGCCTATAAATGGCAATGTGATAATTCCTTACAGCATGGATACGACAGTGTATTTTGAGACACTCAAGGAATACAAGTGCAGCCCTGCAATGGTAATTGAGGCGCAGACGGGCGATGAGGTCAAGGCTGTATATGAGAGTAAGGTAGCGGAGGTCTCAAGCAACCCAGAGCTGGGCAATTACGTCAAGCTTGAGCTTGGAGACGGCTACACCGTGACACTTGGACAGCTTCAGGATGTGAAGGTTGCACTTGGCGAGCATCTGGATGCCGGCCAGGTAGTGGGAACCGTTGGCGAGCCAAGCAGATTCTACAGCGAGGAAGGAAGCAATCTCTATTTTGCAGTCGAGAAGGACGGCAATCCTGTGGATCCGATGCTGCTTATACAGTAGAGGTAGGGTTGGACAGGTTGCTAATTTGTATCTTTTACGAGGACAACACAGCGTTTGGCGACAATCCCGTGGCGGGATGAAGAAGATAGGCCATATAAACAAAAGAGCCCCACAATATCTAAAATAGATATTGTGGGGCTTTTGCACTATATACTTACGTATATTTTCTTAAATGTGCTTTATAATCCACGGTCTATATTAGCCCATTACAACCTCTACTGAGTGAGTCTTGCCATCGCCAAATGCTGGGATAACGTTGCCCTCGATAGCGTTGCCATCAACGAGTACGCTCTTAACGCCCTTGTTGATGTGAGCTGGGTTAGAAACCTTGATGTCGTATGTAGCACCACGGAACTGACGTGTAGCTGTCATTCCATCCCATGCAGCAGGAATTGATGGATCGATCTTCAGACCATCGAAGTCTGCTGAGATACCAAGGATGTACTGTGATATAGCTACCATGTTCCAAGCAGCAGTACCAGTCAGCCATGAGTTCTTACCCTGACCGAAGTGGTTGCCCGGCTTGCCGATATCAGATCCGGCATCCTTACCACCGATCATCTGGCCGTATACATATGGCTCAGTCTTGTGTATATCTGATGTCTCCTCAGTGAAAGCTGGAGCTATCTCTGAGTAGTACTTAAATGCCTGATCACCGGCACCTGCGTAAGCAGCAGCACAGATGATCCATGCATTGTTATGTGTGAAGATTCCGGCATTCTCCTTGTATCCACCTGGGTATGTAGAAATCTCACCATACTGGATGTAATACTTTGTAAATGCTGGGTTGTTGAGTACAAGTCCGTGCTGTGTATTAAGTCTCTCATCGATTGCAGCAAGAGTCTTCTTGTCGCAGCCCTGATCCTTACCGATGTCTGACATGATAGCGAATCCCTGTGGCTCGATGAAGATCTGACCTTCCTCGCACTCCTTGGATCCCATCTTCTCACCGTTTGCATCGTAAGCTCTGAGGAACCAGTCGCCGTCCCATGCTGACTCCATGATGTTGGCCTTCATCTTGTCGATCTCAGCCTGAGCAGCATCAGCCTCAGCGTCCATTCCAAGGTGCTTAAGGATAGCAACGTAGTTAGGACCTGCATATGTGAAGAGTGTAGCAACCATAACTGACTCAGCAACCTTTGAGTATCCACCCTCAGCAGCGAACTTAGGGTTGGTGTATGTCTGGAAGCTCTCACCTGGTGTATCTGAGAAGCATGAAAGGTTGATACAATCGTTCCAGTCAGCTCTCATTGCAAGTGGAAGTCCGTGTGGTCCAAGGTTGTTCACGATCTTGTAGAATGAAACCTTGAGGTGGTCAAGCATAGGCTTTGCAATTGACATATCGTTGTCATATGGAACCATCTCGTCAAGGATGCCCCAGTCGCCAGTCTCCTTGATATAAGCTGAAACTGAAAGGATCAGCCATAATGGATCATCTGAGAAGTCTCCACCGATATCTGCGTTACCCTTCTTGGTAAGTGGCTGGTACTGATGGTAGCATCCACCGTCTGGGAACTGTGTTGAAGCTATATCGATGATTCTCTCTCTTGCACGATCAGGGATCTGATGAACAAATCCAAGCACATCCTGGTTGGAATCACGGAATCCCATACCACGGCCGATACCTGACTCGAAGTATGAAGCTGAACGTGAAAGGTTGAATGTAACCATACACTGATACTGATTCCAGATGTTGACCATACGGTTAACCTTGTCATCAGGTGTGTTGACGTTGAGAATGCTCAACAGTCTGTTCCAGTGCTCCTTGAGCTCCTCAAGACCTGCAGCAACCTTCTCAGGAGTGTTGTACTTCTCGATCATCTCGAGAGCCTTTACCTTATTGATAGTCTTGCCGTCTGCCTCGAACTTCTGGTCAACAGGCATCTCAACATATCCAAGTATAAATACAAGAGTCTTTGTCTCGCCTGGAGCAAGAGTGATCTTCTTGTAGTGTGAAGCGATAGGCGACCATCCATCAGCAAATGAATCATTTGACTTGCCAGCCTCAACAGCCTGTGGGTTGTGGAAGCCGTTGTAAAGTCCGATGAATGAATCTCTGTCTGTATCGTAACCATCGATCTCGTCATTCACTGTGTAGAATGCGAAGTGGTCACGTCTGTCTCTGTACTCTGTCTTGTGGTAGATAGTTGATCCGACAACCTCTACACGACCTGTACTGAAGTTTCTCTGGAAGTTGGTGCAGTCATCCTGTGCATCCCAGAGACACCACTCCTCAAATGAGAAGAATGAGAATGTCTTCTCCTCTGAGCCTTCATTTGTAAGAACGACCTGCTGAACCTCTCCAGCGTAGTTCTGAGGAACAAAGAAAGTAACCTCAGCCTTAAGGTCATTCTTCTTACCTGTGATGATTGTATATCCCATACCATGACGACACTGATACTCGTCAAGCTCTGTCTTTACCGGTGACCATCCCGGATTCCATATTGTACCATTGTCGTTGATATAGAAATAACGTCCGCCCATATCTATAGGCACGTTGTTATAACGATATCTTGTGATTCTACGAAGACGAGCGTCCTTGTAGAAGCTGTAACCTCCTGCAGTGTTGGAGATCAGTGAAAAGAAATCCTGTGTTCCAAGGTAGTTGATCCAAGGATAAGGAGTTCTAGGAGATGTGATGACATACTCCTTGTTGGCATCATCAAAATAACCAAATTTCATGTAGCATATACCTTCCTTCCAATGTTTTGTGAAGGCTTCCAGATGGCTATGCCAGCCCCCCTGAAGCCGCTTTTGTATCGACTTGTGCTAAATTCTCCCTTAAAGTCAGCCATACACTCTGATTATATAATAAAAGACTTTAAAACACAACAAAGTTATAGTGAAAATTGCACAATTACTAAATGTATTAATTCATGTATTTGAGTAATTAATTGATGCTTATGCTGTGTTATACTGTGTAATATCAAAACAGTATAGGAGTTATTTACTATGGGAAAAAATGAAACTAAGAATTATGTAGGCGGAAGCGGAATGGATGATATGGAGCTGGACGATCGTGATATACAGCTTATGGAGGAGAGCAGAAAAGAAGGTAAAAAGAAGCTGTTTATAGCACTTGGTGCGATCGTGTTAGCAGTGATAGTAGTGGTGATATACATAGTCGCCAGAAAAAATATGACCGGAAAATCAGAGAGCGAGGATTTGATAAAGACCTACATGGAGGGCCTTGAGGAAGCGGATCTTGACAAGGTGGAGAGTGTTATGGATCCTGATACCATAGACAGCGATTCGTCAAAGAATCTGGTCACTGTGTTCCAGACTTATAAGGAAAATAATATAGAATATACAGTCAGCTATACCATGGGTGATGGGCATGTGGCAGAGTCCAGCGATCTGGCGGCAGTCAGCAGCACTGTATATGGAAAGACCCAGAAGGAAGCAGGTATATCAAAGGGTTATGTCATTCCAGTTACCGGAAAGATAATGATGACATTCCAGGGTCAGACTTCACCGTATGATCTGGACATGGATATCATTTGTTATGAGAAGGATGGAGAGTGGTATCTCGGCGGAACAGTTATGACTACGGGAGATACGACTACAGATGATACGACAGAGTAGTCACGAGAAGGATAATTGCTGGATACAGATATTGAATACAGAAACTGAATATATGGACATGGATACATGAACAGACGACAAATGGTGCGGATATTAAATGTAATATTCGCACCATTTGCTGTCTTCTGCCAGTGTGCAGCTATCTCTCTTGATGAGCTTGCACTGGAGCTCAATTCTTGTGACTCCCTTGTGACCGCCCTTGAGTCTGTCCATTAGAAGCTGCAGGGCGAAGTGCCCCATGTCCGTCTTGGATATCTCCACGGTGGTCAGCATCGGAGTTGTGTACTGGGCTTCCTCGCACATCCTGCGGATTACAGAATCCACGTTCTCATACCTGCATCTCCTGTCGTTGGAGAAGATGGACCGATACCATACCTTGGACAGGATGCATCCGTTCTTGTGGATCTCACTCTCTATGACATGCAGCAGTTCTGTAAAGAATGGGTCCGACGCTCTGGGCGATGTCTTTTATGGATGCCACGGTCGTTTCTTATGTTCATGCTGTTACCTACCTTCAGTCTATGCCGCTGACTATTCTGACGTGCTGCCTTATTGGACTTTTCGGTATTATTTCTTCTTCATACCTGAAATTATGATTATCACAAACGAGATGAGAATGGTCGCAAGCACTGTTATAAGGATTATGAGCTGCAGGTTATGTACCTTGCTTTTACTCTTATCAGTGGAAGAGTAGCTGCCCACGGTGAGTGTGCTCTTTTCTGTTGTGACCTCAGTGGTCGTCTCGGTTGTGGTACGCTCTATCGTGGATATCTCAGTTGTGGTCGCCTCGGTCGTCACAGGGGTAAATGTATTTCTATACTCTGTGGTGACCTCGGTCGTACTTGCCGTTGTCGCCTCGGTTGTGGCTCTGGTAGTTGTCTGTGTGGTTGTGGAAGTCTCCTTCTTGGACACTGTAAATGTTGTCACAGCATCTCCGGTCTTGGATCTGATGGTTATGGTGTGGCTTCCGACCGAGAGGGATTCAAGATAGCTCGTCTTGAGCTCGATTATGATGCTTCCCTCTTTCTTGTTGTAATATGAAGGGTCAAGTTCCTTGTCATCTATGAGGACACAGACAAAGTCAGCGTACTCAGCGTTCGATCTGAACTTGATAGTGTTCTTGCTGGTCTTGCTCCATTTGCTTCCCTTGCCGCCGATGATCTCGGGTGCTGCCTTGTCGATGACTGTGTCAGCCTTGCTTATCTCCTTTGTACAGCCCTTGTTGCTGAAATATTTCTTGCAGGCTGAGCAATACCAGTATTCTATATTGCCCTTGCTGGAGGTGGTTGCTGCTACATAATCAGTTTTCTTAAGGTCTGTGTGGTTCGTTGTGCTGAGTTTGCCGTAGCTATTGCCGCACACAGAGCACACTGCCTTCTTCTGGCAGGTTGCGGTTCCGCCGGAGCAGTCCTGGATGACCTTATATCCACAGCCCTTGTTCTTGCATTTGCGGGAGTGGGTTTTGCCGTTGCCATCACTTGTCCAGTTGCCGAGGTCGTGGCTGCTCTTGCCCTCCACGACGATCTCACCGCAGTAGCGGCATTTCTGAGGTGTCGTGCAGTCACCGTCGTCGGTTTCTGCGGTGTGTTTCTTGTTTATTGTTACAGTCAATTTGGCTTCATTTCCCGCCTTGTCGGATACGATGATGGTCTGCTCACCATCTGTGGCTTCCAGAGCAAGTGAGTGATCGTCGTCAAGGGGTTTCTCCTCGCCGTTCACTGTGACCTTTGCCAGATGGGATTCCTTCACGGTCATCACGGCTGACAGGCAGTAAGTCTCTCCGTCGGCGATTCCTGTGACCTTTGGCGCGTGTGTGTCGATGATGAAACCATCTGTGGATAAGTATGTTGTTTTGCCGTCCTCTGATGAAAGCTTTGCGTATACAACATATTTGCCCTCGTCCTTTATGGAAAATGCTTTCTTATACTCGGTAAATGTTGCTGCACCCAGATCGTCCGATGACAGAGCTGAGTCGCTTATCAGGTAGCCGACTGTGATGGAAGGGTCGGAGTTGTTGTCACAGGTGATGGTAACCTTCTGGGCCTTGTTGTAATACTGCTCAAATGATGATACATCCTGGAGACCGTTCCAGCTCTTATCGCCCATGCTGATGGTGCCTGTAGGAGCAGAGCCTGATTTCCACATCGCATAAAATACCAGGTTTCTTTTAGCCGATGAGTCATCAGTATCGGAATACTCATATCCGTTATCTGCCGCCTTCTCAAAGGAAGAGGTGTATATGATGTTCACGGTCTTGCCTGATCCGTCGGACTTCGTGTTCCAGCCCTTGAACTCATAGCCCTCACGGGTCGGTGCGTAGTCGTTCAGTGCCACGCCATATCCTGATCCTGCTACATCAAAGTCATATGTTCCGCTGTCCGCATCTCCGAGCTTGCCTCCATTTGCATTCAGTGTGAAGGTGAGTCCTGAACCGGAGAAGCTGTCCTTGGTGTACATCGCTGTCAGCTTTATACGGTTTGTAGACTGGAAGTATGATGTGTCAATGCTGGTGACCTTTGTCTTGTCGTTGTACCATCCGGTGAATGTAAAGCCGTCTTTCTCCGGCTTGTACTTTGACAGGTCAACAGTCGTAAATTCTGCTGATGGGCTGCTTATCACAGTGGAAGTCTCCCCTGATAACTGTCCTCCTGCTGCATCAAACTCCAGATAGTATGTGTCTGGATCGTCGGTATCTTCTGCAAATGCTGTGAAGCATGTCATACAGAACATTGCCGCGAAAACCAGTAAAAATCTAAGTATCTTTTTCATAGAATCCCTCCTTGCATATGGTATTATAATAATTTTATTATACCGGGGGGAGAAAAACAACGAGACAGGGGAAAAATTAATAATATGAAAGAACGGCCTCCGACGGGAGACCGTTCCATAGAAAATGTCATGTTTTATGCCATTGTGAATATTCTTTCTTTTACTGTCTTGGACTCGCCTGGAGCAAGCTCTGTGTAGCCTGTGATCTCCGGTGCTCCTGAGAGATTTGGAGCGTCAATATTCCAGCTCATTGGCTCAGGACAGAAGTAACCCTTGTCGCCGTGATCGTTCCACATGATCCAGAATTTCATTGTGTCGTCAACCTCATAGCAGACCTTCTTGCCTGTGGCAACATCAGTTGCGTATACTCCGTAGAAAGGCTTGCCGTCCAGCTCGTTCATCTCCGCTGTGTAGAGATCGTTGTCGATGTCCTTCAGAACAGGTACCATGGTTCCGTTCTTGTACTGGAGATCGTAATCTGTTATAGGAAGGTTCTTCTCTGTAGGGATAGCGTGCTCATCAAGCTCCCATTTGTCTCCAACAGGTACACAGAGACGTACATCCTCGCCCTTTCCTGTGCTTGTGAAAGGCCCCTTGAATGCAACGTGGTTACATACGCCGTATGGCATCTGCTTGTCGGAGAGGTTGGTGAGTGTGAACTCGTAGTGCATACCGTCCGGAGCAAGAGTGAATGTGAAGTCTGCTCTGAAGCTCACAGGGTATGTAGCGAAAAACTCATCCTTCTCATCATATACATATGAAGTCTTGCCGATGGCCTTGTCTCCATCCACTGACACGCTCTCTATGCTGTGGTTTCTGAGATGAAGGAAACCGTGGAGATGGTTGCCGAGAGGATCATTGCATGGGAAATGATACATGGCATCGGAGGTTCTTAAGTTGCCGTGTGACAGTCTGTTAGGGAGATACAGGGTAGGCATTCCGTAGATCTCTGCTGCTGCTTTGAGCTGTGCAGGAGTCAGGGAAGGATCGTTCCTGAATATATCAATATCCAGAGCTGTGTTCTCCATCTTCATAATGTTGCTCCCGTTAAATGGTGCGATCAGTGCACGGTAATCGCCTGATATAAGTTCAATACAAGTCTCGCCCTTGTAGTCTATTGTACGTGCTGTAGTGTTCATCGTGTTCTCCTCTTCTATAAATATGTTGTGTTTGAGTTGTATGCTGAAATCCGCAAAAACATTGAACTTTCCTATGTGAAATAGTAACACGGAAAAAATTGTATGGCAACAATGAGGTTCACAAAACGCGGCGTTCTTGATTATTTTATCATTAATTGCTATACTATCATAGGATATTTTGCGAAAGACATGAAAGTTAGTTAATTCGGAGGTCGAAAGTGACTAAGAATAATAACACTGATTATAGAAAAAAGATATACAGACAGCGGCATCACCGCAGAATGAAACTCGTCGAGAGCGGAATAGGAGTGGTCGTCGCAGTTATAATGATATTTGCGCTTGGACAGGGCAACCTGAAAAAGAATGTGAACGGCCAGGAGGAGTTCCAGCCTGAGAGCGGAACATCGGCAGATATAAGTGAGAGCAGCACTCAGGATATGTCATACAGTGACACGGAGGGGGCTGCACAGCAGTATCTGGCAACTGCGGAGGATGCGGCCATTCCGGATCAGCGAAATGGTCAGTATGTACAATTTGTCAATTACACCAACCCTGATGTGAGCGGCAAGGGAGCGGACAAATATGACAGCAATATATACATGCCGGCGAATGCCACGGATGACCAGTATTTCTCGACATCTCTGCTCATAGGTGATTCCAGAGCCGAGGCGCTGGGACTGTACAGCGGTGTAGACAACTGGGATATGTGTGTGGCGAAGAATCTGGACATAGAGAAGGTCGCTAATACCAAGATGTTCACTTGCGATTCAGGAGAACAGTGTACGGTTGTCGAGATGCTTGGCATGAAGAGCTATGAGAATATATACATTTCATTTGGGCTTGAGGAGCTTTCGTGGTATAACGAGCGGTACATGTTGGCCTACAAGACTTTACTGGATCAGATCTCCCAGTTACAGCCTGCGGCAAATGTATATGTGATGTCAGTAATTCCTGTATCGGCGGAGCTTTCATCAAAAGACCAGGTGTATAACAACCCGGGTGTGGACAAGCTCAATTCTCTCATGCAGGAGATGTGTGGCAGCTACGACCAGGTGATCTATCTCGATGTGGCTCACAGCGTGTCTGTGGATGGTGTTCTGCCGGAGGATGCGGGAATAGATGGAAAACATTGTAATAAGAAATATTGTCTCAAGATGATGGACTACATCAGAAAGAACGTGTATGTCAGAAGATAGTGGAGACGGAGGCATATGATAAAAAGAATAATATATTTGCTTGCATGCTGTCTGGTGATCTGTTCGCTTGCGGGATGCGCAGGAAATGGAGACGACGAGGCAGATACGCCGGATGTGCACTCTCTGGCTGATATGCTCATGCAGAACGTGAAGTTTGAGGATTCCGTGGAGGAGGTCTCCTCTGAGACGGCGCTCAGATATTATGGTATAGACAGCGCTCAGGTGCAGGACAGTGCAGTGTACATGTCAACGGGAGCCACCGCCGAGGAGCTCGCAGTATTTCAGGCGTCGTCAACGGTCGATGCCCAGGGCATACTGGCGGACATGAAGAAAAGACGCGACTCACAGTTGCAGATGTACCTTGATTACAAATCGTCGGAGGCCGCCAGACTTGATGATGCGGTTCTGTATGTGCATGATACATTTGTGGTATACATGGTGTCCGATGACAGCGAAACGGCACAGGGAATAATAAGTGATTATCTGGAATGATCTTCCGGGTGATCATTTTTTTTGTCTGCATTTCCTTGTGTAACACCGGGACAGATCATTCATATTATAGTAATAAATCCGCTGTCAATAAAATAAGATAAATAAAGAGCGCTGTATGCGGTTGTAATTTTATGCACTGGCATGTATTATTATGTATAATGTATACAATATACAAAATACGAACAATTGACAGCTTGAGATATCAGCACTGTGGTGCGTTGCGCCACAGTGACTGAAAGTGGCTGAAAATGAGTTGAAGGTCAATAGAGAAAGAGGTATAGACATGGCAAAACAGAATTGGAAACCAGGAAATATGTTGTATCCGGTTCCGGCAGTTATGGTGAGCTGCCAGAGACCGGGAGAGAAGCCAAACATAGTGACGATAGCGTGGGCCGGTACCATATGCAGCGATCCTGCAATGGTGTCCATATCGGTGCGTCCGGAGAGATATTCCTACGACATAATCAAGGAGACAGGAGAATTTACCATAAATCTCGTCACCGAGAAACTGGCATTTGCAACTGATTATTGTGGTGTGAAGTCAGGAAGAGACGTGGATAAATTCAAGGAGATGAACCTCCATGCATGTGACGGCGTGAATGTGTCATGCCCGGCTATAGAGGAGAGTCCGGTGAACGTAGAGTGCAAGGTAAAGCAGGTAGTTGAGCTTGGATCCCACCACATGTTTATCGCTGAGGTGGTCGGAGTCCAGATAAGTGATGAATACATGGATAAGACCGGCAAATTCAACCTCAACAGCACGGGACTTGTCGCATATTCACATGGAGAGTATTTTGCACTTGGCGACAAACTCGGCAAATTTGGATATTCTGTTAGAAAAAAGTGATCGCAGGCTGAAAAGCTGCAGGGGAAATGTCACGGACAGGAGAGAAAATGGAAATATCATTAAAGGCATATGGAAAGATAAACCTCGGTCTCGACGTGGTCAGGAGACGTGAGGATGGATATCATGAGGTGAAAATGATCATGCAGACGGTCGATCTGTGGGATGAACTGACATTTTGCGATGTCACCACAGACGAGATCGTTATAACATCGGATTCGTCGGAGCTGCCGGATGTGAAGGATAACATCATATACAAGGCGTGCCGGATGATGAAGGATATATATGGAATAGACAAGGGTGTTCATGTAACCGTGGATAAACACATACCGGTTGCAGCCGGAATGGCAGGGGGAAGCGCTGATGCAGCGGCAGCCCTCAAGGCGATGAATATGCTGTTTGGACTGAACCTTTCCGATGAACAGCTCATGGAACATGGAGTGAAGCTCGGCGCAGATGTGCCTTACTGTATCATGCAGGGTACGGCACTCTCGGAGGGAATAGGAGAGATCCTTACACCACTTCCACCTATGCCGGACTGCCTGATCGTCATAGCGAAGCCGGCGATCGGAGTGTCCACAAAATGGGTATACCAGAACCTGAAGGTGGATCTGCTGGAGGAGCATCCAGATATCGATGGCATGGCGGATGCACTCAAGACCGGAGATCTGAAGGGAATAACAGACAGAATGGCAAATGTGCTCGAGACGGTTACGATACCTGCAAATCCTGTGATAGATTCAGTCAAGAAGCTCATAGCGGAGAACGACTCCATGGGAGTGCTCATGAGTGGCAGTGGGCCGACAGTGTTCGGAATATATGACAACAGGGATAAAGAACTGGCACAAAGGGTAGTAGATATGCTGCGTGAAAAGGACGAGATACAGGCTGCGTATGCCGTCAGCCCGTATAACATAAGAAGAGGTATGTGATGGATCTTAGATTGAATATGGATGAGTACCTGCCCCTTCGAGAGGTAGTGTTTAAGACTTTGAGAAATGCTATAGTTCACGGTGAGTTTGAGCCGGGGGAGAGACTTATGGAGGTCACTCTTGCGAAGAGGCTTGGCGTAAGCCGTACCCCTGTCAGGGAGGCCATGAGAATGCTTGAGCTTGAAGGGCTTGTGGTCATGATCCCGAGAAGGGGAGCAGAGGTTGCCAGGATAACGGCAAAGGATCTGAGCGATGCGCTTGAGATCAGGATGGCGCTTGAGGATCTTGCGGCAGGGCTTGCCTGCAAAAGGATAGACGACGAGGGAAAAGAGCGGTTGAAGCAGTCCTATGCCGACTTTAAGAAAGCGGTAAGCTCCAAGATAATCCCGGAGATAGTAGATGCGGATGTTGCATTTCACAATACTATAATGGACATGACGAACAATCCGAGACTGATCAGCATGTCCCAGAGTCTTCGTGAGCAGGTGTACAGATACCGCGTGGAGTATGTAAAGGATTTCAGCTATCACGACAAGCTTATAGCGGAGCATGAGGCTCTCATGAATGCGATAATAGCCAGGGATGAAGAGAAAGCCAAGGAGATAACCCGTATACATATATACGATCAGGAACAGATTGTGATCGCAAATGTTGTCATAGCACAGAAATAACAATATGCATAATAATAAATACCTGTATAAGAGGCGGAATGCGTGAAAACGTGTTCCGCCTTTTTACGTGTATGTCTGAATAAAAACTCATCCGTTGGACAAGATAGATTACAGAAGATAAACGGTATGTTGGAGGTGTTTACGGCGGACGATGGCTTCAATCAGTAAAAAAATAGACGAAAACATCACACAAATTGAGACAATGTTCGGTAACTGGAGCGATATCGTGGAGCGAAGGTTTGATCTGGACCGCTGTGCCTGGGGAGATGATCCGGCAATATACGTGGTGTATATAGATGGACTGTGCGATCATGAGTTGATTGAGAACACATTAATAAAACCAATAACCTGGGAATGGCGGAATAAAGATACGGCAGATCTGTGGGAGCATATAATCTCCTGCGAGGGTCAGACGGCGGATTATACCCAGGAAAGTGACATGGACAACGTTGTCAGGGCGGTTCTCAGGGGGGATACGGCTATATTTGTATCCGGGAGCGATCAGGCAATAGTAGTGTCATCGAAACATTTCCCTGTGAGAGGTATAGAGGAAAGCTCCACCGAGGGAGGAATGAGAGGGCCGAGGGACAGCTTCAATGAGAACTTTAGGACATCCACAGCTCTGATAAGGAGAAGGATCAAGGACGTACATCTGAAGCTGGAACAGGGGACAATGGGCGTCAGATCCAGAACAGAGTACGGGATATTCTATATGGAAGATATAGCGGAGCCTGAGCTGGTACAGCAGATAAGGGACACCATCGATAAGTATGAGATAGATGCGGTGTTTGACAGCGGTATGGCTGAACATCTGATGGAGAAGAAATGGCAGGAGATATTTCCGATATACCAGGCGACCACAAGACCTGACAAGGCGGCCGCGGCTCTGGTGGAGGGCAGGGTTGTCGTTGTGTTTGACAATTCCCCTGAGGTCATAATTGCTCCAGCCACCATCAACACTCTGTTTCAGACGGCGGACGATTATTATAACAGATGGCCGGTGGCGACATTTGCCAGAATGATAAGGTATGTGGCAGCGTTCATTGCGGTGGGACTACCGGGACTTTATATTGCGATCACCTGTTATCACAGGGAGCTGATACCCGACAAGCTTCTGTATGCGATAGCCGATGCGAGAAGCCAGCTATCGTTCCCCGTTGTAGTTGAAGTGCTGATAATGGAGCTTTTGTTTGAATTGCTCCGGGAGGCCGGGATACGACTGCCGAGCCAGCTTGGAAATACGATAGGAGTGGTTGGCGGTCTGATAGTTGGTCAGTCAGCCGTGGAGGCGGGGATAGTCAGCACCATGGTTGTGATAGTTGTGGCACTCACGGCTATAGCTTCATTTGCTATTCCGAATGAGGCGTTTGCGTCTGTTTTCAGATTGCTTAAGTTTGTAATTATAATCACCAGCGCACTTTATGGAATACTTGGATTTATCCTTGCGATGCTGGTTCTCGTGTTTCATCTTGCATCCCTGGACAGCTTTGGCGTGCCGTATATGTCCCCTGTCGTGACCTGTGGATACACTGGCGAGGGATATAAGGACTTTGTTGTCCGCGTGCCTATAAAGAAAATGATCAACAGACCTAAATGGAGCAATCCTGACGAGCGGTGCAGGTTGGTCAGAAAGAGAAAATAGATATGAATGATAAATATAATGTGACGTTTTCTGCCTTTTTTAAGATGGCTTTGCTTGTTTTGCCAGGGATGATAACTTTTGTAGCTACATTAATACCCTCATATTTTGGAAGAAATTGCCTGATTTTGTCACTTTTTTTGACGCTATGCATGGCTTTTGCTTACGTGATAGCACTATATATTGTATACATGAAGATTGATGAGAGAGGGAACAGCGAAAGCGGTAAAGTCAAAAATAGGACTATTGCATTGATTTATGGGGCGAGAACTGCCGTTAGGATGGGCTTGCTGCTGTTTGTCCTTGCCGAATGTTCCAGGCAGTTAATGTTGAAAAGATACACGGTAATTGCTATCTCAATCCCCTTGCTGCTTGCATGTTTGTATATGGGTAGCCGTGGCACAAGGGGGATGGTCAGGTTTGCGGAGTCCGTGTTCTGGTTCGCTGTCGCGGCGGGGGCTGTGGTCATTCTGTCTTCTGTGAGTAACCTTGATCTGTCAGTGCTTAAGACTGTGACTGAGATAGGAGACGAGGGCGGGGCGAATCTCACCATAAGCCGTGTCATGGCTAGGGGAGGACTGCTTTTTCTTGGATTCTCGGCTATGGAGACGGTGGTGCTGGTGTATATACACGTCATTCGGAGGCGAAGAGGAATGTTGTGTGCAGCCGTAGGCACAAGTACCATAATAGGCATTATGTGTTCGATAATTGTGATATGTACACTGGGCACGGGTGCGCTCATGGCTAAGGAGAAAAATATACTATATATAGTGGGAGCCATGGAACTGCCTGGCGGAGTGAAGCTCAGGCCGCTCATGCTGGTGTGTTACCTTGTCATCGTGTTCGGTGTGATGGCACTGGTTCCAAATGTCATAGGTGGATGGGGCGCTGTGGACAGACTGGGTGTTCGGCACAGATGGCTGTGGAAGACATTGTGGGCAGTCCTTGCATTTGCCGTATGCCTGTGGGCCGGGATGCTGCCCGGACAGCAGGACCGTATAAAGATCATCTCCGGATATCTTATTCTGGTGGATGTACCCCTATCGATAATATTGCCGGCGGCATCACTTGCCGGGAAATGGCCTGTAAAAAAATCTGCCGGACTGGCGGCGGTGTTATTGACGGCGTGTATATTGAGTGGGTGTGAATACAAGCCGGTGGAGGATGTGGACTATGTGAATGCGGTCATCATAGAGCGCAGCACGGAGGAGCCTGCCGGCGGCGGGCTGAGATACAGTCTGGTCATAACAGGACTGGACGACGATGAGGATTCCCTGACCGAGGAGGGGGTGTACCAGGTGGACGCCGGTTCATTTGCCGATGCTTGCAGAAGTTATAATGAGAGTCATGCGAAGTCCCTCGATACGAGTCATGTGGAGTATATAGTAGCGGAGGATACCCAGGTAATGAACGAGGCTGCAGCCGAACTTGAGAAGGAATTTGCTACAAGCTATGTGACTGTGGTGATAGAACAGAATATACTGGAGAAAATCGGGGATAACAATACAAATGAATATCTTAAGACACACTATGAAGGCCAGTGTCTGGCGACATACGCGAGAGATGGGATATGTGAATAGAGACTTAGATGATCAGGAGGTATTGTTTATGTGGAGAATGTTCAGGGCGGCCATACTGGGTGTCCTCATAGGAATTGTCGGCGGTGTGATATTTGGACAGGTTTCTTATGTGAAGAAATATAAGGATAAGGTGTCGAGGGAGATAATGGCGGATGCGGTCATGTACAACAATTCACTGGATGACAGTGGAAGGGTCATAAGGCTTAAGGTCGATTATGATGGCGATATGAAGTCTGAGGATGAGAGAGATGAGCTTGAGAGCTATGTGGGCAACACAGTCATGAAGCAGATCGGCATGTGGCTTGGGGACGACTACAATGAGAATCTGAGTTATATACAGATGCGCCACAATCTTGTCATGGCGATGGAGGATATAAATGACATTGCCCAGAGCGCGGCAAATGCGTGGGGCGTGGATGCCGATGCAAACTCCGGATTTTCTTATGAGTATTTTGGCGATTCCGGGGAGGACTGTCCGCCCGGAATGTATGAGACATTATGTATAGATCTGGGGGATAAGTGACGTTGAAAAGTTGATTCCCAGGTGTTATACTTTGACCTGTGGTGTGCCCCGGGTGCACCGCGGATTAAAGTATAAGGAGCACATGTCATGGCTAAGGAAAATTTGGTTGTAATATTTGGAGGAAGATCATCAGAGCATGAGGTTTCATGTATATCGGTACAGACAGTTGCCAAGGGGGTTGATCTTGAAAAGTATAATATGACATTGGTTGGCATTACCAAGGATGGAAGATGGTTAAAGGCAGATAATATAGAGAGTATAGCGGATGGAAGCTGGTATGACAGCAAGGTCACAGCAGTGATCTCACCGGACACCAGAAGAGAGCTTATAGTTTTCTCCGATGCAGGTGTGGAGCGCCAGAAGGTGGACGTCATATTCCCTGTACTTCACGGTATGTATGGCGAGGATGGAACTATACAGGGATTGTTCGAGATGGCAGATATTCCATATGTTGGATGTGGCGTTCTGGCATCGGCAGCATCCATGGATAAATTCTATACGAAGATAATCGTTGATCACATCGGTGTTTCACAGGCGAGATTTGTACCTGTGCTTGCAGAGGATTTCAGCGACATAGACAGTGCTATGGACAGAGTTGAGGCTGAGCTTGATTACCCTGTATTTGTAAAGCCTTCAAAGGCCGGATCATCAAAGGGTGTAAATAAGGCGACTGACAGAGCAAGCCTTCTGTATGCGCTGAATGAGGCCGTAAAGCACGACAACAAGATCCTCGTTGAGGAGACGATAGTTGGACGTGAGCTTGAGTGCGGAGTCCTCGGTTACAAGGACAATACCAAGGCTTCGGGAGTTGGCGAGATACTTGCCGCTGCTGAGTTCTACGATTTCGATGCAAAGTACAACAATGCTGAGTCGAGAACGGTTATCGGCGCCGACATCCCTAAGGAAGCAGAGAACGAGATAAGGGAAGACGCTGTGAAGATATTCAAAGCACTTGACGGCTTCGGACTCTCCAGAGTGGATTTCTTCCTTGAGAATGGAACAAACAGAGTTGTATTCAATGAGATCAACACACTTCCTGGATTTACAGGAATAAGCATGTATCCAATGCTGTGGAATGCTCAGGGATACGATATAAAGACTCTCGTCACAACGCTTATTGAGATGGCAAAAGAGAGATAAATTTATAAAATTACATAGATTGGAAGTTTATATGGTAAAGAATGTTACTGTGACAGTAGTTGGAGAGCAGAGGACGAGCAGGGAAGAGAACAACGTTGAACCCATAGAGCTTGTTACCAGGGGAAGCCTTCATGAGAAGGACGGGGTATTTTACCTGAAATACGATGAGTATTATGAGGATCTTGAGAAACCGGCGAGAAATCTGCTGAAGTTTGACAAATTAGGACTTGACCTGACAAAGAAGGGCGAAGTCAGTGCTGCCATGTCGTTCAGACCGGGAGAGACCAGAGAGGCATTTTATTCTACTCCGGTTGGTATGATGAATATAAGCATACTCACTGAAGGCTATCAGCTCGTGGAGACGGAAAAGGGGCTTGGTCTGGTCGTGGTGTATGTGATGGATTATGGCAATGAATGTGTATCGTTTAACGTACTCAGGATAACCGTGGAGTGAGGATAGCTATATGGATGACGAGAAGGCGTTTGATGATTTTTTGTCTATAGATACGACGCTGTGTATAGGTGCGGAGCAGCCCACCGAGGAGAATAATATATATCAGGCGACTTACTACAGGGATCTTGTGACCCTGTTCAATGCCGTGTCCATGGAGCCGGAGGATACACTTGTTGATTTTGGCTGCGGACTGGGGCGTGTGTTGTTCTATGGCAACTCAAGGCATTACTGCCGCGCCACGGGTATAGAGGCAGATGCTGACATATACGAGAAGCTTCTGGAAAATGCCGCGGGTTATCAGAGCAGATTTTATGATCAGGAAGACAGGATGAACTTCTATAACATTCCGGCGCAAGAGTATGAGGTTGCAGATGAAGATAATTATTTCTATTTCTTCAATCCATTTTCCCCGGAGGTGTTCAAGAAGGTCATAGACAATATAATAGATTCCGTGCGCAGGGCACCGAGAAATATATATCTAATGCTGTACTACCCGACATTTGAATATCAGAGAGTCATGAGGGACAGCAGGTATTTTGTGTTGAAGAATATCATCAAGTTGTCAGGATACGAAGAGGATCCCGATGAAAAAGTGTATGTGTATCACATGTCAAGATACTTTGTGTGATTTGCCACTTCGGCGCAACAGCAGATATAGGGCGATGAAGCCTGCGGCTGACGTGATACCAGTTGCAAGTATACAGCCTGTATGTGGCAGTGCAAATGGCAGCATCCCGGTGAAATAAGAAGATACGTTGATCGTTATGTGAAGAAGGATCGATGGCAGCAGGGAAGACGTCCATGTGGCGAGCAGCGCGAGAAGGATTCCCATGGGAAGGGCGTAGCAGAACTGGACTAAATTGCCGTGATAAAGGGCGAACAGCAGCGCTGACAGTAGGATGGCGATGGCATCTGAATGTCTGCATGTAAATGCACGTCTGGAAGAACTCAGAGAGATCCCTCTGAACACAAGCTCCTCACAGACCGGTGCAAGCAGCATGACTGTTGTAACTCTGAAGATACCGTTGTTTAGAGAGAATGATGAACGAACCATGTCTCTGTAACTGCCGAGAAGCTCTGGACGATGGAGCTCAATGGCGTTCAGTATTCCGGTCGAAAAGAACTGCAGACTGAGGCCTGTTATGACAATAAGTATAAAAATACAAAAACAGAACAGGAATGAGAGTGATCTCGTTCCTGTTCTGTTTTTATTGTTACGGTTATCTCCTGTGGTGAATATCCAAGGATATATATGGTGTATACATCCGCAGAGAATAATTATTATAACACATGATACCAGAGATGATGGAATAAGCCCATGGACAAAAGTTATGCATATCGGTGCGAGTAAAGCTATTCCAAGTTCGCGGAGGTTAATATGACATTTCTTCATATTGGGAATCTCCTTTCAAGCTGTTACATCTTCAGGATCTTTTTAGCTCTCTCTTTTTCTTCCTTGGCCTTAGCCTTGGCTGCGGCCTTCTGCTCCTTGCTGAGCTTTGACTCGGCTACATCCTTATCGTACATATCCTGATACTTTCTCTGCTTTGCACGAAGCTTCTCACCAAAGGTCTTCTTGCCCTTCTTCTCCTCGATCTTACCACGAACATTCTTGACGCTCATGATATAGATACCGCTGACCATAGCCTTTACCTCTCCGCGGACAGGCATCTGATCATATATACCGTCATCACAGATAAGATTCATGATCTGAGGTCCGATCTTGGCCTTTACTATAGGCATCTTGGCCTTCTGGTAACGCTTTGGTGTCTGTTCCATTACCATCTTAGGCAATCCGGCATCCTTCATAGGGAGCATCTTCTTGTCGATGACAAGCATCGTCACAGGCTGTGCCTGTTCCTTCATCATTTCCTTCTGTGCAGACTGCTTTTTCTGAAGCTTATTGCCCACTATGTATAATGCAATAAGACCTCCGATAAGTATAACTGCAACTATTATCAACCATACCCACCATGCCATGTTTAGTTCCTCCTGATTATATTTAGTTATTGGTGTTTTGTCTTGCCGTGATCAGATTATTATAGTCTGATCACTTTTTTGTTGCAAGGGGAAGATTCTTAACCCTTGCTTTCTGAATGAGTGCCGGAATGGTTTCAAGAACCTCCTTGCGCTCCTTTGGCTTCAAGCCATTTATGTCGATAGGGTCAAGAAATTCGATGACCACCTTGTGACTTCTGATAAAGTTGTGCTTGTTGGCCTCCATGATATTGTCTGTTCCGCATATGGATACAGGTACGATAGGACATCCGGCCTTCTGTGCGATCTTGTATGCTCCGTCCTTGAAAGGAAGAAGTTCTTCGCCGTCATTTCTGTGTCCTTCAGGAAATACCATCATGGAATGTCCGGATTTTACGATATCAGCCGACTGCATGATAGTCTCCAGTCCCTTCTTCAGGTCGGACCTGTCAAGGAATGTACATCCTATGTCCTTCATATACCATGGAAGGATAGGAACCTTCAGGATTCCGTCCTTGGACATAAATCCCAGAGGCCTGTCCAGTGCGTTGTGACAGCACAGTATATCAAAGAAGCTTCTGTGGTTGCCGACAAACAGAATAGGCTGATCCTTCGGTACCCGTTCCAGACCTATGACAGTGCACCTGGCACCGCATATGAACATGACTATTCCAAAGAAGCCTTTGACCAGCTTCTGGGCATGGCGGTACGCCTTTTCCTGATCCTTCTTAGCCAGAAGGTACAGATATAGGTGATACGGAGTACACAGGATGATGCCCAGAAAGGCAAATAAATATGCAAATATTGTTCTCAATATTATAATTCTCCTTATGCTATTTTAAATGTTCCAGCATTGATTTGACTCGTCGTATGATTACTTCTCCTCAGAATCCTTCTTCTCCGGTATTGGAG
Organism: Coprococcus sp. TF11-13; assembly: GCF_003481085.1. Taxonomy (NCBI): domain Bacteria; kingdom Bacillati; phylum Bacillota; class Clostridia; order Lachnospirales; family Lachnospiraceae; genus Coprococcus; species Coprococcus sp. TF11-13. The sequence continues at coordinate 11,783 of NZ_QUKK01000002.1, read as the reverse complement.
TATATCTTCCATAGAGCTTTGATGTCTCAAGAAGCCTGTCTGACAACTGCTTGCTCAGGTCTGAGGCTTTGAATCTCCATGCCCAGTTGCCCTCTCCAACGCCTGGCGTGTTCATACGTGCCCATGAGTCGAGCTTTAGCACGTCCTGCATAGGAACGATGGCCATGTTGGCAACAGAAGAGAAGCATGCTCTTATCATAACCCAGCAGATATCACTTGCATCAGTGCTGTAGTATCTTCTGAGCTTATCCTTTGAAGCCTCATAAGCCTGCGTATACCATCCAAGGGTGGTGTCGTTGTCGTGTGTTCCTGTATAGCATACACAATTAGGTGTATAGTTATGTGGAAGGAAGTCGTTCTCGTTTGGATTTTCAAATGCAAACTGAAGGATCTTCATTCCAGGAAGTCCGAATTTGTCTCTGAGTTCTATGACTGAATCATCTATCTCGCCGAGATCCTCGGCGATGATAGGAAGATGGTAGCCGAGATTAGCTTCGAGCTGTGTGAAGAAGTTCAGCCCTGGAGCTGGCTTCCACTCGCCGTTGATGGCGGTCTCCTCACCGTAAGGCACTGCCCAGTAACGGTCAAATCCTCTGAAGTGATCTATCCTGAGGAAATCTGTTACTGTGAGCTGATACTTGATTCTCTTTATCCACCATGCATAGCCTGTCTCGGTATGCTTTTTCCAGTTGTACAGAGGGTTGCCCCAGAGCTGACCGGTAGCTGAGAAATAATCTGGTGGAACACCTGCAACCTCGATAGGGTATCCTTTTGAATCCAGCAGGAACAGTTCCTGATTGGACCATACGTCTGCGCTGTCCCATGCGAGGAATATAGGTGTGTCACCTACTATACTGATTCCGAGATCATTTGCATATGTCTTGAGGGCCTGCCACTGCTCTGTAAAAAGGAACTGGAGGAAGTTGTAGTAGCCGATGCCGTCTGCAAGCTTCTTCTTCCATGCGGTCTTCTGCCTTGCGGTAGGCTTCTTCAGTGAATCCTCCCACATGTACCAAGGCATTCCCTCGTGCGCATCCTTGCCTGCCATGAACAGAGAGTAGTCAGCAAGCCATGATGTATTCTTGACAAATGCATCGAACTTTGCCATGAGATCCTCGTCTCCTGACATATCATCTGCATAGTCAGCGTCGATAAATCTCTCGTACGCTTTCTTCAGAAGGCCAGTCTTGAATTCTATAAGTGTTCCATAGTCGATCTTCTCAGGATCCCAGTCAGGCATAGCTGAGAAGTCCTCGTCCAGAAGTAACTTCTTCTTTCTGAGGTAGTCGATATCGATGATAAGTGGTTGCCCTGCAAATGCTGAAAATGGCTGATAAGGTGAATCACCAAAGCCTGTGTGACCGAGTGGAAGCACCTGCCACAGATTTAATCCTGAAGCTGCAAGAAAGTCGATAAACTGATAAGCGCCCGGACCCAGATCTCCGATTCCATAAGGACTTGGGAATGATGTCGGGTGAGCCAGAATACCAGCGTACTTCTTAGGCTTTTTTCCGTTGTTCTGCTCTAACATAATCTATCCTCTTTTCATAATATGTAAAACCACAGAGCCATGCCACCTCACAGTCTCTTACGAGCCTGTTCGGCTGGTGTGCCCTGCGGCATTCAGAGCCATGCCACCTCACAGTCTCTTACGAGCCTGTTCGGCTGGTGTGCCCTGCTGTGTTCAGAGCCATGCCACCTCACAGTCTCTTACGAGCCTGTTCGGCTGGTGTGCCCTGCGGCATTCAGAGCCATGCCACCTCACAGTCTCTTACGAGCCTGTTCGGTGCGGCGTATCCGCCGTATAGCACAATATAAGAAATGCCTTGTTCATGCAAGCATGACAAGCCACTTCTTATATTGTGCTGCATGGCTCTGAACGGTAACATTATACAATACTATGTGTGATAGTTGCAAGGTAATAGTGCTTGACAGCGGGCTGTGTGCTAACTTATTATAAGTGGAAGTATTTTAACTTGCGTATACTTCCGTATTTCCGTGATATATGGCGGTTAAGCCGTATGTGTGGAGCGGATAAAAAGAGAAAGAAGAGTATAAAAATGGAAAGAATAATCACAAGCCTGCTTGAAACGGATATGTACAAGTTTAGTATGGGACAGGCGATTTACCATCAGTTCAGTGACTATAAGACAACATGGTCATTCAAGTGCAGGAATACTGACGTGTTCTTCACAAAGGAGATGGTTGATGAAATCAAAAGACAGATACAGCTCTACTGTGATCTGAGATTTACAGAGGAGGAGCTTGAGTATCTGCACAATATCAAGTGGATAAAGGGTTCTTATGTTGATTTTCTGAGACTCTGGAAGGCAAGATATGAGGACTTTGAGATATCAGATGACGCTGAATGTGGACTGAAGATAGAGGCGAGAGGTACTTGGCTCAATACTTCCATGTATGAGATACCTACTCTGGCTATAGTGAATGAGGTCTACTTCAGAATGAACGATGACTATGATAAGCTGCTTGCATCATTCATGGAGAAGCTTGATGAGAAGGTCCGAAAAGTCGAGACCGGAGAGTATAACCTTGGAGCTTTCAGTGAGTTTGGACTCAGAAGAAGACTTTCGGCTGAAGCTCAGGAGCTTGCAGTCAAGGAACTCAGCAAGCGCAAGTATCCGGGTTCAACATTTGTCGGAACAAGTAATGTATATCTGGCAAGGAAGTATAATCTGGTTCCGGTTGGAACTATGGCGCATGAGTGGATCATGTGTGTTGGACAGGGTAATCATAAGCACAATCCTGCATATTCCAACTGGTATGCATTGGATGCATGGGTTAAGGAGTATGGAGTGCTGAACGGAACAGCTCTCACTGATGCCATCACAACAGATTGCTTCCTGAAGGATTTCCAGCTCACATATGCGACACTTTTCAGTGGGGTGAGACACGACAGTGGCGATCCTTATGAGTGGGGCGACAAGATGGTTCATCATTATGAGAAGCTTGGACTTGATCCAAAGACCAAGACACTTCTGTTCAGCGACAGCCTTGATTTCGAGAAAGCGGACAAACTCAACAGCTATTTCAAGGACAAGATCAAGGTTGCATTTGGAATAGGAACATATATATCCAACGATACGTGCGATGAACCGCTCAACATAGTTATGAAGACTACAGCATGTAACGGCATGGATGTTGCCAAGATATCTGATGATAAGGGCAAGGGTATGTGCAAGAACCCTGATTATGTTCATTATCTCAACAGATGTATCAAGTGGCGTATGGAGAATGATAAGTAAATTTTCATAAGGAGGGACCCACGTAAGTGGGAGGATTCCTTATGAAGCACGCAGACGCCGCGCGCAGCGCATTTCATGCGTCTGCTCATTAGCAAAAAATGGAGTTTTGTGAATTATGGGAAAAATTATTATAATGACAGATTCTGCCAGTGACATTTCAGAGAATGAGGAGAAGGAGCTCGGCATCAAGATCCTTCCTTTCCCGGTCGTGATAGGTGGCAAGTCTTATCTGAGCAGAGTCGATTTTGACAATGAGGGCTTCTACAAGCTCATGGCAGAGAATGATGATCTTCCAAAGACATCACAGATCACAGCGTACCAGTTCGGCGAGGTGTATAAGGAGCTGGTGGAGCAGGGTTACACGGATATTATATATGTAAGCATCAACAAGGATGGTTCTGCCTCATATGCAAATGCGCAGATGGCCGCAGATCAGTTCGAGGAGGAATATCCTGAGTGCGCCGGAAAGTGCAATATATATGTATTTGACGGAATAGGCTACAGCGGACAGTATGGATATCCTGTTATTGTGGCAGCGCGGATGGCGAAGGAAGGCAAGGATGCCAAGGATATCGTGTGGTATCTGAAGGAAGAGCTTCCAAAGAGAAGGATATACTTCGGAATATATGGTCTTAAGTATGCCGCAAAGTCTGGAAGAATACCTAGTGCAGCGGCTCTGGTTGGAGATGCACTTGGCGTGAAGCCTATCATGAAGATCTGGGCAAATGAGATCGTGACAGCTATCAAGTGCCGCGGCGAGAAGAAGCTCATGGCAAAGATGGTGGATGTCACAGTGGAAGAGATGGATCCGGGTTCAGAGTACCAGATAGTATATGGTAACGATGAGACCGTAAGAGACGAGCTGACAGCCCGTATGACGGAGAAGGTTGGCTATGGCCCTTCAGATTACTTCCAGATCGGGGCAGCAGTTGCATCAAATGCGGGCCCGAAGGTCGTTGGAACTATCTTCAATGTGAAGAAAGAGCTTATGTAAGGATTCATGTAGGAATTATTTCTTATGGCACGATGGCGGATAAAAGTCTTTGTGCTGTTTATCGTGGAATTTAATAATATGTGTATAAAATTATCCCTTTTCAAGGAAATTTTGTTGAAAAAATACAAAATCTCAGATTTTGTGCCTTTTTCAAGATCTTTTCCTCAAAAAGGGATAATTTAGTGTCGTAAAATAAATATAATTGCCATTTAGAGAAAATATTTCCAAACCATTCAAGAAATCAAATCATCAAGCTCGTGATACACCCTTGCGAGTGGCAGCCCGACAACATTGTTGTAGTCGCCCTCAATTCCCTTGACGAACAGACCGCCCTTGCCCTGAATTCCATAGCTTCCGGCTTTGTCAAACGGCTCATTTGTGGCGAGGTACTGGATTATCTCGTCGTGGGATACAGGATAGAAGGTTACATCCGTCTTCTCATAGAATGAGCTGGATGACTTGGCTCTTCCGTTCACATATATCAGACACACGCCGGTGTACACCTGATGCGTCTGGTCGGACAGACTGTTCAAGGTGTTGTATGCATCGTCGTAGTCGTAAGGCTTACCAAGAATCCTTCCGTTCAGCGATACAACAGTGTCTGCGCCGAGGACAACGAAGCGTTCAGGAAGCTTTTTAACCCGTCTTACAACATCCTGGGCGATGATCCTGTTGCACACTTCATCTGCCTTCTTCTTAGCCAGAAGCATTACATATTCAGATGGAGCCATCGGTTCAAGATCTTCATCAGAAAGACTTGGACACACATCGAAGTCGTATCCCGCCTGGGCCAGAAGTTCCTTTCTTCTAGGCGATCCCGAGGCGAGAATTATCTTTATGTTAGTCATATGCTATATCTCTATACTTTCCTAAAATAATTTTGTACAAACAAGATCTGTTATTGTCGTACACACAGATCATTATTTACACATCTTAATAGCCTTCTCAAACAGTGGCAGAGAGCGCTCAACCATATCTGTTGTAGTACAGTAAGCCAGTCTCATATGTCCCGGACACATAAAGCTGTCGCCAGGAACAAGGATCAGATCAAGCTCATGGGCAGTCATGTTACAGAACTCATTTGCATCTGCGATAGGAGTCTTAGGGAACATATAGAAGGTTCCGCCCGGCTCAACACACTCATATCCCATGGCGGTGAGCTCCTTGTACAGGATGTTCTTGTTCTTCTCATAGATTGACAGATCAGATGTCTCATCGAGCACCTTTGCAACTCCGAGCTGTATCAGAGATGAAGGACAGTTGTGTCCTGTGAAACGTGATACCTGTCCGCACATATTGATGATGAGTTCAGCGTCCTTGCACTTAGGGTTTACAGCCACGTATCCGATACGCTCTCCAGGAAGTGACAGAGATTTGCTGAATGAGTAGCAGCAGATCGTGTTGTCGTAGAACTTTGAGATGAACGGCGAATCGGTTCCCTCAAATACGATCTCTCTGTAAGGCTCGTCTGATATAAGGTAAATGTCATGTCCGTACTCCTCCTGTTTCTCTGAGAGGATCTGGGCAAGATGTGTTATAGTCTCTGTTGAGTAGACGATTCCGGATGGGTTGTTTGGCGAGTTGATGAGGATTGCCTGAACATTTGGGTTCATCATCTCGAGAAATGCGTCAAAGTTGATCTGGAATGAAGTAATGTCCGCGGGAACGACCTTGAGAACAGCACCGGTTCCGTCAACGTATGGAACATACTCAGGGAAGTAAGGCGCAAATGTGATGACCTCGTCGCCCGGCTCTGTGACACATCTGATGGCGTGGGCCAGGGCTCCGGCAGCACCTGATGTCATGAAAATGTCCTCAGGAACATACTCCATGCCGAAACGGCGGTTCAGAGAATCTGCGACAGCCTTTCTTACAGAGTAAATAGTAAGTGTAGGGCTGTAGCCGTGAAGTGCCAGTGAATCCTCATTCTGGATAAGATCGATAAGTCCTTTGTTGAAGTCGTCTGTGGTAGGCACAGATGGGTTGCCTATAGTATAGTTGAACACATTCTCAGCACCGATCTCAGCGGCACGCTTTGAAGCATACTGTGCAAATTCCCTGATGATGGAAGTGTTGTTTAACATTGATGAATATTTCTTTGAAATCATGAAAGTCCTCCTGTTATGTAAAATGTTATGATAAATATACATATAAAATCAATGCAATATGACACATGTAATGTGGACACATATTATACGTTGATGTAATCTATGTGTACATATATACATCACAATAAATATACAGTTTTGGACACAAAAAAACAAGAGGTAACAGAACGGGGAAGATCTGCTGCCTCTTGCAAAAAAATGAGGGGAGAGAGGATTCAAATAAATGAAAAACTCTTTACGATTGTTAGTATATTCAGGATTTGTGAAAAAAATGTGTTTAAAGATTAATCTATTTATAAAGATTAATAACTAATCATAAACAAATAATTAAACGTTCACAAAGTGCGGGTATTTCTGTATAATACAGCGTGACGGATACGATATTGCGGTACTATAAACAATGCATTAGTACCATAAGAGAGGTTTGAGATATGATATTTGAGACACATGGTCATTATGACGATACTCAGTTTGATGAGGACAGAGAACAGTTAATTGCAGAATTCCTTGAGAAGGATATAGACAAGGTCATGAACGTCGGAGCGGATATGCAGTCGTCGAGGAATTCGGTGGAGCTTGCCGGAAAGTATCCGCATTTCTATGCAGCGGTTGGCGTGCATCCAAGTGAGGTCGGTGAGCTGACGGAGACGGATATACAGGAGCTTAAGAGCATGGTGCTGGATAATCCAAAGGTGAGAGCCATAGGTGAGATAGGCCTTGATTATCATTTTGATGATGATCCCCCGAGGGATGTGCAGAAGAAATGGTTCGTCAGACAGCTTGAGCTTGCACAGGAGCTTGCCATGCCGATCATCATACACAGCAGGGACGCCGCGTCAGACACCATGGAGATATTGAAAAGAATGGATGGCGGCAGAAATGGCGGTGTGATACACTGTTATTCATACAGCGTAGAACAGGCAAGAGAATATATTAAGATGGGATTTAACATAGGGGTTGGCGGAGTAGTCACCTTCAAGAACAGCCGGAAGCTTCAGGAGGTCGTGGAGGACATCCCTCTGGAAAAGATAGTTCTCGAAACAGACTCCCCATACATGGCTCCGGTTCCATTCCGGGGAACAAGGAACTCTGCCCTCAACATACCTTATATAGCTGAGAAGATAACCGAGATCAAGGGCGTTCCGGTTCAGAAAGTGTATGACCAGACATACGCGAATGCCCTGAAAATGTACAAGATGTAATAAAAACGTAGATTACAGGCAATGGAAAGGACAAAGCATGGAGAAGTTAAGTAATCCACAGGTCACGATAGAGACGATAAAGAAATACGAATTTGCATTTCAGAAGAAGTTCGGTCAGAATTTCCTCATAGATGCCCATGTCATAAACAAGATAATCAGCGCGGCGGACATCACGAAGGACGACTGCGTTCTGGAGATAGGCCCGGGAATAGGAACCATGACCCAGTATCTTGCGGAGAGTGCCGGACAGGTTGTGGCGGTGGAGATAGACAAGAATCTTCTCCCTATTCTGGACGAGACCCTTGCGGAGTACGACAATGTGACCATCATCAACGATGACATACTGAAGGTGGATATCAACAAGATCGTGGAGGAGAGAAATGGCGGCAGGCCTATCAAGGTGGTTGCGAATCTTCCATACTATATAACCACACCGATCATCATGGGACTTTTCGAGAAGCATGTGCCGCTTCTCTCGGTGACGGTCATGGTGCAGAAGGAGGTTGCGGACCGCATGCAGGTGGGCCCGGGAACCAAGGATTACGGAGCACTGTCCCTGGCAGTTCAGTATTATGCCGAGCCGTATATAGTGGCAAATGTTCCGCCAAACTGCTTTATACCGAGACCAGGTGTGGGCTCAGCGGTCATCAGACTGAACAGATACCAGGAACCGCCGGTCAAGGTGAAGGACGAGCAGCTCATGTTCAGGCTGATAAGAGCATCATTTAACCAGAGAAGAAAGACTCTCCAGAATGGTATAGCCAACAGCGGAGAGCTGTCATTTGCCAAGGAGCAGATCGCAAAGGCTTTGGAATCCCTTGGAATATCAGCAAATATCCGTGGAGAAAGTTTGAGTCTGGCGGAATTTGCAGCTTTGAGCGACATTCTCACGGACAAATAATGTCATAGGTGGTGAGACAGAATCATAGATAATTGATAAAGCCCCCGGAAAAGGACGCAGAATTCCGGAAGGGAGAGGAGGATTATCTATGGTGTACTGGAACCGATTTATATCGTATATTTACAGGTATCACGACGGACACAAATGTGAAAATTCAGGATTTGCCAAGGTGGCAAAGGTGGGGAGAACGGGAAGACTCACGGTTGGACTGAGAAACGGAATGAACAGCAGAGAGGAAATCTATGGCGTGTTCATTTACAGGGAGACGCTGGCCGACGAAGGCGCAGTGGGCGGTGAACAGACAAATGAACCCGTGATGATCCCTCTGCCGGTGCTCGTCGGTAAGATGAGACTCAGAAATGGACACGGTGAGGAGTGCTTCTCATTCTGTTGGGATGATGTCATGGAGAGTGGACGGCCTGTGACTGCATTTGCCGGTATCGTCATAAGGCGTATACAGCCGGATGGAAATATGGGGCAGGAGTATTACGACAGCGATATATTCTGTTCGTCCTGGACGGACAGTGTGATAGATTATTCCAGAATGTGGGATGCGAAACGTGCGGGCCGCGATGCTGAGGAACTGAGCGAGGCGGTGAGAGAGGCCTCCATAACAGATACGGTCACGGCAGAGTTGGAGCTTGAGAGCTGTGCTGCACCGGCGGAGCCTGTATGTTCTGATGAGGTCGAGACCTCCGAGACCGGAACGGCGATAGACAAAATGTTTGAGAACTATGAACGTCTGCCACTTCTTCCGGGAAGCTCCCTGGATGACGGGCTGGACAGCGTCATAGAGAGCGTGAAGATATCCCCGAATGACATAGGTCTGCTGGACATGTGCAACTGGAAGCTCGGGGTGAACAGCTTCCTGACACACGGGTATTACAGCTACAAATACCTGATGTTTGGCAAAGTCATATTTTCCCCAGATGATGACCGCGTCAGTTACATACTTGGAGTTCCGGGGGTGTATTCCTCGAGGGAGAAATACCTTGCCGGGATATTTGGATTTGACAGATTCGTGCCGGAGAAGGAGACACATATCAAGACCGGCAGCTTCGGCTACTGGATAGTGGATATAAGATAGGAAGAAGAGGATAAAGAGAATGGAAGATACCAATATAGATGAGCTGACGCCGGAGGAGCGGCGTATCCATGAGAAGTATATGGATAAAGCCATAGCCCAGGCAAAGAGGGCTTATGCAAATGGCGATGTTCCGATAGGCTGTGTCATAGTCCACGATGACAGGATAATCGCAAGGGGCTTCAACAAGAGAAATCTGAAAAAGACCACACTTGCACATGCGGAGATACTGGCCATAGAACAGGCGTCAAAGAAGCTCGGCGACTGGCGGCTGGAGGAGTGCACAATGTATGTGACCCTTGAACCGTGCCAGATGTGTGCCGGGGCCATAGTGCAGGCCCGTATCCCAAATGTGGTGATAGGATGCATGAATCCCAAGGCCGGATGTGCGGGCTCCATAATAAACCTGCTGGACATGAAACAGTTCAATCATCAGGTTGAGGTTATACGTGGTGTGCGGCAGGATGAATGCAGTGAGATGATGAAGAGCTTTTTTCGCGACCTGAGACAGGGAAAAGCGAAGAATGCTTGACGGCGGGCGGCATGTCAGATATAATGTAGCCTGCGGTGCATCTTGTGCACAGCCAATTAAATATGTTTTAAAGTTTCCATGCAACCGGGGAGGTAGCGGCGCCCTGTACCTGCAATCCGCTATAGCAGGGGTGATGGTCTTCCGGAGGGGTGGCCGCTGTAGGGCTGCCCTCAGTAAGTGATGTTGATGTCTGGGTCTCGCGCAACAGGAATCTTCGAACCGTGTCAGGTCGGAGACGAAGCAGCACTAAGGGGAATCTCCTGTGTGCCGTGAGGGTGCCTGGGCTGAGTTAACTGCTGAGGTAACGTCTATGGTGACGCTTCGAAGGAAGATCGCATGGATTTTTTTATTTTTAACATTATTTATTAAAAATTTAAAAAAATATAGCAAAATCCCACAAAAGATGTTATCATCAAGTATGATACTTTTGCAGTGTTATTATGCGCTGCAGAATAGTGATTTCCAAGGGGCGAAACGGATATGAATTACGCTGAAGTAATTGATTTTGTAAAGGAACAGACAGCCGTTAACGGTAGGCCGCCTAATTATCCATTCAGGAGCAGATTTGAACATACTATGCGGGTGTATAGATGGGCGATAAAGCTTCAGTCGAAGTTAGGTGGAGATCTGGATATAATAGTTCTCGCGGCACTTCTTCATGATGTGGGCTGGGATGACGAGAGACCACATGGGGAGGTCGGAGCAGAGATAGCTGTCAATTATCTTGACAGTCTGGGAGTCGATCCACAGAAGATAGCCAAGATAGGCGAGATAATCATGATCCATGAGGAGAAGGATACTGATGCAGATTTGTCACTTGAGTGCAGGATAGTTATGGATGCAGACCTGCTGGATGAAGTGGGAGCGATCAGTGTTCTGTGGGATTCCATGGCTACGGCTATAGAGGACGAGGCAAGCTATAAGCGCGCATATTACAGAATCAAGAATTTTTATAAGATCAATAAACCAAAGATCAAGAGATGTAAGACGGAGGCTGGACGACTTGAGTACAGCAAACGCATGCAGCTCCTTGAGGATTTCATATTCCAGCTTGAGAAAGAACTGTTCTAGTATCGATTGATGAATTTGATTGTGGATAGGAGAGATAATTATGAAGACATTTGTTAAGATCCTTGTAGCCATTATTGTGGTAGCAGCTATCTGTGGCGGTGTGTATCTGGTTCTTCCTGAGACAGCTCAGATATTTGTAAAGGGTAATATTCAGTATCGTACTAACGATGAAGCAAAGGACAAGATAGACAGCCTTAAGAAGAATGAGATCGTCTATACAGATGTACAGAGCAACGGAACAGAGAAGAAGGTTCCTACAGGTGTTACATATGGAGACGCTCTTGATAAGAAGGCCAAGACAACAGTATGGTATTATGAGGACACAACAAACGGTGGATTCAGAATCACATATTATGGAACAAAGGTCAGCATGGATCTTGCAAAGTATGGTTCAGATGGAACATATATAGACAAGACACTGAAGGCAGTATTTGATTTTCCTGCAGGCGGAAAGAGTACAGTTACATTGTACATAGGAGATGAGCAGTGTGACGATGCGATGAAGGCTGCTGTACTTCAGGCTCTGGCTAACTAATAATAGTTAATATACAATAAAACTCCACACCGACTTGATATGTACCCAGAATCCTGGACACATATTTATGAACTAGGCTGAACACATGGATGC
>NZ_QUKK01000019.1:0-6584 GCF_003481085.1 Coprococcus sp. TF11-13 | reverse complement strand
CTGACAATTGAGGCTGCAAAGGGTCTGGATAAGGATGAGAAGGACAAGAAGAGCGGCAAGTACATCAGGCGTGAGCGTTATGCCGGCAGCATGAGCAGAAGTTTCTATGTCGGTGAAGGAGTTACTCAGGAAGACATTCATGCAAAGTATGAACATGGCGTACTGAAACTGTCGATTCCTAAGAAGGAAGAGCAGAAGAATGTAGAGAAGAGTAATTACATCGCAATCGAATAATGTAAGAAATGCGTAATTACTTAATAACAGATGACTAATATTCGTAGAGCCCTCCGTGTATCTGCAAGGTGCAGGTATGCGGGGGGCTCTTTTGCTTGTCTGTTCCAGGGACAATCCTCATGACAAAAGAAACGTCCCCATTAAAGTAAAAAAACGTCCCCATTAAAGTATCAGCCATGAGAACAATATGACAGCCAAAGGCATGGTTATGATACAGAACAAAGTAGTAAATACATTTAAAAGACTGGAGTATGTAGCATCTTTGTTATATATTATCTTTTTCCATTCCAGATGTGGCTTTTCGGAGAGCATTGTGCTGCAGTGTGTCCAGGATCATAATAAAAAAGTTAATAAGCTTTCCGAGCAAAATTATACTTATCTGCATAGCGATTACCTCTTTTCGTTTCTGTATTATAATACTGTTCCTCTAAAAAAACATCCCTGAATGCTGACTTGTCAAAAATGAATGAATGCGATAAAATATGTGCAATTTGTAGAGAACTTGTAAATAGCATCCAAAATAAGGAGAGATGACATACTATGAATTCGCGTAAAAACCATAACAAAAAGCTTATGTTGCCGGTTCTCATTTTTCTGGTTGGCTGTCTGGTTTTGACAGTAGTTTTATATCATTCATATAGATCAAATTATAAACAGGTACGGAATGTCACAGCGCTTAATGCCACAACATATGCAGAACGACTACAGAATGACATGAACCGTGGAGTTGCAATTACAGATACACTTGAAGAGATAGCAATCAGCGAAAATGGGAAAATTGACAATTTTCAAAAAGTTGCTCGGGATCTGATGGCAGATTTTATTCAGAGCATACAGATTGCGCCTGACGGTGTTGTCACAGATATATATCCGGAGGCAGGGAATGAAGCTGGAAAGATAGATTTGATGCATGATGAAAGTCGTGGAGAGATATGCCGTTATGGAAGAGATAAAAATATAGTCACGATGCAGGGCCCTTTTGATTTAAAACAGGGGGGGCAGGGCATTGCGATTAGAAATCCTGTATATCTGGAGGGGGCAGATGGCTCTCCAGTATTTTGGGGATTTACCATAGTAATTATACGTGTTCCGGAGATATTTACAGAATCAATTCAGGCACTCACAAAATTCGGTTATGATTACTCCCTGACAAAGACAGTTTCCCCTTTGTCTGATGATACAGAGATAGTATCATCATCCGGCAATATTATGAAGAATCCGATTACATTTGAGTTTGAATTTTGCGGCAGTCTATTTGATTTTGAGATAATGCCTGCTGATGGCTGGAGTCATGGGTGGAATGTATTTCCGCAGCTGTTTTTGGGAATATGTGTTATTTTGCTCTTAACTGGATTAACGGTGGTCATCCTTGTGATTGAGAGACATCGAGATACATTAAAAAAAATGGCGATAACAGATCCGCTGACCGGACTCTTGAATCGTAAGGGGTTTGACGAACAGCTCAAAAAGGTTATGCAGGGCGATCTTCATATTCATTGCGTGGGTATACAGATGGATATTGATGATTTTAAATTTATAAATGATATGTATGGTCATGTAGTTGGAGATGCCGCACTGAAAAGTCTTGCACAGGACATGCAGAGCTATTTCAATGATAATTCTATTATTTGCAGAAATGGCGGTGATGAGTTCTCCGCCATTCTGGTTGACACAACAGAGGAAGAGGCAAGAAAGAAAATAGAACAATTTACTCTTCAGCCACGGCATATAACATATAATGGTGGGGAGCATCCATTTTACATTTCTCTTGGGTATGCAGAATATCCAAAAGATTGTGAAGATGTTTCGGAGCTTATCAGATGCGCGGATATGGCACTTTACGCGGTAAAACTTCATGGAAAGAATAATTGCAGTCCTTATCGAGGAGCTTATAAGATGCAGCACAGAAGCCAGCTTGGATTTGCACTTCAGGATGTATCAAAGAATCTTCCGGGAGCTTTCCTTATATATATAGCTGATCCTGAAAATGATAATATTTTATTTGCAAATCGTGAACTGATAGAATTTGCTGGCTGCAGGGATTTTGATGATTTTCTGGATTACACAGATCATAGATTCAGAAATCTGGTCCATCCAGACGAACGGGATTCTGTTGAGACCAGCATCTGGAAACAGATTGATGCAAAGACCAGTGGAAATAATGACTATGTAAGGTTCCATTTTGCAAAAAAAGATGGAACATATCTTCCTGTTCTTGATCACGGAAGAATTGTGGAAAACCGTTATTATGGAAATGTATTCTACGTTTTGATCATGGACTGCGCTCTGGTTGAATCTTATTATGATAACAAAACAGGTCTGGAAACTGTGCCAGAATAGCGGATTGGCTATTACAGGAATAGGACACAAATTCTTCATCCAGCCATTTGCAAATATAGTAGGCTGTTATACTCATTTACATTCTCAGGAAAATATGCTAATATTAGGTTAGCAACGACTAACTCAATCTCGATGTTTCGATCAGTGCAGCGTCTGTCAGATAGATTGAGGCGATTTTGCATGGCTGGTGTTCGATGAGGAGGCAAAATGAATTATCTATTAGAAATAGTTATTTTTAATGTTATCATTTACACAATTTGCGGTATCAATATAGCAAAGAAGGGAAAGCTTGGCATGATACAGGAATACCCCAAGGCGATACAGGATCGATGCAGAGAGCTTGGATTGATTCAGGAAAGCTCCGGGAAACTTAAGAAGAAAGCAACGATAGGAAAACTGGGATTATTTATCGGATACATATTTTTGCAGACTGTATTAGCGTACTATATCGGCGGTGCACGTACTTTCTCTGAAGGATGGTTTCACGGATATATCATGTGGGTAGTTGAGATGTGGTTTGATGCATTGGTGGTGGATTGTCTGTGGTTTTGCCATAGTAAGAAGATGATAATTCCGGGAACTGAGGATTTGGTGGATGCTTACCATGATTATTGGCATCATATTAAATATGCGGTGATAGGAATGTTCAGCCAGGCGGTGATTGCTTTGCCGGTAGGGCTTTTGGTGATGTGGCTGTCTGGGAGGTAAAGACGCAAGAATAAAAGGCTGAGCATTTTCAGCTGCAAACTGGAATTTGATGAAAGGACTTTCCTATCGTGGAAAGCCGCTTGCTTATATGCCATTTGTTTACGAACATCCAACGTATTGGAAAAAGGTTGAAGAGGAAACGAAAGGCTCAGGTGATATTGAGCGTTCCGCATGCCTGTTCATAGATTCCGAAAAAGACCGGGAACATACGGAAGAAGAAATGATAAAGGTTGAAAATATCAAGGGAAAGTTAATTTTGATTGGCGCAGATGATGATAGCTTCTGGGAGGCTGGCAAATATGTCCGCCGGATGGATCAGCGTTTGCAGCAACATCCGCATGAGTGTGAGGCTACAAGAAAGGACGTAGACAAAAGACATTCGGCGGCGCTGCATGAGTGGATTGCGGTATAATGTTCGTGGTACAAGGTGCTTGCCGGACTACAAAAGGTTGGATTCGTCAGTAACCACTGAGGTTTGACACATCCGGCTTTTATATTACAGAAATATGGCATCGAATGGATATTCGATTCTGCCGATATAATGTATAATAGAAAGTAACAAACCAGAAGTTATCAAATTGATTGGGAAGTATACAGGAGATAAGGAATGACAATTCATGAATATGGAAAAAGTAATGCAAAGACAGTGGTTCTGGTACATCCATCTGTAGTGATGTGGGATTTTTTTGAATATCTAATTCCTTTATTGGAAAAGGATTGCCATGTAATTATTCCGGCATTGCCGGGATATGATGAAAATGATTCACAGCAAAATTTTACCAGCGTGGAAAATATTGCCGGGGAATTGGCAGAGTGGTTAGTAAAAAATAAGATTACCACCATTGATGTTCTATATGGCTGTTCTATGGGAGGTAGTATTGTTTTAAGAATGCTTGCAGATAAGAAAATTACCGTAAATAACACAATATGCGATGGCGGAATCACACCATATCAGATACCATGGTTACTTACTCGATTCATTGCTGTTAAGGATTTTCTGCTGATCTCTATGGGAAAAACAGGCGGGTTTAGCCTTCTGGAAAAGGTGTTTGCAACAGATGAATATAGCAAGGAAGATTTAGAATATATGGCGAAAGTTTTCCGCTTTATCAGTTATAAGACCATCTGGAGAACTTTTGAATCATGCAACAACTACAGGATGCCGGAAGGTATTATAGAATATTCGGGTAAATTAGAATATTGGTACGGTGATAAAGAACGTAAAGAAAGATCAAAAGATTTAGCATATGTAAAAGAACATTTTCTACATGTAAAGTTTATAGAAATGAAAAATATGGGACACGCCAGTATGGCGACATTATATCCAGAAAACATGGCAGAACGTATTATGAATTTAGCAAAGTAAGGAGTTGCAGCAAATAAAAAGAAGTTGTGTTGTGACAACTTCCAGTTGTGCGCCCCGCTAAGGGTGTGTAATCAAGCCGGTGGGAAGCCGGTTTATCCAAGGTCCAGCCAATCAGATAATAGCGAGTCTTGGGATGATGTCGGTAACGGCATTTGACAAGCGTAGACAGCAAGAAAGCAGGGTTGAATAGTGATTGAGCTTCGAAACGTTAACTTCAGTCGGTCGATTTCAATCCTTCCTCTATACTCCTGCCTTATAATGTCAGCCATTTCCGCAGGACTTTCCTTACATCCATTTTTTAACCACATTTTTATAATACTTGTAATGGTAGCCCTGAAAAATTCACAATGATATTCTATGTATTTATTTCCAAAATGCTGCTCTGCCAGCTTATGATCAAACTGAACTATTTTATAGTTATCATCAAAGCCAAGTTTAAAATATGTGTTAAAAATAATCTGATTATCTTTTATGTATCTAAACAGCTTTTCAAAATCATTAAAAGAAATTAAAAAAGATTACTATTTAGAACAACTTATAAATTGTGAAGGAAATGGTCTGATTAAAATTGTAACAGGAATAAGAAGATGTGGAAAATCATATTTATTGCGAACGCTGTTTAAAAATCATTTGCTTGAAAATGGAGTGGATGAAAAACACATCATTGAAATGGCGTTTGATTTATACTACTTTCTTTTAGATGAAGTGCAGTTGCTGGATGAGTTTGTGAGTGTGCTTAACGGTTTAGCGGATAAGAAGAATTGCGATGTGTTTGTAACAGGAAGTAATGCAAAGTTTTTATCCAGAGATATAGCTACTGAATTTGGTGGCAGAGGGGATGAGGTTCATATGTACCCTTTGAGCTTTTCGGAATTTATGAGTTGCTATGATGGAAATAAATATGATGGATGGAACGAATATATTACTTATGGCGGTATTCCGTTGGTGGTATTAGCCGAAACGGATGAGCAAAAAGTGAATCTATTGGATAATATGTTTCAGGAAACATATATCAGTGATATTGTGAAACGAAACAAAATCAGAAACGTTGGAGAAATGGAATCATTGCTTGATGTTTTGGCATCTGCAATTGGCGCGTTGACAAATCCTAACAAACTTCAGAAAACATTTAAAAGCGTAAACAATTCGAAGATTACAGCAACAACGATTACGAAATATATTGAATATTTGGAGGATGCTTTTTTAATTGAAGAGGCGAACAGATATGATATTAAGGGAAAGTTCTATATCGGTACGCCAATGAAGTACTATTTTATGGATATGGGACTTAGAAATTCAAAAATTCATTACAGGCAACTGGAAGTGACACATTCTATGGAGAATGTCATTTACAATGAATTAAGAATGAGAGTATCTATAAGGGATAGAGCCATTTGCGTTCACACAATCTTCATAAAAAAATTAGCACTCACCTCTTGACAGTGCTAACAACTGGGTGTATAACATAGTCAAAGATAAGGAAAGGGATTAGAAAGAAGAGAAAGAATCCCGAAAGTTTATCTTGACAATTATTTTGAAAGTAACAGTAAACAAAAAGTCTAAGTGCCTTGGGGTTTCATAAGAAACCACAATTTCCGACACTTGTTTGAGATTGAAAGGAGAAATGACTTATGTTACCTAGTATTTTTGGAGAAGATTTATTTGATGATTGGATGAATGACTATTTCCCATTTGGAAGGGATTTTGACAAGGAGTTCAGTAAAGCGTTAGCACCTACCGAGCGTGCGCTGTATGGTAAGCATGCAAAGAACATGATGAAGACCGATGTCCGTGAGACAGACGATTCATATGAAGTAGATATGGATCTCCCAGGATTCAATAAAGATGAAGTAAAGGTTCAGCTTGCTGATGGTTACCTGACAATTGAGGCTGCAAAGGGTCTGGATAAGGATGAGAAGGACAAGAAGAGCGGCAA
>NZ_QUKK01000018.1:0-9405 GCF_003481085.1 Coprococcus sp. TF11-13 | reverse complement strand
GTAAATGTTCGGCAGTAACTGTTTTCAGTTTGCGGTCTGCAATCGGGTGTTTTTTGATATAGCGGATTACACCAAGATAATTTTCTACTGTACCGTTGCTGAGTGTCCCAGTTTTTAGTTCTTCTTCTGCCCACATGTCCAGAAGTTCTCCTACGGTAAGATTATCTGCCTTTGCGACAAACTTCTTATTTTCGTAATCTTCCAGTGCCTTGCGGAGAAGCTTTTCCGTCTCACTTTTACTCTCGGTTCCGGCGTATTCTTTCTGAACCATTTTACCGCTTGCATCTTCTACATAGAAGCGATAGTACCATTTTTTTCCTTTTTTTCTAACAGATCCTTTTGCCATAATCGTATGTCTCCTTTCGATATCAGACAATCGGAACTGTTGAAATGCTTCTTGCGTGTAAGTATATCACAACTCCGGTTGTCTTACTATACCGATTCAGAATCCTCATACATAACTTCGGATAAAAGATTGGCAAGTCTTTGTTCGGCTGCTTCCGGTTTCTTTGAATAGAGCCTTATCACATCTGCCATATCGTTAAATGCGTTGACAGTATGCGTGATCTCCCTGAGAAACATAATCTCATTATATTCATCTTTCGATTCAAATCCCATTACTTTGGCAATGTCCGCATCTTTGGTACTGCCTTTGTAATTTTTGCAGGCGAACTGAAACGAATCCAGAAACAATTCATATTGCTTTAACAGTAACAGCAGTAAGTCTTTAGAAAAAGCGTCTTCTGTTTTATTGAGGTCAAGAGGTAACTGTTTGAGAATGTTGCCCATCGCATCACGAATCTGCAATTCTTTCTTATCCGTAATATCAGTTTCATATTCATCGGTTTCCCCTTTGAGCCATTTGATTGATACATGAAGTGCTTCCGAGAGACCTTCCAGTACCATCTTTTTGGTATTGTCAATCGAACCGTTCTCATAACGCAGGATTGTGGAAGCGGTAACTCCCATCTTCTCTGCGACATAAGGCTGTGTCAGATTTAATTCCAGACGGCGCTGTTTTGCCCTGCTGCCGATCAGCTTGCGTAGTTCTTTATCTTTCATGCCGATGTGCCTCCTTTTTCGGTATGTCATTACTATACCACGTAACAACATATATTGCAATATGCAATTTAAAGAAAAGAAATATAATTTCATAATGCTTGACAACAAGATGCAAACACGCTATACTGACAGCACAAACGAAATTGCATAATGCAATCAATAAGGAGGTGGTCATATGACGCAAAGAAAGATCGCCTTATCTATTGAGGAAGCTGCTGATTATACGGGAATTGGCAGGAACACCCTGCGAAAGTTGGTAGAGTGGAAGAAACTTCCGGTATTGAAGGTTGGGAGAAAAGTCCTGATCAAAACAGATATGCTGGAACTCTTTATGGAAGCCAACGAGGGCAGGGACTTGAGGGATAAGGGAAATGTGAAAGCAGTCACAAGAAACGGTTCAACTTAAAAAAGCGGTTCCCGAAGAAACCGCCAAAGGTTCTATCAGACCGGAGCCATGATATACCTACACGCAAGCAGATTATACCATGTATTTAGTCTGACAGACAACAGGAAACTTATGTTTGGAAGAAAAATGAAAGGACGATGATATTTATGGCAAGATCAACAAAGAGTTATGAGGAGCGTATGCTCCAGTTGGAAAAGAAAGAACAGGAAAGCCTTGAGAAGGCAAAACAGTATGCAGCACAGAAACGGGAACTGAAGAAACGTCAGAAAGATGTGGAAACCAAAAAGCGGACACACAGGCTCTGCCAGATTGGCGGTGCGGTGGAATCGGTGCTGGGTTCTGCGATTGAGGAAGAAGATATCCCGAAGCTGATCGGCTTCTTAAAAAGGCAGGAAGCAAACGGAAAGTTTTTCTCAAAGGCAATGCAGAAAGAGCCAGTTGCAAATACGGAGGAAGTGTAATGCCGGAGGGAGTGGGTTTTCCATTCCCTTCATTGCTTTTTTATGAAGGGCGCACTTATGGACAACCAGAGGTCGTCCGTATAAGTTTGCCACAGATGGCAACCGGTCTGCGCTTACGCTTGCCGGGCTCGTTCCGTCGGCGGGGCTTTCAGCCAGACCTGCTCATGCCGCAGGAGGCACTCTTATGCAGAGGGCGTTCCGGCAGATACCATTTTCTTTTAGGGAAAAGGTTACCTGCTGGAAATCAAAGCCGGATACGGCAGAAAGGGGGAAACGGAGCATGGCGATTTTTCATTATACAGTAAAGATTGTTGGACGCAGCAAAGGAAAATCCATCATATCGGCGTCTGCTTATCTCAATGGCGATGTGATGAAAAATGAAGAAACAGGCAGGATCAGCTACTACACTTCAAAAAAAGAAGTCGTTTATACCAGCCTGATGATGTGTGAAAATGCACCACAGGAATGGCAGAATGTACCTGCTGAAACTATCAGACGGTTCCAGAAATCAGTCCGATATAAAAGAGCAGATAACAAAGAAGCTGCACTGGAAAAATTCAAACTTACTTTTCAGAAACAGCGTTTGTGGAATGAAGTTTTGAAGATTGAGAAGACCGCGGATGCACAGCTTGGCAGGTCGTTTGAGTTCTCACTACCGAAAGAATGGAACCGAAAGGAACAGATTGAATATACAACGGATTATATTCAGAAAATCTTTGTAGACAAAGGCATGTGTGCAGATTGGAGCATTCACGATAAGGGCGATGGAAACCCACATGTGCATTTACTTGTTACCATGCGTCCATTCAATCCAGACCATTCATGGGGAAACAAAGAAGTCAAAGACTGGGATTTTGTCAGAGATAATGATGGAAATATCGTGGTTGATGAGTCTCACCCGGACTGGTGGCAGGATAAAAAGAACCCTGCCCGTCATGGAATCCGAATCCCGGTATTGGACGAAAACGGTAATCCGAAAATCGGTGCAAGGAATCGTAAACAGTGGAAACGTGTATTAACCGATGCTACCGGATGGAACAATCCCAAAAATTGTGAACTATGGCGGAGCGAATGGGCAAATGTCTGTAATGCACATTTGAAAACGGAAAATCACATTGACCACCGTTCTTATGCAAGGCAGGGAAAATTTGAGATACCAACGATCCATGAGGGTGCGGATGCCAGAAAAATTGATGAGAAATTTCAAAACGGACAGACATCCTCCGCTTCATGGAAAGTGGAGGAAAACCAGATCATAAAAAGACAAAATGCACTGCTGGGTAAAATAAAGATTTCTTTTGGAAAAGTATCTGGTGCATTGACACAATGGAAGGTGCGATTGGATGACATTAGAAGAAAGCCGGGAAGTCATTCCCATGATGGAGACAATGATAAACCAGATCGAGGAACAGCAGAATCTTATGGCAGAGATGATACAGGAATTACAGGAACGGGACAGGCAGCTTCTGTTTTTTCAGGAGCAGAACCAGAGTTTAAAAAACTTAAACAGCGAATTATCCGGGCTGCTGAATCTTTTGCCAGATACAGAAGAACTGCTCTCACAGATCGAGCAACAGAAAACCAGAATCGAACAGTTGGAAACCGAGAATCAGCAATGGCAGGAATTAACGCAGAAGCTGAACAGCGAGAACAGCTTATTGCAGAAACAGAACACCGAATTGCTGACCTTAAACAGCAGATAGAGAAAGTGAGGGAGCTTGATGAACGGATGCAAAGACTTAGAGAACGTCGGGCAGGTGGAAGAACTTTTGCTGATGACAGAACAGATGCAGGACGAACTGGATCAGAAAGACCAGACAATTTTGGAACTGAACAAGCAGCTAAGCGAATCGCTGACCTTGAACGAGAAATTGAACAGCGAAAACAGAGTCGAGAATATCGAAGCATTGCGGACAAGATTAAGGCAAACAGAGGAGCGATTGACCAACGAGACAGACAGAAGGAAAAGAGCCAACGCAGAAGTCGTGGCATGGAAATTTAAGTATGAAAAAGCAGAACAGGAGAAACTTTATGCACAGACACACCAAAAGACGGTAGAGGTAGCTGTTGAGAAAAAAGTGCCTTATGAGAAATGTGAAAAATGTGACCGCACTGCTTACCAGAAAGCAAAAGAAAAATGCGATAACCGCAAAAGTCAGCTGGAAAAGAAATTTAAAAATATGACAACTGGTTATGAAAGTATCCTGTTCCTACTGGCATGGTACAGCATAACAATAACCCTGTTTACGGCTATTCTTTCGCCAGTTTTCCTTAACGACTGTATCACCTTTTTCGGTGTGTTAGGAAAAGGAATGGGAAGCTTGTTTCGGGAGTTTGTCATAGGTGCAGATTCTTTCGGACAGTTAAGCAGCGGAATACCTAACCGTATCCTTTCCGGGCTTATGTACTGGCTGATCGTAGCTATTGTTATGGGAATTTTATTTATAATAACCGGATTACTGATAGTTGGGATTGGCTATCAGGTTGGAAAAATCTACCGGAAATATTGCTGGGATATCCTCAGTATAATAGTGGCGATAACGAGTGCAGCTATTGTAATTTACTTTGGAGAATGGATAAAATCTGTTATTCCTGTAAATCTTATCACGCTGTTGCTACTGGTGCATGTGATTTATATTGGAATTCGATGCTATGTGAAAGACTGGCAGGAAGAACGGGGATATTATTAAGAGTAGGTCGGACAGCTAAATTTTTAAAGCTGTCCGATTTGTGCATAAAAATAAAATTTATTCGTTTGGATATTACTTTATTGGTTTTATTATAATAAAGCCAATTATAATAAGAAATAGTGTTAGTATCCATGAAATAGGAAAAGCATAATACAGAATATTTAACTGGCAATGCTGCCTGAAAATAGTATATATCCAGAGGATACGAAAACAACAGGTTCCTATGATAGTTGCAATAGCCGGGTATAAAGAGTGCCCAGTACCTCTTAATACACCTGTCGGAATCTCATAATAAAATGAACGCAGGCAGCGAAGCAACTGCGTTCATGAGCAAGTAGCGAAAGCGGATTGCGAATGTCCTATTTATATAACGTATACAAATGTAAATGGATATCTGATCCCGAATCTCACCTATAAATCCGGTGAGCAGATGGAGCAACTTGGCAAGTATGGTTTTCTTCACAGAGATTATCTGAAGAATCATCGAAATTCAACTTATCAGGTGATGCTTCTGCAGGACACCATTGGAGAGCATCTTCTGGAAGTAGACAAGGCAGCCAGAGAACGGGAAGAAGCGATTCTGAAACAGCTAGAGAAAAAAGAGCCTTTGCCGGATAAAGAGAAAGATCAGATTGTCTGGGTATGATCTGGTTACGGACAGTCCGACAAAGAGAATCTATGAAGCAGTGAAGCGTATTCCGAAAGGACATGTGGCAACTTATGGGAAGATCGCAGAGATGGCGGGAGACCACAGAATGGCAAGAGCCGTGGGCAATGCACTGCATAAGAATCCGGATCCGGAACATATTCCGTGCTTCAGAGTGGTCAATGCGAAAGGTGAACTGGCCGGGGCATTTGCGTTTGGTGGAGAGGATGTACAGGCAGAACTTCTTCGAGCGGATGGAGTTGAAGTGATAAATGGAAGGGTAGATTTGGGAAAATATGGAATATGTGTCTGCGGAAATCTGGGAAAAAATTCCGGAAGATATTAAGAAGATGATAAATTTTCAGCGGATCAGCTGTTAACAATGGAATAAAAGCTTGACAAATTTCTAAATTTTTATATAATTATCAAAGGTAATTAACTGTGATAATTACTAGAAGTGCCATGAATGCAAAAGAAAGTATAAGTGGTGATTTTACTGATAATATATAAGGAGGACAGAATATGACAAGTGAAATAATAAAAAGGATGTTCGATGCATGTTATCAGGCAAAGCGGACCCGGGAGATGCTCCCACCGTTGCCCGAAGGTGTTCGTTCATCCTTTATTCAATATCTGGATACGATACAGTCTTTGGAAGGACAGGGCGTACAGGTAAAGGTGTCGGATATCAGTGATGCAATGGAGCTTCCAAGACCGGGAGTTACAAGAACTGTCAAAGAGATGGAAGAAAAAGGATACCTTAAGAAAATGGCTTCTGAAGCAGATGGACGTGTCACATACATAGCTGTTACAAGAAAGGGAACAAATCTTTCGCAGAAATATGACGAACAATATTTTAAAAGTCTGCTCCCTTACATGGAAGAAATCTCGGACGAAGATGCAGAATGTATGATACGGACGATAGAGAAATTTTATCAGATCATGTGCGAAAGGAGAAAACATTACGATGAACGATAAGGCAGATTTTACACAAGGAAGCATACTTAAAAAACTGATTGCATTTATGATACCGGTGCTGGGATCATTGATCCTGCAGGCGGCATACGGTGCAGTGGATCTTCTGGTAGTTGGAAGATTCGGTTCTACATCCGGGCTTTCAGCGGTTTCTACGGGAAGTCAGGTATTGAATCTTGTAACTTTTGTAGTGACACAGTTTGCAATGGGTATTACGGTACTGATTGCGAGATATCTCGGTGAAAAGAGACCAGAGCAGATTGGATCGGTCATTGGCGGATCAGCAGTTGTATTTACGATGATTGCAGTCGGATTATTTATTGTTATGGTTGGATTTGCACATCCAATCTCAGTCCTGATGCAGGCTCCGAAAGAGGCGGTTGAGCTGACCTCGGTATATGTGCGTATCTGCGGAGGCGGTATTTTCTTTATTGTTGCATACAATCTTTTATCAGCAATTTTCCGTGGACTGGGGGACAGTAAATCACCGTTGCTATTTGTATTTGTTGCATGTATTGTAAATGTGATCGGAGATATAGTACTTGTGGCAGGATTTCATATGGACGCAGCAGGTGCGGCGATTGCAACTGTTACAGCGCAGGCACTCAGCGTAGTATTTGCTATTGTTATTCTGATCAAAAAGGAACTTCCATTTAAGATTACCAGAAAAGATTTCGGGTTGAATAGTCAGTGTAAGAAATTCCTAAAGATCGGACTTCCGCTTGCACTGCAGGAGTTCCTGACACAGATGTCCTTCCTGGCACTTTGTGCATTTGTGAACCGGCTTGGCCTGGAAGCTTCTTCGGGTTACGGTGTTGCATGTAAGATTGTCAACTTTGCGATGCTGGTTCCAAGTGCGCTGATGCAGTCGATGGCATCCTTTGTATCTCAGAACATCGGAGCAGGCAAGGCAAAGCGTGCGAAGAAATCCATGTTTACCGGAATCGGTGTTGGCCTGGTTGTGGGATGTATAGTATTTTTATTGGTGATGTTTGGAGGCGATATACTGGCAGGGTTCTTCACAACGGATGTAGCCGTTATCCAGAAAGGGTATGCATATCTGAAAGGATTCGCACTGGAAACAATCGTGACAGCAATTCTGTTCAGTATGGTCGGATATTTCAATGGTAATAACAAGACGGTATGGGTAATGACACAGGGATTAATCCAGACATTGCTGGTACGTCTTCCATTTGCCTATGTGATGAGTATCCAGCCGAATGCAAGCCTGACGAAGATCGGTCTTGCGGCACCAGTATCGACAATGGTGGGAATCGTGCTAAATGTTGGATTTTATATTTATCTTGACCGTGCAGAGAAAAAAAGTAACGCTTTATAAATCATTATATGTTTAAAAAAGGGAGCGGGAGAGACACTGCAGGTAATTGCTTGAGACCAAGGGAATGCTTCTGGATGATGCATACAGCGTATCAGCTGGTTATATAATGTCAGTGACCAGAAAGCAGCAAAGCTGATAGAGGATACAGATAAAAGGCGTATGACAAATTATAACTTTTATACCGGGCAGAAGTGGGGAAAGGCCAGCAATTACACGTTGTGTCTGAACAGTTCACAGCTTGGATATGGCAGATGTGAAGCGGTTATTATGGAGTGCGCGAAATAAAAAATCCGGTTATAGTAAAATCCCATCTTTGGCAGTTGGAAAGAAAAAATGGCTGCATACCAAGCAAAATCAAGGTGTGCAAAAAAAATCTCAAATAATTAGCACTCACCTCTTGATCAAGCAACTTTTTAGGCAATAGACTTTACTCTTTGGCTTGCAGAAGAGGACAATCTTGCGTTGCTGGCGGATGCCGTTGGCTTGGAGATAACCTTTGATGAAACTGAGTCCAGCGTTGGAGATTTTAATGTAGACATTTATGCAACTGAAACAGGAACGGACAGAAAAACCATTATTGAAAATCAGCTTGAAGATACAGACCATGATTACCTTGGTAAATTGATTACATATGCCTCCGGCAAATCTGCCGATATTGTAATTTGGGTTGTCAAGAGAGCCAGAGAAGAACATCGCTCTGCAATTGAGTGGCTGAATAATCACACCGATGAGAATATTGCGCTCTTCTTGGTAGAAATCAAACTATACCAAATAGGCAGTTCGGATATCGCCGTTAAATTTGAAGTGGTAGAAAAGCCTAATGACTGGACAAGAAAGCCAACAGAATCCTTATATCTTATTCGGCAAATTTTTAAAATAAGGATAAGTGGTCTGAACAGTTCGATTGGGCGATGGACGTTGCCCTGAAGATGAAAAATACCTTCAAGAAATACTTATAAATAATAATCGCATTTGGTATACTTCCTGAAATGATTTTGAGACGTATACCATATCAGATTGCAATCCGACCATTTCAAACACCATATTTCAGAGAAATTGCATTGGCGATGAAAGATCGGACCAAAATTACTCCAGCAGTTAAAAAGTTCACAGAATATTTAAAATATAGGAACATTGATTAAATACTGAATCAAAACTAAAAAGTTTTCATTTGAAATTAATATGCAAATGGCTCAGTATTATTCAAACAAGGTATATTAAGAAACTTGCTTACCATCAATTATAGTAATTTTGATTAAGTAGCCTGTATGTGAAATAAAGAATACAGGCTACTTGTATTTTATAATTCTAATGAATCTTCCGCATCTACCCACATCTGCAAATTTCCATCAAGATATAATCTTGCATATTCAAGAGGTTCATCAATGGCGAGTGCGTTTAATGCACAGTCTGATCCTGGTGTGGTTTTTAAGTCCTTTTCTGCTTCCCAACAGTCAATGCGAAGCATATAGCCTGCACTGGTATAAACATCAATGCTGTTTCGTCCGGGATTATATTCTGCAAATATTGTTCTCATCGTATCTTATCTCCTTATCGATCAATAAATCATCTGTTACAAAAATCAGAAGCATTTCAATCAGTTCACCATGTCACTTTTATTTTGTGTTATACTGTTTTATATAATTTTTTTGCCCTTGTATTTTCCCTTATCAGTGTTCGTAAACACTGGTAGGACGATATAACACAAGGGAAACAATAAGGGAAAGCTCACCTGCGACAAATCCAGTGTTTTCAAGGAATTGCGGAGAATTTAATAACAAAATATAACAGTTATTAAATCTCTTAAAACAGGTGAAATCTCAATC